>NZ_JBMEZZ010000015.1:0-104526 GCF_048822415.1 Klebsiella sp. C360
TTGACGCCTTTTTGCAACGCGAAATGCTGGGTTAAATGGGTGGGGCGCCTTTCACGCTGCTAATGCGTTGTCTGCCCCCCTCAACCCCGGTCACTTACTGATGTAAGTTCCCGGGGATTTCGGGTCTTGACGCCTTTTTGCAACGCGAAATGCTGGGTTAAATGGGCGGGGCGCCTTTCACGCTGCAAATGCGTTGTCTGCGCCCGCTCGCGCTGCGCTTACCAGGGCTATAGTTGCCAGGTAGCCCGGCTAAGCGAAGCGCCGCCGGGTTCTTCCTTGGCCATGCTCCGCTTATTGGGGCTACGGCTTAATGCTTTTCCCAACCGGTCTGCTGGGCGCTAAAGCCGAGCGCCTGCATAAAGGCCGCCATCACGCCGCGGTCTTCCACCCCGCGGTCGGCGACGCGCCAGCTATTGATCGCCGGGTTATCACGCAATGTCTCTTCCACTAAATATTGCCCGACGCCGCGGCGGCGGGTCACTTCACGCACGCACAGATCGCTGAGCTCACCTTCGACGCCGCGCAGGGTAACGCGCACAGCGCCCAACAGGCGCTCGTTAAAGCGGGCGGCATAGAGACGATGGTTTTCATCCAGGGTCAGCGTCGACAGATCCTGCGACGGCCAGATTTTCCCCAGATCAATGCGATCCTGATCGCTGAAGTGCTGTAAACGGATAATAGTCAGTTTCATGGGCGGCAAGTCCAGTGCAAAACAGAGGCGCCAGTGTACCCAAAATTGCTGTCTGGCGGAGCGCTGTTTTTTGCGCATACATCAGGGGATTCGTTTTCCTGGCGTTGTTGGGGTAGCGCAATCCGTCATGGATCGAAAAATAAGCAGGATTTTAACCTAATGTGCAGCGTTTTATTCCGCCTTATGTATCGTTATTTTATGCTGCCGCATGGACTTTTTTTTGTTTATCTTCAGCAAAATACAGAATATTATCTTTGCTTAATCGACTGAAAAATAGAGATTTTAATCTGTTTTTTAGTGAAAAGCTGCGCTAAACCATTAAACTCAATGGTAAAAATGGCGTTGTTTAATAAAAGCACAGAATGCTTTTTAACCATAAAAATACAAAACATTTACACCACATCACGAACGGGGTTCTGCAGCATGAAAAGGAACGCGAAAACCATCGTCGCGGGCATTGTCGCATTAGCGATGTCGCACGCGGCGATGGCCAAGGATATTAAGGTCGCCGTGGTCGGCGCGATGTCGGGTCCGGTGGCCCAGTGGGGCGACATGGAGTTCAACGGCGCGCGTCAGGCGATTAAAGACATCAACGCCAGCGGCGGTATTAAGGGCGACAAGCTGGTGGCCGTCGAATATGACGACGCCTGCGATCCGAAGCAAGCGGTCGCGGTGGCCAACAAAATCGTCAACGACGGTATTCAGTACGTTATCGGCCACCTGTGCTCCTCTTCCACCCAGCCGGCTTCCGATATCTATGAGGATGAAGGCATCCTGATGATCTCCCCGGGAGCGACCAACCCGGAGCTGACCCAGCGCGGCTATCAGTACATCATGCGTACCGCCGGCCTCGACTCCTCGCAGGGGCCGACCGCGGCGAAATATATCGTCGAGAAAGTCAAACCGCAGCGTATCGCCATCATTCATGACAAGCAGCAGTACGGCGAAGGGCTGGCGCGTTCGGTGCAGGACAACCTGAAAAAAGCCGGGGCCAACATCGTCTTCTTTGACGGCATCACCGCGGGCGAGAAAGATTTCTCCGCGCTGCTGGCGCGCCTGAAGAAAGAGAACATCGACTTCGTCTACTACGGCGGTTACTACCCGGAAATGGGCCAAATGCTGCGCCAGGCGCGCTCCGTGGGGCTGAAAACCGTGTTTATGGGGCCGGAAGGGGTCGGCAACGCCTCGCTGTCCAATATCGCGGGCGCCGCGGCGGAAGGGATGCTGGTGACGATGCCAAAACGCTACGATCAGGACCCTGCCAACAGCGCCATCGTCAACGCGCTGAAAGCGGAGAAGAAAGATCCGAGCGGGCCGTATGTCTGGATCACTTACGCCGCGGTTCAGTCGCTGGCGCAGGCAATGGACAGAACCGGCAGCCAGCAGCCGCTGGATTTAATCAAAGATTTGAAAGCGCACGGGGCGAAAACCGTGATTGGGCCGCTGACCTGGGATGAAAAAGGCGATCTGAAGGGATTTGAGTTTGGTGTCTTCCAGTGGCACGCCGACGGCTCTTCGAGCGCGGCGAAATAAGCGCTGAAGATGAGTTATCCCTCCGCCCGCGAGCCGCGGGCGGTTTGAAAAAGGTTACCTTATGTCCGAGCAGTTTCTCTATTTTCTGCAGCAGATGTTTAACGGCGTCACGCTGGGCAGTACCTACGCGCTGATCGCCATCGGCTATACGATGGTGTACGGCATTATCGGCATGATCAACTTCGCCCATGGCGAGGTCTACATGATTGGCAGCTATGTCTCCTTCATGATCATCGCCGCGCTGATGATGATGGGTATCGACACCAGCTGGCTGCTGGTCGCCGCCGGCTTCGTGGGCGCCATTGTGATTGCCAGCGCCTACGGCTGGAGCATTGAGCGCGTGGCCTATCGGCCGGTGCGTAATTCCAAGCGTCTGATTGCGCTGATCTCCGCTATCGGGATGTCTATCTTCCTGCAGAACTACGTCAGCCTGACCCAGGGCTCCCGCGACGTGGCGCTGCCGAGCCTGTTTAATGGCCAGTGGGTCGTCGGCCACAGCGACAGCTTCTCCGCGACGATCACCACCATGCAGCTGGTGATCTGGGTGGTGACCTTTATCGCCATGCTGGCCCTGACGCTGTTCATTCGCTACTCGCGGATGGGGCGCGCCTGCCGCGCCTGTGCCGAAGACCTGAAAATGGCGAGCCTGCTCGGCATTAACACCGATCGCGTCATTGCCCTGACCTTTGTCATCGGCGCAGCGATGGCGGCGGTGGCGGGCGTGCTGCTGGGTCAGTTCTACGGCGTGATTAACCCCTACATCGGCTTTATGGCCGGGATGAAGGCCTTCACCGCCGCCGTGCTCGGCGGTATCGGCAGTATCCCCGGCGCGATGATCGGCGGCCTGATCCTGGGTATTGCCGAGGCGCTCTCTTCTGCCTATCTCAGCACCGAATATAAGGATGTGGTTTCCTTTGCGCTGCTGATTCTGGTGCTGTTAGTGATGCCGACCGGCATTCTGGGCCGCCCGGAGGTGGAAAAAGTATGAAACCGATGCAAATTGCAATGGCGCTGCTCTCTGCTGCGATGTTCTTCATTCTGGCGGGCGTCTTTATGGGCGTGCAGCTGGAGCTGAACGGCACCAAACTGGTGGTGGATACCGCCGCCGATATTCGCTGGCAGTGGATCTTCATCGGCACCGCGGTGGTCTTTTTCTTCCAGCTGCTGCGGCCGCTGTTCCAGAAAGCGGTTAAGAACGTCTCCGGGCCGAAGTTTATTATGCCGGCGATTGAGGGCTCGACGGTGAAGCAGAAGTTGTTCCTGATAGCCCTGCTGGTGATTGCCGTGGCCTGGCCGTTTATGGTGTCGCGCGGTACGGTGGATATCGCCACCCTGACGATGATCTATATCATTCTCGGCCTTGGGCTGAACGTGGTGGTCGGCCTTTCCGGCCTGCTGGTCCTGGGCTACGGCGGGTTCTACGCCATCGGCGCGTATACCTTCGCGCTGCTGAACCACTATTACGGTCTCGGCTTCTGGACCTGTCTGCCGCTGGCCGGCCTGGTCTCCGCGGCGGCTGGCTTCCTGCTTGGCTTCCCGGTGCTGCGTCTGCGCGGCGACTACCTGGCGATCGTGACCTTAGGCTTCGGCGAGATCGTGCGTATTCTGCTGCTCAACAATACCGAAATCACCGGCGGGCCAAACGGCATCAGCCAGATCCCGAAACCGACCTTCTTTGGCCTCGAATTCAGCCGCAGCGCCCGCGAAGGCGGCTGGGATACCTTCAGCAACTTCTTCGGCGTCAAATACGATCCCTCCGACCGGGTCATTTTCCTCTATCTGGTGGCGCTGCTGCTGGTGGTGCTGAGCCTGTTCGTTATCAACCGCCTGCTGCGGATGCCGCTGGGGCGGGCGTGGGAAGCGCTGCGTGAAGATGAGATCGCCTGTCGTTCGCTGGGCCTGAGCCCGACGCGCATCAAGCTGACCGCCTTTACCATCAGCGCCGCGTTTGCCGGCTTCGCCGGGACGCTGTTCGCCGCGCGCCAGGGCTTCGTCAGCCCGGAATCCTTTACCTTCGCCGAGTCCGCCTTTGTACTGGCGATCGTCGTGCTGGGCGGGATGGGCTCGCAGTTTGCGGTGATCCTGGCGGCTATTCTGCTGGTGGTGTCGCGTGAGCTGATGCGTGACTTTAACGAATACAGCATGTTAATGCTCGGCGGCCTGATGGTGCTGATGATGATCTGGCGTCCGCAGGGGCTTCTGCCAATGACGCGCGTGCAGTTGAAGCTGAAAAACGGTCAGGCGAAAGGAGAGCAGGCATGAGTCAGCCATTATTATCCGTCAGCGGCCTGATGATGCGTTTCGGCGGTCTGCTGGCCGTTAACAATGTGTCGCTGGAGCTCAAAGAGCGCGAGATCGTCTCGCTGATCGGCCCCAACGGCGCCGGGAAGACCACCGTCTTTAACTGCCTGACCGGTTTTTACAAGCCCACCGGCGGCACCATTCTGCTGCGCGACCAGCATCTGGAAGGGCTGCCGGGCCAGCAGATTGCCCGGATGGGCGTGGTGCGGACCTTCCAGCACGTGCGCCTGTTCCGCGAAATGACGGTCATTGAAAACCTGCTGGTGGCGCAACATCAGCAGCTGAAAACCGGGCTCTTCTCCGGCCTGCTGAAAACGCCGGCCTTCCGTCGGGCGCAGAGCGAAGCGCTGGACCGCGCGGCCACCTGGCTTGAGCGTATCGGCCTGCTGGAGCACGCTAACCGGCAGGCCAGCAACCTGGCCTATGGCGACCAGCGCCGGCTGGAGATTGCCCGCTGCATGGTCACCCAGCCGGAAATTCTGATGCTCGATGAACCGGCGGCGGGGCTGAACCCGAAAGAGACCAAAGAGCTGGACGAGCTTATCGCCGAGCTGCGTAACCATCACAACACCACCATCCTGCTTATCGAACACGATATGAAGCTGGTGATGGGCATTTCCGATCGCATCTACGTCGTGAACCAGGGGACACCGCTGGCCAACGGGACGCCGGAAGAGATTCGTAATAACCCGGACGTGATCCGCGCATACCTTGGTGAGGCATAAGATGGAAAACGCGATGTTAACTTTTGACAACGTCAGCGCCCACTACGGCAAGATTCAGGCGCTGCACAACGTCAGCCTGCATATCAAACAGGGCGAGATCGTCACGCTTATCGGCGCCAACGGCGCGGGGAAAACCACCCTGCTCGGCACGCTGTGCGGCGATCCGCGCGCCTCCAGCGGGCGTATTGTCTTTGACGGTAAGGATATTACCGACTGGCAGACGGCGAAGATCATGCGCGAGGCGGTGGCGATCGTCCCGGAAGGGCGGCGCGTCTTTTCGCGAATGACGGTGGAAGAGAACCTGGCGATGGGCGGTTTTTTTGCCGACCGCGATCAGTTCCAGACCCGCATCAAATGGGTGTATGAGCTGTTTCCGCGTCTGCACGAGCGCCGTATCCAGCGCGCCGGCACCATGTCCGGCGGCGAACAGCAGATGCTGGCCATCGGCCGCGCCCTGATGAGCCAGCCGCGTCTGCTGCTGCTGGATGAACCGTCGCTGGGGCTGGCGCCGATCATCATTCAGCAGATCTTCGATACCATCGAGCAGCTGCGCGAGCAGGGGATGACTATCTTCCTGGTTGAGCAGAACGCCAACCAGGCGCTGAAGCTGGCCGATCGCGGCTACGTGCTGGAGAACGGCCACGTGGTGCTGGAGGATACCGGCGACGCGCTGCTGGCCAACGAGGCGGTGCGCAGCGCCTATCTCGGCGGTTAATTCATCGCAACCCGGCGTCATTCACTTCGCCGGATAGTAGCCCGGGCGAGGCGCTTGCGCCGACCCCGGGAGCCGATCGCACAACTATTATCCGTGTCTCAGCTCCCACTTTACTTCCCCCGTCCTTTCATCGGCTTGTCATCTCTCTGACCCGTTACTATCTTTTTTTTGTAATAAAAAAGTTATTTTTCTGTAATTCGAACATGTCATGTTACCCCGCGAGCATAAAACGCGTGAAATCGCGCATCCGGCACAACAAGAGAGATAACCGATGATATCGTTACGACATACAGCTTTAGGACTGGCGCTGAGCCTGGCTTTTGCCGGTCAGGCCCTGGCGGTTACCACCATCCCGTTCTGGCACTCAATGGAAGGCGAACTGGGTAAAGAAGTGGATTCTCTGGCGCAACGCTTTAACGCGGCCAATCCTGATTATAAAATCGTTCCGGTATACAAGGGCAACTATGAACAGAGCCTGAGCGCCGGTATCGCCGCCTTCCGTACCGGCAATGCGCCGGCGATCCTGCAGGTGTATGAAGTGGGTACCGCCACCATGATGGCGTCAAAAGCCATTAAGCCGGTCTACCAGGTGTTCAGCGAGGCGGGCATCACGTTTGATGAATCGCAGTTTGTGCCGACGGTCGCCGGGTATTACACCGATTCGAAAACCGGCCATCTGCTCTCCCAGCCGTTTAACAGCTCCACGCCGGTGCTGTACTACAACAAAGACGCCTTCAAAAAAGCCGGCTTAGATCCGGAGCAGCCGCCGAAGACCTGGCAGGATCTGGCGGCCTACACCGCGAAGCTGAAAGCCGCCGGAATGAAGTGCGGCTACGCCAGCGGCTGGCAGGGCTGGATCCAGATTGAGAACTTCAGCGCCTGGCACGGCCTGCCGGTGGCGACGAAAAACAATGGCTTTGACGGCACCGACGCGGTTCTTGAGTTCAACAAGCCGGAGCAGGTGAAGCATATCGCGCTGCTCGAAGAGATGAACAAGAAGGGCGATTTCAGCTACTTCGGGCGTAAAGACGAGTCCACCGAAAAGTTCTATAACGGCGACTGCGCCATTACCACTGCCTCGTCCGGCTCGCTGGCCGATATCCGCCAGTACGCCAAATTTAACTACGGCGTCGGCATGATGCCCTACGATGCCGACGTGAAAGGCGCGCCGCAGAACGCCATCATCGGCGGGGCCAGCCTGTGGGTGATGCAGGGTAAAGACAAAGAGACCTACACCGGCGTGGCGAAGTTCCTCGACTTCCTGACCAAACCGGAAAATGCCGCCGAATGGCACCAGAAAACCGGCTATCTGCCGATCACCACCGCGGCCTACGATCTGACCCGCCAGCAGGGCTTCTATGATAAGAACCCGGGCGCCGATATCGCCGCGCGCCAGATGCTGAACAAGCCGCCGTTGCCGTTCACCAAAGGCCTGCGTCTGGGCAACATGCCGCAAATCCGCACCATCGTCGATGAAGAGCTGGAGAGCGTGTGGACCGGCAAGAAAACCCCGCAACAGGCGCTGGATTCCGCCGTTCAGCGTGGGAATCAGCTGCTGCGCCGCTTCGAACAAGCGACCAAATCGTAATCTGTAACTTGCCCGGTGGCGCTGCGCTTACCGGGCCTACGATGTGCCTTATGTAGGCCGGGTAGGGCGTAGCCGCCACCCGGCATTGTTCAGGAACCCAATCTCAATGTCATCATCCCGTCCGGTATTCCGCTCGCGCTGGCTGCCCTATGTCCTGGTCGCGCCGCAGCTGATTATCACGCTGATTTTCTTTATCTGGCCCGCGGGCGAAGCGCTGTGGTATTCGCTGCAGAGCGTCGATCCGTTTGGCCTGTCCAGCCAGTTTGTCGGCCTGGATAACTTCGTAGCGCTGTTCCATGACCCGTACTATCTGGACTCGTTCTGGACCACTATCAAATTCAGCGCCCTGGTGACCGTCAGCGGCCTGCTTATTTCGCTCTTTTTCGCTGCGCTGGTCGACTACGTGGTGCGCGGCAGCCGCTTCTATCAGACCCTGATGCTGCTGCCGTATGCCGTGGCCCCCGCGGTGGCGGCGGTGCTGTGGATCTTCCTCTTTAACCCCGGGCGCGGGCTGATCACCCATTTCCTCGGCGAGCTGGGCTACGACTGGAACCACGCGCAGAACAGCGGCCAGGCGATGTTCCTGGTGGTCTTCGCCTCGGTATGGAAGCAGATAAGTTACAACTTCCTGTTTTTCTTCGCCGCGCTGCAGTCGATCCCGCGTTCGCTGGTTGAGGCTGCCGCTATCGACGGCGCCGGGCCAATCCGCCGCTTCTTCAGGCTGGCGCTGCCGCTGATTGCGCCGGTGAGTTTCTTCCTGCTGGTGGTCAACCTGGTTTACGCCTTCTTCGACACCTTCCCGGTGATCGATGCCGCCACCGCCGGCGGCCCGGTGCAGGCGACCACCACCCTGATTTACAAAATCTATCGCGAAGGTTTCGCCGGGCTCGATCTTTCCGCTTCCGCCGCGCAGTCGGTGGTGCTGATGTTCCTCGTCATTATCCTGACGGTGGTGCAGTTCCGTTACGTTGAAAGTAAGGTGCGTTACCAATGATTGAGAACCGTCGCGGGCTGACGATTTTCAGCCACACCATGCTGATTCTGGGCATCGCCGTCATTTTATTCCCGCTGTACGTCGCCTTCGTGGCGGCGACGCTGGATAACCAATCGGTGTTCGAAACGCCGATGACGCTGATCCCCGGCGGACATCTGCTGGAGAACATGAAGACCATCTGGGTGAACGGCGTTGGCGTCAACAGCGCGCCGTTCTGGCTGATGATGCTCAACAGCTTCATCATGGCGTTCGCCATTACGGTGGGCAAAATCGTCGTGTCGATGCTGTCGGCGTTCGCCATCGTCTGGTTCCGCTTTCCGCTGCGTAACCTGTTCTTCTGGATGATTTTTATCACGCTAATGCTGCCGGTTGAGGTGCGTATTTTCCCGACGGTGGAAGTGATCGCCAATCTCAACATGCTCGACAGCTACGCCGGGCTTACGCTGCCGCTAATGGCCTCGGCCACCGCCACCTTCCTGTTCCGCCAGTTCTTTATGACCCTGCCGGACGAGCTGATTGAAGCGGCGCGTATCGATGGCGCTTCGCCGATGCGCTTCTTTCGCGACATCGTGCTGCCGCTGTCGAAAACCAACCTCGCGGCGCTGTTCGTCATCACTTTTATCTACGGCTGGAATCAGTATCTGTGGCCGTTGCTGATTATTCAGGATGTGAATCTTGGCACCGCCGTCGCCGGCATCAAAGGCATGATCGCCACCGGCGAAGGTACTACCCAGTGGAATCAGGTGATGGCGGCGATGCTGCTGACCCTGATCCCGCCGGTTGTCATCGTTTTAGCCATGCAGCGCGCATTTGTGCGTGGCCTGGTCGATAGTGAGAAATAAAATGGCTGGTTTAAAACTACAGGCAGTAAGCAAAAGCTGGGATGGCAAAACCCAGGTGATTCAACCGCTGACGCTGGACGTGGCGGACGGGGAATTTATCGTCATGGTCGGCCCGTCGGGCTGCGGGAAATCAACGCTGCTGCGGATGGTCGCCGGACTGGAGCGGGTGACCAGCGGCGATATCTGGATCGACCGCAAGCGGGTCACCGAGATGGAGCCGAAGGATCGCGGCATCGCCATGGTGTTCCAGAACTATGCCCTTTATCCGCATATGAGCGTGGAAGAGAACATGGCGTGGGGGCTGAAGATCCGCGGCATGGGTAAGGGATTGATCGCCGAGCGGGTGCAGGAGGCGGCGCGTATTCTTGAGCTGGACGGCCTGCTCAAGCGCCGCCCGCGCGAGCTCTCCGGCGGCCAGCGCCAGCGCGTGGCGATGGGCCGCGCCATCGTGCGTGACCCGGCGGTATTCCTCTTCGACGAACCGTTGTCAAACCTCGACGCCAAGCTGCGCGTGCAGATGCGTCTTGAGCTGCAACAGCTGCATCGCCGCCTGAAAACCACCTCGCTGTACGTTACCCATGACCAGGTGGAGGCGATGACCCTCGCCCAGCGGGTGATGGTGATGAATAAAGGCGTTGCCGAGCAGATCGGCACCCCGGTGGAAGTGTATGAGAAGCCGGCCAGCCGCTTTGTGGCGAGCTTTATCGGCAGCCCGGCCATGAACCTGCTGGAAGGGCGCATCAGCGATGACGGCGGTCGCTTTGAGCTGGCGGGCGGCATCCAGCTGCCGACGAATCATGAGCACCGGCGCCACGCCGGGCGTAAAATGACCCTCGGTATCCGCCCGGAGCATTTTATCTTAAGCTCGCAGGCGCAAGGCGGCATTCCGCTGCTGATGGACTCCCTGGAAATTTTAGGCGCCGATAACCTTGCCCACGGGCGCTGGGGCGAACAGAAGCTGGTGGTCAGACTGCCGCACCAGCAGCGCCCGGCGGCAGGCAGCACGCTATGGCTGCATCTGCCTTTGGAACATCTGCACCTCTTTGATGGTGAAACAGGACAACGCGCATGAGTAACTGGCCTTATCCCCGTATCGTCGCCCATCGCGGCGGCGGTAAACTGGCGCCGGAGAACACCCTGGCGGCTATCGACGTCGGCGCTCGCTACGGGCACACGATGATTGAATTTGACGCCAAGCTGTCAAAGGACGGGCAGATATTTCTGCTGCATGACGATAATCTCGAACGCACCAGCAACGGCTGGGGCGTGGCGGGGGAGCTGCCATGGGACGATCTGCTGAAGGTGGATGCCGGTAGCTGGTTCAGCCGTGAATTTAAGGGCGAGCCGCTGCCACTGCTCTCCCAGGTGGCGGAGCGCTGCCGCCGTCACGGCATGATGGCGAATATCGAAATTAAGCCGACCACCGGCCTTGGGCCGCTGACCGGCAACGTGGTGGCCCTGGCGGCGCGGGAGCTGTGGGCGGGAATGGCCGCGCCGCTGCTGTCGTCGTTTGAAATCGATGCCCTGGAAGCGGCGCAGGAAGCCGCCCCCGAGCTGCCGCGTGGGCTGCTGCTGGATGAGTGGCGTGAGGACTGGCGGGAGTTGACCACCCGGCTGGGCTGCGTCTCCATTCACCTTAACCACAAGCTGCTGGACGCCGGGCGGGTGGCAAGCCTGAAACAGGCCGGCCTGCATATCCTGGTGTATACCGTTAACAAACCCCAGCGCGCCGCCGAGCTGCTGCGCTGGGGCGTAGACTGCATCTGCACCGATGCCATTGACGTCATCGGGCCCCATTTCCAGCCTTAATAACCGCTGCGCGGCGGCTGGCCTTTACGGGTTGGTCTGCCGCAGCATCCCTCCGTTGTTGTTCGGCAGCACCTGCTGCGGCGGATTGAGATTCCCGCCCTGCGCCGCGCGCTGCTGATTGGTCTGCAGCTGGTTTTGCAAATGCTGCTGCTGGGAGCGAGTCTGATTGTTCAGATTCTGCTTCAGCATGCTCTGTTGCTGCTGTTGCTGCACCTTCATCTCATTTTGCATGCGCTGCTGGCTGGGGACCACGTAACCCGGCTGGTTGGGGTTGTTATCAATATTGATTGGCTGGGCTAAAACGCCGAGCGGCATCAGCGCCGCCAGAAATAACATCGCTTTCATGGTTTTCTCCTCCCGTGCGTGGGATCACTTAAGTGTACCTCGAATCCGCCATAACAATGATTTTTTAGGAGTTATCAACCAGGCTTAAGCGGGGAATGAAACCTACCTATCAGGAGTAAGACAATGATAAAAACAACAATCTGGCGTCAGGTGGTCATCGCTGCGTTGCTGGCGGGCGGTAGTTTTACCGTCGCCGCCAGTCCACCGCCGCCGCCGCCGGTCTCTTATGGCGTAGAGGAGGATGTATTCCACCCGGTGCGCGCCCGGCAGGGCATGGTGGCCTCGGTGGATGCGCTGGCCACCCGCGTCGGGGTGGATATTCTGCGCCAGGGCGGCAACGCCGTCGATGCGGCGGTGGCGGTTGGCTACGCGCTGGCGGTCACTCATCCGCAGGCGGGGAATATCGGCGGCGGCGGTTTTATGATGCTGCGGACGAAAGACGGCAAGACTACGGCGATCGATTTCCGCGAAATGGCGCCAGAGCAGGCCACCCGCGACATGTTCCTCGACGACCAGGGTAACCCGGACAGTAAAAAATCGCTCACCTCGCATCTGGCCTCCGGCACGCCAGGCAGCGTGGCGGGCTTCTCTCTTGCCCTGGAAAAATACGGCACCATGCCGCTGAACAAAGTGATCCGCCCGGCAATCAAGCTGGCGGAAGAGGGCTTTATTGTTAACGATGCGCTGGCGGACGATCTGAAGACCTACGGCAGCGAAGTGATCCCGCAGCACGAAAACAGTAAAGCGATCTTCTGGAAGAACGGCGAGCCGCTGAAGAAGGGCGACCGGCTGGTACAGAAGAACCTGGGGAAAAGCCTCGAGCTGATTGCCGAGCACGGTCCGGATGCCTTCTATAAAGGCGCTATTGCCGACCAGATCGCGGACGAGATGAAAAAGCACGGCGGGCTTATCACCAAAGCCGACCTCGCTAACTATAAGGCCGTGGAGCGCACGCCGATTAGCGGCGAATATCGCGGGTATGAGATCTACTCTATGCCGCCGCCCTCCTCCGGCGGGATCCACATCGTGCAGATCCTCAATATCCTCGAAAACTTCGATCTGCAGAAATATGGCTTTGGCAGCGCCGACGCTATGCAGGTGATGGCGGAGGCGGAGAAACACGCCTATGCCGACCGCTCTGAATATCTCGGCGACCCTGACTTCGTCAAAGTGCCGTGGCAGGCGCTGACCAGCAAAGCCTACGCCAAAGCGATTGCCGCCGAGATCGACGTCAATAAGGCGAAGCCTTCCAGCCAGATCCGCCCGGGCAAGCTGGCGCCCTATGAAAGCAACCAGACCACCCACTTCTCGGTGGTCGATAAAGACGGCAATGCGGTGGCGGTGACCTATACGTTGAATACCACCTTCGGCACCGGCATTGTGGCGGGGGACTCCGGCATTCTGCTGAATAACCAGATGGATGATTTCTCGGCGAAGCCCGGCGTACCTAACGTCTATGGCCTGGTGGGCGGCGACGCCAATGCGGTGGAGCCGAAAAAACGCCCGCTGTCGTCGATGTCGCCGACCATTGTGGTGAAAGACGGCAAAACCTGGCTGGTGACCGGCAGCCCGGGCGGCAGCCGGATCATCACCACTGTGCTGCAGATGGTGGTCAATACCATCGATTTCGGGATGAACGTCGCAGAAGCCACCAACGCCCCGCGCTTCCATCATCAATGGTTGCCGGATGAGCTGCGGGTGGAGAAAGGCTTTAGTCCGGATACCCTGAAGCTGCTGGAGGCGAAAGGGCAGAAAGTGGCGCTGAAAGAGGCGATGGGCAGCACTCAGAGCATTATGGTGGGGCCGGACGGGATGCTGTATGGCGCCTCCGACCCGCGTTCGCCGGATGATTTAACGGCGGGGTATTGATATGTTGCCCGGTGGCGCTGCTGCGCTTACCGGGCCAACCACTGCACGAACGTAGGTTGGGTAAGGCGAAGCCGCCACCCGGCAACATGCTACTTCATTCTCGCCATATAATATGCATCCACATATTCACCGTTGCGCAGCGCGTAACGCTTGCCTGTGCCTTCGATCTCAAATCCGTGTTTTTTGTACACCGCAATCGCCGGCTTGTTATCGGCGAACACCGTCAGCTCAATGCGGTCAATGCGCAGCCAGTTATCGCACAGGTCGATCATCTCGCGCATCAGCGCGCTGCCGATACCGCGCCCCTGATGGCCGGCGGCAACCGCCATGCCAAAGGTCGCCACGTGGCTGCGACGAGGGCGCGGTTCGACATGGAGCGACAGATGCCCGGTAACCCGATCGTCCAGCGTCGCCACCAGATGGAAGGTATGGGGTTTGGGCTGTAGCTTCTCCTGCCAGGCTTCCATGGCGGGGTAAGGGATCTGTAGCGTGTCATGATAGACCTCCGGGTGCGCCATCAGCATACGTAAAGGTTCAGCATCGCGCGGTTCGGCATGGCGTATCACGATGTCACTCATTCCCTTATCCTCTGTTT
Organism: Klebsiella sp. C360; assembly: GCF_048822415.1. NCBI lineage: Bacteria > Pseudomonadati > Pseudomonadota > Gammaproteobacteria > Enterobacterales > Enterobacteriaceae > Klebsiella > Klebsiella sp. C360. The sequence continues at coordinate 14,008 of NZ_JBMEZZ010000015.1, forward strand.
GGTGGTTGATTCTCCTTCACCATCTCTGACGGCAGCCGGGGAGTCAATGCCGTTTTTTGCAAAAAAAAGATAGACAAGTGCGAATGAGAATGATTATTATTGTCCTGCATTCAGGAAGACCCTTGCGGAAAGCCTGAAAGCACGACATTGCTCACATTGCTTCCAGTATTACTTTAGCCAGCCGGGTGCTGGCTTTTTTTTTGCTGCAACCTCAGGCGCTTTGCGGCCTGGCGGACATCACGCCGTCTTCCGCAACCAGGCCGATGAGATGACTTTTGCTTTCCGCCGCGGCCAGCACCTCGGCGCTGCCGGTGAACTGGCCGCCCTTTTTAATCGCCAGCGAGCGATAGGCGAGGGTGCCATCCAGATTGCCGTGCTCCTCAATGGTGATGCTGTCGCCGCGGCACTGGCCCTGAACCTTGCCATCAATAATCAGCTCACGGCAGCTGATGTTGCCCTCGACCTGACCTTCACGCATCACCTTAATCAGATGTTCTTTCGCCTCAATGTTGCCGGTAAGCTGGCCGTGAATATAGACATGGCCGCTGGCGACAATATTGCCGACGAAATGCACCCCGCTGGCGATGACCGTAGTTTCTTGTTTTTTGCTGGCGACCGCCTGGGATTCTGGGTTGTTTGCCGGAGGCGTGGCCACTTCTGACGTCTGAGGTTCCGTTTTATTTTTCTTAATAAACATCGCGTTAATTTTGTTCCGTTGGCTATGGAGGAGAAAGGCGACCAGTGCGCAGGCGGCCGCCAGGCGCGCCGGCACGATCGCATCGACAGACCAGGCGATCAGCGCGAGAAGCCAGAAAAAAAGGGCGCCGTTTAAGGCGAGATACTGTTTGTCCATCCGTAGCGGCTGGCTACTCCGTTAGTCATCAGCAACGTCCTGGTTTGCCCTCCACTTATCCGCAGTTTCGCCATTGAGATCAAGATATTTAACCGAAAAATGCCGATTTAATCTGTTGTTAATCAATGAGTTATTAATAATTACGTATGGATGGTACGCGACCTATTTTTTTGACGAATCTTCACGGAAAACGGACTGAGAGGATGAAGTCATGTCCCGGCTTGCGCTATGGTTGAAGGTAGCTCATTAACTAAGGACAGCGTTATGACTCTGCACTGCGCATTTATTGGCTTCGGCAAAAGCACCACCCGCTACCATCTTCCTTACGTGTTACACCGCCAGGACCGCTGGCAGGTGGCGCACATCTATCGCCGTCGGGCGAAGCCCGAGGAGCAGGCGCCGCAGTATTCCCACATCCATTTCACCAGCGATCTCGATGAAGTATTAAACGACCCGCAGGTCAGGCTGGTGGTGGTCTGCACCCATGCCGACAGCCATTTTGACTATGCGAAAAAGGCGCTGGAGGCGGGGAAAAACGTGCTGGTGGAAAAGCCGTTCACCCCGACGCTGGAGGAAGCCAAGACCCTGTTTGCGCTGGCGAACAGCAAAGGCCTGACGGTGACGCCCTACCAGAACCGCCGCTTCGACTCCTGCTTCCTGACCACTAAAAAGGTGATTGAGAGCGGCAAACTTGGCGAACTGGTGGAGATTGAAAGCCATTTTGACAACTACCGCCCGCTGGCGGAGACCAACCCCGGCGGCCCGCAAAACGGCGAGTTCTATGGCCTTGGCGTGCATACCCTGGACCAGATTATTTCGCTGTTCGGCCGCCCGGACCATGTCGCTTACGATCTGCGCTCGCTGCGCAACAAAGCTAACCCGGATGATACCTTTGAGGCCCAGCTGTTCTACGGCGATCTGAAGGCCATCGTTAAGACCAGCCACCTGGTGCAGATCGACTACCCGAAATTCATCGTCCACGGCCATAAAGGCTCGTTTGTGAAATATGGTATCGACCAGCAGGAGACCAGCCTGAAAGCCAATATCATGCCGGGCGAGCCGGGCTTTGGCGCGGACGACAGCGTCGGCGAGCTGGTGTATGTCAACGAGGCGGGGGAGACGGTGCGCGAAGCGGTCCCGCTGGAGAGCGGCGACTATGGCCGGGTCTACGACGCGCTGTACGACACCCTCGTCAACGGCCAGCCAAATTACGTCAAGGAATCTGACGTTCTTACCAATATGGAGATCCTGCAGCGCGGCTTTGAGCAGCCCTCACCGGCCACCATTACTCTGGTGAAATAAGCCCAAGCGGCTCCTCTGCGCTTGTTCATATTTTTTGAACAGAGGAGTCAATTTTCACCCTCTATGATCGTCGGCGAAATGGGTCCACACTGATTCCATCGAAAACATATGGGGGTGCAACATGATCTACTTACGCAAAGCGAACGAACGTGGCCACGCTAACCATGGCTGGCTGGATTCCTGGCATACTTTCTCTTTCGCCAACTACTACGACCCGAACTTTATGGGCTTCTCCGCCCTGCGGGTGATTAACGACGACGTCATCGACGCCGGTCAGGGCTTCGGTACCCACCCGCATAAAGATATGGAGATCCTGACCTATGTACTGGAAGGGGCGGTGGAGCACCAGGACAGCATGGGCAACAAAGAGCAGGTGCCGGCGGGCGAGTTCCAGATCATGAGCGCGGGTACCGGGGTGCGTCACTCTGAGTACAACCCGAGCAAAACCGATCGTCTGCGTTTGTACCAGATCTGGATTATTCCGGAAGAAACCGGCATTACCCCGCGCTACGAGCAGCGCCGCTTCGACGCCGCCCAGGGCAAACAGCTGGTGCTGTCGCCGGATGCACGGGATGGCTCACTGAAGGTCTATCAGGATATGGAGCTGTATCGCTGGGCGCTGCTGAAAGATGAGCAGTCGGTTCACCAGATTGCCGCGGAACGTCGCGTTTGGATCCAGGTCGTCAAAGGCGAAGTGACCATCAACGGTACCAAAGCCACCACCAGCGATGGTCTGGCTATCTGGGACGAGCAGGCGATTTCGGTTCATGCCGACAGCGATAGCGAAATCCTGCTGTTCGATCTGCCGCCGGTTTGATCATTATCTGAGGTCGTCTATACCCAAAATAATTTGAGTTGCAGAAAGGCGGCGACGCAGAGAATCCCCAGGAGCTTAGTTAAGTAAGTGACTGGGGGTGAGCGAGGAAAGCCAACGCGCATGCAACTCGAAGTATGATGGGTATAAATAAATTGCGTAGCCTTCCCTCATGTTAGGGAAGGTTGCGCTTTGTCCGTGATAAACTGAGAAAATGTTCCCCGTTGATCACAGTCAGGACGATGAAAAAGAAAAGACCCGTACTTCAGGATGTAGCCGATCTTGTCGGCGTGACCAAAATGACGGTCAGTCGCTATTTACGCAACCCGGAGCAGGTCTCCGAAGCGCTGCGTGGCAAGATTGCCGTTGCCCTCGATGAACTGGGTTATATTCCCAATCGCGCCCCTGACATTCTCTCCAACGCCACCAGCCGCGCCATTGGCGTGCTGCTGCCATCGTTAACCAACCAGGTGTTCTCGGAAGTGCTGCGCGGGATTGAAAGCGTCACTGACGCCTTCGGCTATCAAACCATGCTGGCGCACTACGGCTACAAGCCGGAAATGGAAGAGAAACGCCTCGAATCGATGCTCTCCTGGAACATTGACGGCCTGATCCTCACCGAACGCACCCATACGCCCCGCACCCTGAAGATGATTGAAGTCGCCGGCATTCCGGTGGTGGAGCTAATGGACAGCCAGTCACCGTGCCTCGATATCGCGGTCGGTTTCGATAACTTCGAAGCGGCGCGGCAGATGACGACGGCGATTATCGCCCGCGGCCACCGCCACGTTGCTTATCTCGGCGCGCGTCTTGATGAACGTACTATCATCAAACAGAAGGGGTACGAGCGGGCGATGCTCGATGCGGGCATGACGCCCTACAGCGTGATGGTGGAGCAGTCCTCGTCCTATTCATCCGGGATTGAGCTGATGCGCCAGGCGCGCCGCGAATACCCGCAGCTTGACGGCATCTTTTGCACCAACGATGACCTCGCGGTCGGCGCGGCCTTTGAGTGCCAGCGCCTGGGGCTGAAGATCCCGGACGACATGGCGATAGCCGGTTTCCACGGCCACGATATCGGCCAGGTGATGGAGCCGCGGCTGGCCAGCGTCCTGACCCCGCGCGAGCGGATGGGGCGCATTGGCGCCGAACGTCTGCTGGCGCGCATTCGTGGCGAAGCGATTACCCCTAAGATGTTAGATTTAGGTTTCACATTGTCACCGGGCGGATCAATTTAAACTGACAAGTTTGAAGTAGATCACACATATTCACATCTGGCACGAATGGATATTGCTTCTCCACAGGTCCGGCATGACAATGTTACCGATAACAGTTACCCGTAACAATTAACCGATACGCCGCCTTCGCGCTCAATGAGTCAGCCCCGGCGCGGCGTACCTGTCCGGTGGGAGGATGCTTTGAGCACGACTAATCATGATCACCACGTCTACGTTCTGATGGGCGTTTCCGGCAGCGGGAAATCCGCTGTCGCCAGCGAAGTGGCGCATCAGCTGCATGCCGCGTTTCTCGACGGCGACTTTCTGCATCCGCGCAGCAATATCACCAAGATGGCCTCCGGTGAGCCGCTCAACGATGACGACCGTACCCCGTGGCTGCAGGCGCTAAATGACGCCGCGTTTGCCATGCAGCGTACCAATAAGGTGTCGCTGATCGTCTGTTCGGCGCTGAAGAAGAGCTATCGCGACATTCTGCGCAAGGGCAACCCGAACCTCTCCTTCATCTACCTGAAAGGCGACTTCGAGGTGATCGAAAACCGTCTGAAGGCGCGTAAAGGGCACTTCTTCAAAACCCAAATGTTGGTGACGCAGTTTGAAACGCTGCAGGAACCAGGCGCCGACGAGAGCGATGTGCTTATCGTCGATATCGACCAGCCGCTGGAAGGCGTGGTGGCCAGCACCATTGAGGTGATCAACAAAGGCAGTCACTAGTGAGTACTTTAACGCTTGTTTTAACAGCAGTCGGCTCGGTATTGCTGCTGCTGTTTTTAGTCATGAAGGCGCGGATGCACGCCTTCGTGGCTTTGATGGTGGTTTCTATTGGCGCAGGTCTCTTCTCCGGCATGCCGCTGGATAAAATCGCGGCGACGATGGAGAAGGGGATGGGCGGTACGCTGGGCTTCCTGGCGATCGTCGTCGCGCTGGGCGCGATGTTCGGGAAGATCCTGCATGAAACGGGGGCGGTCGATCAGATTGCCGTCAAGATGCTCAAATCCTTCGGCCACAATCGCGCGCACTATGCGATTGGTCTCGCCGGCCTCATCTGCGCGCTGCCGCTGTTTTTCGAAGTGGCGATCGTGCTACTGATCAGCGTCGCCTTCTCGATGGCGCGCCATACCGGCACTAACCTCGTGAAGCTGGTGATCCCGCTGTTTGCCGGGGTGGCCGCCGCCGCGGCGTTCCTGCTGCCGGGACCGGCGCCGATGCTGCTGGCGTCGCAAATGCACGCCGACTTTGGCTGGATGATCCTGATTGGCCTGTGCGCGGCCATTCCGGGAATGATTATCGCCGGGCCGCTGTGGGGCAACTTCATCAGCCGCTACGTTGAGCTGCATATTCCTGACGACGTGACGGAGCCGCATCTCGGCGAAGGCAAAATGCCCTCCTTCGGCTTCAGCCTGTCGCTGATCCTGCTGCCGCTGGTGCTGGTAGGCCTGAAAACCATCGCCGCGCGCTTTGTGCCGGTGGGGTCGACCGCTTACGAATGGTTTGAATTTATCGGTCACCCATTCACCGCGATCCTGGTAGCCTGCCTGGTGGCAATCTACGGCCTGGCGGTACGTCAGGGGATGGCGAAAGACCGGGTGATGGAGATCTGCGGTCATGCGCTGCAGCCGGCGGGCATTATCCTGCTGGTGATCGGGGCAGGCGGCGTCTTCAAGCAGGTGTTGGTTGACTCCGGCGTCGGCCCGGCGCTGGGTGAAGCGCTGACCGGTATGGGGCTGCCGATCGCCATTACCTGCTTCGTGCTGGCGGCGGCGGTGCGTATCATCCAGGGCTCCGCCACCGTGGCGTGCCTGACGGCGGTCGGCCTGGTGATGCCGGTGATTGAGCAGCTGAACTACAGCGGCGCGCAGATGGCGGCCTTGTCTATCTGTATCGCCGGCGGCTCGATTGTCGTGAGCCATGTGAACGACGCCGGCTTCTGGCTGTTCGGTAAATTTACCGGCGCCACCGAAGCCCAGACGCTGAAAACCTGGACGATGATGGAAACCATCCTCGGCACCACCGGGGCGATTGTCGGCATGATCGCCTTCCAGCTGCTGAGCTAAGTCTGTTCGCCACCCGCTCGCGGGTGGCCAAAAGCCAGGGTAACGCCGTTTACCCTGGCTTCCCGGCGATAAGCCGCGCTTTTTCCCTCTTTTCTCTTCCCGCTCCTCGCCCTTATTAGCGCTACGACGATGCTCGTATCCTTCGGCAAGCCTTGCTGCACCTGGGTTTGTTGCCTCTTTTTGGCAAGGGGAAAATCAGCGGATTTCGCGCTTAATCCATAATCAGGATCAATAAAATCGCGACGGAAAATGTTCCATTCCCTGGGTGATTTCCCCGATAATCATTGCGCTTTGACGACGACCAGCGACGGTGGACAATGTGCAGGATAAGTTGCTTTTCTGATTGTTCAGCAATCATTGATTAATTTCACTTGCGACTTTAGCTGCATTTTGTAAGGTGAGGGATAATCCAGTTGGAAACTGGTCAGGCACAAACAGCACACACCTCGCAGGAATACGTTATGAAAAATGTTGGTTTTATCGGCTGGCGCGGAATGGTCGGCTCTGTTCTCATGCAACGCATGGTTGAAGAGCGCGATTTCGACGCCATTCGCCCGGTGTTCTTCTCTACCTCCCAGCTGGGACAGCCAGCGCCGTCTTTCGGCGGTAGCACCGGTGGCACGCTCCAGGATGCGTTCGATCTGGACGCGCTGAAGGCACTGGACATTATTGTCACGTGCCAGGGCGGCGATTACACCAACGAGATTTACCCGAAGCTGCGCGAAAGCGGCTGGCAGGGTTACTGGATTGACGCTGCCTCTTCGCTGCGCATGAAGGACGATGCGATCATTATCCTCGACCCGGTTAACCAGGACGTGATCACCGCCGGCCTGAACAACGGCGTAAAAACCTTTGTCGGCGGCAACTGCACCGTCAGCCTGATGCTGATGTCCCTCGGCGGCCTGTTTGCCCAGGATCTGGTGGAGTGGGTCAGCGTGGCGACATACCAGGCGGCTTCCGGTGGCGGCGCGCGTCATATGCGCGAACTGCTGAGCCAGATGGGCCAGCTGCACAACCACGTCGCGGCAGAGCTGGCGGACCCGGCTTCCGCCATTCTGGATATCGAGCGCAAAGTGACGTCGCTGACCCGCAGCGGCGAGCTGCCGGTGGATAACTTCGGCGTACCGCTGGCGGGCAGCCTGATCCCGTGGATCGACAAACAGCTGGATAACGGCCAGAGCCGCGAAGAGTGGAAAGGCCAGGCGGAGACCAACAAGATCCTCGCCACCTCGTCCGTTATCCCGGTAGACGGCCTGTGCGTCCGCGTTGGCGCGCTGCGCTGCCACAGCCAGGCGTTCACCATCAAGCTGAAAAAAGATGTCTCTATCCCGACCGTTGAGGAGCTGCTGGCCGCGCACAACCCGTGGGCCAAAGTGGTACCGAACGATCGCGACATTACCATGCGCGAGCTGACCCCAGCCGCGGTGACTGGCACCCTGACCACCCCGGTAGGTCGCCTGCGTAAACTGAATATGGGGCCGGAGTATCTGTCGGCCTTTACCGTTGGCGACCAGCTGCTGTGGGGCGCCGCGGAGCCGCTGCGCCGGATGCTTCGCCAGCTGGCGTAAGCGCAGGATGAACAGAAAGGGGGTCTTCGAGCCCCCTTTTTTTTTGCGTAATACAAGGAGTAAACGCGGATGTTAGATTTTTCCCCACGGAGGTAACTCAGCCTTGGCTATGCTTTAAGTAAGGAATTCCTTACCTGAAGGTGGGACGGAGCAGAAGGATGCAGAAAGCGCTGCGCCGTTCAGGTCAAAAAAAGTCGCCAGTTACAGGAATGAGCGACACTTACAACAGGATGAAAGCATGTCTAATCATATCGATAGAGACGTGATTAATGCGCTAATCGCCGGTCATTTCGCGGACCCTTTTTCCGTGCTCGGCATGCACCGTACCGACGCCGGGCTGGAAGTGCGCGCATTATTACCCGATGCCACCGATGTGTGGGTTATTGAACCGAAAACCGGACGCAAAGTCGGCAAGCTCGAATGCCTCGACTCGCGTGGTTTCTTCAGCGGCGTTCTGCCGCGGCGTAAAAATGCCTTTCGCTATCAGCTGGCCGTCACCTGGCACGGGCAGCAGAATCTGATTGATGACCCTTATCGCTTTGGTCCGCTGCTGCAGGATCTTGACGTCTGGCTGCTGTCGGAAGGGACCCACCTGCGCCCTTACGAAACGCTGGGCGCGCACGCCGCCACCATGGACGGCGTCACCGGCACCCGTTTCTCGGTATGGGCGCCGAACGCCCGTCGCGTCTCGGTGGTGGGGCAGTTTAACTACTGGGACGGCCGGCGCCACCCGATGCGATTCCGCAAAGAGTCCGGCATCTGGGAACTGTTCGTCCCCGGCGCGCACAATGGCCAGCTGTATAAATTCGAGCTGATTGACGCCCACGGCCATCTGCGGGTCAAAGCCGACCCTTACGCCTTTGAATCGCAAATGCGTCCGGAAAGCGCCTCGCTTATCTGCGATCTGCCGCCTAAAGTCGAACAGCCGGCGGACCGCAAAGCGGCGAACCAGTTCGATGCCCCTGTCTCTATCTATGAAGTGCATCTTGGCTCATGGCGTCGCCATACCGACAATAATTTCTGGCTGAGCTACCGCGAGCTGGCCGACCAGCTGGTGCCCTACGCAAAATGGATGGGCTTCACCCATCTCGAGCTGCTGCCGGTTAACGAGCACCCGTTCGACGGCAGCTGGGGCTATCAACCCACCGGCCTCTATGCGCCGACCCGCCGGTTCGGCACCCGCGATGATTTCCGTTACTTTATCAACGCCGCGCACGCCGCCGGGCTAAACGTCATTCTGGACTGGGTGCCTGGCCACTTCCCGGCGGATGATTTTGCCCTTGCCTCTTTCGATGGCACCGCGCTGTATGAGCACAGCGATCCGCGCGAGGGGTATCACCAGGACTGGAACACCCTGATCTACAACTACGGACGCCGCGAAGTCAGCAACTTCCTGGTGGGAAATGCGCTGTACTGGATCGAACGCTTCGGCATCGATGCTCTGCGCGTCGACGCGGTGGCCTCGATGATCTATCGCGACTATAGCCGCAAGGCGGGGGAGTGGATCCCCAACGAATACGGCGGCCGGGAAAATCTGGAAGCCATTGAGTTTCTGCGCAACACCAACCGCATCCTTGGCGAACAGACGCCGGGCGCGGTCACCATGGCGGAAGAGTCCACCGATTTCGCCGGGGTAACCCGTCCGCCAGCCGGCGGCGGCCTCGGTTTCTGGTTCAAATGGAACCTCGGCTGGATGCACGACACCCTGGATTACATGAAACTCGATCCGGTGCACCGCCGCTTCCATCACGACAAAATGACCTTCGGCATGCTCTACAACTACACCGAGAACTTTGTGCTGCCGCTCTCCCACGATGAAGTGGTGCACGGCAAAAAATCGATTCTCGACCGCATGCCGGGGGACGCCTGGCAGAAGTTCGCCAACCTGCGCGCCTACTACGGCTGGCTGTTCGCCTTCCCGGGGAAAAAGCTGCTGTTTATGGGCAATGAGTTCGCCCAGGGCCGCGAGTGGAACCACGACGGCAGCCTCGACTGGCATCTACTGGAGGGCGGCGACAACTGGCACCACGGCGTCCAGCGGCTGGTGCGCGACCTGAACCATACCTATCGCCACCATAAGGCGCTGCACGAGCTGGACTTTGACCCGTACGGCTTCGAATGGCTGGTGGTGGATGACCACGAGCGCTCAGTGTTTGTCTTTGTGCGCCGCGACCGGGCGGGGAACGAGATTATCGTCGCCAGCAACTTCACGCCGGTGCCGCGCCACGACTACCGCTTCGGCATCAACCAGCCGGGCCGCTGGCGCGAGGCGTTGAATACCGACTCAATGCACTATCACGGCAGCAACCAGGGCAACGGCGGGGTGGTGGAAAGCTATGCCATCCCCAGCCACGGTCGCGAACATTCGCTGTCCCTGACCCTGCCGCCGCTGGCGACGATCTGGCTGGTCCGGGAGGCGCAATGACCAACCTCGCGGCAGGCAAGCCTGCGCCGTTGGGCGCCAGCTATGACGGCAAGGGGGTGAACTTCGCCCTCTTCTCCGCCCACGCGGAGCGGGTGGAGCTGTGCGTGTTCGACGAGCAGGGCAACGAGCAACGCTTCGATCTCCCGGCGCGCAGCGGCGATATCTGGCACGGCTGGCTGGCTGCCGTCGGGCCGGGCCTGCGCTACGGCTACCGGGTGCATGGCCCCTGGGATCCGGCGCAGGGACACCGCTTTAACCCGGCCAAGCTGCTGCTCGATCCCTGCGCTCACCGGGTTGAGGGCGATCTGCCGGACGACGAGCGCCTGCACGGCGGAATGTGGCAGCCGGATCATCGCGATAGCGCCGCGATAGCGCCAAAATCGCAGGTAGTGGATCTGCGTTACGACTGGCTGGGCGATAAACCGCCGCGTACCCCGTGGGGGGAGACGGTGATTTATGAAGCGCACGTGAAAGGGCTCACCCTGCTTAATCCGCAGCTGCCGGAAGCCATTCGCGGAACGTATAAGGCGCTGGGCCACCCGGTGATGATCGCTTACTTCAAATCGCTGGGCATCAGCGCCCTTGAACTGTTGCCGGTGGCGCAGTTCGCCAGCGAGCCGCGACTGCAGCGGATGGGGTTGAGCAACTACTGGGGCTACAACCCGCTGGCCTGGTTCGCGCTGGATCCGCGCTATGCCAGCGACCCGACGCGCGCCCTGGATGAGTTTCGCGATGCGGTTAAGGCGCTGCATGCCGCCGGTATCGAGGTGATTCTGGATATCGTGCTCAACCATAGCGCGGAAATCGATCTTGAAGGTCCCACCGTCTCCCTGCGCGGAATCGACAACCGTAGCTATTATTGGGTAAGGGAAGATGGCGATTATCACAACTGGACCGGGTGCGGGAATACGCTCAATCTTAGCCACCCGGGGGTAGTGGAACTGGCGCGCCAGTGTTTGCGCTTCTGGGTGGATGAGTGCCATGTCGACGGTTTTCGCTTCGATCTCGCCTCAGTGATGGGGCGGACGCCGGAATTCCGCCAGGATGCGCCGCTGTTCGAGGCTATCCGCCACGACAGCGTGCTGTCGCAGGTGAAACTGATCGCCGAACCCTGGGATATCGGCCCGGGGGGCTACCAGGTGGGCAATTTTCCCCCGCTGTTCGCCGAGTGGAACGACCATTTTCGCGATAGCGCCCGCCGCTTCTGGCTGCAGCAAAACGTCTCCCTGGGGGATTTCGCGCAACGCTTCGCGGCCTCCAGCGATCTCTTTGCCCGTGATGGCAAGCCGCCATCGGCGACGGTCAATCTGGTGACGGCCCACGATGGCTTCACGCTGCGCGACTGCGTTTGTTTCAATCAGAAACACAATGAGGCGAACGGGGAGGAGAATCGCGATGGGACTAACAATAACTACAGCAACAATCATGGTATAGAAGGATTAGAAGCTAATTTTGCGGTGATTGAACGGCGACGCGCCAGCGTGCATGCGCTGCTGACGACGCTGCTGCTGGCTCAGGGGACGCCGATGCTGCTGGCGGGCGATGAGCAGGGCCACAGCCAGCACGGCAACAATAATGCCTACTGTCAGGACAACGCCCTGACCTGGCTCGACTGGCGCCAGGCGAACCCGGGATTAACCGCCTTTACCGCGGCGCTGATCCACCTGCGCCGGCGCATTCCGGCGCTCACCCGCAACCGCTGGTGGCAGGAGGGGGATGGCAGCGTCCGCTGGCTTAATCGCCATGTCCAGCCGCTGACTGCCGGGGAGTGGCAGCAGGGGGCAGCGTGTATGCAGATCCAGTTGTCGGATCGCTGGCTGCTCACGCTGAACGCCACCGCAGAGGTGGTCGATATGGTTTTACCCGAGGGGGAATGGCGCGCCGTTCCTCCATTCGCCGGAGAGGATAATCCGGTCATCATGGCTGTCTGGCATGGGCCCGCGCACGGAGTGTGCGTATTTCAAAGGTCGTAAGCCCTGAAGCTTCCGGTTGAACCCGTGGCGGCGGCGCGGCGGGATGAGCAGGAAAGCGGGGGTGTAAAAAGGAGTTAATCATGGTTAGGCTTGAAAAAAACGATCCGCTGATGCTGGCGCGTCAATTACCTATCAAATCCGTGGCGTTGATCCTCGCGGGCGGCCGTGGCACCCGGCTTAAGGATCTCACCATTAAGCGTGCGAAACCTGCCGTTCACTTCGGCGGCAAGTTCCGTATTATCGATTTCGCATTATCTAACTGCATTAACTCAGGGATCCGCCGCATCGGCGTTATTACCCAGTATCAGTCGCATACGCTGGTGCAGCACATCCAGCGCGGCTGGTCGTTCTTCAGCGAAGAGATGAACGAGTTTGTCGATCTGCTGCCGGCCCAACAGCGCGTACACGGCGAAAACTGGTATCGCGGCACGGCGGACGCGGTGACGCAGAACCTGGACATCATCAGCCGCTACAAGGCCGAGTACGTGGTGATCCTCGCGGGCGACCATATTTATAAGCAGGACTACTCGCGCATGCTGATCGACCATGTCGAAAAAGGGGCGCGTTGCACCGTGGCCTGCATGCCGGTGCCCATTGAAGAGGCATCCGCCTTCGGCGTCATGGCGGTCGACGAAAACGAAAAAATCATTGAGTTTGTCGAGAAACCCGCCAACCCGCCGGCGATGCCGACCGACCCGACCAAATCGCTGGCCAGCATGGGCATTTATGTCTTCGACGCCGCCTATCTTTATGAGCTGCTGGAGGAAGACGATCGCAACGAGAACTCCAGCCATGATTTCGGCAAAGACATCATTCCGAAGATCACCGAAGCTGGCATGGCTTATGCACATCCTTTCCCGCTCTCCTGCGTGCAGTCCGACCCGAACGCCGAGCCGTACTGGCGCGACGTGGGGACGCTGGAGGCCTACTGGAAGGCCAACCTCGATCTGGCGTCAGTCACGCCGGAGCTGGATATGTACGACCAGAACTGGCCGATCCGTACCCATATGGAATCGCTGCCGCCGGCGAAGTTCGTGCAGGACCGTTCCGGAAGCCACGGCATGACCCTGAACTCGCTGGTCTCCGGGGGCTGCATTATCTCCGGGTCGGTGGTGGTGCAGTCGGTGCTGTTCCCGCGCGTGCGGGTGAACTCATTCTGTAACATTGATTCGGCAGTCTTGTTGCCAGATGTCTGGGTGGGGCGCTCATGCCGCCTGCGTCGCTGCGTGATTGACCGCGCCTGCGTCATCCCGGAAGGAATGGTGATTGGTGAGAACGCGGAAGAGGATGCACGCCGCTTCTATCGCTCAGAGGAAGGTATCGTGCTGGTGACCCGCGACATGCTGCGGAAATTGGGGCACAAACAGGAGCGCTAATGCAGGTCTTACATGTATGTTCTGAGATGTTCCCGCTGTTAAAGACGGGCGGTCTGGCGGACGTCATCGGCGCGCTGCCGGCGGCGCAAATCGCGGAGGGTATCGATACGCGCGTGCTGTTGCCGGCGTTTCCCGATATCCGCCGCGGCGTGGTGGATGCCCAGGTGGTGACCCGCCGGGATACGTTCGCCGGGCGGATCACGCTGCTGTACGGCCACTTTAACGGCGTGGGGATCTATCTGATAGACGCCCCGCATCTCTATGACCGGCCGGGGAGCCCTTACCACGATACCAACCAGCACGCTTATACCGACAACGTTCTGCGCTTTGCGCTGCTGGGCTGGGTGGGAAGCGAAATGGCCAGCGGACTGGATCCGTTCTGGCGCCCGGATGTGGTCCATGCCCACGACTGGCACGCCGGCCTGACGCCGGCCTACCTGGCGGCGCGCGGGCGTCCGGCTAAATCGGTCTTTACCGTGCACAACCTGGCGTACCAGGGGATGTTTTACTCCTGGCATATGAATGATATCGAGCTGCCGTGGTCGTTTTACAACATGCATGGCCTCGAGTTTAACGGCCAGATCTCGTTTCTGAAGGCCGGCCTTTACTACGCCGACCATATTACGGCGGTGAGCCCGACCTACGCGCGCGAGATCACCGAGCCGCAGTACGCCTACGGCATGGAGGGGCTGCTGCGTCAGCGCCATCATGAAGGGCGGCTGTCGGGAATTCTCAATGGCGTTGACGACGGTATCTGGAGCCCGCAAAACGACCTCCTGCTGCCGATGCGCTACGATCGCGACACGCTGGAGGAGAAGGCGGAGAACAAGCGTCAGCTGCAGATCGCCATGGGCCTGAAGGTCGATGATAAAGCGCCGCTGTTTGCCGTCGTCAGCCGTCTCACCAGCCAGAAAGGGCTCGATCTGGTGCTTGAAGCGCTGCCGGGCCTGCTTGAGCAGGGCGGCCAGCTGGCGCTGCTGGGCGCCGGCGACCCGGTTCTGCAGGAAGGGTTCCTCGCCGCCGCTGCCGAACACCCGGGCAAGGTGGGGGTGCAGATTGGCTATCATGAGGCCTTCTCCCACCGCATTATGGGGGGCGCCGACGTCATTCTGGTCCCGAGCCGCTTTGAACCCTGCGGCCTGACCCAGCTGTACGGTCTGAAGTACGGTACGCTGCCGCTGGTGCGCCGCACCGGCGGGCTGGCGGACACGGTCTCTGACAGTTCGCTGGAGAACCTTGCCGATGGTCTGGCGACAGGTTTTGTCTTTGAGGACAGCAATGCGCTGTCATTGCTGCGCGCTATACGTCGCGCCTTTGTCCTCTGGTCGCGCCCATCGCTCTGGCGCTATGTGCAGCGTCAGGCGATGAATATGGATTTTAGCTGGCAGGTTGCCGCGAACTCCTATCGCGAACTTTATCAACGCTTGATGTAATCACTGGAGTCATTGTTATGAATGTACCCTTTAGCTATGCATCACCGACGCTGAGCGTTGAGGCGTTAAAACATTCTATTGCCTATAAGCTGATGTTTATCATCGGTAAAGATCCGGCCATCGCCAACAAGCATGAATGGCTTAACGCCACGCTGTTTGCCGTTCGCGATCGCATGGTGGAGCGCTGGCTGCGCTCCAACCGCGCGCAGCTCTCGCAGGAAGTGCGCCAGGTATACTATCTGTCGATGGAGTTCCTGATCGGCCGTACCCTCTCGAATGCCCTGTTGTCGCTCGGCATCTATGACGATGTGAGCAGCGCGCTGGCGGAGATGGGGCTCGATCTCGAAGAGCTGATCGATGAAGAGAACGACCCGGGGCTTGGCAACGGCGGTCTGGGTCGCCTGGCGGCCTGCTTCCTTGACTCCCTGGCGGCGCTGGGTCTGCCGGGACGTGGCTACGGGATCCGCTACGACTACGGGATGTTTAAACAGAATATCGTCGATGGCCGGCAAAAAGAGTCCCCTGACTACTGGCTGGAGTACGGTAACCCGTGGGAGTTTGAGCGCCACAACACCCGCTATAAAGTGCGCTTCGGCGGCCGCATTCAGCAGGAGGGGAAGAAAACCCGCTGGATAGAGACGGAAGAGATCATTGCCGAAGCCTACGATCAGATTATCCCCGGCTTTGACACCGACGCCACCAACACGCTGCGTCTGTGGAGCGCGCAGGCCAGTAGCGAAATTAACCTCGGTAAGTTTAACCAGGGCGACTACTTCGCCGCGGTAGAGGATAAGAACCACTCCGAAAACGTCTCCCGCGTCCTCTATCCGGACGACTCGACCTACTCCGGCCGCGAGCTGCGCCTGCGCCAGGAGTATTTCCTCGTCTCGGCCACGGTGCAGGATATTCTGAACCGCCACTATCTGTTGCATAAGACCTATGACAACCTGGCGGACAAGATAGCCATCCACCTGAATGACACCCACCCGGTGCTGTCGATACCGGAGCTGATGCGCCTGCTTATCGACGAGCATAAATTCAGCTGGGACGAGGCGTTCGAGGTGACCTGTCAGGTCTTCTCCTATACCAACCATACCCTGATGAGCGAAGCGCTCGAGACCTGGCCGGTGGATATGCTGGGCAAAATTCTCCCGCGCCATCTGCAGATTATCTTTGAGATTAACGACTACTTCCTCAAGACCCTGCAGGAGCAGTATCCCAACGATACCGCGCTGCTCAGCCGGACCTCGATTATCGACGAGTCAAACGGCCGTCGCGTGCGGATGGCCTGGCTGGCGGTGGTGGTCAGCCACAAGGTCAATGGGGTGTCGGAGCTACATTCCCGATTGATGGTGGAGTCGCTGTTTGCCGAATTCGCCAAAATTTTCCCGATGCGCTTTATCAACGTGACCAACGGCGTCACGCCGCGCCGCTGGCTGGCGCTGGCCAACCCGCCGCTCTCCAAAGTGCTGGATGAGCATATCGGCCGCACCTGGCGGACCGATCTGAGCCAGCTTGACGAGCTGAAGCAGCATATCGACTATCCGACGGTCAATCAGGCAGTGCGTCAGGCTAAACTGGAAAACAAACAGCGGCTGGCCAGCTATATTGCGCAGCAGCTTAATGTGGTGGTGAATCCGAAGGCGCTGTTTGATGTGCAGATCAAACGCATTCACGAGTACAAACGCCAGCTGATGAATGTGCTGCACGTCATTACCCGCTATAACCGGATCAAAGCCGATCCGCAGGCGGAGTGGGTGCCGCGGGTGAACATTTTCGCCGGTAAGGCGGCTTCAGCCTACTACATGGCCAAGCATATTATTCACCTGATCAACGATGTGGCGGCGGTGATCAATAACGATCCGCAGATTGGCGACAAGCTGAAGGTCGTTTTTATCCCCAATTACAGCGTCAGCCTGGCGCAGCTGATCATTCCGGCGGCAGACCTGTCGGAACAGATCTCGCTCGCAGGCACGGAAGCCTCCGGCACCAGTAATATGAAGTTTGCCCTTAACGGCGCGCTGACGATCGGCACCCTCGACGGGGCGAACGTGGAGATGCAGGAGCACGTGGGCGAAGAGAATATCTTTATCTTCGGCAACACCGCGGAAGAGGTGGAGGAGCTGCGTCGCAGCGGCTATAAACCTCGCGAATATTACGAGCAGGATGAAGAGCTTCACCAGGCGCTGACGCAGATCGGTACCGGCGTTTTCAGTCCGGCGGAACCGGGGCGCTACCGCGACCTGCTGGATTCGCTGATTAACTTTGGCGACCACTACCAGGTGCTGGCGGACTATCGTAGCTATGTGGACTGCCAGGATCGCGTCGACGAGCTGTATCAACATCCGGAAGAGTGGGCCTACAAGGCGATGCTGAATATTGCCAATATGGGCTACTTCTCTTCCGACCGGACGATCCAGGAGTACGCGAAATATATCTGGCATATCGACCCGGTAAGGCTGTAAGCCAGTCAACGTAACACAACGGGGCCATTTGGCCCCGTTGTTTCATTATTGCGGTTGGATCCGGCCTCAGGCGTTTCCCCAGGCCCGCGCAGCCGGGCGCGTTAAGACGCTAACGACAGCTCAGACTTTCCCGCATGCTGCGCCAGCCATTCGCTGATGCGCGCCTGCTGCTCGCCATTCAGCCACATGCCCTGTTTGGTTCGACGCCAGATGGCGTCATCCAGGCTGCGCACCCATTCATGCTCAACCAGATACTTCAGCTCGGCTTCATAAAACTCATGGCCGAAATCTTCCCCCAGATCGCTCAGGGCGCTGGCTTCCTTGAGGATCCACTCGCTGTTGCTCCCGTAGGTGCGGGCATAATGGCGGGCCAGTGATTCACTGATGAACGGGAAGCGACGGCGCAGTTTTGCCGCGTAGTCGTCGCGGTCGCCGCCGATATCGCCGCCGGGGAGCACCGCGGTTTTGGTCCATGCCGGGCCGATCCCTTTGTAATAGGGGGTCAGTTTTTCCAGCGCATGCTCGGCCAGTTTGCGATAGGTGGTCAGCTTCCCGCCGAAGACGGAGAGCAGCGGCGCCTGGCCGTTCTCATCGTGAATATCCAGCGTGTAGTCGCGGGTGATCGCCTGCGGTGAATCCGACTCGTCATCGCACAGCGGACGGACGCCGGAGTAGGTCCAGACGATATCGTCCCGGCTGAGGGTCTTTTTAAAGTGCGCGTTATAGACGTTCAGCAGGTAATTAAT
Organism: Klebsiella sp. C360; assembly: GCF_048822415.1. NCBI lineage: Bacteria > Pseudomonadati > Pseudomonadota > Gammaproteobacteria > Enterobacterales > Enterobacteriaceae > Klebsiella > Klebsiella sp. C360. The sequence continues at coordinate 32,252 of NZ_JBMEZZ010000015.1, forward strand.
CTCTTTATCATCAATGGCCACCGCTTTCGGATCGCCCTTATACTCGACGTCCGTCGTGCCGATGATGGAGAACTCATCCATCCACGGGATAACAAACACAATACGTTTATCTTCGTTTTGCAGAATGTAGGCCTGCTTCTGGGTATGCACCCGCGGCACCACGATGTGGCTGCCCTTGATCAGGCGAATACCGTAAGGCGAGCGGAGATGCATCCCTTCGTCGAAGAACTGTTTGACCCATGGACCGGTGGCATTGACCAGACCGCGCGCCTTCCAGGTAAACTTCTCGCCGCTATCGATATCTTCCGCTTCCACCACCCACAGGCCGTTCTCCCGTTTTGCCGAGATGGCGCGAGTGCGGGTCCGCACCTCGCCGCCTTTGCGGACGACCATCTGCGCGTTGGCCAGCACCAGGCGGGCATCGTCGACCCAGCAGTCGGAATATTCGAAACCGCGCACAATTTCCGGCTTAAGTACCGATTCTGCGCCAAAACGCAAGCCGGTGGATCCCGGCAGACTGGTGCGTTTGCCCAGATGATCGTACATAAACAAGCCGATACGGATCATCCATGCCGGACGCAGATGCGGGCGATGCGGGAGACGAAAGCGCATCGGGAAGGCGATATGCGGGGCCATTTTTAACAGCACTTCGCGTTCGGCCAGCGCTTCGCTGACCAGGCGGAACTCATAGTGTTCGAGGTAGCGTAGCCCGCCGTGGATCAGTTTGGAACTGGCGCTGGAGGTGGCGCAGGCGAGATCGCGCGCTTCCAGCATCAGTACGGATAAACCACGCCCGGCGGCATCTGCCGCGATACCGGCACCGTTGATGCCTCCGCCTATCACAATCAGATCTTTGGTTTCCACGTTCTTACCCTCTCACACTTTCGTTTAAGCTCACAAATGCTCGATATCGCTCACTATAGCAAACAAACGCGCTTTTGGTAACATCAAAAAAACATTTTGGAGTGATGGGTGTAACATATTGGCGTTTCTTTACCGCCTGACGGTACACTACAGGGTAAAATTGGGCCGGCCACTGCCCGTCATGACGAGAAAGAGAAGAGAACCATGGAACAGTTTGAATGTATCAACGTTGAAGAAGCGCACCAGAAACTGCATCAGCAGACGGCGGTTTTGGTCGATATCCGCGATCCGCAAAGCTATGCGATGGGCCATACGCCGGGCGCGTTTCATCTGACCAACGATACCCTGGGCGCGTTTATGCGTGACCACGACTTTGACACGGCGGTGATGGTGATGTGCTATCACGGCAACAGCAGCAAGGGCGCCGCGCAGTATCTGCTGCAGCAGGGGTTTGATAAGGTCTACAGCGTTGACGGCGGGTTCGACGCCTGGCATCGCCATTTCCCGGCGGAAGTGGCGCACGGGACGTTTTAACGACTGGCAGGTATACTATCTCCCTTTGTGTGGAATAAGCGATTCGCTGCATGTTAATGATTACCTCTTTTGCCAACCCGCGCGTGGCCCAGGCGTTTGTCGATTATATGGCGACGCAGGGGATTATCCTGACTATCCAGCAGCACACCCAGAGCGACGTCTGGCTGGCTGATGAGAGTCAGGCCGGGCGCGTCAGGGCTGAGCTGGCGCGTTTTCTCGAAAACCCGGCGGACCCGCGCTATCTGGCGGCGAGCTGGCAGTCCGGACAGACCAACAGCGGGTTGCGCTATCAGCGCTTTCCTTTCTTTGCCACGCTGCGGCATAACGCCGGCCCGTTCACCTGGGCGATTCTGCTGATCTGCATCGCGGTGTTCATCCTGCAAAATCTGCTGGGCGATCAGCCGGTGATGATTTGGCTGGCCTGGCCCTACGATCCTTCGCTGCAGTTCGAAGCCTGGCGCTATTTCAGCCATGCTTTCATGCATTTCTCGCTGATGCATATTCTCTTCAACCTGCTATGGTGGTGGTATCTCGGCGGCGCGGTGGAAAAGCGCATCGGCAGCGGCAAGCTGGTGGTGATCACCGTCATCAGCGCTCTGCTGAGCGGCTTTGTGCAGCACCAGTTTAGCGGCCCGTGGTTTGGCGGGCTGTCGGGCGTGGTTTACGCGCTGATGGGCTATGTCTGGCTGCGGGGCGAGCGCGATCCGCAGAGCGGTATTTATCTGCAGCGCGGGTTGATACTCTTCTCTTTAGTGTGGTTAATTGCTGGCTGGTTTGACGTTTTCGGCATGGCGATCGCCAACGGCGCGCACGTGGCTGGTCTGGCGACCGGCCTGGCGATGGCGTTTGTCGATACCTTGCATGGGCGAAAACGCGCATAAAGACTTACCGACAGGGGTCGGGTAGGCGACATTTTTCCAGGGATATTTCATGAAACAAACACAACGTCATGACGCCATTATCGAGCTGGTAAAAAAACAGGGTTACGTCAGCACGGAAGAGCTGGTTGAGCAGTTCGCGGTCAGCCCGCAGACCATCCGCCGCGACCTGAACGATTTAGCCGAACAGAAAATGATCCTCCGTCATCACGGCGGCGCGGCGCTGCCCTCCAGCTCGGTGAACACCTCCTGGCACGATCGCAAAGCGACCCAGACGGCGGAGAAAGAGCGTATCGCCCGGCGGGTGGCCAGCGAGATCCCGGACGGGGCGACGCTGTTTATCGATATCGGCACCACGCCGGAAGCGGTGGCGCACGCCCTGCTCGATCACAACGATTTGCGGATTGTGACCAATAACCTGAACGTCGCCAACACGCTGATGGTGAAAGAGGACTTCCGCATTATTCTCGCCGGCGGCGAACTGCGCAGCCGCGACGGCGGGATCATCGGGGAAGCCACCCTCGACTTTATCTCGCAGTTCCGTCTCGACTTCGGCATTCTCGGCATCAGCGGCGTCGACAGCGATGGCTCGCTGCTGGAGTTTGATTATCATGAAGTGCGCACCAAGCGCGCGATTATTGAGAATTCACGCCACGTGATGCTGGTGGTGGATCATACCAAGTTTGGCCGCAACGCGATGGTCAACATGGGCAGCATCAGCATGGTCGATGCGGTCTATACCGATGTGCTGCCCCCGGCGGGCGTGCTCAAGGTCATCACCGATAACAACCTCCAGCTCGAGCTGTGCTAAGCGACAACGGCGTCGTCAGACGCCGTATCCCATCATCTTAAGCAACTGCTGGGCATGCTGCACCGCGTCCTGACGGTGGGCGACGCCCAGTTTCTGATACAGGTTGCGAATATGGGTCTTGATGGTGGTGGCCGCCACGTCAAGCTCGCCGGCAATCTGCTCGTTGCTGTAGCCGGAATAGATTAAGCCAAGCACCTGCCATTCGCGCTGGGTCAGCGGGCTGGTGCGGATAAGCTCCGGCACCTCGGGGTGATTCAGCAGCCGCTCGACGAACCCTTCGTCAAAGTGGGCGAATTTGTGGCGATGATGCTGGTTGATGTCGCGCAGAATACGCTGGGCGCGATGCTGCTCCAGCTCCGGCAGGGTGTTCAGCTGGATCAGCTGGCGCAGCTGCTGGGCCATCGCCTCGCCTTCAATCACAAAGTGGTTGATAAAGCCGGTGCGGTTGGCGAGCGTCAGGGCTTCCAGCAGGGCTTTCTGCGCTTCGCTCTTGCGTCCTGCCTGCCAGTACAGCTGGTTGAGCAGCAGCAGGTTGCGGTTGAGATCGCTCATCAAACGCAGTGAGCGCGCATTTTCGTTCAGCTCTTCCAGCACCATTTCCGCCGGTTCGAAATCGCCCAGCAGGATCTGCGCGCGGGCAATATTGCGCCACTGGCTCTGCAGGAAGTGGTTATTGGCGAATTCCGGCTTCGGCGTCTGGCGCAGCCAGTTGGCCGCCGCGGTTTTATCGCCGGTCATCTGCCAGTAGATCACCCGCACCTTGTCGGCGTTGGAGACCCAGTCGCTGTGGTAGTGACCGATACCGAGCAGGTTTTCCAGCCGGTTCAGGTGGCTACGGGCATTATCCAGATCGCCGCGCGCCAGCGAGCATTGCACCATCAGCGCCAGGCACTGCAGCTGCTGCTGCGGTTGATAAGTTGAGAGAACCGCCATCCCCTGGCGGGCGCAGGCTTCAGCCTCGTCGAGGCGCGCCCATGCCCACAGCAGCTGAGAGCGGATGCGCAGCAGGAACTCATGCATCGGCAGCTGCTCAAGATGCTGTTCGCGTACCAGATGGAAGGCTTTCTCCTGGCTCTCCCAGGCGGCCTGCAGGAAGCCCTGGGCGAACAGAATTTCGCTTTGCTGAATGATGCTCCACAGGGCGTAATGCCAGACGTCGTGACGGCGGGCCATCTGTTCGGTCTGCTGCATCACGGCGAGAGATTTGGTCAGTTTCCCCTTACAGTGGAGGACTTCGCCATGTACTGAGGTGGCGACGATGCGGCTGTAATAGTTGGCCAGCGGCAGCTCTTCCAGCGCCACCATCGACAGACGTTCCGCTTCGTCCTGGTCGCCGTCGTTAATCGCCACCTGCGCGCGCAGGGCGTTGAAGTCGCCATGCATCGCGGTATCCATTTCGACGCTCATCTCCTGCTCGGCGCGCGCCAGCAGGGTATTGACTTCGCTGTAGCGATGCTGGCTCTGCATCAGCCAGGCCTGCAGCAGGATCAGGCGCGGATTTTCCAGCAGATTTGACCAGGGCAGCGCCGACAGCGACTGCTCCAGCAGACCCAGTTCGCTATGGTTGAACATGCCCCAGGCGTGATTGAGCAAGATATCGCGCAGCATTTTGGCATCGCCGGCCGCCAGCGCATGGTGGATGGCCTCGCTGGGGAAGCCTTGCGCCATCCAGCTCTCCGCCGCGGCGCGGTGGATCTCCGGCAGTTCAACCGCCAGCTCCCACTGACAGCGCTGGCGCAGGAAACTGCCAAACAGCGGGTGATAGCGGAACCATTCGCCGGAATCATCCATCCGCTGCAGGAACAGCCCCTGACGTTCGATCTCCTCCAGCTGCATCTGGCCATTCTCTTCGCCGGTGACGCGCACGATTAACGCGTCGTTCATTGAGCGCAGCAGAGAGCTCTTCAGCAAAAAGTTGCGCGTGCGGGCGTCGACGTTATCCAGCACTTCATCCACCAGATAATCCGACAGATGGCTGGCGTTAATCCCGGCGAGGCGACGGGCGGAGTGTTGGGCGGAGGAGTTATTCTGGCGGGCGGAGAGGGCGATGAGCTGCAGCGCGGTGGCCCACCCGGCGACGTCGTCGCACAGCCGACTGCTGTCGTCGGCTTCGATAGGCGATGTCAGACGACAGTCGAAAAATTGTTTCGCTTCCTGGTGGGTAAAGGCCAGCTGCTGGCTGCCAATCTCCAGCAGCTGATCGCGGACGCGCAGGTTGGCAATGCCCAGCTGCGGCAGGTTCCGCGACAGGACCACGAGGGTCATATTCTCCGGCTGATGGCGCAGGAAAAAGCGCATCGCGTCATGGATCACCGGATTATTGATCAGGTGATAATCATCAATGACGAGGTACAGCGGGCGCTGCCAGTCGGCGAGTTCAATAAACAGCTGCGCAAAAAGAGAGGAGAGGCTGGCGTACTGGCGCTTTTGCACCATCGCTTCACTGGCCGCGCAGTGGTTGCCGGTGGCCTGCTGGATCGCCGCGATCAGATAGCTGGCAAAACGCTCCTGCTGGTTGTCGCCTTCGTCCAGCGAAAACCAGCCAAGATCGTTTTTACCTGCGGCCCACTGAGAAATGAGCGTTGTTTTACCGTACCCGGCAGGACTGGTGATCAGCACGAGACGATAATTGTTCGCGCCGGAAAGTTTCGCCAGTAAACGCTCACGAACCACGGTGTGTTCAAGGCGGACCGGACGACTTAATTTGGACGGAATCAACATAGTTCTACATTTCGCTGTGCAAGAGAGAGGTTGCGATTTTTTTTGCGCTTCGTAATTAATATCTAATAAGGTCGGTGATTATGAAATTTATTGCAAGTTATGTCCGAAGTTTATGCTCTTGAATTTGCTCTATGTCACAAATTTCGACATTGGTTGCGAATGGGTAAAAATCGCAGGCAGGACTCGTCCTCAGCGGTTTTTAGCCGGCAGCTGGCGGAGCGGGGAGAGATTTATTTTATATCGGGAGTAGTTGTTTGTTTTTATTAAATTATTGTCAGTGATTTCTTAGAAGTAATCTTTTTTGCGGAGTAATGTGATGAAATGTGCTTATTTTCCCGGAGGTCGCAATTTATTTTTTTAATAACCAGGCGAAAGGCGGGAAGCGTTTTGCCGCGTAGTGGCCTGTAACAAATTTTTACCCTGCACAGGTGACATCTCGACTGTCATACAGCGGTGATTTTTACAGCATATTTTGGCCTTCTCACCCACACTATAGTGGCCAGGATCACACTTTTCGCTCATCCCCGGTACTCCTCCCTGTCTAATCCCCGTCGGGATGAGGACGATGAATCGGGAGGTCGGCACACTAGCGCCATCGTTTTAGTAAAGGACCCGGATCTCATTATGTCACAGACTTCATTTAACAAAGCTCAGTTTCAGGCTGCACTGACGCGTCAGTGGCAGCGTTTTGGTTTACAGTCCGCTTCCGAGATGACGCAGCGTCAATGGTGGCGCGCCGTCAGCGGAGCGCTGGCGGAACTTCTGTCGGCGCAGCCGGTGGCAAAACCAGCGCAAGGACAACGTCACGTTAACTACATCTCGATGGAGTTTCTGATTGGTCGCCTGACCGGCAACAACCTGCTCAACCTGGGCTGGTACGAGGGCGTGAGCGACGCGCTGAAAGGCTATGACGTCAACCTCACCGATCTGCTGGAAGAAGAGACCGACCCGGCGCTGGGTAACGGCGGCCTGGGCCGTCTGGCAGCCTGCTTCCTCGACTCCATGGCGACCGTGGGGCAGTCGGCGACCGGCTACGGCCTCAATTACCAGTATGGTCTGTTCCGCCAATCCTTTGACGATGGCCAGCAGAAGGAAGCCCCGGACGACTGGGGTCGCAGCAGCTACCCGTGGTTCCGCCATAACGAGGCGCTGGATGTCCAGGTCGGCATCGGCGGCAAAGTCAGCAAAAACGGCGAATGGCAGCCGGCGTTCGTCATTACCGGCGAAGCCTGGGATCTGCCGGTGCTCGGCTATCGCAACAACGTCGCCCAGCCGCTGCGTCTGTGGCAGGCCAAACACGCCCATCCGTTTAACCTGACCAAATTCAACGACGGCGATTTCCTGCGCGCCGAGCAGCAGGGCATCGACGCGGAAAAACTGACTAAGGTGCTGTACCCGAACGACAACCATCAGGCCGGTAAAAAACTGCGCCTGATGCAGCAGTACTTCCAGTGCGCCTGCTCAGTGGCCGATATCCTGCGTCGTCATCATCTGGCAGGCCGCAAGCTGGCCGAGCTGGCGGATTACGAAGTGATCCAGCTGAACGATACGCACCCGACCATCGCCATCCCGGAACTGCTGCGCGTGCTGATCGACGAGCACCAGCTGAGCTGGGACGACGCCTGGGCGATCACCAGCAAAACCTTTGCTTACACCAACCATACCCTGATGCCGGAAGCGCTGGAGTGCTGGGATGAGAAGCTGGTGAAAGCGCTGCTGCCGCGCCATATGCAGATCATCAACGCGATTAACGACAAATTTAAACTGCTGGTGGACAAAACCTGGCCGGGCGATAAGCAGGTCTGGGCGAAACTGGCGGTGGTGCATGACAAGCAGGTGCGGATGGCCAACATGTGCGTGGTGGGCGGTTTTGCCGTCAACGGCGTGGCGGCGCTGCACTCGGACCTGGTGGTGAAAGATCTGTTCCCGGAATATAACCAGCTGTGGCCGAACAAATTCCATAACGTGACCAACGGCATCACGCCGCGCCGCTGGATCAAGCAGTGCAACCCGGCGCTGGCCACGCTGCTGGATGAGACGCTGAAAAAAGAGTGGGCCAATGACCTCGACCAGCTGATCAATCTGGAAAAATACGCTGACGATGCGGCATTCCGTCAGACTTATCGCGATATCAAGCAGGCCAACAAAGTTCATCTGGCTGAGTTTGTGAAGCAACGTACCGGGATTGAGATCAACCCGCAGGCGATTTTCGACATTCAGATCAAACGTCTGCACGAGTACAAGCGTCAGCACCTCAACCTGCTGCATATCCTTGCGCTGTACAAAGAGATCCGCGAAAACCCGCAGGCCGACCGCGTTCCGCGCGTCTTCCTGTTCGGCGCGAAAGCGGCGCCGGGCTACTATCTGGCGAAAAACATTATTTTTGCCATCAACAAGGTAGCGGAAGCGATCAACAACGACCCGAAAGTCGGCGATAAGCTGAAAGTGGTCTTCCTGCCGGACTATTGTGTATCGGCTGCGGAAAAACTGATCCCGGCGGCGGATATCTCCGAGCAGATCTCCACCGCGGGCAAAGAAGCCTCTGGCACCGGCAACATGAAGCTGGCGCTGAACGGCGCGCTGACCGTCGGGACGCTGGATGGCGCCAACGTGGAAATCGCCGAGCAGGTCGGTGAAGAGAACATCTTTATCTTCGGCCACACGGTAGAAGAAGTGAAAGCCCTGAAAGCGAAAGGCTACGATCCGCTGAAATGGCGTAAAAAAGACAAACTGCTCGATGCAGTGCTTAAGGAGCTGGAGAACGGCACCTATAGCAACGGCGATAAGCATGCCTTCGACCAGATGCTGCATAGTCTGCTGCAGGGCGGCGACCCGTATCTGGTGCTGGCCGATTTCGAGGCCTACGTGGCGGCGCAAAAACGGGTAGATGAGCTGTATCGCGACCAGGAGGCCTGGACCCGCGCGACAATCCTCAACACTGCGCGCTGCGGCATGTTCAGCTCCGACCGCTCGATCCGCGATTATCAGCAACGTATCTGGCAGGCGAAACGCTAAAGGAAGGCCTATGGAGAGTAAACGCCTCGATAATGCCGCGCTGGCGGCGGGCATCAGCCCCAGCTATATCAACGCGCACGGCAAGCCGCAGTCTATCGCGGCTGTCACCAAACAGCGTCTGCTGGATGCGATGCATCGCTCAACCGCCGCCACGAAAGTGGCGGTTAACCCGCTGCCGAACGTGAAGATCTTCACCCACGGCAAAAAAATGTCGCTGCCGGTGGCAGGACGCGGTGAGTATCAGTGGATCCTGACCACTGAGGACGGTAAGCAGTATCAGGGTAAAACCCGCGGCGGCGAGACGCTGCCGCTGCCGGCCAGACTGCCGGAGGGGTATCACTCCCTGACGCTCACCCAGGAGGGGGAGCGCTGGCACTGCCGGACCATCGTCGCCCCGGCCCGCTGCTATGAGCCGCAGCCGCTGAAAGAGGGGAAAAAGCTGTGGGGCACCTGCGTGCAGCTGTATACCCTGCGTTCGGAGAAAAACTGGGGGATCGGCGATTTTGGCGATCTGCGCGCCATGCTCCCGGAAATCGCCCGCCGCGGCGGGTCGTTTATTGGCCTCAACCCGATCCATGCCCTCTATCCGGCGAACCCGGAGAGCGCCAGTCCGTATAGCCCGTCTTCACGGCGCTGGCTGAACGTCATCTACATCGACGTCAACGCGGTTGAAGATTTCCAGCGTAGCGAAGAGGCGCAGGCATGGTGGCAGTCCGCTGCGACCCAGCAGGCCTTGCAGGCGGCGCGGCAAACGGATGATGTGGATTACACCGCCGTCACCACGCTGAAAATGACCGCGCTGCGTATGGCGTGGAAACGATTCTCCCGTCGTGAAGATGAACAGATGACGGCGTTCCGCGAGTTTGTTCTGCGCGAAGGGGAAAGCCTCTACTGGCAGGCCGCTTTCGATGCGCTGCACGCCTGGCAGGTTCAACAGGACCCGCTGCGCTGGGGCTGGCCGGCCTGGCCGAAGGCCTTTCAGGATATCGACAGCCCGGAGGTGAAAGCCTTCTGCGTCGAGCATGAGGACGACGTCAGTTTCTATCTCTGGCTACAGTGGCTGGCCTGGAGCCAGTTTGCCGCCTGCTGGGAAACCAGCCAGCGCGACGGGATGCCGATCGGCCTCTACCGCGATCTGGCGGTGGGCGTCGCTGAAGGCGGGTCGGAGACCTGGTGCGACCGTGAGCTGTACTGTCTGAAAGCGTCCGTGGGCGCGCCGCCGGATATTCTGGGTCCGCTGGGCCAGAACTGGGGCCTGCCGCCGATGGATCCGCATATTATTGCCGCTCGCGCCTATGAGCCGTTTATCGACCTGCTGCGCGCCAATATGCAGAACTGCGGCGCGCTGCGTATCGATCACGTGATGTCGGTGCTGCGTCTGTGGTGGATCCCCTATGGTGAAACCGCCGACCATGGCGCTTACGTTCAGTATCCCGTCGACGATCTGCTGTCGCTTCTGGCGCTGGAAAGCCAGCGTCATCGCTGCATGGTGATCGGCGAAGATCTGGGCACGGTACCGGTGGAGATCGTCAACAAGTTACGCAACAGCGGCGTCTATTCGTATAAGGTGCTCTATTTTGAGAGTGATGCAGAGAAAACGTTCCGCGCGCCGGCGCTGTACCCGGAGCAATCAATGGCTGTGGCGACGACGCACGACCTGCCCACCCTCCGCGGCTACTGGGAAAGCGGCGATCTGACGTTAGGCAAAGCGCTGGGTCTCTATCCTGATGAGGTGGTGCTGCGCGGGCTGTACCAGGACCGTGAGCTGGCGAAGCAAGGGCTGCTGGATGCGCTGCATAAGTACGGCTGTCTGCCCAAGCGTGCCGGCCATAAGGCCTCCCTGATGAGTATGACGGGGATCCTCAACCGGGGGATGCAACGTTATATTGCCGACAGCAACAGCGCCCTGCTGGGCCTGCAGCCGGAAGACTGGCTGGAGATGGCGTCGCCGGTCAATATTCCGGGCACCAGCACTGAGTACCCAAACTGGCGCCGGAAGCTGTCCGTCACCCTTGAGCAGATGTTTGCCGATGAACAGGTCAATAAGCTGATTAAGGATCTGGATAAACGGCGCAAGGCTGCGAGCAAAAAAGCCGCCTCCTGATGACTCCCCGCCGCGCGCACCTCAGCGCGGCGAAGAGTATGTCCGATAAAAAAGGCCGGTCCGCATCATGCGGACCGGCCTTTTTCTATGGCGGGAGTAACCTTACACCACCATCCCCAGCAGCAGACAGCCTACCAGGCCGCAGACCGAGATAATGGTTTCCAGCACCGACCAGGACCTGATGGTCTCGCCGATGGTCAGGTTAAAGTACTCTTTGAACAGCCAGAAGCCCGGATCGTTCACGTGGGAGAAGATAACGCTGCCGGAGCCGACCGCGATAACCATCAGCTCCGGGCTGACGCCGGTGGTGGCGATCAGCGGCGCGGCGATCCCGCCCGCGGTGATGGCGGCAACGGTCGCCGAACCCAGCGCGATACGCAGCACCGCGGCGATGGACCAGGCCATAAACAGCGGAGACATATTCGATTCGTGCATGATAGAAGCGATATATTTATCCATGCCGCTATCCACCAGCACCTGTTTGAAGGCGCCGCCGCCGCCGATGATCAACAGCATCATGGCGATGATTTTAATCGAAGAGGTCAGGGTATCGTTGATCTGCTCCATGGAGCGGCCGCGGTTCAAACCGAAGGTGAACAGCGCGATCAGTACCGCAATCAGGGTGGCCATGACCGGGTCGCCGAAGAACTCGGCAATCGGCAGGAAGGCGTGGCCCTTCGGGAGGATCATCTCGGCAACGGCGCGCATCGCCATCAGGATCACCGGAACCAGCGAGGTCCAGACGCTGACGCCAAAGCCAGGCATCTCTTCTTCAGTGAACACTTTCGGGTTATGCAGGCCTTCCGGGATCGGCTTATCAATGCCTTTCAGGAAACGGGCGAAAACCGGGCCGGCGAGAATAACCGTCGGGATAGCCAGAATGGTGCCGTAGAGCAGCGTTTTACCCATATCGGCGTGGAAGATGGTGGCGATCGCGGTCGGACCCGGGTGCGGCGGCAGGAAGCCATGGGTGACGGAGAGCGCGGCGGCCATCGGTACGCCGACGTACAGCAGCGGAATACGGGCCGAGGCGGCGATGGTAAACACCAGCGGCAGCATCAGCACGAAGCCCACCTCATAGAACAGGGCGAAACCGACGGTGAAGCCGGTCAGGACCACGGCCCATTGAATATGCTTCTTACCGAATTTATTGATAAGCGTGGTGGCGATACGCTGAGCGCCGCCGCAGTCTGCCAGCAGCTTACCGAGCATAGCGCCGAAGCCCATGATCAGCGCGAGGCTGCCAAGGGTACCGCCGACACCGTTCTTGATGGAGACGATCACTTTATCCAGCGGCATACCCTGCATTAATCCGACGGCGAGCGCCACCAGAACCAGCGCAATGAAGCCGTTCATTTTGAAACGGATCATTAACAGCAATAACAGGGCAACCCCGATAGCAACGATGATTAATGGCATGATTTACCTGGCCTTAATTTGTTATGGGTAACGTCAAAGTTTCAACCTTTACAACATTCGCTCCGACAGGGAGCAAAATAGTCTGGCACCGTAAACGCTTGCATTATCCTTACCCAGAGAAAGGATAGCTGGCTATTTTTTTGCCGGTGGCGCCTGAAGGGGATGATACGGGTAACATGTGAGGGTTGAGAATCACCTTGCGGGGGAAAATGTTAAATATGAGACTTAAGTCATACTCTTTCCCCGGTTTTTGCCGGTCGTGTAGCGGGAGATGTTGCGCGGTAACACAGAAAGGAGAAAGGAGAGCCGGCGACAGGCTGCCGCCGGAGGGAAGGCTTAGTAGTAGGAGTGCTCGCCGCGCTGGTGCTCGGTCAGATCGCGAACCCCTTTCAGCTCCGGAAACTCGTTCAGCAGCTGTTTTTCAATACCTTCTTTCAGGGTCACGTCGACCATCGAGCAGCCGTTGCATCCGCCGCCGAACTGCAGGATAGCCAGACCGTCGTCGGTGATCTCCATCAGCGACACGCGGCCGCCGTGCCCGGCCAGCTGCGGGTTAATCTGCGACTGCAGCAGGTACTCGACGCGCTCCATCAGCGGGGCATCGTCAGCGACTTTGCGCATTTTGGCGTTCGGCGCTTTCAGGGTCAGCTGCGAGCCAAGCTGGTCGGTGACGAAATCAATTTCAGCGTCTTCCAGATAGGGCGCGCTGAGCTCATCGACATAGGCGGTCAGCTGTTCAAATTTCAGCGCCGTGTCGGTGTCTTCCACCGCATCCGGTGGGCAGTAGGATACGCCGCACTCAGCGTTTGGGGTGCCGGGATTAATCACAAATACGCGAATTTGCGTCCCTTCTTCCTGATTTGCCAGCAGTTTGGCAAAGTGCGCTTGTGCAGCATCGGAAATACGGATCATAGCGTTGGCCTAATAGTTGACTATTTTACTGGGTTATAATACGCCCATCAGCGGGGGTCTACAAGGTACGGCATACACACCATACCTGAACCGTCGCGGCGCCGTTTCGCAAAAGCAGGCGGGATATCTCGGCGACGGTGCTGCCGGTCGTGACGACATCATCCACCAGAGCGATATGGAGTCCCTGCACGGCAAATTCAAGCTGAAAGGCATTTTTCAGGTTCTGCCTGCGCAGGCGGGCATTAAGCGAATGCTGCACGGCGCCCGCTCGCTGGCGCGTCAGGCCGTCGCGACGCCAGACGCACCCACGCCAGCGGGCTAACGGTCGGCACAGCTCATCGCACTGATTATAACCCCGGCGCCAGCGGCGGCGATGCCCCAGCGGCACGCCGACCAGCGCGTCTACCGGCGGCAAATCGTCACGCTGTTTAAGGCGCAGCAGCAGCAGGCGCGCCAGGGCGGGGCCCAGTTCCGGACGATGGTGAAACTTCAGCTGCCGCACCAGATCGCTCAGCGGCGGACGATAGTCATTGACCGCCACCATCCGATGCCAGGGAGGCGGCTTTTGCAGGCAGCGGCCGCAGGGATGCCGGGACATTGCCGACGGCAGTCCGCACTGCGGGCAGAGCGGGGGGCAGGCGAGCAGGGCGCGGCTGCAGCGAGAGCAGATCCCCCAGCGGGCGACCGCCAGCGGCATTTGGCATAGCCAGCATAAGCTGTGTGCTGTTAGCATATTTGGCCTTCTGTCCAGTAAAAAAGAGAACGGTAACGGATGAACGACATCTGGTGGCAAACAATCGGCGAAGGTGATTGTCATCTTGTGCTGCTGCACGGTTGGGGGCTGAACGCTCAGGTCTGGGATTGCATCACGCCGCAGCTGGCTTCGCATTTTACCCTTCACCTGGTGGACCTGCCGGGCTATGGCCGTAGCGGCGGGTTTGGGGCGATGACGCTGGAGGCGATGGCGCAGCGGGTGCTGGAGCAGGCTCCGCCTCAGGCGGTGTGGCTGGGCTGGAGCCTGGGCGGGCTGGTGGCCAGCCAGATAGCGATAAGGTGCCCGCAACGGGTGCAGGCGCTGGTAACGGTCGCCTCTTCCCCCTGTTTCGCGGCCCATGAGGACTGGCCGGGCATCAAGCCGGAGGTGCTGGCCGGGTTTCAGCAGCAGCTGAGCGAGGATTTCCAGCGTACCGTCGAGCGGTTCCTCGCCCTGCAAACCATGGGAACGGAGAGCGCCCGTCAGGATGCGCGGGCGTTAAAGCAGGCGGTGCTCTCGCTGCCGATGCCTTCCGCTGAGGCGCTGAACGGCGGTCTGGAGATCCTCAGAACCGTCGATCTGCGTCAGGCGCTGGTCGGACTGCCGATGCCGTTTCTGCGGCTGTACGGTCGGCTGGACGGGCTGGTGCCGCGCAAGATTGTCCCGCTGCTGGATAAGCTATGGCCGGAAAGTGAGTCCATTCTCTTTGACAAGGCAGCGCATGCGCCGTTTGTTTCCCATCCCGCAGCCTTCTGCGAGCCGCTGCTGGCGTTGAAAAAACGGCTGGGGTAATTTTTTTTGCCGCGCCATGGTAAAAGGGCCATTCACAGCAATACTTAGGTTGTTACGGTGGTTGATTATTTCATTCCGCCACCGTGACCTAAAATAACAACCTAATGGAGAGTAGAGGCTATGAAACTTGTTACAGGAATGGTTGCATCTCTGGTGATTGGCTGTCTGTCTTTTGGCGCATTCGCAGCGAAAGAGATCCAAAAAGAGGACGTGGCGAAGATGAATCTGACCAAGGTCGGCAGCATCACGACCTCAAGGACGACCTCGCCGATGGACGCCCGACGCGATCTGTCGAAAAAAGCCGATGAGCTGGGTGGAAAATACTTTGTGGTGATTGCCGGGCAGAAAAACGAAAAAACCGTTCACGCTAACGCTGACGTGTATAAATAATCCAGTCATAAAAAACGGGCCTGCTGGCCCGTTTTTCCCTGCTGTCGCACTCGTTTTATCCCGTGGCGCTGGCAGGCCTTACTCCCTTCATCGCAGCGCCCACCACTCCTGCTGGCACGCCGCTTTCCCTTCAGGACAGCTTTTACAGCTGCCGGAGAGACAGCCCTCGCTGGTTTCGCTGATCCGTACCACCTTACCCATGGCTTCCATGCGTTCGAGCATGGCGTCAATCAGCGGCTGAGGCGTCCGCAGGCGGGCGCTGAGCTGTTTCGCCTCCATGCGGCCCTGCAGGGCCAGCATATCGCGGACTTCCATTAACGACGCCACAGATCCTCCTTAGTGGCAATCGCCAGCCGGGCTGGAACAGCAGGAGGCCGGCGTTTTCCGGGTGGCCAGCAGCGAGACGTCAACCCGGCTGCGCGCCCGACGCAGCAGACCGAAGAGCACCACGTTGAACAATATCACCGCCAGGATACACACCAGGCTGTAGCGCGGATGGTCGCTAAAGCTGACGGTCTGGTAGTAGAGCGTCGAGAGCGAATAGGCGATATTCAGTCCCCACAGAATGGAGAAGGTCATCCAGCCGCGGCTCGATTCGCGGGCGATGGCCCCCATCACCGAGATGCAGGGGATATAGAGAAGAACGAAGATCAGGTAGCTGTAAGCCGCCGCGGCGCTGCCAAATTTACTGCCCATCACGCCCATCGCGCCGGTGGCCATTTCGCCATCGCCTTTGCTGGCTTCGATGGGGTTGGCCAGGACGCTGAGGCTGAAGGTGTCTTTCAGTCCCTGCCATGTTTCGTCGACGGCGGCCAGCAGTTCCTCGCCGAGGCTGAAGGTCTGCGGATTGAACTCCTCGTTTTGGATATCTTCGGCGGTATAGAGGGTGTTCAGCGTACCGACCACCACCTCCTTCGCCATTGCGCCGGTAAACAGGCCCACGGTGGCCTGCCAGTTATCTTCATGCACGCCGATCGGCTTAAACAGCGGAGTAATGACCCGGCTCACCGAGGCCAGCGCGGAGTCGTTGATGTTGTCGACGACCTTAGCGCTCAGCGAGAAGCTGTTCAGCGCGCTGAGGAAGATGCTGACAATGACGATCACCTTCCCGGCGCGCAGCACAAAGCCTTTCAGGCGCTGCCAGGTCTGGATAATCAGGCTCTTAATATGCGGGACGTGGTACACCGGCAGCTCCATCACGAACGGCGAGGCTTCGCCGCGCATAATGGTGTGCTTCAGCATCAGGCCGGTGAGAATGGCCATCACAATGCCCAGCACGTAGAGCGAGAAGACCGCCAGCGCGCCGTTCTGACCAAAGAAGGCGGCCGCGAAGACGGCGAAGATCGCCAGCCGCGCGCCGCAGGACATAAACGGCGCCATCATAATGGTCATCAGACGTTCGCGCGGGGCGTCGAGGGTGCGGGCGCCCATCACCGACGGCACGTTGCAGCCGAAACCGACAATCAACGGGACAAAGGATTTCCCCGGCAGGCCGAGAGCTTGCATCAGGCGGTCCATGACAAAGGCGGCGCGCGCCATGTAGCCGGAGTCCTCGAGGAAGGAGAGGAACAGATACATCATGCCGATCTGCGGCACCAGCGGCAGTACGGTGTTGATACCGCCGCCGATCCCCTGGGCGAGGAAGACGGTCAGCCAGTCCGGGAAGTGCAGGGTGTAACCCAGCCATTGAATACCGTGAATAAAGACCGCGACCGAGCCGGCGTCGAAAATCGGCTGCAGCGCGCCGCCGATGTTGATGGCCAGCAGGAACATCAGGTACATAACAAAGAGAAAAATCGGCAACCCGAGGAAGCGGTTGAGGATCACTTTGTCCATCGCCGCGGTGAAACGGCTCGGCTCGGCGGTCAGGGTGTTGCTGACGGCGTCGCAAATGGCGGCGATGGTCTGATAGCGCGCGTCAGCGATATGCAGGGCCGGGTCGTCGATCTCGTCGCTGAGATTCGCCAGGGCGATATCCAGTTTATCGGCGGCGTCGCCGGCATAGGCCCGGCTGTAGATGTCGCCCTCCAGCATCTGCAGACCGAGCCAGCGCCGCTGCCGGGCCGGGATCTGCGCTGACATCTGCTGCGCCAGCAGGTCGGCTTCGCGCAGCAGCGGCTGTGGATAGTGGACCAGCTCGATATCGCTGTTCGCCTGATGACGGTCGAGGGCAATCTTCAGCGCTTCGATCCCGCGTCCGCGGGTCGAAACCAGCGGAATGACCGGGCAGCCGAGGCGTGCGGCGAGGGCATCGATATCGATACGCACCTGCTGCTTTTCGGCAATATCCAGCATGTTCAGCGCCACGACGCAGGGGATCCCCAGCTCGAGCAGCTGCAGCGTCAAATAGAGGTTTCGCTCGAGGTTGGAGGCATCGACCACGTTAATCAGCATGTCGGCGTCGCCGCTGAGGATATAGTGGCAGGCGATCTGCTCGTCCAGCGAGGTTTGCGAAGAGATGGTGGTCAGAGAGTAGGTTCCCGGGAGGTCGACCAGCGTGACCTGGTGGTCAGTGGTGGCGAACACGCCCTCTTTACGCTCAACGGTGACCCCGGCCCAGTTGCCCACGCGCTGGCGGGCGCCGGTCAGCTGATTAAACAGGGTAGTCTTGCCGGAATTAGGATTACCAATTAAACCAACGGTTAATTTTTTCATATTTCAAACTCTTGTGCCGGGTCAGCCGTTATTGTGCAACCGCTTCCAGTTCGATTAAGGCGAGATCTTTTTTGCGTAATACCAGACTGACGCGTCGGGTTTCAATATGAACAGGATCGCCGAGCGGCGCCACGCGCACCACATGAAAAGAGGATCCGGGCAGCATGCCGAGGGAGAGCAATTTCTGACGGTATGCTGGGCTAATATCGCGGGAAAATCCGGTAATTTTCCACGCACTATCAGGTGTGAATTGCATAGGGCCTACTTGTCTATCGCTAACCGAAGAAGAATTTTCCGGACGCCTGGAGGCAGTTGCGCCGGGGACCGTAGCCAACGAAAAAGAAAAAACATTCTGCAAGCGATGATAATGAGAATGGTTTTTATCATCAATACATATGATGCGCTTTATGCCATTTTTAAAGTGAAATTCACCTTTTTATTGATATGCCGCAAAGTCCGCCAGTGATCGAAAATATGCGAAATATTATTTCGTCGCTCTAATGTTTAATTAAGGTTTCTTAAGTTAACGAAATGCAAATATTAATTTCGCTATCTGCCCGGCGCGGAATAAATGCAGGTTATCAGAAATAACTGAGAGCCATTTGCGCGAAAAGGCGGCTATAGGTCAGTGACAATGAAAAGGAAAACTGCCCCTGAAAAGGGGCAGGGAGGGATTAGCGTTTTTTACCCATCGCCGCGGCGAGGGCATCCATCATCGCGCTGTTGCCGGCAGGCTGCGCGTCGCGACCGCGGGGTTTGGCGGCTTTCGCGGCCGGGCGATTGCCCTGCGGGCGATCCTGACCGCCGCCGCGGCGGGCGTTGCTGTCGCCCGGCTGCTCGTCGAGACGCATGGTCAGGGCGATACGCTTACGCGGCAGATCGACTTCCATGACCTTGACCTTCACGATGTCGCCCGCTTTCACCACCGTATGCGGGTCTTCAACGAACTTGTTCGAAAGGGAAGAGATATGCACCAGGCCGTCCTGGTGAACGCCGATATCAACAAACGCGCCGAAGTTGGTGACGTTGGTCACCGCGCCTTCGAGGATCATCCCCGGCAGCAGGTCGTTCATAGTCTCCACGCCGTCGGCGAACTGAGCGGTTTTGAACTCAGGACGCGGGTCGCGGCCCGGTTTTTCCAGCTCTTTGATGATGTCGGTAACGGTCGGTACGCCAAATTTATCATCGGTGAAATCGACGGCTTTCAGGTTCCGTAGCTCGCTGCTGTTGCCCATCAGATCTTTCAGCGCCTGCTGAGTCGCCGCCAGAATGCGCTCGACCACCGGATAGGCTTCCGGGTGAACGGTGGAGGCGTCCAGCGGGTTGTCGCCGTGGTTGATACGCAGGAAGCCGGCGCACTGTTCAAAGGCTTTCGGCCCCAGACGGCTGACCTTCAGCAGCTGCTGACGGTTCTGGAACTGGCCGTTCTCGTCGCGCCAGGCGACGATGTTCTGCGCCATCATGCGGGTCAGGCCGGCAACGCGGGTCAGCAGCGGCACGGAGGCGGTGTTCAGGTCAACGCCGACGGCGTTCACGCAGTCTTCCACCACCGCGTCCAGCTTACGCGCCAGCTGGGTCTGGCTGACATCATGCTGATACTGACCGACGCCGATGGATTTCGGGTCGATTTTCACCAGCTCGGCCAGAGGATCCTGCAGACGGCGGGCGATGGAGACCGCGCCGCGCAGCGACACGTCGAGGTCCGGGAACTCCTGCGCCGCCAGCTCGGAGGCGGAGTAAACGGAAGCCCCGGCTTCGCTGACGATCACCTTCTGGGCGGTGACCTTCGGGAACTGCTTCTGCACGTCGAGGAAGAAACGCTCGGTTTCACGCGAGGCGGTACCGTTGCCGATGGCCACCAGCTCAACGTTGTACTTCTCGCACAGCGCGGCGACGGCGACGGCCGCTTTGGCGGCCTGGCCGGTGTGGGGGTAAATGGTGTCCGTCGCCACCAGTTTGCCGGTACCGTCAACCACGGCCACTTTCACCCCGGTGCGCAGGCCCGGGTCAAGGCCCATGGTGGCGCGCAGCCCGGCGGGCGCCGCCATCAGCAGGTCGTGCAGGTTGCGGGCGAAGACGTTAATGGCTTCGTCTTCGGCGCGCTCGCGCACGGTGCCCATCAGCTCGGTTTCGAGGTGCATCAGGACTTTGATCCGCCAGGTCCAGCTGACGACGCCTTTACGCCAGCTGTCCGCCGGGGCGTTGTTCAGGCGCAGGCCCAGGTGGTCGATAATAATCTGCTCGCCGTGGCTCTCTTTCGGCGGCTCGTCAAACTGCGGGTCGGCGTTTAAAGAGAGCTGCAGGACGCCTTCGTTGCGGCCGCGGAACATCGCCAGCGCGCGATGCGACGGCACGGCGGCGATCGGTTCGTGGTGATCGAAGTAGTCGCGGAATTTGGCGCCTTCCTCTTCTTTGCCGCTGACGACGGTGGAGACCAGGTGGGCGTTTTTCCACAGATAGTCACGGACCTTCGCCAGCAGCGCGGCGTCTTCGGCAAAACGCTCCATCAGAATATAGCGCGCGCCATCCAGCGCCGCTTTGCTGTCGGCCACGCCTTTATCGGCGTCAATATATTTTGCGGCTTCCGTTTCCGGATCGTGGGACGGTTCGTTCCACAGCAGGTCAGCCAGCGGCTCCAGCCCGGCTTCGATGGCGATCTGTCCGCGGGTACGGCGCTTCGGCTTGTACGGCAGGTAGAGGTCTTCCAGTTCGGTTTTGCTGAGGGTGGTAGTGATGGCTTTTTCCAGCGCGTCGGTCAGTTTGCCCTGTTCAGCGATGGATTTGAGGATCGCCTGACGACGGTCTTCGAGTTCGCGCAGGTAGCCGAGGCGGGTTTCCAGATTACGCAGCTGCGTGTCATCCAGACCGCCGGTGACTTCTTTACGATATCGTGCAATAAACGGCACGGTGTTCCCTTCATCAAGCAGGCGAACGGCAGCTTCTACCTGTTCGGCTCTGGCCTGAAGTTCACCCGCAATAATGCGGCAGAGCGAATCATTCATCATGGCTTTTAATTCATCTTTAGGGTCAAAAAAACAGGGACTAGTTATACGGACTGGCGGCTGAAAATGCCAGCCGCGCCCGGCGTCTCTCGGAAAGTTCTTGTCTATTTTACGTATTCGATCTTGTTGACATACCAGCTGGCTTCCCCCGCCGGCGTGTTAACGATGGCCAAATCGCCGACCTCTTTTTTTAACAGCGCGCGCGCCATCGGCGAGTCGATGGAGATATAGTCTTTGCGGCCAAAAATTTCATCGTAACCGACGATGCGAAAGCGCTTGATATCGCCTTCATCGTTTTCAATTTCTACCCAGGCGCCGAAGAAGACTTTGCCCTCCTGCTGCGGGGAGTAATCGACGATCTTTAACTGTTCCAGACATTTGGTCAGATAGCGGACCCGGCGATCGATCTCGCGCAGGCGCTTTTTGTTGTACTGGTAATCCGCGTTCTCGCTGCGGTCGCCAAGGCTGGCGGCCCAGGTCACCTTTTTGGTCACTTCCGGGCGCTCCTGGCGCCACAGGTAGTCCATCTCCTGCTTCAGTTTTTCATATCCCTCGCGGGTGATCAGCGGCGTTTTCATCGTGAGTTCAACCTTCTGACAGTCTGTCGTTGCGCACAATTTGTAGCGCGCAATAATACCGACAGGATAAATACTGTGTCTTATGATTAAATGTATACTTAACCTGCTGTTAAATATGCTTTGTAACAATTTAGCCTGGAATGTATACCAGATTTAGCTGGTGAGCGCGCCGGGCTTTTTTGAGAATACGCACTGACTATTGCAGTGAACCTTTGGGAGTACAAACAATGCAAGAGAATTATAAGATTCTGGTTGTGGATGACGACATGCGCCTGCGTGCGCTGCTCGAACGTTATCTGACCGAGCAGGGCTTCCAGGTTCGTAGCGTGGCGAACGCCGAACAGATGGATCGTCTGTTAACCCGCGAATCCTTCCACCTGATGGTGCTGGATCTGATGCTGCCCGGGGAAGATGGCCTCTCGATTTGCCGCCGTCTGCGCAGCCAGAGCAACCCGATGCCGATCATTATGGTGACGGCGAAAGGCGAAGAGGTTGATCGGATCGTGGGCCTGGAGATCGGGGCTGACGACTATATTCCGAAGCCGTTCAACCCGCGCGAACTGCTGGCCCGCATCCGCGCGGTGCTGCGCCGTCAGGCGAACGAGCTGCCGGGCGCGCCGTCGCAGGAAGAGGCGGTTATCGCCTTTGGTAAATTCAAACTGAACCTGGGCACCCGCGAAATGTTCCGTGAAGACGAGCCGATGCCGTTGACCAGCGGCGAGTTCGCGGTCCTGAAGGCGCTGGTGAGCCATCCTCGTGAGCCGCTGTCGCGCGATAAGTTAATGAACCTCGCTCGCGGCCGCGAATACTCTGCGATGGAGCGTTCCATCGACGTACAGATCTCCCGCCTGCGCCGCATGGTGGAAGAGGACCCGGCGCATCCGCGCTATATCCAGACCGTCTGGGGTCTGGGCTACGTCTTCGTCCCGGACGGTTCTAAGGCATGAAACGCGTGCGCTTTTCGCCGCGCAGCTCCTTTGCTCGCACGCTGCTCCTGATCGTCACCTTGCTGTTCGTCAGCCTGGTGACGACCTATCTGGTGGTACTGAATTTCGCGATCCTGCCGAGCCTCCAGCAGTTTAATAAAGTATTGGCCTACGAAGTGCGTATGCTGATGACCGATAAGCTGCAGCTGGAGGATGGCACCCAACTGGTGGTGCCCCCGGCGTTTCGTCGTGAAATTTATCGCGAGCTGGGGATTTCGCTCTATTCCAATGAAGCGGCGGAAGACGCAGGCCTGCGCTGGGCGCAGCATTATGAATTCTTGAGCCAGCAGATGGCTCATCAGCTTGGCGGCCCCACTGAGGTGCGGGTGGAGGTCAATAAAAGCTCCCCCGTGGTGTGGCTGAAGACCTGGCTGTCGCCCAATATCTGGGTGCGGGTGCCGCTGACCGAGATCCATCAGGGCGACTTCTCGCCGCTGTTCCGCTATACCCTGGCGATCATGCTGCTGGCGATAGGCGGCGCCTGGCTGTTTATCCGTATTCAGAACCGCCCGCTGGTGGATCTGGAGCATGCGGCGCTGCAGGTCGGGCGCGGCATTATCCCGCCGCCGCTGCGCGAGTACGGCGCCTCTGAGGTGCGATCGGTGACCCGCGCCTTCAACCACATGGCCGCGGGCGTGAAGCAGCTGGCCGACGACCGTACGCTGCTGATGGCCGGGGTCAGCCATGATTTACGTACTCCGCTGACCCGCATTCGTCTGGCCACCGAGATGATGGGCGAGCAGGACGGCTATCTCGCGGAGTCGATCAACAAAGATATCGAAGAGTGCAATGCCATCATCGAGCAGTTTATCGACTACCTGCGCACCGGGCAGGAGATGCCGCTGGAGCTGGCGGATCTGAATGCGGTGCTGGGGGAAGTGATCGCTGCGGAGAGCGGCTATGAGCGGGAGATCGCCACCGCCCTGCAGGCCGGCGAAATTCCGGTACGCATGCATCCTCTGTCTATCAAGCGCGCGCTGGCGAATATGGTGGTCAACGCGGCCCGCTATGGCAATGGCTGGATCAAGGTCAGCAGCGGCAGCGAAGCGAGCCGGGCGTGGTTCCAGGTTGAAGATGACGGACCGGGGATTAAACCTGAGCAGCGGGAGCACCTGTTTCAGCCGTTTGTGCGCGGCGACAGCGCCCGCAGCACCAGCGGAACCGGGCTGGGGTTGGCGATTGTTCAGCGTATTATCGACAATCACAACGGACGGCTGGAGATTGGCTCCAGCGAACGCGGCGGGTTACTGATCCGCGCCTGGCTGCCGGTGCACCGGGTGCTGACGCCGATGAAACCGGCCAAAGAGAGCTGATCGCGCCCGCGGTTGGCTGGTCAAAACGTTGCGCAATAAAAAGCCGGGCAAGCCCGGCTTTTTCATCTCTGCGTCCGTTAGCGCTGCGGCCCTGCCGCCACCAGCGCGGCGCCCGCTGGCGTATCGGTATACTTCTCAAAGTTCTCAATAAACAGCTTCGCCAGCTGGTCGGCTTTTTCCTGCCACTGCTCCGGGGAACCATAGGTGCTGCGCGGATCGAGGATCTGGGTATCGACACCCGGGAGCGCCGTCGGGATCTGCAGATTAAACATCGGCAGGGTAAAGGTCTCCGCGTTGTCCAGCGAGCCATTGAGGATGGCGTCGATGATGGCGCGGGTATCTTTAATCGAGATGCGCTTGCCGGTGCCGTTCCAGCCGGTATTGACCAGATAAGCCTGCGCGCCAGCCGCCTGCATACGTTTGACCAGCACTTCGGCGTACTGCGTCGGATGCAGCGACAGGAAGGCGGCGCCGAAGCAGGCGGAGAAGGTTGGCGTGGGTTCGGTCACGCCGCGCTCGGTGCCGGCCAGTTTGGCGGTAAACCCGGACAGGAAATGGTACTGCGTCTGATCGGCGGTCAGGCGGGAGACTGGCGGCAGTACGCCGAACGCATCGGCCGTCAGGAAGATCACTTTGGTGGCGTGACCCGCTTTGGAGACCGGTTTGACGATATTATCGATATGGTCGATGGGGTAGGAGACGCGGGTGTTTTCGGTTTTTGAACCGTCATCGAAATCGATTGTGCCGTCGGCGCGCACCACCACGTTTTCCAGCAGGGCGTTGCGGCGGATGGCGTGATAGATATCCGGCTCGGCCGCTTCAGAGAGCTTGATGGTCTTGGCGTAGCAGCCCCCTTCGAAGTTAAACACCCCATCGTCATCCCAGCCATGTTCGTCATCGCCAATCAGGCGGCGTTTCGGATCGGTGGAAAGGGTGGTTTTGCCGGTGCCTGAGAGGCCGAAGAAAATGGCGACATCGCCTTTCTCGCCGACGTTGGCAGAACAGTGCATGGAGGCGATGCCCTTCAGCGGCAGCAGGTAGTTCATGATCGAGAACATCCCTTTCTTCATTTCGCCGCCGTACCAGGTGCCGCCGATCAGCTGAATGCGCTCGGTGAGGTTGAAAGCGATGAAGTTTTCCGAGTTCAGGCCCTGCTCTTTCCACTGCGGGTTGGTGCACTTCGCGCCGTTCATCACGATGAAGTCGGGCGCGAATTCCGCCAGCTCTTCGTCGCTCGGGCGAATGAACATGTTCTTCACGAAGTGCGCCTGCCAGGCCACTTCGGTAATGAAACGTACGCTGAGACGGGTATCGGCGTTAGCGCCGCAGAAGGCGTCGACGATAAACAGGCGTTTACCGGACAGCTGCTGTGTCACCAGCCCTTTCAGATGCTGCCAGGTTTCCTGCGAAAGCGGCTTGTTGTCGTTTTTACCCTTGCCTTTATCGGACCACCAGACGGTATCGCGGGTGGTGTCGTCGCGCACGAGGTACTTATCTTTCGGAGAACGACCGGTAAAAATGCCCGTGTCGACGGCGATAGCACCCAGACTGGTTAATACGCCACGTTCGTAGCCTTCCAGATTGGGGTCGAGCTCTTCCTGAAACAACATGTCGTAGCTGGGGTTGTGGACGATATCCTGAACGTCATTGATACCATAAGCCTTGAGATCCTGCGGGGTTAAACCATGATTAACGCGCATGTCACTGCTCCTTAGCCAAGATGTACTGCTGTAAATTGTAGGGTTTATTACCGGGTATTGACCGCGACCAGGCTCATAGATTTACGTATCTCGACATTCCGCAGAATGACGAAAAAAACGGTGACTCCTGTCACGAAGTGAAGTGGATTATCTCAGGAAATGGCCGGATGGTGGGGTTAGATGTTTCTCAATGGTTAAAAAGTAATTAAAAAAACTGCTGAAATGTGAATGTAATCGCTTTCCTGGAATAAAATTACGTAACTCTTTCAGCGAGAATCGATTCAACTCGTGAATAAATAAAAGTCAGGCTCCGGGCGACAAACCACATCGCCGCCCGGTGCCTGAAGAAGAAGTGAGGATTAATGGACCTGCGGGTCGGCCGGAGAGGCGTTGTTACGGATCTCGGCGATGTCCATGGCGTTGAAGATATAGTGGTTACCGCAGTAGTCGCAGTGCATATCAATCTCGCCTTCGTCGGCAAGGATGCTATCTATCTCTTCGTCCGGCAGCGTCTTCAGCGCGCCGGCGCAGCGTTCGCGGGAGCAGGTGCACTTGAACTCCACGCTTTGCGGATCGTAGACCGTGACTTCTTCTTCATGGTACAGACGCCACAGCACATCGTTCGCCGGCAGGGTGAACAGCTCTTCCGCCTTGATGGTCTCGGTGAGCGTCGCCAGGTGCTCAAAGTCGGCAGTCTGGGCATCCTGGGCCGGCATCACCTGCAGCAGCATCCCGCCCGCCATCGGCTGGCCTTCATGTTCGCCGGTGCGGATGATAAGGCGCGTCGGCAGCTGCTCTGAACGCTGGAAGTAATCTTCCAGGCAGGCGGCCAGCGTATCGCCTTCCAGACCGACCACGCCCTGATAGCGCTCACCCTCTTCCGGGGAGATGGTAATGACCAGATAACCGTTGCCGACCATCGCTTTCAGATCCGCATCGTCCGCAATCTCGCCCTGCACGCGCGCGACGCCGCGCAGCTGCTGCTGGTTATTGCCGTTGATCACCGCCAGCTGTAAAGGCCCATCGCCCTGCAGCTGCACGGTAATGTCGCCGGCAAACTTCAGGGTCGCAGTCAGCAGACTGGTGGCGACCAGCAGCTCCGCCAGCACCGTTTTCACCGGCTGGGGATAAGTGTGATTCGCCAGAATCTGTTCCAGGGTTTCCGACACCGTCACCAGCTCGCCGCGCACGGCATAGTTTTCAAACAGATAACGATGTAATTGATCGTGTTGAGTCATAATCATCTCTCTTTCTGGCGCGAGTTACTCACTCTCGCCGTGTTTAAATCTCATCAGGTCGCGGCGCTCTTTCTTGTCCGGACGTCTGTCAGGGTGCGGCATGGTCAGGGCGTTCATTTTGCGCGCCAGGGCCATTTTTTCACGCTTCTCGATACTCTCCGCCGTCTCTTCATACAGGGTGACGGCTTCGCTTGCCGGGCGGCGCTGCTCGGTGATACCGACGATGCGCACCGTCCGCTCGTCGTTGCCCTGACGCAGCGTCAGCATGGCGTCCAGTTCGACGATTTTCCCTGGTTTGCTGCGTTGTCCGTTGTAATGCACCTTGCCGCCTTCAATCATCTCCCGCGCCAGCGCGCGGGTCTTGTAAAAGCGGGCGGCCCAAAGCCATTTATCCAGTCTGACGGTGTCGGCAGGCTTCTCTTTCATCGCCTCTCCTTCGGGGTAAGCGAAGGGATCAGTCGTCGGTAATCATTCAGCCCCGGATGGCGCAGATACTGCTTTTCCGCCAGCCCGGAGTCGGGATTGGTAATGCCCAGGCAGTAGCGAATGCCAAACTCCCTCGCGGCATCCAGAATCGCCTCGCTGTCGTCGACAAACAGCGTTTTATGCGCCTCAAGGCCGGTTTCCTCCGCCACGGCGCGCCACAGACGCTGATCCTCTTTCGGATAACCAAATGTGTGGGTGGAAAGTAATAAATCAAGGTGCGCATCCAGGCCGGTGTGTTTGAGTTTCACCGCCAGATTGTGGGGATGGGCATTGGTCAACAGAATACGTCGCTTACCGCTGGCCTTGAGCGCATCAAGGAACGGCACGGTATCCTCACGCAGCGTGGCGCGCGGACCCTGTTCGCTGGTCATCGCACAAATATCCAAACCCAGGCGCTCGCTCCAGTAATCCAGACAGTACCAGTTTAGCGTATGCTGCACGGCATGATACTCCTGGTGCATGGCCTCTTTCGCCTGTTGCAGATTGAGGCCGCGGGCGGCCCCCCAGGTTTCCGGCACCAGCGTTTGCCAGAAATAGTTATCAAAAGCGAGATCCAGGAGCGTGCCGTCCATATCCAGCAGAACGGTATCGACCTCCTGCCAGGCGATATCAAAATGCATGATGACTCTCCAGCGAGCGGGAAATGGGCGACAGGGTATCACACCCTGCCGCCGGGGAAATTAATCTTGCGGGTCAGACGAGGGGAGCAGCACCGGGTTCAGGCAGCTTTCGTAATATTTCTGAATCTCTTCCATACGCTGGCGATGGCGTTGATAACGACGCAGCGCCTGCACGCCGTGGTAAGCCATGCATCCCACCATCGACAGCAGCAGCAGGGTGATGCCCAGATAGCGCCACAGGCCGCTGCGGTCGGGAATGCGGTGCAGGTTGATATGCTGGGTGCCGTTGGCGTCAGTAAACAGATTGGTGACGATCCCTTCGGCATGGAAGGGAGTATGCATCAGCATACCGGCCAGCCGCCGCAGTTCGCCCCACTGCTCATGCGCCGGGTAATCATACAGGCTTACCGCCGGCCACGGCTGATTGACCAGCACGCTGCCCTCGTCGCTGGCGATGAGGAAGCCGCCAGGGGCCGGGCTGTTGAGCGCCTGCGCCGCTCGCGAGGTTTCACGCATTACAAAGGGGGCGGTTGAGGTGGTCACCAGATTCTCCAGCGACTCGGCGCTGACTGGCCGCAGGAGCACGTTCACACCATCCAGTTTCCCGGCGGACGCGCGCTTGGTTAACGTCTCCCAGTTACGTGTATTGCCGAGATTAACCAGCGCGTTCTTCAGGCGCAGGCAATCATCGGCAGCCGAACAGAGATCCTTGGTTTTCTGAACGATATCGCCGAAATCATCCAGCAGCACCATGCCAGATTTTTGAATGGCGGAGCGCAGCGCCGGGCTGACGCGGGAGTCGTCGTCGGTTTCCGGGTGCAGCTGACGCTGGACGGACTCCATCAGGGCGGTCGCTTTGCTGACAATGTCAGACTCCGGCAGCGGCAGAGGAGGGGCATCGTTCCACACAATCTGCGAACAATCGAAAGGCAGGAACGGCGAATCCTCTTTGGCCGTCCAACTGCCCGGCGTGCGGATGTTGCACATCCCGGTACCGGTCAGGCGCAGCGTATCGCCAATGCGCACATGGGCCTTTTCCAGTTGGCTGACGGTCGTGGCTTCAATCGTCTGCGCCCCCTTCAGCCACGACAGGGTGAACTTAAACGGCATATTCAGCGGTACGCTGGCCCATAGCATGATCACCACCACCAGGGCGCCGGCGGCGATAATCGCGCTGCGCAGCCAGTACTGCAGCGGAAAATTTTTCACTTCATCATGAAGCGACAAGTAGCGTCCCTGACGGGCCACATGGCGGTTGAGATAGATATCAATATCGGTCTGCTGTCCGAGGTCCTGGGCGATCCAGGGCTGCCAGTGGCGCGGATAGATGAGATCGATAATGCCCAGCGAGATATTATTGATATGTTCCTGATCGTTTTCGCCGAACAGCCCCCAGCGCTTCGGGACGCCGCGCAGGCAGTGGATTTCGCGCAGCGCGGCGCGGCGCGGCGGGGCATAGATCCCCCACAGGCCGGCGGCGAGCAGCAGCAAACCGGCGGCCACCAGCCACGGGGTAAAGACGGCTGGCCCAATCAGGCTGAAATAAAAGAACAGGAAAGAGGCGACGATCAGGATCGCTTCCCGCAGACCGTCCGGGCGATTCAGGGCGTGCTCTTCCGGGCTTTCCCGCCGGATCTGCCGCAGCTCTACCTGTTCGCTCTCTTCGCCGCGAATCGAGGCCTGGGTGGCCGAGGCGCGTTCCAGAGCGTAGCTTTGCGCATCCTGACGATAGTCGCTCAGGGTATGACCGTTAAGGGTGATAACCAGCGGCAGGCTGTCGGTGGGGATCAGCTCGACGCTGTTTTCATCGTTGATATGCTGTTCCCAGAACGGCGGCAGATGTACCTCCACCGAATCGAGAAAATAGCGCCATTTATTCGGCGCGTCGGTGGTGATCCCGTAGCGGGTGATGGCTCGCGTCAACCCATAGACGGTATCGCTCTGTTCGTTTAGCGCCAGAGCGACGGGCGCGCTGGTGGCGCCGGACGCGGGCACCTGCTGGGCGCGGCTCAGTTCGGCAAGATACTTTTCGATGGCCTGGCGCTCATCGGCAGGGAGCGGCCGCGTGGTGGCATCGCTAAAGGCGTGCAGTAGGGGGAGCCGGCGGCGTCTGGCGTGCGTGCGATACCACCATCCAATGAGCAATACGCAGATTAGCAGAGCTGTAAGGAATATCAGAAAGGTGCCCATGCCCATCCCATCATAGTTATATTTTTCTTACGAAATCGTCGGTGAACGTGAAGACTAACGTCAAGCTGCAGTGTTAGCGGCGCACCTGCTTGCAGGGTAGTGAATATGTCATGCAGCAGTGTATAAGCTTACCAAAAACGTTAAAGCGCAGAAATCGGTAAATTCTCAAACAGAATTCAAGCTATTGACTTTTTTATCTTTATTACTTTCACCTTTGCAGGGGAAAGGTTACAACTCTGTAAATAAGTGGCGATTTGGATTGCCGAAAGCGTGTTGCGTATCGCACAATGACTGCTTAATCACAGCATAGACCGATGACAATGAGCAAATCATTACAAAAACCCACCATTCTCAATGTTGAAACTGTCGCCCGTTCGCGCCTCTTTAATGTCGAAAGCGTCGATCTGGAATTCAGCAACGGTGTGCGTCGCGTTTATGAACGTATGCGGCCTTCCACCCGCGAAGCGGTAATGATTGTGCCGATTGTGGATGATCATATTATTTTGATTCGCGAGTATGCCGTCGGGACGGAATCCTACGAGCTGGGCTTCTCCAAAGGGCTGATTGATCCGGGTGAAACCGTAGATGAAGCGGCCAATCGCGAGCTGAAAGAAGAGGTTGGCTTCGGCGCCAATAAGCTGACG
Organism: Klebsiella sp. C360; assembly: GCF_048822415.1. NCBI lineage: Bacteria > Pseudomonadati > Pseudomonadota > Gammaproteobacteria > Enterobacterales > Enterobacteriaceae > Klebsiella > Klebsiella sp. C360. Next base: position 62,858 of record NZ_JBMEZZ010000015.1, read on the forward strand.
TTCCTGAAGAAGCTCAGTATGGCTCCCTCTTACTTCTCCAGCAAAATGAACATCCTGGTGGCGGAAGATCTCTATCCGGAGTCGCTGCCGGGCGATGAGCCCGAGCCGCTGCCGCAGGTGCGCTGGCCGCTGACGCAGCTGATGTCGCTGCTGGATGAAGAAGATTTTAACGAGGCCCGCAACGTCAGCGCGCTGTTTTTAGTGCGGGAATGGCTGCAGGCCCAGGGGAGACTCTGAACGAGCGTTCACGCTAAGCAGCAATAAAAAAGCGCCCGCAGGCGCTTTTTTTGTCAGAACAGCTCGTGGGTTTCACCGCCGCCGTCCGTCAAGGTGGTGCCCACCTCATGGACCGCCTGCTGCGTGGGCTGGGTACCCTCAATAAAGTATTCCGCCCGGCTGTTGCCCCCGTTCGCCAGCTGACCGGTGCTGCGATCGATATTCACCGTGACGATTCCCGGCGGCGGCGTTAACGGCTCTTCCGCAACGCCTTCCAGCACGCTCTTCATAAAGCTGTCCCAGGCCGGTTGGGCGCTTTTGGCGCCGCCTTCGTAGCCGGAGATCTGATCTTTAATCGCCCCTGACGCGGTGGTCCGGCCAAGATCGCGACGATGATCGTCAAAGCCGATCCAAACCGAGGTCACCACGCCCGGCCCGTAGCCTGAGAACCAGGCGTCCTTCGAGCTGTTGGTGGTTCCGGTTTTGCCGCCGATGTCATGCCGCTGCAGATCCCGTCCGGCGCGCCAGCCGGTTCCCATCCAGCCCGGTTCGCCAAAGATGTTGCTGTTCAGCGCGCTCTTGATCAGGAAGGCCAGCGGGGTATTGATCACATGCGGCGCGTATTCCTGGGCGCCGCTCTGCGCCACCAGTGACTGATTGGCCTGCTCCAGCTGCGGCTGCGGCGGCACGTTGCCATTCTGCGGTTCCGTCGAGGTGGCGACATCTTCCACATCTTTGTTTTCCAGCACATTGGATTTTGGCGTATCGCCGTAAATCACCGGTAAATCACACTGCGGGCAGGCGATTTTCGGGCGCTCCTCGAAGAGGACCCCACCCTGATCATTCTCAATCTTACTGATAAAGAACGGGTTGACCAGGAAGCCGCCGTTGGCCATCACCGAATACCCGCGGGCGACCTGCAGAGGCGTAAATGAGGCGGAGCCCAGCGCCAGCGATTCGGTGTGGACAATGTTTTGCGCCGGGAAACCAAAGCGCTGCAGGTACTCGGCGGCATAGTCAACGCCCATGGCGCGCATGGCGCGCACCATTACCACGTTTTTCGACTGCCCCAGGCCCTGGCGTAAACGAATCGGACCGGCATACTGCGGCGGCGAGTTTTTCGGCCGCCAGTCGGAGCCGGCCCCGGCGTCCCAGCGCGAGATTGGCACATCGTTGAGCATGCTTGCCAGAGTTAAGCCTTTATCCATCGCAGCGGTGTAGAGGAACGGCTTGATGTTGGAGCCGACCTGGCGCAGCGCCTGGGTGGCGCGGTTAAACTTGCTCTGGTTAAAGTCAAACCCACCGACAAGGGCAATAATCGCGCCGTTTTGCGGGTTAATGGAGACCAGCGCCGAGTTGACGTCCGGGACCTGCGACAACCACCAGCTGTCACCCACTTTGCGAACCCAGATCTGCTGCCCGGCCTGCACGACGTCGTTGACTTTACGCGGAGTCGCTCCCTGCTGCGTATCGGAGATAAAGCGACGAGCCCAGCGCACGCCGTCCATCGTCAGTGAAACGGAGTCGCCGTTAGCCAACAGCGCGACGGCCTCCTGGGCATTCGCGGAGGTGACCACCGCAGGAGAAAGCGGGCCTAAGCCAGGCTGGCGCTTCAGGGCGTCGACGATCTTTTTCGCCTCCCACGGCGTTTCGCCGACCTTCCACAGCACGCTGGCCGGGCCGCGGTAGCCGTGACGCATATCGTAATCCAGCACGTTATTGCGGACCGCCTGCTGGGCCGCCTGCTGGTTTTTGCGGGTAATCGTGGTGTACACCCGGTAGCCATCTTCATAGGCCTGCTCGCCATAGCGATTCACCATCTCCTGGCGCACCATTTCGCTCAGATAAGGCGCTGAGAAGGCGATTTTCGGCGCGTGGTAGCTGGCGTCGATGGGTTCGCTGCGCGCTTCATCGTATTGCGCCTGGGTGATGTACCCCTCGCTCAGCATACGCGACAGCACCACGTTGCGACGGGCTGTGGCGCGATCCATCGAATAGAGCGGGTTAAAGGTGGACGGGGCTTTCGGCAGACCGGCAATCACCGCCATTTCGCTGAGGGTCAGCTGGTCGATAGGTTTGCCAAAATAGACCTGCGCCGCGGCGCCGACGCCATAGGCGCGGTAGCCGAGGTAAATCTTGTTCAGATACAGCTCAAGGATTTCATCTTTGTTCAGCAGCTGCTCGATGCGGATGGCCAGAAAGGCCTCTTTAATCTTACGCATCAACGTCTTCTCGGGGCTGAGGAAGAAGTTACGCGCTAGCTGCTGGGTGATGGTGCTGGCGCCCTGCGAGGCGTGGCCTGAAAACATCGCCACGCTGGCGGCGCGGAAAATACCCACCGGATCGACGCCGTGATGCTCATAGAAACGACTGTCTTCGGTGGCGATAAACGCTTTCACCAGCTCGGGGGGAATTTGCTGCAACGTTACAGGGATACGGCGCTTTTCGCCGTACTGCGCAATAAGCTCACCGTCGGCGCTATAGACCTGCATCGGGATCTGCAAACGCACATCCTTCAGGGTTGCGACGTCGGGGAGTTGCGGCTCTATGTATTTGTAGAGGCCAAAAATCGAGCCTGCTCCCAGCAGTACGCAACAGACTGCAAGGATCAATAGATACTTTACGAACTTCACCGGTGTTTTCCCATTTAGTTTTATTTGGGCAGTTTATAAACAAACGCGCGGTAGTATAAAGGCAAGCCAGGTGCATTGATATAGCCGGACAGTTTTGCCGGATAAGGAGATCGTAAGCATGGCTTTCAGAAACTGGCGGATCGGAATGCATATCCAACAGGATAGCATTGCCATTGTCGCGCTACTGCATGAGCGCTCACACTGGGCACTGCGCCGCTGGTGGCGCATTCCGCTGCCGCCAGGTCTGGTGCGGCAGGGGATGGTGGCGGACGTTAGCGCCCTCGGCTCACGGCTGGCCGCCTGGCGGCGGGAGCTACCGGCGCAGCATCAGATCAGTATCGCCTTTCCCGCGGCTCGCACGTTGCAAAAACGCCTGCCTTATCCCCAGTTCGCCCTGCGAGAGCGGGAACAGGCGACGTGGATAGCCAGCGCCATGACCCAACAGCTGGCGATGCCCGCCTCCTCTCTATGTATTGATTATGCGCCCACCTCGCGGGATGACGGCTGGCAGGTGACGGCGGCGCAGCGGCTGGATATCAATGTTCTGCGGGAGCTGGCAGGGCGGCTGCGGCTGCGGGTGGCGGCCATCGTACCGGATGCCAGCGCGCTCGGCGCCTTTTTCCCCTGGGTGACGGCAGCAGAGCAAGGCCTGGCGTGGCGGGATGAAAAGTACTGGCTATGGGCGACCCAGGAGGCCTGGGGCTGTGACGCCTGCGATGCGATAGGGTCCTTAAGCCAGCTGGCGGGGCAACTTCAGGTTCCTCTGCGCCTGTGCGCTGATGCGGGCGACGAGGCCAGTCGTTTTGATGTCTGGCAGGTGGTTCACCGCCGGCAGCCTCCGCTGCCAGCCGACGGCGATCGCTACGCCATTGCCCTTGGGCTGGCGCTGGGAGGCGGGCGCCATGACGCATGTCGTTAATCTTCTCCCCTGGCGTGACCTGCGTCGCCGCCAGCGCCTGCGCTACGCCCTGTTGTTAGCCACCGGTATCGTGCTGCTGGTGGGAACGACCCTGCAGGCGGGGCGAACAGCGGGTCTACAGCGCGACGCCCTGGCGAGGATCCACACGACAGCCGACGCAGCGTTGCTCGCCTCGCTCAAACAGCGCGAACAGGCGATGCGCGAGGCATGGCAGCAGCATCAACGCCAGCGCGAGCAGCGCCAGCGCAGATCGACGATCGCCGCCTGGCAACCCCGACTAATGGCGCTCGCGGCAGGCCTGCCCGCTCAGGCATGGCTGACGCGGCTGGAGTACCAGGGGGCGCGCCTGACGCTGGATGGCCTGGCCCTCAACCTGCAGGCGCTGGCCCGGGTGGAGGCTGCTCTGGCCAGCGTCGCGGGATTCGCGCCGGCTAAAGCCGGCGGAACGCAGCGCGACGCCGAGGGGCGCTGGCAGTTCAGTTTTACCCTGTCGGGAGCGCGCACCGATGCGGATTAACACCCGGCGCACCCGGGCGGGGCTGTTGATTCTGCTCGCGATGGGGCTGATGGGGGGCGGCGTGGCGCTCTGGCGCGATGCCCCCCAGCCGCTGGCGGCGCTGTCCCGCGATGGCGCTCTGCAAACGCAGTGGCGGCGGATCATGGCGCTGCGCATCCCCGCCGGTGAAAGTTCCGGGGAACGCATCGACAAGCAGCCGTTCTCGCCCATCGCCATTCCGCTCGCCGGCGCGAAGCTAATCGCCTGGCATCCGCAGGGGAGCGGCGGTGAGATGGCGCTGTCTCTCCCCTGGCCGACGGTACCCGCCCTGTTCTCATGGCTGGCGCGCTGCGGGATGAACCCGCGTTCGTTCTCGCTGGAGCGCGAGGGGCAGGCGCTGCGCATGCGGCTGCAGCTGGAGGCGGAAGATGGGCGGTAAATGCTGGATTTTGCTGTGGTTGCCGCTGTCGCTGCTGGCGGCCGGGCGCGATCCTTTCCTGCCGGTTGAAGATCCTTGCCGCACGGCGCAGCTGTCGCAATGGCGCTATGGCGGCGCGGCCGGCGATGGCGCAGGCTGGACGGGGTTTTTGCAGGATGGAAGCGGCATGTGGCGACGGGTACGCCTGGATGAGCAATTGCCCACGGGCTGGCGGGTGAGTCGGCTGACGGCCGGCGAGCTGGACATCGTCACGCTTCCGGGATGTGAACCGCCAGCGTGGCGCTGGCAACGTGAAGGAAAACAAGATGATGCGATGGATAAGCCTGCTGCTTCTGCTGCTACCGCTGGCGGTGGTCGCCGCGCGAAATGACAAGCCGGTTTCGCTGGTCGTTGACGACGCGCCAGTGGCCCAGGTGCTGCAAGCCCTGGCCGAAATGAACCATAAGAACCTCGTTGTCGCACCGGACGTCAGCGGCACGCTCTCCCTGCGCCTGCAGAAGGTCCCCTGGACCCAGGCGCTGCGGGCAGTGGCGGATAGCGCAGGCCTCTCTTTGCAACAGCAGGGGACGGTCATCTACGCGCATACGCAGGCTTGGCAAAAAGCCAATCTGGCGCAGCGCGAAGCTGAACAGGCGAAACGTCTGCAGAACCTGCCGCTGCTGGCGGAGAGCGTGACGCTGCACTATGCCGATGCCGAGGAGCTGGCTAAAAGCGGCGGTAAGTTGCTTAGCGCCCGGGGAAACCTGATGGCGGACAAGCGGACCAATCGGCTGCTGATCCGCGATGATGCGCGGCATCTGCCGGCGCTGAAGGCCTGGGCGCAGGAGATGGATCTGCCGGTCGGACAGGTGGAGCTGGCCGCCCATATCGTGTCGATGAGCGAAACCAGCCTGCGTGAACTGGGGGTGAAGTGGCGGCTGGCGGAGGCTGAAAGCACCCCGGGATCCGGGCACATCACCACCCTAAGCAGCGATGTGTCGGTCAACGATGCCAGCACCCGCGCAGGCTTTAACATCGGCAAAATTAACGGGCGCTTGCTTGAGCTGGAGCTTTCCGCGCTGGAGCGCAAGCAGCAGGTCGAGATTATCGCCAGTCCTCGTTTGCTCGCCTCCCATATGCAGCCCGCCAGCATCAAGCAGGGGAGCGAGATCCCCTATCAGGTCTCCAGCGGTGAAAGCGGCGCCACGTCGGTGGAGTTTAAAGAGGCGGTGCTGGGCATGGAGGTGACGCCGACGGTGCTGCAGAAGGGGAGAGTGCGGTTGAAGCTGCGAATAAGCGAGAACACGCCAGGCCAGGTGCTGAAGCAGGATAACGGCGAGGCGCTGGCCATTGATAAACAGGAGATCGAGACCCTGGTGGAAGTCCGCAGCGGCGAGACCCTGGCGTTGGGCGGCATCTTTTCGCAGAAAAACAAAACCGCCCGCGACAGCGTCCCGCTGCTTGGCGATATCCCGGTGCTAGGGCGTCTGTTTCGCCGCGACGGGAAAGATAATGAACGCCGTGAACTGGTTGTCTTTATTACGCCACGGATTCTGGCAGTACGTTAAGCAGGTTTTTCATGCTAAACACGTTTCAGGTGTTTGACGTGAGGACGGATTTAGCATACAAGGGGTACCGATTTGAGAGTCGGGTACGACATCAATCCTCCCTTTATTGTCCGGCGATTTTATTCAGTTGCCAAACCAGCCGGAGTATTGAGATAATTTTTAGTCTGACTCTCGCTCTATTGCATATGAGGTTTCAGTTCATGCCCTGCGGCGCTGGGTGTCTGCGAAGCGGGTTTATCATTAACGAATAGTCTTAGTAGTACCGAAAAAATGGCAGAGAAACGCAATATCTTTCTGGTTGGGCCTATGGGTGCCGGCAAAAGCACTATTGGGCGCCAGTTAGCCCAACAGCTCAACATGGAATTTTACGATTCTGATCAAGAGATTGAGAAACGCACTGGCGCTGATGTGGGCTGGGTCTTCGATGTTGAAGGCGAAGAAGGCTTCCGCGACCGTGAAGAAAAAATTATCAATGAGTTGACGGAAAAACAGGGGATTGTGCTGGCGACTGGCGGCGGCTCTGTAAAATCCCGTGAAACGCGTAACCGTCTCTCCGCCCGCGGCGTGGTGGTCTACCTGGAAACAACGATCGAGAAGCAGTTGGCCCGTACGCAGCGCGATAAAAAGCGTCCTTTGCTACAAGTCGATGCGCCGCCTCGTGAAGTACTGGAAGCGCTGGCTGACGAGCGTAACCCGCTGTATGAAGAGATCGCCGATGTGACTATCCGCACAGACGATCAGAGTGCGAAAGTCGTCGCGAACCAGATTATTCATATGCTGGAAAGCAACTGATTCTGGCTTAATAAAAGTGCGTCAGAGTAAAAGTCATTGAGGTGGATGTCGCGTTATGGAGAGGCTTACTGTTACCCTCGGGGAACGTAGTTACCCGATTACCATCGCGGCTGGTTTGTTTAACGATCCAGCTTCCTTCCTGCCACTCAAGTCGGGCGACCAGGCTATGCTGGTCACCAACGAAACGCTGGCGCCGCTTTATCTGGATACCGTCCGCTCTGCGCTGGAGCAGGCAGGGGTCAACGTTGACAGCGTGATCCTGCCCGACGGCGAGCAGTATAAAAGCCTGGCGGTGATGGATACCGTATTTACCGCGCTGTTACAAAAACCCCATGGCCGCGACACCACGCTGGTGGCGCTCGGCGGCGGTGTTATCGGTGATTTAACCGGTTTCGCCGCGGCAAGCTATCAGCGCGGCGTGCGTTTTATCCAGGTCCCTACCACCTTGCTGTCGCAGGTCGACTCGTCGGTCGGCGGCAAAACCGCAGTGAACCACCCTCTCGGCAAAAACATGATTGGCGCCTTCTGGCAGCCGGTTTCCGTGGTGGTTGATCTTAACTGTCTGAAGACGCTTCCGCAGCGCGAACTCGCTTCCGGACTGGCTGAGGTCATCAAGTATGGGGTGATCCTCGACGGCGCATTCTTCAACTGGCTGGAAAACAACATTGATGCCCTGCTGGCGCTGGATGAAAAGGCCATGGCGTACTGCATTCGCCGTTGCTGTGAGCTGAAAGCGGAAGTTGTGGCTGCTGACGAGCGTGAAACCGGGTTACGTGCTTTACTCAATCTTGGACATACCTTCGGCCATGCTATCGAGGCGGAAATGGGCTACGGTAACTGGCTGCACGGCGAAGCGGTGGCGGCAGGTATGGTGATGGCGGCGCATACGTCCGAGCGGCTGGGGCAGTTCCGCGCGCAGGATACTCAGCGCCTTATCGATCTGCTCAAGCGTGCAGGTTTACCGGTACGCGGCCCGCAGGAAATGAGTGCGCAGGCGTATTTGCCCCATATGATGCGCGATAAGAAAGTACTGGCTGGCGAAATGCGGCTGGTGCTCCCGCTCGCAATAGGAAGCAGCGAGCTGCGCGGCGGAGTGCCGCATGATGTGGTTCTTGGCGCGATTGCTGATACTCAGCAGGCGCAACAATAAGAAGGTCTGGCCGCGTTCGCGCGGCGTTATCATTTCGGGTGATGTGCAATAATCGTGAGCATAAGCCTTTTAGTGGGGTGTTAAATGGATGATTTCAAACCAGAAGACGATATGAAAGCCGATCGCAACGATCGTCGTGCTGGTCGTTCCCGTCAGTCTTCCGAGCGTGATGCCGATCCGCAGATCAATTTTGACGATGTCGATCTTGATGCCGATGAAGGCCGTCCGACGCGCGCCGGCAAGGCCCGTCGTGAGCGTGAAGAGGAAGAGTTCGAAGAAGAACTGGATGCGGAAGATGAGGAGATGCTCGAAGAGCAGCCTGTAGAGCGTCGTCCGCGTAAGCGTAAAAAAGCGCCGGCGAAACCCGCTTCCCGCCAGTACATCATGATGGGTGTGGGGATTCTGGTGCTGTTGCTGTTAATCGTAGGTATCGGTTCCGCGCTGAAATCGCCATCTTCGTCCAGCCAGCAGACCGCTTCCGGCGAGAAGAGCATTAATCTGTCTGACGACCAGTCCGCCAGCACGCCAGCTGCCGGCCAGGATCAGACTGCCGCCAATACCACCACACAGCAGGACGTCACGGTACCGCCAATTGCCGCGAACCCGACCCAGGGCCAGGCAGCGGCAGAGCCGCAGGGCCAGCAGCGTGTTGAAGTTCAGGGCGATCTGAATAACGCGCTGACCCAGCAGCAGGGCCAGCTGGACGGCGCCGTAGCTAACTCGACGCTGCCAACTGAACCGGCAACAGTCGCGCCGATCCGTAATGGCGCCAGTGGCGCCGCGGCGCCGCGCCAGACGATCGAACGTCAGACGGCGGCAACGCCGCGTCCGGCCGAGCGTAAGCACACCGTCATCGAAGCGAAGCCGCAGCCGAAACCACAGGCGGTGGCGAAAGCGCCGGTAGAAACGAAACCGATCCAGCCGAAGCATGTTGAAAGCGCGGCCACTACCGCTCCGGCGAAAACGACCGTCAGCGAAAGTAAACCGGCAGCCACCGCGCAGAGCAAACCAGCCACGACCGCGACGACCGCAGCGCCAGCCGCAACGGCAGCCGCGGCAGCGCCGGCGGCGAAGAGCGGTAAAACGGCAGGTGACGTCAGCTCGATGAAATCTGCGCCGTCGGGTAACTATACCCTGCAGCTCAGCAGCTCCTCTAACTATGAAAACCTGAATAACTGGGCGAAGAAAGAGAAGCTGGACAGATATGTTGTCTATGAAACGTCGCGTAACGGCCAACCGTGGTACGTGCTGGTGAGCGGTATCTATTCATCGAAAGATGAAGCGAAACGCGCGGTCACCTCGCTGCCGCCGGACGTGCAGGCGAAAAATCCATGGGCAAAACCACTGCATCAGGTTCAGGCTGATCTGAAATAATGCCGTGGGGTAGTCTTAAGCGCAGGATGCTGTCGGAGCTTTCTCCACAGCCGGAGAATGTGTAATTAGTTAGGCAGCATGAAAAAGAATCGCGCTTTTCTAAAGTGGGCAGGGGGGAAGTACCCCCTGCTTGACGATATTAAAAAGCATTTGCCGGAAGGTGAGTGCTTAATCGAGCCCTTTGTGGGCGCCGGGTCGGTATTTCTCAATACCGACTTTTCTCGTTATATCCTCGCGGATATCAACAGTGATTTAATCGGCCTGTACAACATCGTCAAATTGCGCACCGACGAGTATGTCGCTGCCGCCCGCGAGATGTTTACCCCCGAAAACAACGTCGCTGAGCGCTACTACCAGTACCGTGATGAATTCAACCAGAGCCAGGATCCGCTGCGTCGCGCGGTGCTGTTCCTGTATCTGAACCGTCACGGCTACAACGGCCTGTGTCGTTACAATTTGCGCGGCGAATTCAATGTGCCGTTTGGCCGCTATAAGAAGCCCTATTTCCCCGAGGCTGAGCTCTATCATTTTGCCGACAAGGCGCAAAACGCTGAGTTTTACTGCGAATCTTATGAAGAGTGCATGCAGCGTGCGGATAGCCGCACGGTGGTGTATTGCGATCCGCCCTATGCGCCGTTGACGGCGACGGCGAACTTTACCGCCTACCACACCAACAGCTTCAACCTGGAGCAACAGGTGCTGCTGGCGCAAAAGGCGGAATCGCTGATGAAGAAACGGATCCCGGTGCTGATTTCCAACCACCGCACGCCGTTGACGCAGGAGTGGTATAAAAACGCGGCAGAAACGCATATTGTGAAGGTTCGGCGCAGCATCAGCAGCAACGGTGGTACGCGTAAAAAGGTGGACGAGCTTTTAGCGCTCTACCGTCCGCCTAAGACCAAATAAATTTCAAGGAGATGCGGATGAAGCAGTATTTGATTGCCCCTTCGATTCTGTCGGCTGATTTTGCCCGTCTGGGTGAGGATACCGCGAAGGCGCTGGCGGCGGGTGCGGATGTCGTGCACTTCGACGTCATGGACAACCACTACGTGCCGAACCTGACGATTGGCCCGATGGTGCTGAAGTCGCTGCGTAACTACGGTATTACCGCGCCGATCGACGTCCACCTGATGGTGAAGCCGGTCGACCGCATCATTCCTGATTTTGCCGAAGCTGGCGCCAGCATCATCACCTTCCACCCGGAAGCCTCCGAACACGTCGACCGCAGCCTGCAGCTTATCAAAGAGCACGGCTGTAAAGCGGGCCTGGTGTTTAACCCCGCGACGCCGCTGAGCTATCTCGATTACGTGATGGATAAGCTGGACGTGATCCTGCTGATGTCGGTTAACCCGGGCTTTGGCGGCCAGTCCTTTATTCCGCAGACGCTGGATAAACTGCGTGAAGTGCGCCAGCGCATCGATGCGTCCGGCTACGACATTCGCCTGGAAGTGGATGGCGGAGTGAAAGCGAGCAATATCGGCGAAATCGCCGCGGCGGGTGCGGATATGTTCGTTGCCGGTTCGGCGATCTTCGGCCAGCCGGACTACAAGAAAGTCATTGATCACATGCGTAATGAATTAGCGAAGGTAAGTCATGGATAAATTACAGGCGATCCGCGGCATCGCGTTTGATCTCGACGGCACGCTGGTGGACAGCGCGCCGGGTCTGACCGCCGCCGTTGATAACGCCCTCTACGCCCTGGAGCTGCCGGTGGCGGGAGAAGAACGCGTCGTGACCTGGATCGGCAACGGCGCCGATGTTCTGATGGAGCGGGCGCTGACCTGGGCTCGTCAGGAGCGTGCAACGTTACGTGCGGCGATGGGCAAGCCTTCCGTCGACGATCATGATATTCCGCAAGACGAACAGCTGCGCATTTTGCGTAAACTGTTTGACCGCTATTACGCCGAAGCGGCGGAAGAGGGCAGTTTCCTGTTTCCGGCAGTGGCCGATACGCTCGGCGCGCTGCAGGCCAAAGGCCTGCCGCTGGCGCTGGTGACCAATAAGCCGACGCCGTTCGTCGCCCCGCTGCTGGACGCGCTCGATATGGCGAAATACTTTACCGTGGTGATCGGCGGCGATGACGTACAGAACAAAAAGCCGCATCCGGAACCGCTGCTGCTGGTGGCGCAAAAGCTCGGCCTGACGCCGGAGGCGCTGCTGTTCGTCGGCGATTCCCGTAATGATATTCAGGCGGCCAAAGCGGCAGGCTGCTGCTCTGTTGGCCTGACCTACGGCTATAACTATGGCGAACCGCTTGCGCTGAGCGAGCCGGACTATCTCTTCGACCAGTTTAATGAACTCTTACCCGCTCTCGGGTTACCGCACAGTGAAACTCAGGAATTGAAACATGACTAAGCCCATCGTTTTTAGTGGCGCACAGCCCTCAGGTGAACTGACCATTGGCAACTACATGGGTGCGCTGCGTCAGTGGGTAAACATGCAGGACGATTACCACTGCATCTATTGCATCGTGGACCAGCACGCCATCACCGTGCGCCAGGATCCGCAGCAGCTGCGTAAGGCGACGCTGGACACCCTGGCGCTGTATCTGGCCTGCGGCATCGACCCGCAGAAAAGCACTATTTTCGTTCAGTCTCACGTGCCGGAACATGCCCAGTTAGGCTGGGCGCTGAACTGCTACACCTATTTCGGCGAACTGAGCCGCATGACCCAGTTTAAAGACAAGTCCGCGCGCTACGCGGAGAACATCAACGCCGGTCTGTTTGATTATCCGGTACTGATGGCCGCTGACATTCTGCTGTACCAGACCAACCAGGTTCCGGTGGGCGAAGATCAGAAACAGCACCTTGAACTGAGCCGCGATATCGCCCAGCGTTTTAACGCCATCTACGGCGATATTTTTAAAGTGCCTGAGCCGTTTATCCCTAAATCCGGCGCGCGCGTGATGTCGCTGCTGGAGCCGACGAAAAAGATGTCCAAGTCCGACGACAACCGCAACAACGTCATCGGCCTGCTGGAAGACCCGAAATCGGTGGTCAAGAAGATCAAACGTGCGGTCACCGACTCCGACGAGCCGCCGGTGGTGCGCTACGACCTGAAAGAGAAAGCGGGCGTCTCCAACCTGCTGGATATCCTCTCCGCGGTCACCGGGAAAACCATTCCTGAGCTGGAGCAGCATTTCGAAGGCAAAATGTATGGCCACCTGAAAGGCGAAGTCGCCGAAGCGGTATCGGGCATGCTGATTGACCTGCAGGAGCGCTATCACCGTTTCCGTAACGACGAAGCGTTTCTCAATCAGGTGATGAAGGACGGCGCAGAAAAGGCCAGCGCGCGCGCTTCTCAAACCCTGAAAGCGGTATACGAAGCGATTGGCTTTGTCGCCAAGCCGTAAGCGACGCAACAGCTAAAAAGGGCGGGGATATCCCGCCCTTTTTTATGCCTGTCGTTCACGCCGTCAGGCGAAGGTTAGTGGTTCGAGAACCAGTTCAGTTTATCCCGCAGACCGACCACGCGGCCGACAATGATCAGCGCCGGGCTGGCCATCTGCTGCGCCAGAATATCCAGCTGTCCTAAGGTGCCGCTGACCACTTTTTGCGTCACGGCGGTGCCGTTCTCGACGATGGCGGCAGGCATATCTTCCGCCATGCCGTGGGCGATAAGCTTCTCGCGGATCGCCGGCGCCTGGTTCAGACCCATGTAGAACACCAGGGTCTGCTTCTCCACCGCCAGGTTCGCCCAGTCCAGCTCGCCGCCGGTTTTCAGATGGCCGGTGACCAGGCGGACGCCCTGGGCGAAATCGCGATGGGTCAACGGGATCCCCGAGTAGGCGGAGCAGCCGGAGGCGGCGGTGATGCCGGGCACAACAGAGAAGGGGATCCCCGCCTCGCAGAGGGTCTCCAGCTCCTCTCCGCCGCGGCCAAAGATAAAGGGATCGCCGCCTTTCAGCCGGACCACGCGTCTTCCTTTTTGCGCTTCGCGCAGCAGGATCTGGTTGATCTCCTCCTGCGGCACGCAGTGATAGCCTGAGCGCTTGCCGACGAACACCCGGTCGGCATCGCGGCGCACCAGATTCATAATGTCGTCGGAGACCAGCCGGTCATAGACCACCACGTCGGCCTGCTGGATTTGCTGCAGGCCTTTAAGCGTGAGCAGCCCGGCGTCACCAGGGCCGGCGCCAACCAGGACGACCTCGCCGCGATGCTCTAACGGCTCGGTCAGCAGCTGCTCGGTGGTATCCGCCACCGCCTGCCGATCGTCATTGGCCAGCGACTGCGCCAGCCGGTCGTTAACGAACAGCTTCTCCCAGAAGCGGCGGCGTTCGCCTACGGTGGCAAACTGCTGCTTCACGCGCGCGCGCAGATGGCCGGCGTAGCGGGCCAGCTGGCCAAGATGCAGGGGTAAGACTGACTCCAGCTTCTCGCGCAACAGGCGCGCCAGCACCGGGGATGTCCCGCCCGAGGAGACGGCGACCATCAGCGGCGAGCGGTCGATAATGGACGGCATGATAAAGCTGGCCTGGCGCGGGGCATCCACCACGTTACAGAAGATACGCCGCGCTTCGGCCGCGTCGCTGACCTGCTGGTTCACCGTCTCATTATCGGTAGCGGCGATGGCCAGCCAGCAGTTGTCCAGCAGCGAGGGGATAAACTCCCCCTGCACCAGGGTTAGCATCTGTGAATCGGCCCACACATGAAACTGCGGGGTAAAGTCGAGCGCATTGACCGTGACGTTTGCGCCAGCATCCAGCAGCAGACGGGCCTTGCGTTCGGCGACATCCCCGCCGCCAACCAGTAAACAATCACGCTGGCGCAACTGGCAGAATATGGGTAAGTGATCCACAGAATAACCTCATAAAAATAAGGGGTAGAAAATGAGTGGTCGTAGAATAGCAGCAAAGGTAATACAAAACATGCGACATATCCCGCACTCATGCGCTGTCGGTCAGAAGTGTTACTTATATCTCCCCCCGTGGCCGGGGGGAGGATGCGGGACTCACGCCTTAAGCTGAACGTGGCCGTCTTTTACCCGGGCGTCGAAACGGGCGATAGAATGGCTGGCATCTTCCATACACAGGCCGTCGCTCAGGCGGAAACGTTGTTTTTTCAGCGGGCTGGCAACCCACAGGGCGCCGTCATGCTCGGCGATAATGCCGCGAGACAGTACGCTGGCGTTAAAGAACGGATCGATGTTGCTGATAGCGAACACCCTGTCGTCATGATAGGGACGGAATATCGCCACCTGCTGCTGACCGAGCAGGGCGCAGACGCCGGTGGCGGGCAGGATGTCGTCAATGTTGCAGATGTTTACCCACTGGCTCATGCTTTTTCCTCCACCAGAGTAACCGGGATGCGCTCATACGGCGTGGCCGGGCGATGCTGGTCACGTTCTGGCACCACCTGAACGTTCGGGTCGCGCTGGTCGCTGTTGATAAAGTGTTTGAAGCGGGTCTGCGCCGCCGGGTTATTGACGGTCTCGGTCCACTCGCAGGCGAAGGCGGCGCGCAGGCGAGCCAGCTCCTCTTCCAGATGGTCGTTCAGACCGAGCTTGTCATCGATGATGACGCTGCGCAGATAGTCGATCCCGCCTTCCATGTTGTCCAGCCACGGCGCGGTGCGGGTCAGCTTATCGGCGGTGCGGATGTAGAACATCATAAAGCGGTCGAGATACTTAATCAGCGTCTCGCGATCGAGGTCCGCGGCCAGCAGATCGGCATGGCGCGGCTTCATCCCGCCGTTACCGCACACGTACAGGTTCCAGCCTTTCTCGGTGGCGATGATCCCGACGTCTTTGCCCTGGGCTTCCGCACATTCGCGGGTACAGCCGGAGACGCCGAACTTCATTTTGTGCGGCGTACGGATGCCTTTGTAGCGATTTTCCAGTTCGACGCCGAAGCCGACGCTGTCGCCGACCCCGTAGCGGCACCAGGTGCTGCCGACGCAGGTTTTCGCCATCCGCAGCGCTTTGGCGTAGGCGTGGCCGGTTTCGAAGCCCGCTTCAATCAGCTGCCGCCAGATCTCCGGCAGGTCGTCTTTCTGCGCGCCAAACAGACCGATGCGCTGGGAACCGGTGATTTTGGTGTACAGATTGAATTCACGAGCGATACGGCCCACGGCGACCAGCCCTTCCGGCGTGATTTCGCCGCCCGCGGAGCGCGGAATGACCGAGTAGGTGCCATCTTTCTGGATGTTGGCGAGGAAGTTGTCGTTGGTGTCCTGCAGCGGCGTGTGCTGAGGCTTGAGGATGTACTCATTCCAGCAGGAGGCCAGCAGGGAGCCGACGGTCGGTTTACACACTTCACAGCCGTAGCCCTGGCCGTGTTTGGCCAGCAGTTCGTCGAAGGTTTTGATGCCTTCCACGCGGATCAGGTGGAACAGCTCCTGGCGGGAGTAAGCGAAATGTTCGCACAGGTTGTTGTTGACCTCGATACCCTGTTTCGCCAGCTCGGCGTTGAGCACCTGGGTGACCAACGGGATACAGCCGCCGCAGCCGGTACCGGCCTTGGTTTCCGCTTTCAGCGCCGCGACGGTATGGCAGCCTTTGTTGATGGCGGCGATCAGGTCGCCTTTGCTGACGTCGAAGCAGGAGCAGATTTGCGCGCTGTCCGGCAGTTTATCGACGCCGATCGACGGCTTGCCGCTGCCGGCGTGGGCCGGGAGGATCAGCGAATCCGGATTCTCTGGCAACTCGATGGCGTTCAGCACCAGCTGCAGCAGGTTGCCGTAGTCGCTGGTGTCGCCGACCAGCACCGCGCCGAGCAGGGTTTTGTTGTCGGCGCTGACGATCAGACGCTTATAAACTTCTTTGCTTTCGTCGAGATAGACGTAGCTGCGGGCGCCCGGCGTGCGGCCGTGGGCATCGCCGATACCGCCCACGTCTACACCCAGCAGCTTCAGCTTGGCGCTGAGGTCGGCGCCGGTGAAGCTGTTTTCACTGCCGAGGAGGTGGTCGACGGCCACCTGGGCCATTTTATAACCCGGCGCGACGAGGCCA
The DNA here is from genome assembly GCF_048822415.1 of Klebsiella sp. C360. Classification (NCBI taxonomy): domain Bacteria; kingdom Pseudomonadati; phylum Pseudomonadota; class Gammaproteobacteria; order Enterobacterales; family Enterobacteriaceae; genus Klebsiella; species Klebsiella sp. C360. The sequence goes on from NZ_JBMEZZ010000015.1 coordinate 79,375, forward strand.
TACACGCGGTTGTTCCAGCTGGCGCATTCGCCGATGGCATAGATATCCGGGTCGGAGGTCTGGCAGCTATCGTTGACCATGATGCCGCCGCGCTGGGCAACCGCCAGTCCGCACTGGGTGGCCAGTTTATCGCGCGGGCGGATCCCGGTAGAGAAGACGATGAAATCGACCTGCAGCTCGCTACCGTCGGCGAAGCGCATGGTTTTGCGCGCCTCGGTGCCCTGCTGAACGATCTCTTTGGTGTTTTTGCTGGTGTGAACTTTCACGCCCATGCTTTCAATTTTGCGCCGCAGCTGCTCGCCGCCCATCTGGTCGAGCTGCTCGGCCATCAGCATCGGCGCGAATTCGATAACATGGGTTTCGACACCGAGGTTTTTCAGGGCGCCTGCGGCTTCCAGGCCGAGCAGGCCGCCGCCGACCACCGCGCCGCGTTTGCTGCGACGGGCGCAGGATTCAATGGCGTTAAGATCTTCAATGGTGCGATAGACGAAGCAATCCTGAGTTTCCGCGCCTTTAATCGGCGGGATCCAGGGGTATGAGCCGGTCGCCATAATCAGCTTGTCGTAAAACACCGTGCGCCCGGCGCTGGAGTGGATCACCTTCTCCTGGCGGTTGATGGTGATGGCCCGTTCGCCGACCAGCACCTTGACGCCGTGTTTCTCATAGAAACCTTCGCGGACCAGCGACAGCTCTTCTGCGGTATGGTGGGAGAAATAAGACGACAGGTGGACACGGTCGTAGGCGATACGCGGTTCTTCACAGAACACGGTAATGTCGAACTGTCCGGCAGGCGCCTTATCGAGAAGCTCTTCGATAAAGCGATGGCCAACCATGCCGTTACCGATAATAGCGATTCTGACTTTGCTCATTTTTGCCTCGATTTCTTTTCTATTACCGCCTACCTTAACGATTCAGCCATCAGGCTTATTGATGCAAATCAATGACAACTTCACCTACCACTTAATGGGTATATAATTGATTTGTCTGTAATTTTCTAAGTTGTGGAAAACGCTGGCTTTTCCTTTTTGCCGATTTTGTGTACAAGAATTGGGTGGGTCGCGATTGGGTTTGAGTAGAAAACAAGCCGTATTGAATAGAGAGGGTGATATGACAGCAGCGCCGCTTTGGTTGATTCAGAACGTACGCCTGGCAGACCGCGACGGCCTGTGGCAGATAGCGATAGATAAGGGCCGCTTTGGCGAGATCACACCGATGGGGGAGGCGCGGGACGAAAGCTACGAGGTGTTGAACGCTCGCGGCGGCCTGGCGATCCCGCCTTTTATTGAGCCGCATATCCATCTGGATACCACCCAGACGGCCGGTGAGCCGAACTGGAACCAGTCCGGCACCCTGTTCGAGGGGATTGAGCGCTGGGCGGAGCGGAAAGCGCTGCTCAGCCATGAGGACGTTAAAGCCCGGGCGTGGAAAACCCTCAAGTGGCAGATCGCCAACGGCGTGCAGTTTGTCCGTACCCATGTCGATGTCTCCGATCCAACGTTGACGGCGCTGAAGGCGATGCTGGAGGTCAAAAAGGAGGTGGCGCCATGGGTCGAGCTGCAGATTGTCGCTTTTCCGCAGGAGGGGATCCTCTCTTACCCCAACGGCGAGGCGCTGCTGGAAGAGGCCCTGAAGCTGGGGGCGGATGTCGTCGGGGCGATCCCGCACTTTGAGTTCACCCGTGAATATGGGGTGGAATCGCTGCATATCGCCTTTCGACTGGCGCAGAAATATGACCGCCCGCTGGATATTCACTGCGATGAAATTGACGATGAACAGTCGCGCTTTGTTGAAACCGTTGCCGCGCTGGCGCTGAAGGCGGGGATAGGGCCGCGGGTGACGGCCAGCCATACCACCGCCATGCACTCCTATAATGGCGCCTATACCTCGCGCCTGTTCCGCCTGCTAAAGCTCTCCGGCATCAACTTTGTCGCCAATCCGCTGGTCAATATTCATCTGCAGGGCCGGTTTGACGACTACCCGAAGCGACGGGGCATTACCCGGGTGAAGGAGCTGATGGCGGCGGGGATCAACGTTTGTTTTGGTCATGATGATGTCTTTGACCCGTGGTACCCGCTGGGGACCGGTAATATGCTGCAGGTCCTGCATATGGGGCTGCACGTTTGCCAGCTGATGGGCTACCAGCAGATTAACGACGGCCTGCAGCTTATCACTGACAACAGCGCCCGCACGTTTGGCCTGACCGATTACGGCATCGTCAGCGGCAACCCGGCTAACCTGATCATCCTCCCGGCGGAGAATGGCTTTGAGGCGGTACGCTGCCAGGTGCCGGTGCGCTGGTCAATTCGCCAGGGAAGGGTGATCGCGATTACCCAGCTGGCGCAAACCTGGATCCAGACCGACCGCGGTGGCGAGGCGCTCTCTTTTATGAGGAACAGCCCCCTTGCGGACGCAAAGGGGCCGAAGGCTTAGTGAGACGCCGCCTGCGCGTTGTTCTGGCGGTGACGGGAGACGAAGCCGAGGATAAAGCACATCACGAACACCACGGCGTAGAGGCCGTTAGCGGTGTGCAGCGCTGCCAGCGGACCGCTGGCAGCCACAATCGGGCCGGTAACCACGAAAGTCAGCATGGTGCCGATGGTGCCGCAGGTGAGGATAAAGTTCACCAGCTTTGGTGAAGCGACTTTAGTTTGCTGCGAACCGAGCGTAATGATCGAGGTGTAGATGGCGCTGGAGAAGAAGCCCAGGGTCAGAATAAACCACGGCATATGCTCCGGCGAACCATTGATAAACAGGTACATCAGCACCGTCGCGAGGCCGGCGAGGACGGTTAAGATGCGCTGCAGGTCGAAGAAGCGCAGGATAAAGCTGAATGACCACATGCCGATCATGTAGGACATCCAGAAATCGCTCACCAGTTTACCGGCATCGCCGAGGCTCATGCCCAGGCTCTTGGCATATTCCGGTACCCAGGAGATAAAGCCCAGCTGACCGAGGATGTAGCACAGCGCCGCGACGGAGAGGAACAGCACGCCGATGCCCCACTTCTCTTTCACCACCGGCTGGCTGTTTTCGCTCTGCGCTTTTTTGCCGAGCACCGGGAAGTCACAGCCGAATGTCAGGACGAAAATAGCGACATACACCAGACCGATACAGGCGTAGACCCAGTACCACTCGATGCTGCGCGCCAGCAGGACCGCGGCGACCATCGGAAAAATCATTCCCGCCATGCTAAAGAAGGAGTCGGTAAACAGCAGACGCGCCCCGCGCTGACGGCCTTCATACATATGGGTGATCAGGAAGGTCCCGATCGACATGGTGATCCCGCTGACCAGGCCGAGAACGAACATCGACGCGGAGAACAGCGCCAGGCTGTGGCTGAGCATCAGGCCGGCCACCGCCAGCACCATTAAAATAAAGCCAAAACGCAGCTGAGTTTTCAGCGGCACGATCTCCATCAGCCAGGCATTGAGGAAGATGGAGATCAGAATACCGGCGTTCAGAAAGGTAAAGGTGTTGCTCATACTGGAAACGGGCAGATGGAAATAATCCGCAATGTTACCCATCACCATCCCGGTGACGATCACCAACGCGCCGGTCAGGGCGTAGGAGAAGAAGCTGATCCATGTGAGCTTAATACGGTTGCTGTTAGTCATGACTGGCCTGTGAATAGAAAGGTAAAGCGCGTTGACGCTGCGCCGGGCGGACAGATTTTAGTCGTTCAGGTGATGTAATTAAATGTTTATTGTGAAATACGTTATCTTTTGCATGTTTTAATGTGACTTGCATCACGCTTTTTTCGACACCAGGGAGAACGTTTGCGCGGTTACAATTATTACAGCTAAGTAAAATTTGGTAAAAGGCTGGCCCAGGATGCAAAGGCTCTTTAGAATCAAGGCACTCGCTTTTATTCTGCTCCGTTAAGGAATTTCCATGCTCAAATCAACACTGGCGGCGATGGCTGCCGTTTTCGCCATTTCAGCTTTCTCCCCGGCCATGGCGGCAAAGGGCGATCCGCATGTGCTGCTGACCACCTCGGCAGGTAACATTGAGCTTGAGTTAAACAGCCAGAAAGCCCCGATTTCCGTGGATAACTTCCTGAAGTACGTTAACAGCGGCTTCTACAACAACACCACCTTCCACCGCGTGATCCCGGGGTTCATGGTGCAGGGCGGCGGCTTTAACGAGCAGATGCAGCAGAAACAGCCTAACCCGCCGATCAAGAATGAAGCAGACAACGGCCTGCGCAACACCCGCGGCACCATCGCGATGGCGCGTACCGCCGATCAGGATAGCGCCACCAGCCAGTTCTTCATCAACGTGGCGGATAACGCCTTCCTCGACCATGGCCAGCGCGATTTTGGCTATGCGGTGTTTGGCAAGGTAGTCAAAGGCATGGACGTTGCGGATAAGATCTCCCAGGTCCAGACCCATAACGTCGGCCCATACCAGAATGTGCCGACTAAACCGGTTGTTATCCTCTCTGCGAAAGTGCTGCCCTAATCCTCCCGCGGCGCGGTGGTTTATCGCCGCGCCCGGTTGCCTCCCGGCATAACCTGTAATTGCTGCTTATACTTGTGGCACACAGGGGACGATAAGGGGGGCGACGATGCGTCCACTCACCGATAAGCAAAAATCCCGGCTCTGGGAACAGACACGTAATAGCAATTTTCAGGCCAGCCGTCGCCTCGAAGGCGTATCGGTGCCGCTGGTTACGCTGACTGCCGAGGAGGCGCAGGCTCGCCTCGCGACGCTGCGGAGGGAGTATGAGCGATAAATTTGGCGATGAACGCGATCCTTACCTCTATCCGGCGCTGAACGTCCTGCGCAACCGCCTCGGCATCCGCCAGGCTAAAACGCTGCAGCAGGCTGCCCTGGAGATGACGTCCCTGCGGGCGGCCACCCTGCCGCTGGGCCCGCGGGTGCGCGGCTTACCCTATCTGTGCGCTATTCATCATCAGCTGTATCAGGATCTGTTTGACTGGGCGGGTAGGCTGCGTGAAGTGAACCTCTACCTGGGCGATACGCCGTTCTGCCACTTTGCCCGCATCGAAGAGGAGGGGAATGCCCTGATGCAGGCTCTGGAGCAGGAGGATTATCTCTGCGGTCTGCCGCGGGATACCTTTATCGAACGCCTGAGCTGGTTCTATGGTGAAATTAATGTGCTGCACCCTTTTCGTCTCGGCAATGGCCTGACCCAGCGCATTTTCTTTGAACAGCTGGCGATACATGCCGGCTACCTTCTTGACTGGCGTGACGTCGATCCTGCCGCCTGGAGCACCGCCTGTCAGCAGGGCGCGATGGGCGATCCGGACCCGCTGGCGGCGATCTTTCGCAAAGTGGTAAGCGAAGCGCGGGAATCTGAGTAGAATAGCCCGGTTTGATTGTTCCGGAGCCGCTATGATCCTGCTTATCGATAACTATGACTCTTTCACCTGGAATCTGTATCAGTACTTTTGCGAACTGGGGGCGGAAGTGCTGGTCAGGCGCAACGATGCGTTGACGCTGGAGGAGATAGCGTCGCTGGCGCCGGAGAAGATAGTGATTTCGCCTGGTCCCTGTACGCCGGATGAAGCGGGGATTTCCCTCGCGGTAATCCGTCACTATGCAGGGAAAACGCCGCTGCTGGGCGTCTGCCTCGGGCATCAGGCGATAGCCCAGGCGTTTGGCGCGACCATTGTGCGGGCGGCGCAGGTGATGCATGGAAAAACCTCGCTTATCGAGCATAACGGCGAAGGGGTGTTTCTGGGGCTGAATAATCCTTTGACGGTGACCCGCTATCATTCGCTGGTGATTGACCCGCCGACGCTGCCGCCTGAGTTTATCGTCACCGCCCGCAGCGCCAGCGGTGAGATTATGGGGATCCGTCATCGCGACTGGGATCTCGAGGGTGTGCAGTTCCATCCGGAAAGCATCCTCAGCGAACAGGGCCATCAATTGCTGGCGAACTTTATTAAGCGGTGATTTCGGTTGCCATTGACTGATTTTTTATGCATATTTTGTGATTAGATTATCATAATCGCATCTGCATAACGAAGAGGGATGGGCAAGACATGGCAACTGAACAACCGGCAATCACCCGCGCCACATTCGATGAAGTTATTTTGCCAATTTATGCACCGGCAGAATTCATCCCGGTAAAGGGAAAAGGCAGCCGCGTCTGGGATCAGCAGGGCAAAGAGTATGTTGATTTCGCCGGCGGTATCGCGGTGACGGCGCTCGGCCATTGCCACCCGGCGCTGGTGGCGGCGCTCCACGAGCAGGGCGAAACGCTGTGGCATACCAGCAACGTCTTTACCAATGAGCCAGCGCTGCGCCTGGGACGTAAACTTGTCGATGCCACCTTCGCCGAGCGAGTGGTGTTTATGAACTCCGGTACCGAAGCCAATGAAACGGCCTTTAAGCTGGCGCGTCACTATGCGGTGACCCGCCATAGCCCGTACAAAACCAAAATCATCGCTTTCCATAATGCCTTTCATGGTCGCTCCCTGTTTACCGTCTCCGTCGGCGGGCAGCCGAAGTACTCCGATGGTTTCGGCCCGAAACCGGCGGATATTGTCCATGTTCCCTTCAACGACCTGCAGGCGGTAAAAGCGGTGATGGATGACCACACCTGCGCGGTGGTGGTGGAGCCGATTCAGGGCGAAGGCGGCGTGACGGCAGCGACGCCGGCGTTCCTGCAGGGGCTGCGCGAACTGTGCGATCAACACCAGGCGCTGTTAGTCTTTGATGAAGTGCAGTGCGGAATGGGGCGTACCGGCTCGCTGTTTGCCTATATGCACTATGGCGTAACCCCGGATATTCTCACCAGCGCCAAAGCGCTGGGCGGCGGTTTCCCGGTCAGCGCCATGTTGACCACCCACGAGATCGCCAGCGCCTTCCATGCGGGTTCCCATGGCTCAACCTACGGCGGCAACCCGCTGGCCTGCGCGGTCGCCAACGCCGCTTTCGATCTGATCAATACCCCGGCGGTGCTGGATGGCGTGAACGCCAAACGCGAACTGTTCGTCAAACACCTGCAGCAGCTGGATGCCGAGTTTGATCTGTTCAGTGATATTCGCGGGATGGGCCTGCTGATTGGCGCCGAACTCAAGCCGCAGCACAAGGGCCGCGCGCGTGATTTTCTCTATGCCGCTGCGGAAGCCGGCGTCATGGTGCTTAACGCCGGGCCGGACGTGATGCGTTTTGTTCCCTCGCTGATCATCGAAGAGCAGGATATTGCCGAGGGGATGGCGCGCTTTGCCCAGGCAGTGGCAAAGGTGATTAACGGCTGATCTTCCGCAGCCAGATGCCGTGATGCGGCCGCTGACGCCATGCCACTGACGAAATGGTGTGCATGGTGTTCAGATGGCCCAGAATGCGTTGCAGATGCTGCTCCAGGGTGCTTAACGGACCGATCGGCACCTCGCTTTCCGGTGACTCCATAATATTGACATCCCCTGCGCTGCCGGGGCCATCGCTGTCCAGCCGCTGCTGACAGCGCTGCAGGGCAATCTCACAGGATTCGAGATAGCGCTGGGCAAGATCCGGGGTGAGCATCGTATGCTCCCGGGCCAAAGTGGTCATGGCGTTGATGTGTTCGACGATAAACTGGCTGTGCGTCACCCATAGCTTCATATCTTCCAGGTAGTGGGTATTAAACCCGGGCTCCTGCATCGCCTGATTCAGGGAGTTGTAGAGCGCGTTGTGCGCCTGATTGACGCGCATGCGCTGGTAGGCCAGCGCGGGCGCTTTGGGGTCGGGGCTGAGGATCAGGCGAATCGCCTGCTGGTCGGCCTCCAGCGCATCGTGGGCGTTTTTTTTCAGCAGGCCGCTCTGCCACTGCGGCCACAGCCAGACCATCCCGCCGAAGGCGATCAGGCAGCCGATCAGCGTATCGATCAGCCGGGCGATAATAAACTGTTCGCCGTTGAGCGTCAGCAGCTGCAGGGTATATACCGCCGTCACCGTAAACCCCACCATCGCCCAGCCATAGTGTTTGCGGATAATCAGATAGCTGAGCAGGGTGATCAGCAGCATCCCGCTCAGGGTATAGCTCTCCGGAACGTGAAAGTGCAAGGTCAGCCCGGCGATGATCAGGCCGGCGAGCGTCCCCGCCGCCCGGTGGACAATACGTACCCGCGTGGCGCCATAGCCGTTCTGTGTCACGAAGAGGACGGTCATCAGGATCCAGTAGGGCTTCGGCAAATGCAGGGCGTTGCCCATCAGGCTGGCGATGCTCAGCATCACGCTGATGCGGGCGGCGTTGCGCAGCGCGGGCGACTTCAGCGACAGATAGTTCTTTAGCGCGGGAAACAGCGGTAAACGACGCTCTTTGTCAGCCATCAGATCCCGGGCATACAGTGGGCGCTGGGTATGCAGCACCCGGGCGATGCGGCTGAAGTGCCAGGCGCAGAAGTGGCCGACCGGGTTATCCGGATGCTGGCGGGCGATCTTTTCCAGGGCGCCGATCTGTTTATCCATCTGGAAACGCTGCGGAAAACGATGATAGAGCATGTCATCCGCCAGCACCCGCAGGCGGGCGGCGACGGTCTGCGCGTTCCAGCGGATCACCGCTTCGGCATGGCTGCGCTCAACCAGCTTTTGCACCTCTTCCGGCTGATGCAGGCTGACCGAAATATGCTCCTGTAGATCCAGCCCCATCTGGAACGCTCGCAGAAGACGTTTGTGGTCGTTACGTTGGTTGGCGGCCAGCATATGCATCTGCTGATAGCATTGGGTGATTAAATCGACCACCTTCTGCTGGCGGATGAGCAGCGGCGGCAGGGCGGTCGAGGGATCGGTATGCTGGGTCAACAGGCTATATTTGGCTTCGCAATAATTGGCCAGTTCCCGGTAGAGCAGACTGAGCGACTCCCGCAGCGGCTGTTCGCGCCACAGCCAGAACCAGAACCAGTTAAACACGCCGTACCATAGCGTGCCGAAGGCGTAGATCAGCAGCGGCTCCCAGACGGGCATATTGCCCGCCAGGCTCAGGGTAAAGATGGCGGCGATCAGCGACGCGGGCAGCAGGCGCGCGTGCAGCGAACTGATTTCCGCGGTGACGCCGAGCAATAGCGCCAGGCCGCTGAGAATAAGCGGCAAAGGTATCGTCTGGGCGAGCAGCAGCTGCACCACCAGGCTGCATCCGGCAAACAGACAGCCGCCGATAATCAGACGCTTAAAAAAGCGCTTATGCGGAGTGTCGAGACCGGCGATGTTGCAGCAGGCGGGAACTAAGGAAAACAGGAGTCCCTGCTGGAGATGGCCGAGCAGAAGACCGATGGCCACAGGCAGACACAGCACCAGCGTTTGCCGCAGTGCATAGTTGACTTCCGGGTGGTAAATCAGCCTGCGCCACATGAGGGAAAAACAAAAACGGCGTACTGCAGGAGCAATACGCCGCTTAGCAACTTAACGGGTGCCGTAGACGACGATAGTTTTACCGTGGGCGGAAATCAGGTTCTGATCTTCCAGCATTTTCAAAATACGGCCAACGGTTTCACGAGAGCAGCCGACGATCTGACCAATTTCCTGACGGGTAATTTTAATTTGCATACCGTCCGGGTGGGTCATGGCATCGGGTTGCTTCGCCAGGTTCAGCAGCGTCTGGGCGATACGGCCCGTCACGTCGAGGAAGGCGAGGTTGCCCACTTTCTCAGACGTCACCTGCAGACGGCGAGCCATTTGCGAAGAGAGACGCATCAGAATGTCCGGGTTCACCTGGATCAGCTGACGGAATTTCTTATAAGAGATCTCGGCCACTTCACATGCGGTTTTCGCCCGTACCCAGGCGCTACGCTCCTGACCCTCTTCAAACAGGCCTAATTCACCGATGAAATCGCCCTGGTTGAGGTAGGAGAGGATCATCTCTTTACCTTCTTCATCCTTGATGAGTACAGCCACGGAGCCTTTAACGATGTAGTACAGCGTTTCTGCTTTCTCACCCTGGTGGATCAGCGTGCTCTTTGATGGGTACTTATGAATGTGGCAATGAGACAAGAACCATTCAAGGGTAGGGTCTGTTTGCGGTTTGCCAAGCACCATGCGCGGTTATCCTCTGTTATAAGCTATCTCCGGGCGCCGACACTACACGGCGTCCGGGCATGCAATCGTATTGTTTCCCTATACCTGGGAAGCTGGCTGATGATTTTTCGACAGCCTGTAATGTGAACTCCTCTGCATACATGCAGTACATCAATGTATTACTGTAGCATCCAGACTGTTTTAGCATAGCTTTCGCCGCATGTCTCCTGGTGTCTCGCTTCAGCATGACGCAGGTCGCCTTCCGTTGCGAGAATTGTTATGTGCGCGTAATCTGACAGGAATATTGCGATACTGGAGTTAAATTTTATGCAAGCGCGTGTGAAATGGGTTGAAGGGTTAACCTTTATCGGGGAGTCCGCGTCAGGACACCAGATTCTGATGGATGGCAACTCCGGAGATAAGGCGCCCAGCCCGATGGAGATGGTGCTGATGGCGGCGGGCGGTTGCAGTGCGATCGATGTGGTCTCTATTTTGCAAAAAGGGCGTCACGACGTGACCAACTGCGAAGTGAAGCTGACCTCTGAGCGTCGGGAAGAGGCGCCGCGCCTGTTCACGCATATTAATCTGCACTTTATCGTCACCGGTAAGGCGCTGAAAGATGCCGCAGTCTCCCGCGCGGTGGATCTGTCGGCAGAGAAATACTGCTCGGTGGCGCTGATGCTGGAAAAAGCGGTGAAGATCACCCACTCCTATGAAGTGATCGAGGCGTAGTCTTCGCCTGCTGATGTGAATGATCTCAACCCCGGCCTGGCCGGGGTTTTTTCTGTTAGCCGATCTTTCGGCCTTCCATCAGACGCTCGACCAGCGGCGCCATAATAAGCTCCATCGCCAGCCCCATTTTACCGCCCGGCACCACCAGGGTGTTCATGTGCGAAATAAACGAGCCCTGTAGCATCGCCAGCAGCCAGGGGAAGTCGATGTTCTGCAGATTGCGGAAATGGATCACCACAAAGCTCTCGTCCAGAGAGGGGATCGCTTTCGCGGCAAACGGGTTGGAGGTGTCCACCGTCGGCACGCGCTGGAAGTTGATGTGGGTGCGGGAAAACTGCGGGGTGATGAAGTTAATGTAATCTTCCATCGATCGGACGACGGAGTCCATCACCGCCTCCCGGGAGTGGCCGCGTTCGCTGGTGTCGCGAATGAGTTTCTGGATCCACTCCAGGTTAACGATAGGCACGACCCCGACCAGCAGGTCGACATGGCTGGCGACATCATGCTGCGGCGTGACAACCCCGCCGTGCAGCCCCTCATAGAACAGCACGTCCGTCGGCTCCGGCAGCGGCTGCCATGGGGTGAAGGTTCCCGGCACCTGATTCCACGGCACGGCTTCGTCATAGGTGTGCAGGTATTTACGCGACTGGCCTTTGCCATGGCGGCCATAGTCGACAAAGGTCTGCTCCAGCAGGCCGAAGTCGTTCGCCTCCGGCCCAAAGTAGCTGATATGTTTGCCCTGATCCCGCGCTTTGCGGATCGCCATGTCCATTTCCGGGCGGGTGTAGCGATGAAAGCTGTCGCCTTCCACCTCCGCGGCGTGCAGATTTAGCTGCGCGAAGATTTTGCGAAAGGCGAGGCTGGTGGTGGTAGTGCCCGCGCCGCTGGAGCCCGTGACGGCGATCACCGGATGTTTGGCAGACATAACAACTCCCTGGTTAAACGATGTAGTGGCGTCGCCTTAGCCGTTAAACAGGGCGCGCGGCATAATATTGACCGTCTCATGCAGTTCCGACCACACGAGGACCGCCTCTCCGCGTTTCAGCTGCTGTTTTACATCGGCGACTTTATCGGCAAGTGAACGTTCATGTTCACCATAATCGGTGCCTTCGCGTAACACAAAGCTTTCAATCAGGTTATCCAGCGTTTCGGGATCCAGATCCTGCCAGGGAATAATCATACGGGAACCTCCAGCCAGCGGTTTAACCAGTCGGGAATACGTCTTTCCAGCCACATCTCCGGTTTACGCAGGGTGCCGCCGACGAAGCCGACGTGGCCGCCTTGTTCAGTCAATTGATACTCAACGTTCGCCGGCAGTTGCTCCTGCGGGGGAATGGAGTGGTGGTCCATAAACGGGTCGTCTTTCGCATGGATGATGAGCGTCGGCTTAGTGATATCGCTGAGCCGCGGCATGGCGCTGCATTGCCGGTAATAATCCAGCGCATCGGCGAAGCCATGGATTTTGGCGGTGATCATATCGTCAAATTCCCGGATGCGGCGCATCCCTTTGAGCTGGCGTAAATCGACGGGCAGCGAGCCAGGATACGCTTTCAGCTTACGTGAGGCGTTGGCTTTTAACAGATTGAGCAGATAGCGCTGATAAACTCGCGAGAAGCCCTTATCCATATGATAGCTGCAGGCTTCCAGCATGAAAGGCGCGGAAACGATCACCGCCGCATCCAGCGGGCAGCGGTCGCCTTCTTCTGCCAGCAGGCAGCCCAGCATGTTGCCGCCCAGCGAATAGCCGACGGCGGCGGTCGGCGCGGGGCCAAACTCGCGCTGCAGCCAGTGGAGAAACCAGGTGCCATCTTCCGTTTCGCCGGAGTGATAGATGCGGTGATTGCGGTTAGGTTCGCCGCTGCAGCCGCGAAAGTGCATGACCACGCCCAGCCAGCCGCGCTGCATCGCCGCGTGGATCAGGCCATGGGCATACGGGCTGTGCAGACTCCCTTCCAGACCATGAAAGACGACCAGGCGCGGCTTGTGGCGCGCCTGGTGCGGGTCTTCGCTCCAGGCGAGATCGACAAAATCGCCGTCCGGCAGCTCAAGGCGCTGCCAGTGCGGGGTAAAGCGCAATTTACGGCGGATCAGCCGCGGCAGCATGGTTTGCAGATGACGATTGCCCACGCCGCGCATGGGATGGAACTCACGCGAATCGTTTTCGGGGGGCGTCATGTCTGTGGGGATGATTTCAACCATAGCACCAGAATAATTAATAAACGTGATGATGACTATACCGCGCAGGGCGCGCGGGAGTTAGCCAATATGTGGTCTTGTGGCCAATGACGCCCGGTGACACCGAAAACAAACCATTGATGTCATTGATGGCCTGAGCATGGGAATGGCAGAAACCCATTCTGCCCGCGCCGTCGCAGGCAGAATGATGAGGCGGCGTTAGCCTTCCTGAAGCATGCGCTCCAGCTGCTCTTGAGCCTCCAGCCAGGCCATTTCGCACTCTTCCAGCCCGGATTTCGCGCTGGCCTGCTGCTGCAGGCATTCAGTCAGTTCCGCTTTCCGCGAGGCGTCGTAGAGTTCGCTGTCGCCAAGTTTCTCTTCCGCACTGGCCAGCTGCGCGTTGAGCTTGTCCATCTCTTTCTCCAGACGGGCGATCTCTTTGCGCAGCGGTTGGGTCTGGCTGCGCAGCTCCGCTTCCCGACGCTTCTGGTCTTTGCGCGCTTGCGCGCTGTTGCCGCTCTCTTTTGGCGCGTCGCCGCTCTGGGACTCCTGTTTTTGCGAGTCGCTGAGCCACTGCTGATAATCGTCCAGATCGCCGTCGAACGGTTCGACTTTGCCATCGTGGACAAGGTACAGATCGTCGGTGGTGGAGCGGATCAGGTGGCGATCGTGCGATACGACCACCAGCGCCCCTTCAAAGTCGATCAGCGCTTCGGTTAAGGCCTGACGCATATCGAGGTCGAGATGGTTGGTCGGTTCGTCGAGCAGCAGCAGGTTAGGGCGCTGCCAGACGATCAGGGCCAGCACCAGACGCGCCTTTTCTCCACCGGAGAAGCGGCGGGTCTCTTCGCTGACCTTATCCCCCTGGAAACCAAAGCCGCCAAGATAATCACGCAGCTTCTGCTCCAGCTCCTGCGGCGCCAGGCGCGCCAGGTGCTGCAGCGGCGACTCATCGGCGCGCAGGAACTCCAGCTGATGCTGGGCGAAGTAGCCGAGCTTGATGCCTTTGGCGAGGCCGATCTCGCCGCTCACGGGCTGGAGTTCGCCAGCCAGCAGCTTAATCAGCGTCGATTTCCCTGCGCCGTTGCGGCCCAGCAGGCCGATACGCGACCCCGGCACCAGATTGAGCTTAATGGAGTCGAGGATAATACGCTCGCCATAGCCGGCGCTGACTTTCTCCATCTTCAGCAGCGGGTTTGGCAGGCTCTCCGGCTGGCGGAAGCTGAAGTGGAACGGGTTATCCACGTGCGCCGGGGCGATGAGTTCCATCCGCTCCAGCATTTTAATACGGCTCTGCGCCTGCTTGGCTTTGGTGGCTTTAGCGCGGAAGCGATCGATATAGCTTTGCAGATGCGCGACACGCTGCTGCTGGCTTTCGTACATCGCCTGCTGCTGAGCGAGCCGGGTGGCGCGCTGCACTTCAAACGAGCTGTAGTTGCCGGTGTACTCAAACATCGTCTGCTGTTCGATATGGATAATTTTGTCGACGATAGGATCGAGGAAATCGCGATCGTGGGAGATCAGGATCAGCGTCCCCGTGTAGCCCTTCAGCCACTTCTCCAGCCAGATCACCGCATCAAGGTCGAGGTGGTTAGTCGGTTCATCGAGCAGCAGCAGATCGGAGCGGCAGATCAGCGCTTGCGCGAGGTTAAGACGCATACGCCAGCCGCCGGAAAAATCGCTGACCGGCCGCTCGAGCTGTTCATTGCTGAAACCCAGGCCGTGCAGCAGGCTGGCGGCGCGGGAGCGGATGGTCCAGGCGTCGATGGCGTCCAGCTTGCCGTGGACGGTGGCGATGGCATGGCCGTCGTTGCGCTCGTTAGCCTGCTGGAGCGCGGCTTCCAGCTGGCGATATTCGCGATCGCCGTCAATGACATAATCGATTGCCGGCTGCGGCAGGGCCGGGGTTTCCTGATTCACCCAGGCCAGCTGCCAGTTGCCGGGAAAGGTCATACTGCCGCCGTCAGCGCTTATCTCGTTTTTCAAAAGCGATAGCAGCGTCGATTTCCCGCAGCCGTTTTTCCCCACCAGACCGACCTTCTGGCCAGGGTTGATGGTAGCGGTGGCGTTGTCCAGCAGGACGCGTACGCCGCGACGAATTTGTAACGAGGAGAAAACAATCATAAGGCGCCGTATGTTCAGACTATGTTAATTTGTCATTATGATAATGTAGTGTGGAAGCGAATCGCTTCACCGGGCCGCCATGGTAGCCCAAAACGAAGACGATACACAAAGTCATTCTGGCTGTGTCAAAACGCCAGGGCTGTGCAGGCCGCCAGAAGACCTACGGGAGGGGAATGATGTCTCAGACAGCGAAAGTGTTGCTGCTGTATGCCCACCCAGAATCTCAGGATTCCGTGGCCAACCGGGTTTTATTACAACCGGCCTTACAGTTGCCAAACGTCACCGTGCACGATCTCTACGCGCACTATCCGGATTTTTTTATCGATATTGCTCACGAACAGGACCTGCTGCGCCAGCATGAGGTGATCGTTTTCCAGCATCCTTTATATACCTGGAGCTGTCCGGCGCTGCTCAAGGAGTGGCTGGATCGTGTCTTAAGCCGCGGCTTCGCCAGCGGCGCCGGAGGGAACGAACTGGCGGGAAAGTACTGGCGCAGCGTGATCACCACCGGCGAACCTGAGAGCGCCTACCGTCGCGATGCGAATCGCTATCCGATGAACGATATTTTACGTCCTTTTGAACTGACCGCCGGCATGTGCCGTATGCACTGGATGAGCCCCATTATCGTCTACTGGGCCCGGCGGCAACAGCCAGAGGAGCTGCGCAGCCGCGCCCTGGCCTATCGGGACTGGCTGGCCAACCCCCTTGCCGCCGGAGGTGTCCATGGCGGGATTTGATTTGCTGCTGGCGGGGGTGCTGTTTTTGTTCGCGGCCGTTATCGCCGTCCCTCTGGCTTCAAGACTGGGAATTGGCGCGGTGCTGGGCTATCTGCTGGCCGGGATCGCCATAGGTCCGTGGGGGCTCGGGTTTATCAGCGATGTGGATGAAATTCTCCATTTCTCTGAACTCGGCGTGGTGTTTCTGATGTTTATCATCGGCCTGGAACTCAATCCCGCCAAGCTATGGCGGCTGCGAAGCTCCATCTTCGGCGTTGGCGCGGCGCAGGTGATGCTCAGCGCGGCGATCCTCGGCGGTCTGTTGATGACGACAGGATTTTCATGGCAGGCGGCGGTGGTTGGCGGGATCGGCCTGGCGATGTCCTCTACCGCGATGGCACTGCAGCTGATGCGCGAGAAGGGAATGAGCCGCAGCGAATCAGGGCAGTTAGGCTTTTCGGTCCTGCTGTTTCAGGATCTGGCGGTGATCCCGGCGCTGGCGCTGGTGCCTCTGCTGGCGGGTTCCGCGGATGAGCATGTGAACTGGCTAACGGTCGGCATGAAGGTCCTGGCGTTTGCCGGGATGCTGATTGGCGGACGCTATTTACTGCGGCCGGTGTTCCGCTTTATCGCCAGCTCCGGGGTCAGGGAAGTGTTCACTGCCGCCACGCTGCTGCTGGTCCTTGGATCAGCCCTGTTTATGGAGGCGCTGGGGCTGTCGATGGCGCTGGGTACTTTTATCGCCGGCGTGCTGCTGGCGGAAAGTGAGTATCGCCATGAACTGGAGATCGCCATCGATCCGTTCAAGGGGCTGCTGCTTGGGTTGTTCTTTATCTCGGTCGGTATGGCGCTGAACCTTGGCGTGCTGTACACCCATCTGCTGTGGGTGGCAGTGAGCGTGGCGGTGCTGGTGGCGGTAAAAATGCTGGTGCTCTATCTGCTGGCCCGTCTCTATGGCCTGCGGAGTTCCGAGCGTATGCAGTTTGCGGGCGTATTAAGCCAGGGCGGCGAGTTCGCGTTTGTCCTCTTTTCGCTGCCCGCTTCTCAGCGGTTGTTCCAGCACGACCAGATGGCGCTGCTGCTGGTGGCCGTCACCTTGTCGATGATGACCACGCCGCTGCTGATGAAAGGGATCGATAAGATACTGTCGCGACGCCTGAATCCAGCGGAGGATACCGATGAGGCGCCGTGGGTAGAGGACGATAAACCGCAGGTGATTATTGTTGGCTTTGGCCGTTTCGGCCAGGTCATCGGTCGCCTGCTGATGGCCAATAAGATGCGTATTACGGTGCTGGAGCGAGACATCAGCGCGGTGAATCTGATGCGCAACTATGGCTATAAAGTCTATTTTGGCGACGCCACCCAGCTGGAGCTGCTGCGCTCGGCGGGGGCGGAGGAGGCGCAGTCGATCGTCATTACCTGTAATGAGCCGGAAGATACCATGCGGCTGGTGGAGATGTGTCAACAACACTTTCCACATCTGCACATCCTGGCGCGCGCTCGCGGGCGCGTCGAGGCGCATGAGCTTCTGCAGGCCGGCGTGACGCAGTTTTCCCGTGAGACTTTCTCCAGCGCGCTGGAGCTGGGGCGTAAAGCGCTCATCACCCTCGGGATGCATCCTCACCAGGCCCAGCGCGCGCAGCTGCACTTCCGACGCCTCGATATGCGAATGCTGCGTGAGTTAATGCCGGTGCATACTGATACGGTACAGATATCACGCGTGCGGGAAGCCCGGCGCGAACTGGAAGAGATTTTTCAGCGCGAAATGCAGAAAGAGAGCCGGCAGCTGGACGGCTGGGACGAGTTTGAATAAAGGTAAATCATATGGCAGTACGTAAACGTTTTATTGCCGGGGCGAAATGTCCGGCGTGCCAGGCGCAGGATTCACTGGCGATGTGGCGTGAGAATAATGTCGATGTTGTTGAATGCGTTAAGTGCGGTCATCAGATGCGTGAGGCGGATAAAGAGGCCCGTGAGCATGTACGCAAAGAGGAGCAGGTAATTGGCATTTTTCATCCCGACTAGCGTTATCCGTCGGCTTTTTTTAAGCTAAAGGGTACACGGCAGCAGAATTCCGCTACAATCTGCGCCACTATTCTTCCCATCTCAGGAGATATCATGAAAGTAGCAAAAGACCTGGTGGTCAGCCTGGCCTATCAGGTACGTACAGAAGACGGTGTGTTGGTTGATGAGTCTCCGGTAAGCGCGCCGCTGGATTACCTGCACGGTCACGGCTCCCTGATTTCCGGCCTGGAAAACGCGCTGGATGGCCACGAAGTGGGCGACAAATTTGACGTAGCCGTTGGCGCTAACGACGCTTACGGTCAGTATGACGAAAACCTGGTGCAGCGTGTACCGAAAGACGTCTTCATGGGCGTTGATGAACTGCAGGTTGGCATGCGCTTCCTGGCGGAAACCGATCAGGGTCCGGTACCAGTAGAGATTACTGAAGTTGAAGACGACCACGTTGTGGTTGATGGCAACCACATGCTGGCAGGCCAGAACCTGAAGTTCAATGTGGAAGTTGTCGCCATCCGCGAAGCGACCGCTGAAGAGCTGGAGCACGGTCACGTGCACGGCGCGCATGGTCATGATCACGACCACGATCATGGTCACGATGGCTGCTGCGGCGGTCACGGTCACGACCACGATCATGGCCACGACCATGGTAAAGGCGGCTGCGGCGGCCACGGTGGCTGCGGTTGCCACTAATCTTCGCGCTTTGGCACGAAGACGACAAAAAAGCGGGGAGACCCGCTTTTTTTACGCCTCAATAATGCGGCGGCGGCGTCTCTTCGGCCTGGGAGGCGATATGGGAGGGTTGGGTCGCCTTCAGCTTCTCGATCATCAGACGCATATGCTCGCGCATCTTCGCCATCTCAATCTCGTGGGCGGTCACGGTTTTATTGAGGTCTTCGATGGTGATTTCCTGAAACGCCAGCCGGCTTTCCAGCTCCGCAAGGCGCGTTTCTAATGTGCTATCGTGCATGGGTAACCTCTTTAGTCTGATCCTGCGGGCGGATTCTACTTAAGTTTCCCCCGGCGCGCAGCATCGCTGCGTCCTACAGGAAACTTATTCATACAAAAATAGTCCTAAAAGAGGCGATATTCAGGAACGTCCGTATGTAGATTTTAACGGCGACGTTCTATAGTACGTTTTTTGCTTTTTACGATAACCCTGGGGTGAGAGGCCCCGGCCCTGGAGAAATGGATGAAATCACTGTTTAAAGTAACGCTGCTGGCGACCACAATGGCCGTCGCCCTGAATGCACCGCTGACCTTTGCTGCAGATACCGCGGCGAAAGCAGCCCCGGCGGCTGAGAGTAAATCGGCATTTAAAAATGACGATCAGAAATCGGCCTATGCGCTGGGCGCGTCCCTGGGGCGTTACATGGAAAACTCCCTGAAAGAACAAGAAAAACTCGGCATTAAGCTGGATAAAGCCCAGCTGATCGCCGGCGTACAGGACGCGTTTGCCGATAAGAGCAAACTGTCCGACCAGGAGATCGAACAGACTCTGCAGGCCTTTGAAACGCGCGTGAAGACCGCGGCTCAGCAGAAAATGGAAAAAGACGCCACTGAGAACGAAACCAAAGGTAAAGCTTTCCGTGACAGCTTTGCCAAAGAGAAGGGCGTGAAAACGTCGAAAACTGGCCTGCTGTATAAAGTCGAGAAAGAAGGCACTGGCGATGCGCCGAAAGACAGCGACACCGTGGTGGTTAACTACAAAGGTACGCTGATCGACGGCAAAGAGTTTGATAACTCTTATACCCGCGGCGAGCCGCTCTCTTTCCGTCTCGACGGGGTGATCCCGGGCTGGACTGAAGGCCTGAAGAACATCAAGAAAGGCGGCAAAATCAAGCTGGTCATTCCGCCAGATCTGGCCTACGGCAAAACCGGCGTCCCGGGCATCCCGGCCAACTCTACGCTGGTCTTTGATGTAGAGCTGCTGGATATCAAACCGGCGCCGAAGGCAGATGCTCAGCCGGAAGCCGCTGGCGATGCGAAAGCCGCGGACGCGAAAGCTGACGCTAAGAAGTAATCGGGTTCAGGCCGCCGTCTCGTCAGAGACGGCGGCTTTTTTATTGAGCGCAGATATAATTAAAACTGGAAAGATCCTCAGGCGCTGTATTACTTTAGATAGCTTAATAATGATGATGAGCCTGCCCTGACAATAACGACAGGCTCCTGAAAAGGAGTGCTTTTTTTCATGTCCAGGTCGCTTTTAACCAACGAAACCAGCGAGCTTGACCTGCTGGATCAACGTCCCTTTGACCAGACCGATTTCGATATTCTTAAATCTTATGAAGCGGTGGTGGACGGGTTGGCGATGCTCATCGGTTCGCACTGTGAAATCGTGCTGCATTCTTTGCAGGATCTGAAATGCTCTGCCATCCGTATCGCCAATGGTGAACATACCGGCCGCCAAATCGGTTCACCGATTACCGATCTTGCGCTGCGCATGCTGCACGATATGACGGGCGCCGATAGCAGCGTTTCCAAATGCTACTTTACCCGCGCCAAAAGCGGCGTCCTGATGAAGTCGGTGACGATTGCCATCCGCAACCGCGATCACCGGGTGATTGGTCTGCTGTGCATCAATATGAATCTGGATGTGCCGTTTTCCCAGATCATGAGCACCTTTATTCCGCCAGAAACGCCCGAGGTTAACTCGCCGGTGAACTTTGCTTCCTCGGTTGACGATCTGGTCGCCCAGACTCTGGAATTCACCATCGAAGAGGTGAATGCCGATCGCAGCGTGTCCAACAATGCTAAAAACCGTCAAATCGTGCTGAATCTCTACGAGAAAGGGATCTTCGATATTAAAGACGCCATTAACCAGGTGGCCGATCGTCTGAACATCTCCAAGCACACCGTCTACCTCTATATTCGCCAGTTCAAAAGCGGCGATTTCCAGGGGCTGGATAAGTAATGCGTTTTGCCCTCACGGTGACCGGCCCTGCCTATGGCACGCAGCAGGCGAGCAGCGCCTGGCAATTTGCTCAGGCCGTGCTGCAGGAAGGCCATGAGCTGGCGTGCGTTTTTTTCTATCGCGAAGGCGTGCTTAACGCTAACCAGCTGACGGCGCCCGCCAGCGATGAGTTCGATCTGGTGCGCGGGTGGCAATCCCTCCACGATGAGCACGGCGTCGCGCTGCATATCTGCGTGGCGGCCGCCCTGCGTCGTGGCGTAACGGACGAGCGCGAAGCGCAACAGCTCGCTCTGCCTGGCCATAATCTGCAGCCGGGTTTTACGTTGAGCGGACTTGGCGCGCTGGCGGAAGCGGCGCTTACTTGCGATCGGATGGTACAGTTTTGATGAAACGTGTGGCTTTCGTTTTTTCCTCCGCGCCGCACGGCAGCGCCGCCGGCAGGGAAGGCCTCGACGCCTTATTAGCCACCTCTGCCCTCACCGACGAGATTGGCGTATTTTTCGTGGGCGACGGCGTGTTTCAGCTGTTGCCCGCCCAGCGGCCTGGCGCTGTGCTGGCCCGCGATTACATCGCCACTTTTAAACTGCTGTCGCTATATGATATCGACCAGTGCTGGCTGTGCGCCGAGTCGGCGCGAGAGCGCGGCCTGGACCCCGCGACCCCGTGGGTGGTGGATGTCGAATGCCTGGCGCCGGATGCCCTGCGCGCCCGTCTGCATGAATTTGATGTGATTTTGCGTTTCTGAGGCCCCCATGCTCCATACGCTCAGTGTTTCTCCCTGGCATGCCGATATCGCAGCAATGCTTCGCTTGATGGAGCAGGGTGACGATCTGTTACTGCTGTCTGATGGCGTCGCGGCGGCTATCGCCGGCGGTCGCTTCCTTGAGATCCTGCAATCCGCCCCCATAACCCTTTACGTGCTGCAAGACGACGTTGACGCCCGCGGGCTAACTGGTCAAATTGCGGACAGTGTCGGCAGGGTTAGCTATACTGATTTCGTCAGACTCACAGTCAAACATGCCGGTCAGTTGGCCTGGTGATGGCGGGATCGTTGTATATTTCTTGACACCTTTTCGGCACCGCCCTAAAATTCTGCGTCCTCATAATATATGAGGCGATTTATTACGTGTTTACGAAGCAAAAGCTAAAACCAGGAGCTATTTAATGGCAACAATTAACCAGCTGGTACGCAAACCACGCGCGCGCAAAGTTGCAAAGAGCAACGTGCCAGCGCTGGAAGCCTGCCCGCAGAAACGTGGCGTATGTACTCGCGTATATACCACCACTCCTAAGAAACCGAACTCCGCACTGCGTAAAGTTTGCCGTGTGCGTCTGACTAACGGTTTCGAAGTCACCTCCTACATCGGTGGTGAAGGTCACAACCTGCAGGAGCACTCCGTGATCCTGATCCGTGGCGGTCGTGTTAAAGACCTTCCGGGTGTTCGTTACCACACCGTTCGTGGTGCGCTTGACTGCTCCGGCGTTAAAGACCGTAAGCAGGCTCGCTCCAAGTACGGCGTGAAGCGTCCTAAGGCTTAATGGTTCTCCGTTAAGTAAGGCCAAACTGATTTATCTTAATGTCATACTAAACTCTTAGAGTTTTGGACAATCCTGAATTAACAACGGAGTATTTCCATGCCACGTCGTCGCGTCATTGGTCAGCGTAAAATTCTGCCGGATCCGAAGTTCGGATCAGAACTGCTGGCTAAATTTGTCAATATCCTGATGGTAGATGGTAAAAAATCTACTGCAGAAACTATCGTATACAGCGCGCTGGAGACCCTGGCTCAGCGTTCTGGTAAATCTGAACTGGAAGCCTTCGAAGTTGCGCTCGAAAACGTGCGCCCGACTGTCGAAGTTAAGTCCCGCCGCGTAGGTGGTTCTACTTATCAGGTTCCAGTTGAAGTTCGTCCGGTCCGTCGTAATGCCCTGGCAATGCGTTGGATCGTTGAAGCTGCTCGTAAACGCGGTGATAAATCCATGGCTCTGCGCCTGGCGAACGAACTCACTGATGCTGCAGACAACAAAGGTACTGCAGTTAAGAAACGTGAAGACGTTCACCGTATGGCCGAAGCCAACAAGGCGTTCGCTCACTACCGTTGGTAATCCCTTCGGAGTCATAGTCACCAGGCGGGCGCTTCAGATGAGTCGCCCGCTCTGGATAACTTAACTGAACGCCTAAAGAAATAAACGAGGAATCAAATGGCTCGTACAACACCCATCGCACGCTACCGTAACATCGGTATCAGTGCGCACATCGACGCCGGTAAAACCACTACTACCGAACGTATTCTGTTCTACACCGGTGTAAACCACAAAATCGGTGAAGTTCATGACGGCGCCGCTACCATGGACTGGATGGAGCAGGAGCAGGAACGTGGTATCACCATCACTTCCGCTGCGACTACTGCATTCTGGTCTGGTATGGCTAAGCAGTATGAACCGCACCGTGTAAACATCATCGACACCCCGGGGCACGTTGACTTCACTATCGAAGTAGAACGTTCCATGCGTGTTCTTGATGGTGCGGTAATGGTTTACTGCGCAGTTGGTGGTGTTCAGCCGCAGTCTGAAACCGTATGGCGTCAGGCAAACAAATATAAAGTTCCGCGCATCGCGTTCGTTAACAAAATGGACCGCATGGGCGCTAACTTCCTGAAAGTTGTTGGTCAGATCAAAACCCGTCTGGGCGCGAACCCGGTTCCGCTGCAGCTGGCAATTGGTGCTGAAGAAGGTTTCACCGGCGTTGTTGACCTGGTGAAAATGAAAGCCATCAACTGGAACGATGCAGACCAGGGCGTAACCTTCGAATACGAAGATATCCCGGCTGACATGCAGGACCTGGCTGACGAATGGCACCAGAACCTGATCGAGTCCGCAGCTGAAGCTTCTGAAGAGCTGATGGAAAAATACCTGGGTGGTGAAGAACTGACTGAAGAAGAGATCAAAAAAGCTCTGCGTCAGCGCGTTCTGAACAACGAAATCATCCTGGTAACCTGTGGTTCTGCGTTCAAGAACAAAGGTGTTCAGGCGATGCTGGATGCGGTAGTTGACTACCTGCCATCCCCGGTTGACGTTCCGGCGATCAACGGCATCCTGGACGACGGTAAAGATACTCCGGCTGAGCGTCACGCAAGCGACGACGAGCCGTTCTCTGCACTGGCGTTCAAAATCGCTACCGACCCGTTCGTGGGCAACCTGACCTTCTTCCGCGTGTACTCCGGTGTGGTTAACTCTGGTGATACCGTACTGAACTCCGTGAAAGCTGCACGTGAGCGTTTCGGTCGTATCGTACAGATGCACGCTAACAAACGTGAAGAGATCAAAGAAGTTCGCGCGGGCGACATCGCTGCTGCAATCGGTCTGAAAGACGTAACTACTGGTGACACCCTGTGTGACCCGGATGCGCCGATCATTCTGGAGCGTATGGAATTCCCTGAGCCGGTAATCTCCATCGCCGTTGAGCCGAAAACCAAAGCTGACCAGGAAAAAATGGGTCTGGCTCTGGGTCGTCTGGCTAAAGAAGACCCGTCTTTCCGCGTATGGACTGACGAAGAGTCTAACCAGACCATTATCGCCGGTATGGGTGAGCTGCACCTCGACATCATCGTTGACCGTATGAAGCGTGAATTCAACGTTGAAGCGAACGTCGGTAAACCTCAGGTTGCTTACCGTGAAGCAATTCGCGCGAAAGTTACCGATATCGAAGGTAAACACGCCAAGCAGTCTGGTGGTCGTGGTCAGTACGGTCACGTTGTGATCGACATGTACCCGCTGGAGCCGGGCTCTAACCCGAAAGGTTACGAGTTCATCAACGACATCAAAGGTGGTGTAATTCCTGGCGAATACATCCCGGCCGTTGATAAAGGCATCCAGGAACAGCTGAAAGCTGGTCCGCTGGCAGGTTACCCGGTAGTTGATATGGGTATCCGTCTGCACTTCGGTTCTTACCACGACGTTGACTCCTCTGAGCTGGCGTTTAAACTGGCTGCGTCTATTGCCTTTAAAGAAGGCTTTAAGAAAGCAAAACCAGTTCTGCTTGAGCCGATCATGAAGGTTGAAGTAGAAACTCCGGAAGAGAACACTGGTGACGTTATCGGTGACTTGAGCCGTCGTCGCGGTATGCTGCGCGGTCAGGAATCCGAAGTAACCGGCGTTAAGATCCACGCTGAAGTACCGCTGTCCGAAATGTTCGGTTATGCAACTCAGCTGCGTTCTCTGACCAAAGGTCGTGCATCATACACCATGGAATTCCTGAAGTATGATGATGCGCCGAACAACGTTGCTCAGGCCGTTATTGAAGCCCGTGGTAAATAATCCACAGGATTAAAACCTAAGTCCCGTGCTCTCTCCGAAGGGGAGAGCACTATAGTAAGGAATATAGCCGTGTCTAAAGAAAAATTTGAACGTACAAAACCGCACGTCAACGTTGGTACTATCGGCCACGTTGACCATGGTAAAACTACCCTGACTGCTGCCATCACTACCGTTCTGGCTAAAACCTACGGT
>NZ_JBMEZZ010000016.1:0-93533 GCF_048822415.1 Klebsiella sp. C360
AACCGTCTCTTTTTTCAACAATGCGGCGAGGAATGTCGCAAAAAACCGCCGTTTTGCTGTTTTAACCGACGAAACGGGGCGCCTGGTGGCATACTGTTAGTGTAGAGAAAAGAAAGGAACGGCATTTATGTCTTTAAGCGCACAGCAACTGGCGGCACAAAAGAACATCTCCTGGGTACTGGCCGAGAAGCTCGCCCAAAAAATACTGACTGGCGAATATCAGCCGGAAAGCATTCTTCCCGGCGAAATGGAGTTAGGGGAGCAGTTCGGCGTGAGTCGTACCGCCGTCCGCGAAGCGGTGAAGACGCTGACTGCAAAAGGCATGCTGCTGCCCCGCCCTCGCATTGGCACCCGGGTAATGCCGCGCAGCAGCTGGAACTTCCTGGATAAGGAACTGCTCTCCTGGTGGCTCACGGAAGATAACTTCGAAGAGGTGGTGAGCCACTTTCTCGTCATGCGCAGCAGCCTGGAGCCACAGGCCTGTTTCCTCGCCGCCGCCCACGGCACCGCAGAGCAGAAAGCGCAACTCAATACCCTAATGGAAGAGATGATTGCCCTGAAACGTCATTTTCAGCGCGATCGCTGGATAGACGTCGATATGGCCTGGCATGAACATATCTATGAAATGAGCGGCAATCCTTTCCTCAGCTCATTCGCTTCTTTATTTCATTCCGTCTACCACACCTACTTCACGTCGATTACGCAAAATGAAGTCGTGAAGCTCGATCTCCACCAGGCGATCGTCGATGCCATTCTCAATAGCGATGCGCCAGGTGCCTTGCTCGCCTGCCAGGCGCTGCTGAACGCCCCACACCACGTAAATCAATAACAAGGATTTGGCATGAGCGGAAAAAAAGGGCGCAGCATGGCTGGCCTGCCGTGGATCGCGGCGATGGCCTTCTTTATGCAGGCGCTGGATGCCACCATTCTTAACACCGCCCTCCCGGCTATCGCCCACAGTCTTAATCGTTCTCCCTTAGCGATGCAGTCGGCCATCATCAGCTATACGCTGACGGTGGCGATGTTGATCCCGGTCAGCGGCTGGCTGGCCGATCGCTTCGGCACGCGCCGGGTCTTTATCATCGCCGTTAGCCTGTTTACTCTCGGCTCCCTCGCCTGCGCGCTCTCGAGTTCATTAACGGAGCTGGTCATTTTTCGCGTTATTCAGGGGGTCGGCGGGGCGATGATGATGCCGGTGGCGAGGCTAGCCCTCCTGCGCGCCTATCCGCGCAGCGAACTGCTGCCGGTACTGAACTTTGTCACCATGCCGGGACTGGTAGGACCGATTCTGGGCCCGGTTCTCGGCGGGGTATTTGTGACCTGGGCCAGCTGGCATTGGATTTTCCTGATAAACATTCCCATCGGCGTGATCGGCATTCTGTATGCCCGTAAATATATGCCAAATTTCACAACGCCGCGCCGACGCTTCGATATAACCGGTTTTCTGTTATTTGGCTTAAGCCTGGTGTTATTTTCCAGCGGTATTGAACTGTTTGGCGAAAAAATCGTGGCGACATGGCTGGCGCTGGCGGTGATCGCCGTCAGTCTGATACTGCTCCTGGCCTATGTCCGTCACGCGCGCCGCCATCCTGCGCCGCTGATCTCGCTCTCTTTATTTAAGACCCATACGTTCTCGGTCGGTATTGCCGGCAACCTTGCCACGCGGTTGGGTACCGGCTGCGTACCTTTTCTGATGCCGCTCATGCTGCAGGTTGGCTTTGGCTATCCGGCCATTATCGCCGGCTGTATGATCGCCCCCACCGCTATCGGCTCGATTATTGCGAAATCTACCGTTACCCAGGTGCTGCGCTGGTTTGGCTATCGTAAGACCCTGGTGGGGATCACCGTGTTTATTGGCCTTATGATTGCCCAGTTCTCGCTGCAGTCGCCAGAAATGCCGCTGTGGATGCTGCTTCTGCCGCTGTTCGTGCTGGGGATGGCGATGTCCACGCAGTTTACCGCCATGAATACCATTACCCTGGCCGATCTGACGGATGACAATGCCAGCAGCGGCAATAGCCTGCTGGCAGTCACCCAGCAGCTTTCCATCAGTCTCGGAGTGGCCATCAGCGCTGCGGTGCTGCGCTTCTATGAAGGTTTTGACAGCGCCAGCACCGTAGAGCAGTTTCACTACACCTTTATTACCATGGGCGTGATAACCATCGTGTCGGCGCTGATGTTTATGCTGTTGAGAGCGAAGGATGGCCGCAACCTGATTAGCGAGCGGCACAAACGCTAAGCGGAACCGCGGACCACCAGCTCCGGGGTTAACTGTACGCGCTGCTGTTTTTGCTGCGGGTCGGCCATGCGATGGATCAGCACGTCGATGGCCAGTTCCCCCAGCTCATCTTTCGGCTGGTGAATGGTGGTTAACGGCGGCGTCATATAGCGAGCCAGTTCAATATCATCGTAACCCACCAGCGCCATATCCTGCGGGATCTGCAACCCCGCCTGGTATAACGCCTGATAAGCGCCAACCGCCATGGCATCGTTACCGACAAACACCGCCTGCGGCCGCTGCGGCAACACCAGCAGCTGCTGCATCGCGCTAAATCCGCCGCCAAACTCAAAATCACTGGTCACCACGTATCCCTCGGCTACGGGCAGACCGCAGCGCGCCATCGCGGCATGGTAACCTTCAAGGCGCAGACGCGCCGGGGTTTTATCCAGCGGGCCGGCAATGCAGGCAATGTGTGAATACCCTTGATCGATCAGATACTGGGTCGCCATATCGCCACCGAGCAGCGAGTTATCCTGAATCAGATCGCTATCGCCATCAAACGGGGCCCAGTCCATCATGACCGTCGGAACCGACGGATAGCGCTGCATAATTTCCGGGGAGGGTTGGTGGGTCTCAGTGCACAGCAGCAGTAATCCATCGACGCGTTTTTGCATTAACGTCTCCAGATTACGATTCATTCGCTGCTCATCACCTTCCGTATTACAGAGTACGAGACTATAACCCCGCTCAAAGCAGCTGCGCTCCACGCCCCGCACCAGCTCGGAATAAAACGGATTGGTACTGGCGGTGATCAGCATGCCGATGGTGCGGGTTTGATTAAGCTTGAGGCTACGCGCCAGCGCTGAGGGGGCGTAGTTGAGGCTTTTGATCGCGGCGTCGACTTTGGCGGTAATCGCCTCGCTGACAAAGCGGTCCTTATTGATGACGTGTGACACCGTCGATGTGGAAACGCCCGCGACGCGGGCCACATCTTTCATCGTAGCCAAGCATTACCCCTGTTGCGCTAAAAATTCATCAATCTCTGTGCGCCACGGCACGGAAGGCTGCGCGCCTTTGCGAGTCACGGCAATCGCCGCCGCGGCATGCGCAAAGCGGATCGCCTCCGGCAGGGCGGTCCCTTCCAGCAGCGCGGTCACCAGCGCGCCGTTGAAAGTGTCGCCGGCCGCGATAGTATCAATAGCCTGCACGCGAAACCCTGGGATCCGGCGGCTTTCGCCTTCGGCACTGAGCCAGACGCCGCGACTGCCGAGGGTGATCATTACCGTACCAATGCCTTTGGCATGCAGCACGTCGGCGGCTTTTGCCGCATCCTCGTCACTCTCAACGCGAATCCCCGTCAGCTTTTCCGCTTCGGTTTCGTTGGGGGTAATGATATCCACCAGCGCCAGCAGTTCATCGGACAGTTCACGCGCTGGCGCGGGATTAAGCACCACGGTGGTCTGATGGTGATGGGCGATTTTCGCCGCCGCCAGCACGCTCTCCAGCGGCGACTCGAGCTGCATCAACAACGCCTGCGCGCTGGCGATCCGCTCTTTTTCCGCCTCTACCTGAGCGACGGATAAGGCCGCATTGGCGCCGGCATGAATACCGATGACATTCTCACCTTCGGCGTTAACGAAGATTAACGCCACGCCGGTTGCTTCCCCGGCGACCGCGCGCACAGGCGCCACATCGATTTTATCGCTCGCCAGCTGGCGACGGATGCGTTCACCGATGTCGTCATCGCCGGTGCAGGCGATAAACGCGATATCCGCCCCGCTGCGCCCGGCGGCCACCGCCTGGTTGGCCCCTTTACCACCGAACGCCAGCTGGTAGTGGTTGCCGGTGACGGTTTCACCCGGCGTCGGGA
This sequence comes from Klebsiella sp. C360, assembly GCF_048822415.1. Taxonomy (NCBI): domain Bacteria; kingdom Pseudomonadati; phylum Pseudomonadota; class Gammaproteobacteria; order Enterobacterales; family Enterobacteriaceae; genus Klebsiella; species Klebsiella sp. C360. The sequence continues at coordinate 4,092 of NZ_JBMEZZ010000016.1, forward strand.
AAGCGTCAAGGTTGAGAATGTGATCGGCATTGATGCTGCCAAGGACGACAAGTTTGCCTGCAGTTTTCATCGTTTCTGTTCCCGGGAAAGCGCGCCACCGGGATCCGGTGGCGCATGCCCTGCTTTTCTTTTTTTATATTGTCCCTCGGACCGTTGCCAGTCCGAATCGCATATTACTGCTTAACGACCAGCTTCAGCTCAACCGGGTAGTTAGCTTCCACTTTTTCGCCCTTCAGTACCTTATCAGCAGTCTCAACGCCTTTCGCGCCGATCTGCTCCGGCAACTGTGCGACGGTCGCCGCCAGTTTGCCACTGTTTACTGCTTTTTCGCCATCCGGAGTGCCGTCAAATCCAACCACCATCACATCGGACTTGCCTGCGGTCTGCAGCGCGCGCAGAGCGCCGAGCGCCATTTCATCATTCTGCGCGAACACCGCCTGGACGTCAGGATGGGCGGTCAGCAGGTTCTGCATCACGTTCAGCCCTTTGGTACGGTCGAAATCGGCCGGCTGGCTGGCCAGAACGTTGAACTTGTGCGCCGCCACGGCCTGTTTGAAGCCTTCACCGCGCTCGCGCGCCGCGGAAGTCCCGGCAATGCCCTGCAGCTCAATGACTTTCGCACTTTCACCCAGCTTTTTCGCAATGTAATCGCCCGCCATTTTTCCGCCCTGCACGTTGTCAGAGGCGATGTGGCTCACGACATCGCCTTTTGTCGCCTGACGGTCGAGGGTGATGACCGGGATTTTCGCCTGGTTCGCCATCTTCACGGCATTGCCGACGGCATCAGAGTCGGTTGGGTTGATCAGCAACAGCTTCGCGCCGCGCACCGTTAAATCCTGAACGTTAGCCAGCTCTTTCGCCGGGTTGTTCTGGGAATCGAGCACCACCAGGTTGTAGCCCAGTTTGTCAGCTTCTTTTTGCGCGCCGTCTTTCAGCGACACGAAGAAGGGATTGTTGAGAGTAGAGATAACCAGAGCGATGGTGTCTTTGGCCATCGCGTTCGCGCTAACGGTCGCACTTAGCGCAACAGCAGAGACCAGGGTCGCCAGTTTTTTCATATTCATAGTTAAGATGTCCTGTAGAGTTCTCAGTTACTGCTTTTTGTTATCTACCAGTACCGCCAGCAAAATCACCACCGCTTTAACGATCATCTGGTAATAGGAAGAAACGCCTAAAAGGTTCAAACCATTATTCAGGAAGCCAAGGATCAGCGCGCCAATCAGCGTGCCGACAATGCGTCCTTTGCCGCCAGCCAGGCTGGTGCCGCCGAGCACGACTGCCGCAATGGCGTCCAGCTCATAGCCTGTCCCGGCCGTCGGCTGCGCGGAGGAGAGGCGCGCCACTTCGATAATCCCGGCCAGCGACGCCAGCATCCCGCACAACGCGTAGACGATAATTTTGACTTTATTGACGCTAATCCCGGACAGGCGCGTCGCCGCCTCATTACCGCCAAGGGCGTAGATATAACGACCCAGGCGAGTATGGTGCAGCATGTACCAGGCCGCCAGGAAGACAATCGCCATGATCCATACCGGCGTCGGGATCCCCAGCGGACGCCCGATACCAAACCAGCCGAACAGATCGGCATTATCGCTAAAGCCGGTATTGATCGGGCTGCCGTTGGTGTACACCATGGTCACACCGCGCAGCAGCAGCATCATCACCAGGGTGGCGATGAAAGCCTGCACGCGGCCTTTCGCCACAATCACCCCGGTGACTGCGCCGATCGCCGCACCTAATGCGAGGGCAGCAGCGACCGCCACCAGCGCATTCACTTCAATGCCAACGATCGACGCCGCCACCGCGCCGGTGAGCGCCAGCAGGGAACCGACGGACAGGTCGATCCCCGAGGTCAGTATGACCAGCGTCATCCCTACCGCCATAATGGCGTTAACGGAGGTCTGCTGCAGAATATTGAACAGGTTATTGACGGTAAAAAAGTTGGGGCTCATGGTCGATACCACCGCGATCAGCACCAGCAGGGCAATCAGCGATTTTTGCTCCATCAGCCACGCTTTCGTGAAATAACGGCGACCAGAAACAGCCTGGGTTGTCATCTTTCTTACTCCTGATTCACACGGTTAAGCTTGCCCACAGCGGCAGCCATCAATACTTCCTGGGTGGCCTGCTCGCGTGTGAATTCACCGCCGAGATGCCCTTCATGCATCACTATGATGCGATCGCTCATGCCCAACACTTCCGGCATCTCGGAGGAGACCAGAATGATGCTCAGGCCATCGGCTTTGAACTGATTGATAAGCTGGTAGATCTCTTTCTTCGCCCCAACGTCGACGCCACGGGTCGGCTCATCGAGGATCAGGACCTTCGGCCGGGTCATCAGCCCGCGGGCGATGGCGACCTTTTGCTGGTTGCCGCCGGAGAGCAGGCCGATCGCCTGCTCCATGGACGGCGTTTTCACGTTAAACAGCCGGATGAAATCACTGACCGCCTGCTGTTCATCTTTATGCTTGAGACTCCCCCCCGTCCGGCTGAAGTAGCGCAGGGCGGTCAGGGACATGTTTTCTTTTACCGACATCCCGAGCACTAAGCCGTCACGCTTACGGTCTTCGGAGATATAGACAATGCCGTTCGCCAGACCATCCTGCGGCGAACGGGTCACCACTTCGTGACCGTCGAGCGTCACGGAGCCGCTGCTGCGCGGCAGCGCGCCATACAACACTTTCATCAGCTCGGTCCGCCCGGCGCCCATCAGCCCGGCGACGCCGAGGATTTCCCCCTGGCGCAGGGTAAAGGTCACGTTTTCCACGCCCGGGCCGCAGAGATTATCGACTTTCAGGCGCACCGCGCCCGGCGCCTTAGCCAGATGCGGATACTGATCTTCCAGCTTCCGGCCAACCATCATTTCAATCAGACGGTCTTCATCCAGCGAGGAGACCTCGCGTTCGGCAATAAACTGCCCGTCGCGGAACACGGTCACGTCGTCGCAAATCTCGAAGATCTCTTTCATGCGGTGGGAGATGTAGACGATGCCGCGCCCCTGCGATTTCAGTTCGCGGATCACACGGAACAGCGATTCGGTTTCGGTATCGGTCAGCGCGTCGGTCGGTTCATCCATAATGATGACCTTCGACTCGAAGCTCAGCACTTTGGCGATCTCCACCATTTGCTGATCGCCAATCGACAGATCGCCTACCAGCTTCTGGCTGGTAAAACGGAGATTCAGCTTCGCCAGCAGCTTGTCGGCTTCGGCATACATCCGCTTCCAGTCGATTTTGCCAAAGCGGTTAACGAATTCGCGGCCGAGGAAGATGTTCTCGGCGATCGTCAACTGCGGGATCAGGTTCAGCTCCTGATGGATAATGCCGATCCCGGCTTCCTGGGAAGATTTTGGGCCGCTAAAGGTGGTCTCTTTGCCCAACCACAATAAAGCGCCAGCGTCACGGGTATAGATCCCGGTCAGCACTTTCATCATGGTGGATTTACCGGCGCCGTTCTCACCCACCAGCGCCATCACCCGGCCAGGGTAGACATTCAACGAGGCGCCGGAGAGCGCCTTGACGCCAGGGAACGCTTTATCGATCCCTTTCAGTTGCAATAAGGCTTCCATGACGGCGATCTCAGAAGGTGACGCCGGCACAGAGAATGATATTCGCAAACGGGGAACACTCCCCGCTGCGAATTACCGCCTGACTGTCTGCGGTTTGTTTTTTGAACTGCTCATGACTGGTGTAACGAATTTCAATGGTGTTTCCCTGGTGCTGCTGCAGCTGCTCAAGATGGTTGAGCAACGTCGCGTGGAGCTGCGGATTATGCGTCTTAATTTCCTCCGCGATGACAGCCGCTTCAACCTGCATTTCCGTCGTCACCACTTCCAGAACCTGCATAAATGAAGGTACGCCCTGGGTCAACGCCATATCGATGCGCGCGCTGCTGCGGGGGACCGGTAATCCGGCATCGCAGACCACCAGCGTATCGGTGTGGCCCAGGCGGGAGATAACCGCGGAAATATCAGCGTTAAGTACGGTGCCTTTTTTCATTTTTTCTCTTTTGCTCCACTAGCGAAACGTTTCGCTAAAATAATTATTATCAATGCGTGAGCAGAAAACCATCACCAGAAGAGAGAAATGTGATCGCTATCGAAACGTTTCGCGAGACAGCGACAGGACATGACAAACGGAGTGAGAAACAAAAAGCCCTTCGCAACGGAAGGGCTTTTTTGACATCAGATTTCGACCTGAGTACCGAGCTCGATAACCCGGTTTGGCGGGATTTCAAACTGATCCGGCGCGCGCAGGGCGTTACGCTGCAACAGCAGATAAAGCTTGCCGCGCAGACGCAGATACCACGGCCGTTTGCCGATAATCAACGACTCATGGGACATAAAGAACGAGGTCTCCATCATCCGGCAGCTGAGTCCTTCCAGGCCACAGCGATGGAACACCTCTTCGACATTTGGCGTTTCCCGCCAGCCGTAGCTGGCCACCACCCGCCAGAACGAGGGCGACAGCTGCTCAATCTGCACCCGGCGAACGTTATGCACGTAAGGCGCGTCCTCGGTGCGCAGGGTCAGGAGGATCACTCGCTCATGCAGCACCTTGTTGTGCTTCAGGTTATGCAGCAGGGCAAACGGGATCACGTTCAGGGCGCGGGACATATACACCGCGGTACCCGGGACGCGTACCGGCGGCGATTTCTCCAGTGAAGAGATCATCGCTTCCAGCGAGTTGCCGTGCTCGTGCATCCGACGCAGCAGGCGGAAGCGCTCGCTCTTCCAGGTGGTCATCACCGTAAACATCACCAGACCCAGGGATAACGGCAGCCAGCCGCCGGAGACAATCTTATCGAGGTTCGCCGAGAACAGCGGAACATCAATGCACAGGAAGGCCACCAGCATCAGCCCAACGAACAGCTTATTCCAGTGCCAGTTTTTGCGCGCCACCGTTGCCGAAAGGATGGAGGTCAGCACCATGGTGCCCGTTACCGCGATACCGTACGCCGCCGCCAGGTTAGAGGAGTGCTCGAAGCTGACGATGACGATCACTACCGAGACATACAGCAGCCAGTTAATAAACGGGATATAGATCTGCCCGGACTCCATTTCCGAGGTGTGGATGATGCGCATCGGCGACAGATAGCCCAGACGCACCGCCTGACGGGTTAAGGAGAAGACCCCGGAGATCACCGCCTGCGAGGCGATAACCGTCGCCAGCGTGGCGATAATCAGCATCGGGATCAGCGCCCACTCCGGCGCCAGCAGGAAGAACGGGTTTTTAATCGCTTCCGGATGCTTAAGCAGCAATGCCCCCTGGCCAAAATAGTTCAGCACCAGCGAAGGCAGTACGACGGAGAACCAGGCGACGCGGATCGGCAGTTTGCCGAAGTGCCCCATATCGGCGTACAGCGCTTCCACCCCGGTAATCGACAGCACCACCGCGCCAAGCGCAATAAAGGAAACGGTCTTGTACTGTAGGAAGAAGTGCACCGCCCAGTAGGGGTTCAGCGCCTGCAGAACTTCCGGGTTAGCGTAAATGCTTCGCGCGCCAAGCACCGCCAGCAACAGGAACCAGATCAGCATAATCGGCGCAAACAGCTTGCCGACCATCCCGGTCCCGTGCTTCTGGATCATAAACAGCAGGGTAAGCACGATAATGGAGATCGGCACAATCCAGCTATCGAGCTGCGGGGCGATAATTTCTAACCCCTCTATCGCCGACATGACCGAAATCGCCGGGGTTATCACCACTTCGCCATAGAAGAAACTGCCGCCGATCAGGCCGAGGATCACCAGCACAGAGGTCATCCGCGCCGAGGTATTGCGTCCGGCCAGTGACATCAGCGTTAAGATCCCGCCTTCCCCGGCGTTATCCGCCCGCATCACGAAGGTGATGTATTTAATCGATACGGTAAAGATTAACAGCCAGAAAATCAGCGACAAAAAGCCAAAAACGGCATCGCGCTCAACGCCAAAGCCAAACTGACCTGACAGGCATTCACGCAGGGTATACAGTGGACTGGTACCGATATCACCGTACACCACGCCGATGGCCGCCAGCGTTAACGCCGGCAACGATTGTTTATTATCAGTGCTCATAGACTAGTCTTTTCGTTTATAAAACAAATGTGTGCCTAGTCCCTTGGCCCACAAAAAGCGCACAGTATGCACGATTATTTGTGAAATCGTACCCCTAACAGACACCATATTAACCTGGCTCAAAAAAAATAAATCGATTCTTCAGGCTATTACCGCCCCTGCTCTAACATCTATACTCGTCCCAATAACGATACATGACAAAGCACGCAACTCAATTATGGCTCAAACACATTTACTGGCTGAAAGAATTTCCCGACTCAGCGCGGCACTCGAAAAAGGACTCTTTGAACGCAGCCACGCGATACGCCTGTGCCTGCTGGCGGCGCTCAGCGGCGAGAGCGTATTTTTGCTCGGTCCGCCGGGGATCGCCAAAAGCCTGATTGCCCGCCGCCTCAAGTTCGCCTTCCAGCAGGCGCGCGCTTTTGAATACCTGATGACCCGCTTTTCCACCCCGGAAGAGGTTTTTGGCCCGCTGTCCATTCAGGCGCTGAAAGATGAAGGCCGCTACGAGCGTTTAACCGCCGGTTACCTGCCGGAAGCAGAAATCGTGTTCCTCGATGAAATATGGAAAGCGGGTCCGGCTATCCTCAACACCCTGCTGACGGCGATTAACGAACGTCACTTCCGCAACGGCGCTCACGAAGAGAAAATCCCGATGCGCCTGCTGGTGGCCGCCTCGAACGAACTGCCCGAAGCCGACAGCAGCCTGGAAGCGCTGTATGACCGAATGCTGATCCGTCTGTGGCTCGATAAAGTACAGGATAAAGGTAATTTCCGTTCGATGCTGGTCAGCCAGCAGGATGAAAACAGCAATCCGGTGCCCAGCGCGCTGCAGGTTAGCGATGAAGAGTTTACGCAATGGCAGCAGCAGATCGGCAATATCAAACTGCCGGACGCGGTGTTTGAGCTGATATTCCAGCTGCGCCAGCAGCTGGATGCCCTGCCAAACGCGCCATACGTTTCGGATCGCCGCTGGAAAAAGGCTATTCGCTTGCTGCAGGCCAGCGCCTTCTTCAGCGGCCGCGACAGCATCGCGCCGATAGATCTTATCCTGCTGAAAGATTGTCTGTGGCACAACGTCGAGAGCATGAACCTGATGTCGCAGCAGCTGGAAACGCTGATGACCTGCCACGCCTGGCAGCAGCAGGCGATGCTGACGCGGCTCGGGGCGATTGTGCAGCGACGCATTCAGATCCAACAGCAGCAAAGTGACAAAACGGCGCTAAAGGTCACCCGCCTTGGCGGCATGTTTAGCCGCAAGCCGCACTATGAGCTGCCGGCGGAGATCCAGGGGACCACCCTGACCCTGCTGCTGCAGCAGCCGCTCAAACTCCACGATATGGAAGTGATCCACATTACTTTTGAGCGCGAGGCGTTAGCCAGCTGGCTGGAAAAGGGCGGCGAGATCCGCGGCAAGCTCAACGGGATCGGCTTTGCCCAACTGCTCAATATGGATGTCGACACCAGCCAGCATCTGGTTGTTCGCGACGTCAGCCTGCAGGGCTCACGCCTCTCGCTGCCCGGCAGCGCGTCGCAGGAAAACATGCCGGCGGAAATTCGCCAGCAGCTGGAGGCGCTGGACGATGAGTGGCACCAGCAACATAACCGCTTCAGCGAGCAGCAGAAGTGCCTGTTTATCCCGGTCGAGTGGCTGGGAAGAATCGAAGCCAGCCTGCAGGACGTCGGCGCGCAGATTAAACAGGCGAAGCAGCCATGACGCTCGATATGCTGAATGTCATGCTGGCAGTCAGCGAAGAGGGAATGATCGAGGAGATGCTGCTGGCGCTGCTGGCCTCTCCGCAGCTGGCGGTTTTCTTTGAGAAATTTCCCCGCCTGAAAAACATCATCGCGGCGGATATTCCGCGCTGGCGGGAAGCCGTTCGCGCCCGCTTAAAAGAGGTTAACGTCCCGCCGGATCTGGACGCCGAGGTGCAAACCTATCAGCAGGCTCAGCTGCTCTCTACCTCGCAGTTTATCGTCCAGCTGCCGCAGATCCTCGGCAAGCTGCACCAGCTCCAGTCCCCTTTTGCCGCCCAGGCGCAGAAGCTGGTGGACGACAATGCGACCTTTACCCCGGCGCTGCATACGCTGTTTTTACAGCGCTGGCGCCTGAGCCTGGTGGTGCAAGCCACCAGCCTTAACCAGCAGCTGCTGGATGAGGAGCGCGATCAGTTGCTCAGCGAGGTCCAGGAACGAATGACGCTCAGCGGTCAGCTCGATCCGGTGCTGGCTGAGAATGACACCGCCGCCGGACGCCTGTGGGATATGAGCGCCGGCGAACTCAAACGTGGCGACTATCAGCTGATCGTGCGCTATGGCGATTTTCTTAACCAGCAGCCGGAGCTACTGCAGCTGGCGGAACAGCTGGGGCGCTCACGGGAAGCGAAATCCGTGCCGAAGAAAGACGCGCCGATGGAGACCTTCCGTAGCCTGGTGCGCGAGCCAGCGACGGTGCCGGAACAGGTCGACGGCCTCCAGCAGAGCGATGACATTCTGCGCCTGCTGCCGCCGGAGCTGGCGACGCTCGGCATCACGGAGCTGGAGTTTGAATTTTATCGCAAGCTGGTGGAGAAACAGCTCCTGACCTACCGGCTGCACGGCGACGCCTGGCGCGAAAAAATCACCGAACGCCCGGTGACGCGGCAGGATTTTGATGAACAGCCGCGCGGGCCCTTTATTGTCTGCGTCGATACGTCAGGATCGATGGGCGGTTTTAACGAGCAGTGCGCCAAAGCCTTTTGTCTGGCCCTGATGCGCGTCGCGCTGGCGGATAACCGCCGCTGCTTTGTTATGCTGTTCTCCAGCGAAGTGGTGCACTACGAACTGACCTGCGAGGGCGGCCTGGAGCAGGCGATCCGCTTTCTGAGCCAGCGCTTTCGCGGCGGCACCGATCTGGCCAGCTGTTTTCGCGCCATTATTGAACGTCTGCAAAACCCGCAGTGGGTGGATGCGGATGCCGTGGTGATCTCCGACTTTATTGCCCAGCGGTTGCCGGATGAGGTGATTGCTCAGGTGGGGGAGTTACAGCGAAAGCATCAGCACCGTTTTCACGCGGTGGCGATGTCGGTACACGGCAAACCCGGCATCATGCGCATCTTCGATCATATCTGGCGCTTTGATACCGGGTTGCGTAGCCGCCTGCTGCGACGCTGGCGGCGCTAATCGTTACAGCAGCGCGGAAACGCTTTCGCGAACCTGTGCCGGCCATACGCCGCACTGCACCTGGCCGATATGGTCGAGCTGCAGCAACAGCATCGTCAGCCGAGACTGGCCAATGCCGCCGCCGATAGTCTGCGGCATCTCGCCGCGCAGCAGCGCCTGGTGCCACTCCAGTTTCAGGCGATCTTCATCGCCGGTCAGCGCCAGCTGGCGTTTCAGCGCCGCGGCGTCAACGCGGATCCCCATTGAGGAGATCTCGAAAGCATCTTCCAGCACGGGGTTCCACACCAGGATATCGCCGTTCAGTCCGGCAAAGCCTTCAGAAACCTCAGTGCTCCAGTCATCATAGTCCGGCGCACGTACATCATGGCGCTTGCCATCAGAGAGTTTGCCGCCGATGCCGATTAAGAAGACGGCGCCCAGCTCTTTGGCAATCGCTCGCTCGCGGCCCTTGGCATCAAGATCCGGATAGCGACTCAGCAGCGCCTGGCTGTGAACAAAGTGGATCTGTTCCGGCAGGAACGGCGTCAGGCCAAATTCCTGGCTGACCGCCAGCTCGGTGGCTTTGATCCCGGCGTAAATCGCTTCGACGGTCGCCTTCAGCGTGCCGACGTGGCGCTCTTCATCCCCCATCACCCGCTCCCAGTCCCACTGGTCGACATAGACGGAATGGATCGGCGTCAGACGGTCTTCATCGGGGCGAAGGGCCTTCATGTGCGTGTACAGCCCTTCGCCCGCGCTGAAGTCGTGTTGTCCCAGGGTTTGACGCTTCCACTTCGCCAGCGAATGAACCACTTCGAACTGGGCGTCGGGCAGTGTTTTCACTTTCACCTGAACCGCTTTCTCGCAGCCGGACAAGTTATCCTGCGTCCCATCGCCCACGCGGCTTAAGATTGGCGCCTGGACTTCAATCAGGCCAAGCTTCTCTTCCAGCTGACGGGAAAAGTGGGATTTAACGAAACTGATCTGGCGTTGTTTTGCGATATATGCGGTTTTCATTTTTATGACTCCTGCGTCCTGTTGCCATTGATTAAGCAACAAAACAGGCCACCAATACAATAATCAATCAATAAAAAGGCTCATCAACTTTTAATTCATCAAAATATGGCGCTAAAATAGTAAGAACCCTCAAACTTCATAAGAAAAAGATATGGAAAATTATCAGATCGACAATCTGGACCGCGGCATTCTCGATGCGCTAATGGCCAACGCCCGTACCGCCTATGCCGAACTGGCCAAACAGTTCAGCGTCAGCCCCGGCACTATTCATGTACGCGTCGAAAAGATGAAACAGGCGGGCATCATTACCGGCGCGCGCATTGACGTCAGCCCCAAACAGCTGGGCTACGACGTCGGCTGCTTCATCGGCATTATTCTCAAGAGCGCCAAAGACTATCCCTCCGCCCTCGCCCGCCTGGAAAGCCTGGAGGAGGTCACCGAGGCTTACTATACCACCGGCCACTACAGCATCTTTATTAAGGTGATGTGTAAATCCATCGATGCCCTGCAGCAGGTACTTATCAACAAGATCCAAACAATTGATGAAATTCAGTCCACCGAGACCCTGATCGTGCTGCAGAACCCGATCATGCGCACCATTAAGCCCTGATCGTTTTTTTTAATCCCACATTTTTCCACAGGTAGATCCCAGCTCGCTCACAGCGTACAATACGCCACTCTGAACAGTTGAGCGGGCGATCGGCGATCTATGGCAGACATTACACTTATCAGCGGCAGCACCCTGGGCAGTGCGGAATACGTAGCGGAACATCTGGCGGAAAAGCTGGAAGAAGCAGGCTACAGCACTGAAATCCAGCACGGCCCGCTGGTGGACGATCTGCAGGCGCAGGGGATCTGGTTAGTTATCTCTTCCACCCATGGCGCCGGCGACATTCCCGACAACCTGGTTCCCTTCTATGACGCGCTGCTGGCGCAGCAGGCCGATCTTTCCGCCGTGCGCTTTGGCGCCATCGGGATCGGCAGCTGCGAATACGACACTTTTTGCGGCGCGATCGATAAATTAGAAGCGGCGCTGAAGGTCTGCGGGGCAAAACAGATCGGCGAGACCCTGAAGATCAACGTGCTGGAACATGAAATTCCCGAGGATCCGGCGGAAATTTGGCTGGGATCCTGGAAAAATTTGCTCTGAGATTTGTAAAGATCGTCCGTTCTTCTGTGGATAACCATGCTTAAAAGCTTGGATCAACCGGTAGTTATCCAAAGAATAACCGCAGTGCGCTTTTTGAGCTGTGTATAACCCTTCATTCTGATCCCAGCTTATACGGACCAGGATCACCGATCATTCACAGATAGTGATCCTTCTTAAGCTTTTGATCTTACTTCGCGGATCCGACTTATCCACAAAGAGAGTCGATCCTAATAAGAGATCACAATAGAACAGATCTCTATATAAAGATCTTCTTTTTAATACTCAGGATCCCGGAGTCTTTCTCAAAAGACCAAAGCCGAGTAGAATCCACGGCCCGGGCTTCAATCCATTTTCAAACCGCGTTATGCGAGGCAGACCACCATGTTTTATCAGGATCCTTTTGACGTCATTATCATTGGCGGGGGTCACGCAGGCACTGAGGCCGCAATGGCCGCAGCGCGTATGGGTCAACAGACCCTGCTTTTGACACACAATATCGACACGCTGGGGCAGATGAGCTGCAACCCGGCGATTGGCGGCATTGGGAAAGGACACCTGGTAAAAGAAGTGGACGCGCTCGGCGGCCTGATGGGCAAAGCGATCGATCAGGCAGGCATCCAGTTTAGGATACTAAACGCCAGCAAAGGCCCCGCGGTGCGCGCCACTCGCGCCCAGGCTGACCGCGTGCTGTACCGTCAGGCGGTACGCACTGCGCTGGAGAACCAGCCGAATTTGATGATCTTCCAGCAGGCAGTGGAAGATCTGATTGTCGAAAACGATCGCGTCGTAGGCGCAGTCACCCAGATGGGCCTCAAATTCCGTGCCAAAGCGGTGGTGCTGACCGTCGGAACCTTCCTTGACGGCAAAATCCATATTGGTCTGGATAACTACAGCGGCGGACGCGCCGGCGATCCGCCGTCGATCCCGCTGTCTCGTCGTCTGCGTGAACTGCCGCTGCGCGTAAGCCGACTGAAAACCGGGACCCCGCCGCGCATTGACGCGCGCACCATCGATTTCAGCGTGTTGGCTCAACAGCATGGCGATAACCCGATGCCGGTCTTCTCGTTTATGGGATCTGCCGATCAGCATCCGCGTCAGGTGCCGTGCTACATCACCCACACTAACGAGAAAACCCATGACGTGATCCGCAATAACCTCGATCGCAGCCCCATGTACGCCGGGGTGATCGAAGGGATCGGTCCACGCTACTGCCCGTCGATCGAAGACAAAGTCATGCGCTTTGCCGATCGCAACCAGCATCAGATCTTCCTCGAACCGGAAGGCCTGACCTCAAACGAAATTTATCCGAACGGCATCTCCACCAGCCTGCCGTTCGATGTGCAAATGCAAATCGTCCGTTCCATGCAGGGGATGGAAAATGCGCGGATCGTCCGTCCTGGCTACGCTATTGAGTACGACTTCTTCGACCCGCGCGATCTGAAACCGACGCTCGAGAGCAAATTCATTCAGGGTCTGTTCTTCGCCGGTCAGATCAACGGCACTACCGGTTATGAAGAAGCGGCGGCTCAGGGTCTGCTGGCCGGTCTTAACGCTGCTCGCTTCTCGGCGGAAAAAGAGGGCTGGGCGCCGCGTCGCGATCAGGCCTACCTCGGCGTGCTGGTGGATGACCTGTGTACTCTGGGTACCAAAGAACCGTACCGCATGTTTACCTCTCGTGCTGAATATCGTCTGATGCTGCGCGAAGACAACGCCGACCTGCGTCTGACTGAGCAGGGGCGTGAGCTGGGTCTGGTGGATGATGAACGCTGGGCGCGTTACAACGAGAAGCTGGAAAGCATTGAGCGCGAACGCCAGCGCCTGAAATCGACCTGGGTGAACCCGCAGGCTGAGAGCGCTACCGAAGTGAACGCTCACCTGACCGCGCCGCTGTCGCGCGAAGCCAGCGGTGAAGATCTGCTGCGTCGCCCGGAAATGACCTACGAGCAGCTGGTTCAGCTCTCGCCGTTCGCGCCGGGGCTGGAAGATCGGCAGGCGGCTGAGCAGGTTGAGATCCAGGTGAAGTATGAAGGCTATATCGCGCGCCAGCAGGATGAGATCGAGAAACAGCAGCGCAACGAGAATACCTTGTTACCGGCGACACTCGACTACCGTCAGGTCACCGGACTGTCTAATGAAGTGATCGCTAAACTAAACGACCATAAACCGTCGTCGATAGGGCAGGCGTCACGTATTTCCGGGATCACCCCGGCGGCGATCTCTATTTTGCTGGTTTGGTTGAAAAAGCAGGGGATGCTGCGTCGCAGCGCCTGATTGCGGCAGCCTGCCGCGCTGATTTCCCACTTGCATAATCAGCTTTCGCCTTTATTATTCCTGGCCCGGTAAGCGTTAGCGCCTCCGGGCTCATTATTTTTTGAAGGTACTTACCGTGCTCAACAAACTTTCTCGTCTGCTGGATGAAGCGGGTATTTCGCTCACCGATCACCAGAAAAATCAGCTGGTGGCTTACGTCGGGCTGCTCGATAAGTGGAACAAAGCCTATAACCTGACCTCCGTTCGCGATCCAAATGAGATGCTGGTGCGTCATATCCTCGACAGCATCATCGTCGCGCCTTATCTGCAGGGCTCGCGCTTTATCGATGTCGGTACGGGACCGGGGCTGCCGGGGATCCCGTTGGCTATCGTGCGCCCGGAGTCGCATTTCACCCTGCTGGACAGCCTTGGCAAACGCGTGCGCTTCCTGCGTCAGGTGCAGCATGAACTGAAGCTGGATAACGTCACGCCGGTGCAGAGCCGCGTGGAAGCTTTCCCGGCCGAGCCGCCGTTTGATGGCGTGATAAGCCGCGCCTTCGCGTCGCTTAATGATATGGTGAGCTGGTGCCATCATTTGCCGGCCGCGAACGGTCACTTCTATGCGCTCAAAGGGTTAGCGCAAAAAGACGAAATGGAAAACCTGCCGGAAGGGTATGCCATAGCCGAGGTCATTGAGCTGCATGTTCCTCAGCTGGAAGGGGAGCGGCACCTGGTGGTGATTACGCCAAAATCGAGTTAATTTTTATCAAAAAATGTGGAAAAAATGTGGCCCATGAATGTTACAAAAATAAAGGTCACCTCCTGATATTATTGGGCTGCATTTAACCATGTTTTTACTATGGTTTTTCTTGCGGTTAACTTAGCGTAAGTGATTCACTGACAAAATAGTCAACTTTGAAAATATCAGGGTGCTAAAAATCGACAATGATGATCAGCATCGTGATGTTAAATTTTTATTATAAATGTCAATAAAAGGTTTTTATTGTATGTGGGGTTGTTTTAGATAATGTCCTCACTTTTTATCTTGAATATCAAAAACATGAAAAATAGTGTTTTATGTCCTTGATTCATTAAAGGGCGCTTGAAATGTTTATTATGTGATCTAATGCACGCTTTAATTGCCGTGTTTCCACGTTATTTGCAGTTTTGTATGACCGCTCACAGAACGCTGAAATGCACGGAAAGTTGTCCGTTGGAAAATAATTAAACATTTATTCACTATTTTGCTACTTATTGTTTGAAATCACGGGGCGTCACCGTATAATTTGTCCGCTTTTTGATGCTTGACTCTTCGTCTTAAAGGACGTTTTATACGACACGCGACATACCTCAAAGGGAGCAGGAGTAAAAACGTGATGTCAGTGTCGCTCTTGAGTCGAAACGTTGCTCGCAAGCTTCTGTTTATTCAGTTACTGGCAGTAATGGCAAGTGGACTGCTGTTTAGCCTCAAAGACCCCTTCTGGGGCATTTCCGCGGTATGCGGCGGTTTGGCAGTGGTTTTGCCAAACCTGATGTTTATGATTTTTGCCTGGCGTCATCAGGCGCATACACCAGCAAAAGGCCGTGTGGCCTGGACCTTCGCCTTCGGTGAAGCCTTCAAGGTGTTGCTGACCTTCGCCCTCCTGGCGGTGGCGCTGGCCGTTTTAAAAGTGGTATTTTTGCCACTGATCGTGACGTGGGTTTTGGTGCTGGTGGTACAAGTTCTGGCGCCAGCTGTAATCAACAACAAAGGGTAAAAGGCATCATGGCTTCAGAAAATATGACGCCGCAGGAATACATAGGTCACCATCTGAACAACCTTCAGATTGATCTGCGTACTTTCTCGCTGGTGGATCCGCACAACCCCCCGGCCACCTTCTGGACGCTCAACATTGACTCCATGTTCTTCTCGGTGGTTCTCGGTCTGCTGTTCCTGGCCATGTTCCGTAGCGTTGCTAAGAAAGCGACCAGCGGCGTACCAGGGAAATTCCAGACCTTCATCGAAATGATCATCGGCTTCGTCCATGGCAGCGTCAAAGACATGTACCATGGCAAGAGCAAGGTTATCGCGCCGCTGGCGCTGACCGTGTTCGTCTGGGTCTTCCTGATGAACCTGATGGACCTGCTGCCAATCGACCTGCTTCCTTATATCGGCGAACACATTTTCGGCCTGCCTGCACTGCGCGTGGTTCCGTCTGCTGACGTGAACATCACCCTGTCGATGGCGCTTGGCGTGTTCATCCTGATTATTTTCTACAGCATCAAAATGAAAGGCGTAGGTGGGTTCGTTAAAGAACTGACCATGCAGCCGTTCAATCACTGGGCGTTCATTCCTGTCAACTTAATCCTTGAAGGGGTAAGCCTGCTGTCCAAACCGGTCTCTCTCGGTCTGCGACTGTTCGGCAACATGTATGCCGGTGAGCTGATTTTCATTCTGATTGCTGGTCTGTTGCCGTGGTGGTCACAGTGGGTTCTGAATGTGCCTTGGGCCATTTTCCACATCCTGATTATTACGCTGCAAGCCTTCATCTTCATGGTTCTGACGATTGTCTATCTGTCGATGGCGTCTGAAGAGCATTGATTTTTACCAACACTACTACGTTTTAACTGAAACAAACTGGAGACTGTCATGGAAAACCTGAATATGGATCTGCTGTACATGGCTGCCGCTGTGATGATGGGTCTGGCGGCAATCGGTGCTGCGATCGGTATCGGCATCCTCGGAGGTAAATTCCTGGAAGGCGCAGCGCGTCAGCCGGATCTGATCCCTCTGCTGCGTACTCAGTTCTTTATCGTTATGGGTCTGGTGGATGCTATCCCGATGATCGCTGTAGGTCTGGGTCTGTACGTGATGTTCGCCGTCGCGTAGTAAGTTGTTAGAAACCTAAGCCACAGAGTTAATTAAAGAGGTATTGTGCTGTGAACATGAACGCAACAATCCTCGGCCAGGCCATCGCGTTTGTTATCTTCGTATGGTTCTGCATGAAGTACGTATGGCCGCCTTTAATGGCTGCCATCGAAAAACGCCAGAAAGAGATTTCTGACGGTTTAGCTTCTGCAGAACGCGCTAAGAAAGATTTGGACCTTGCACAGGCCAACGCGACCGACCAGCTGAAAAAAGCGAAAGCGGAAGCCCAGGTAATCATTGAGCAGGCGAACAAGCGCCGCTCTCAGATTCTGGACGAAGCTAAAGCTGAAGCAGAACAGGAACGCACCAAAATCGTTGCACAAGCGCAGGCTGAAATTGATGCTGAGCGTAAACGTGCACGCGAGGAGCTGCGTAAGCAGGTCGCTATCCTGGCTGTTGCTGGCGCCGAGAAGATCATCGAACGTTCCGTGGATGAAGCTGCTAACAGCGACATCGTGGATAAACTTGTCGCTGAACTGTAAGGAGGGAGGGGCTGATGTCTGAATTTGTAACGGTAGCTCGCCCCTACGCCAAAGCAGCTTTTGACTTTGCCGTCGAACACAACAGTGTTGAACGCTGGCAGGATATGCTGGCGTTTGCCGCCGAAGTGACCAAAAACGACCAAATGGCAGAGCTTCTCTCCGGTGCTTTGGCGCCGGAAACGCTCTCAGAAGCGTTTATCGCTATCTGCGGCGAGCAACTTGACGAAAACGGCCAGAACCTGATTAAGGTGATGGCGGAAAATAATCGTCTGAAGGTGCTCCCGGACGTTCTTGAGCAATTCATTCACCTGCGCGCGGCCAGTGAGGCCATCGCAGAGGTAGAAGTCATATCTGCCAACCAACTGAGTGATGAACAGCTTGCCAGGATCGTCAGCGCGATGGAAAAACGTCTGTCACGCAAAGTTAAGCTGAATTGCAAAATCGATAAGTCTGTTATGGCAGGTATTATCATCCGTGCGGGTGATATGGTCATTGATGGCAGCGTACGCGGCCGTCTTGATCGCCTTGCAGACGTCTTGCAGTCTTAAGGGGACTGGAGCATGCAACTGAATTCCACCGAAATCAGCGAACTGATCAAGCAGCGCATTGCTCAGTTCAATGTTGTGAGCGAAGCTCATAACGAAGGTACTATTGTTTCTGTAAGTGACGGTGTTATCCGCATCCACGGCCTTGCCGAATGTATGCAGGGTGAGATGATCTCCCTGCCGGGTAACCGTTACGCTATCGCACTGAACCTGGAGCGCGACTCCGTTGGTGCGGTGGTGATGGGTCCGTACGCTGACCTCGCCGAAGGCATGAAGGTGAAATGTACTGGCCGTATCCTGGAAGTTCCGGTTGGCCGTGGCCTGCTGGGCCGCGTGGTTAACACCCTGGGCGCGCCAATTGATGGTAAAGGTCCGCTGGAAAACGACGGTTTCTCCGCCGTTGAAGCGATCGCGCCGGGCGTAATCGAACGTCAGTCCGTCGATCAGCCGGTACAGACCGGTTATAAATCCGTTGACGCCATGATCCCAATCGGTCGTGGTCAGCGTGAACTGATCATCGGCGACCGTCAGACCGGTAAAACTGCGCTGGCTATCGATGCCATCATCAACCAGCGTGATTCCGGCATCAAGTGCGTCTATGTTGCTATCGGCCAGAAAGCGTCCACCATCTCTAACGTGGTGCGTAAACTGGAAGAGCACGGCGCGCTGGCTAACACCATCGTGGTGGTAGCGACTGCATCCGAATCTGCTGCACTGCAATACCTGGCGCCATACGCGGGTTGCGCAATGGGCGAATACTTCCGCGACCGCGGTGAAGATGCGCTGATCGTTTACGATGACCTGTCTAAACAGGCTGTTGCTTATCGTCAGATCTCCCTGCTGCTCCGTCGTCCGCCAGGACGTGAAGCGTTCCCGGGCGACGTATTCTACCTCCACTCTCGTCTGCTGGAGCGTGCTGCGCGTGTTAACGCCGAATACGTTGAAGCCTTCACCAAAGGTGAAGTGAAAGGGAAAACCGGTTCTCTGACCGCGCTGCCGATTATCGAAACCCAGGCGGGTGACGTTTCCGCGTTCGTTCCGACCAACGTAATCTCCATTACCGATGGTCAGATCTTCCTGGAAACCAACCTGTTCAACGCCGGTATTCGTCCTGCGGTTAACCCGGGTATCTCGGTATCCCGTGTGGGTGGTGCAGCGCAGACCAAGATCATGAAGAAACTGTCCGGTGGTATCCGTACCGCGCTGGCGCAGTATCGTGAACTGGCGGCGTTCTCCCAGTTTGCATCCGACCTTGACGATGCAACCCGCAAACAGCTGGACCACGGTCAGAAAGTGACCGAACTGCTGAAACAGAAACAGTATGCGCCGATGTCCGTCGCGCAGCAGTCTCTGGTTCTGTTCGCAGCAGAACGTGGTTATCTGGCTGATGTAGAACTGGCGAAAATCGGTAGCTTCGAAGCCGCTCTGCTGGCTTACGTCGACCGTGATCACGCTCCGCTGATGCAAGAGATTAACCAGTCCGGTGGCTATAACGACGAAATCGAAGGCAAGCTGAAAGGCATCCTCGATTCCTTCAAAGCAACCCAGTCCTGGTAACGTCTGGCGGTCTGTCTTAGGGCAGGCCGCAAGGCATTGAGGAGAAGCTCATGGCCGGCGCAAAAGAGATACGTAGTAAGATCGCAAGCGTCCAGAACACGCAAAAGATCACTAAAGCGATGGAGATGGTCGCCGCTTCCAAAATGCGTAAATCGCAGGAGCGCATGGCGGCCAGCCGTCCTTACGCAGATACTATGCGCAAAGTGATTGGTCACCTTGCGAACGGTAATCTGGAATATAAGCACCCTTACCTGGAAGAACGCGACGTTAAGCGCGTGGGCTACCTGGTGGTGTCGACCGACCGTGGTTTGTGCGGCGGCTTGAACATTAACCTGTTCAAGAAACTGCTGGCGGAAATGAAAGCATGGTCCGATAAAGGCGTTCAGTGCGACCTCGCAATGATCGGCTCTAAGGGCGTCTCTTTCTTTAACTCCGTTGGCGGCAACGTCGTTGCACAGGTGACCGGTATGGGGGATAACCCATCCCTGTCCGAACTGATCGGCCCGGTAAAAGTGATGTTGCAGGCCTATGATGAAGGCCGTCTGGACAAGCTGTACGTTGTCAGCAACAAATTTATTAACACCATGTCTCAGGTTCCGACGATCACTCAGCTGCTGCCGTTACCGGCATCAGAAGACGCTGATCTAAAACGTAAATCCTGGGATTACCTGTATGAGCCCGATCCGAAAGCGCTGCTGGATACCCTCCTGCGCCGCTACGTCGAGTCTCAGGTTTATCAGGGCGTGGTTGAAAACCTGGCCAGCGAGCAAGCCGCCCGTATGGTGGCGATGAAAGCCGCGACCGATAATGGCGGCAGCCTGATTAAAGAGCTGCAGTTGGTATACAACAAAGCTCGTCAGGCCAGCATTACTCAGGAACTCACCGAGATCGTCTCGGGGGCCGCCGCGGTTTAACCAGGTTATTTCGTAGAGGATTTAAGATGGCTACTGGAAAGATTGTCCAGGTAATCGGCGCCGTGGTCGACGTCGAGTTCCCTCAGGATGCCGTACCACGCGTGTACGAAGCCCTTGAGGTACAGAATGGTAATGAAGTTCTGGTGCTGGAAGTTCAGCAGCAGCTGGGCGGCGGTATCGTGCGTACCATCGCCATGGGTTCTTCCGATGGTCTGCGCCGCGGTCTGGATGTAAAAGACCTCGAGCACCCGATCGAAGTCCCGGTTGGTAAAGCTACGCTGGGTCGTATCATGAACGTACTGGGTCAACCGGTCGACATGAAAGGCGACATCGGCGAAGAAGAGCGTTGGGCTATCCACCGCGCAGCACCGTCTTATGAAGAGCTGTCCAGCTCTCAGGAACTGCTGGAAACCGGCATCAAAGTTATCGACCTGATGTGTCCGTTCGCGAAGGGCGGTAAAGTCGGTCTGTTCGGTGGCGCGGGTGTAGGTAAAACCGTAAACATGATGGAGCTGATCCGTAACATCGCGATCGAGCACTCCGGTTACTCCGTGTTTGCGGGCGTAGGTGAACGTACTCGTGAGGGTAACGACTTCTACCACGAAATGACCGACTCCAACGTTATCGACAAAGTATCCCTGGTGTATGGCCAGATGAACGAGCCGCCGGGAAACCGTCTGCGCGTTGCGCTGACCGGCCTGACCATGGCTGAGAAGTTCCGTGACGAAGGTCGTGACGTTCTGCTGTTCGTCGATAACATCTATCGTTACACCCTGGCCGGTACTGAAGTATCCGCACTGCTGGGTCGTATGCCTTCAGCGGTAGGTTACCAGCCGACACTGGCGGAAGAGATGGGCGTTCTGCAGGAACGTATCACCTCCACCAAAACCGGCTCTATCACTTCCGTACAGGCGGTATACGTACCGGCGGATGACTTAACTGACCCATCCCCAGCCACTACCTTTGCTCACTTAGATGCAACCGTAGTACTGAGCCGTCAGATCGCATCCCTGGGTATCTACCCGGCCGTTGACCCGCTGGACTCCACCAGCCGTCAGCTGGATCCGCTGGTTGTTGGTCAGGAGCACTACGACACCGCTCGTGGCGTTCAGTCCATTCTGCAGCGTTATCAGGAACTGAAAGACATTATCGCCATCCTGGGTATGGATGAACTGTCTGAAGAAGATAAACTGGTGGTAGCTCGCGCGCGTAAGATCCAGCGCTTCCTGTCCCAGCCGTTCTTCGTGGCAGAAGTATTTACCGGTTCTCCGGGCAAATACGTCTCCCTGAAAGACACCATCCGTGGCTTTAAAGGCATCATGGAAGGCGAATACGATCACCTGCCGGAGCAGGCGTTCTACATGGTCGGTTCTATCGACGAAGCCGTGGAAAAAGCCAAAAAACTTTAACGCCTTAATCGGAGGGTGATATGGCAATGACTTACCACCTGGACGTCGTCAGCGCAGAGAAACAAATGTTCTCTGGTCTGGTCGAGAAAATCCAGGTAACGGGTAGCGAAGGTGAACTGGGTATTTACCCGGGGCACGCGCCGCTGCTCACCGCCATTAAGCCTGGTATGATTCGCATCGTTAAGCAGCACGGTCACGAAGAATTTATCTACCTGTCAGGCGGCATTCTTGAAGTGCAGCCGGGTAGCACGACCGTCCTGGCGGATACCGCAATTCGTGGCCAGGATCTCGACGAAGCGCGAGCCCTGGAAGCGAAACGTAAGGCTGAAGAGCACATTAAGAGCTCTCATGGTGACGTGGATTACGCTCAGGCGTCCGCGGAACTGGCCAAAGCGATCGCTAAACTGCGCGTTATCGAGTTGACCAAAAAAGCGATGTAACACCGGCTTGAACGTAAAAAGCCAGTCTGGTTTCCAGGCTGGCTTTTTTTATGGCCAGCTGCTGACGAGCGGATGAAGTGAAAACAGAATTCACCCTTAATTGTTATTGATTAGTTAAATGATGAAGCGTAGACTCTGTTTTATGTGATGTGTGTCACATAAAATAGCGTTATCAAATTGCACCTGCGTCAGGAATTCATCATGAAACTGTTCCATAAAATCATCGCTAAATTTAGCGTCCTGAGCTTCTAAGCTCCGCGCTATCTCCCCCGCTGACACGACGTATCGCCCATCAAAACGACAACACTGGCGATGTGAAACCGGGCAAAGAAGGTCACCTGACGGTGGCCTTTCGTTTTTAATCACTACATCAATCACTTTGCCGCCCTCCCCCCGCCAGCGACTGGCGACGATTATCCTGGTTCTTCCCGCTATGGGTGCTGAAAACCGCTTTCCGCAGCGGCTTTATTCAGGTGACGAAAAAACAGCAAAAGCAGTGAGATAGTCAATGATTATCCTCCCTACCCTCCTTTTTCAGCGTTAAACTGATTTGCAGTGGTTAAAAATAGCGTCATAAAATGGTGTATAGCCGTGAGCCTGGACGTTTTCTCCACGTCTCGTTTTATGATGAAAAATATGTAGAAATTTCAACGTGAAAGGCTTTTACTTTTCGTTCTAACTACCGTCAGGATGAGTATGTCAAATAGTGCGATGAGCGTGGTTATCCTTGCCGCAGGCAAAGGGACCCGCATGTATTCCGATCTTCCTAAGGTGCTGCATACCCTGGCCGGGAAGCCAATGGTGCAGCATGTCATTGATGCCGCTAACGATTTAGGCGCATGTGCGGTACACCTGGTGTACGGCCACGGCGGCGATCTGCTGCGTCAGACGCTGCATGAAGACAACCTGAACTGGGTGCTGCAGGCCGAGCAGCTAGGAACCGGGCACGCCATGCAGCAGGCGGCGCCGTTCTTCAATGATGATGAAGACATCCTGATGCTCTACGGCGACGTGCCGCTGATCTCCGTCGAGACGCTACAGCGCCTGCGCGCCGCGAAACCGCTGGGCGGGATTGGTCTGCTGACGGTGAAGCTGGATGATCCAACCGGCTATGGCCGCATTACCCGTGAGAATGGCCAGGTGACAGGCATCGTTGAGCACAAAGATGCCAGCGAGGCGCAGCGCCAGATTCAGGAAATTAACACCGGGATCCTGATCGCCGGCGGAGCAGATCTCAAGCGCTGGCTGGCGAAGCTCACCAATAACAACGCCCAGGGCGAATACTACATCACCGATGTCATCGCCATGGCGCATCAGGAAGGTCACGAGATCGTTGCCGTGCATCCCCAGCGCCTGAGCGAAGTCGAAGGCGTCAACAATCGCCTGCAGCTTGCGCGCCTGGAGCGCGTCTACCAGGCTGAGCAAGCGGAAAAGCTGCTGCTGGCGGGGGTGATGTTGCGCGATCCGGCGCGTTTCGATCTGCGCGGTACGCTGCAGCACGGGCGCGATGTGGAGATCGATACTAACGTTATTCTGCAAGGCTGCGTCGTGCTGGGCGATCGCGTGAAAATCGGCGCCGGCTGCGTGATTAAAAACAGCACTATCGGCGATGATTGCGAAATCAGCCCCTACAGCGTGGTGGAAGATGCCCAGCTGCAGGCGGCCTGCACCATCGGCCCATTTGCTCGTCTGCGCCCGGGCGCCGAACTGCTGGAAGGCGCCCACGTTGGCAACTTCGTGGAAATGAAAAAGGCGCGTCTTGGCAAAGGCTCCAAGGCGGGTCATCTGACCTATCTGGGCGATGCGGAGATCGGTGATAACGTCAATATCGGCGCGGGCACCATCACCTGCAACTATGATGGCGCGAATAAACATAAAACGATTATTGGCGATGATGTCTTTGTCGGCTCGGATACCCAGCTGGTGGCCCCGGTCACGGTAGGCAACGGCGTCACGATCGCCGCCGGCACCACCGTCACACGCAATATCGCCGATAACGAACTGGTGTTGAGCCGCGTACCGCAGGTCCACAAACAGGGCTGGCAGCGTCCGGTGAAGAAAAAATAAACAGGATTGTCGCCGGGGGTGAAAAACGCCCGGCGAACCAGGATGAGAGGGTCAATATAGATCCCCGTCCGCAGGCAGTACCATAACAATAACCCCACTCTCTACAAGGCTCGGGGCGCCCGGAAAACGGGCAAATACAGGTCAGCGACAACGCATGGCATATCGCCATTATCAGGAAATTTAACTATGTGTGGAATTGTTGGCGCAGTCGCGCAGCGTGATATTGCTGAAATCCTTCTCGAAGGTTTACGTCGTCTGGAATACCGTGGCTATGACTCTGCCGGTCTGGCGGTAGTCGACAGCGAAGGTCATATGACCCGCGTGCGTCGCCTGGGTAAGGTACAGATGCTGGCTCAGGCGGTCGAAGAGCAACCGTTACACGGTGGTACCGGGATCGCCCATACTCGTTGGGCGACGCACGGCGAACCGTCTGAGAGCAATGCGCATCCGCATGTTTCTGAACACATTGTGGTGGTCCATAACGGGATCATCGAAAACCACGAGCCGCTGCGCGCACTGCTGCAGTCTCGCGGCTATGTCTTCGTCACTGAGACCGATACCGAAGTTATCGCCCATCTGGTGCACTGGGAGCTGGAACAAGGTGGTACCTTGCGTGAAGCCGTGCTGCGCGCCATCCCGCAGCTGCGCGGCGCCTACGGCACCGTCATCATGGATACCCGC
Source organism: Klebsiella sp. C360 (assembly GCF_048822415.1). Taxonomy (NCBI): domain Bacteria; kingdom Pseudomonadati; phylum Pseudomonadota; class Gammaproteobacteria; order Enterobacterales; family Enterobacteriaceae; genus Klebsiella; species Klebsiella sp. C360. The sequence continues at coordinate 28,705 of NZ_JBMEZZ010000016.1, forward strand.
GACCCGGGAACTCTGCTGGCGGCCCGCTCCGGTAGCCCACTGGTTATCGGTCTGGGCATGGGTGAAAACTTTATCGCCTCCGACCAGCTGGCGCTGCTGCCGGTTACCCGCCGCTTCATCTTCCTCGAAGAGGGCGATATTGCGGAAGTGACTCGTCGCTCGGTGGTGATTTTCGATAAATCCGCTGCGCAAGTGAAGCGCCAGGAGATCGAATCCAATCTGCAGTATGACGCCGGCGATAAAGGTATCTATCGCCACTATATGCAGAAAGAGATTTTCGAACAGCCGAACGCGATTAAGAACACCCTGACCGGGCGTATCAGCCACGGCGAAGTCGATCTCAGCGAGCTGGGGCCGAACGCCAATGAAATGCTGGCTCAGGTCGAACATATTCAGATTGTTGCCTGCGGGACCTCCTATAACTCCGGGATGGTCTCCCGCTACTGGTTTGAAGCGTTAGCCGGCGTGCCGTGCGATGTGGAAATCGCCTCCGAATTCCGCTATCGCAAGTCCGCGGTGCGTCGTAACAGCCTGATGATCACCCTTTCCCAGTCCGGTGAAACTGCCGATACGCTGGCGGCGCTGCGATTGTCGAAAGAGCTGGGCTATCTCGGCTCGCTGGCCATCTGCAACGTGCCGGGCTCGTCGCTGGTGCGCGAATCCGATCTGGCGCTGATGACCAAAGCCGGAACGGAAATTGGCGTGGCCTCGACCAAGGCCTTTACCACTCAGCTGACGGTGCTGCTGATGCTGGTGGCGAAACTGGCGCGATTGAAAGGTCAGGATGCGTCCATTGAGCATGATATCGTCCACGGCCTGCAGGCGCTGCCGAGTCGTATCGAGCAGATGCTCTCTCAGGACAAGCGTATTGAGCAGCTGGCAGAGCGTTTCTCTGATAAGCACCATGCGCTGTTCCTCGGCCGCGGCGATCAGTATCCGATAGCCATGGAAGGGGCGCTGAAGCTGAAAGAGATCTCCTACATTCACGCGGAAGCCTACGCGGCGGGCGAGCTGAAACACGGCCCGCTGGCGCTGATTGATGCGGAAATGCCGGTGATCGTGGTGGCGCCGAACAACGAGCTGCTGGAAAAACTGAAATCCAACATCGAAGAAGTTCGCGCCCGCGGCGGTGAACTGTACGTCTTCGCCGACGGTGACGCCGGCTTCAACGGCAGCGACAATATGCACATCATTGAGATGCCGCATGTCGAAGAGACCATCGCCCCCATCTTCTACACCGTGCCGCTGCAGCTGCTGGCTTATCACGTTGCGCTGATCAAAGGCACAGACGTTGATCAGCCGCGTAACCTGGCGAAATCGGTCACGGTTGAGTAACGTATTACCTCTTTTGCAAAGGGCTGCCGGCGGTGGCCCTTTTTTATTTTCACCTGCTGTTTTTCGCCGATCTTGTGCGCAATATGTGGGATGGCGATAGACGACAAACGATCGTTTTGCACTGCGATTTGGCTGTCATAAAAAGAAAATTATTCCGTCATTGTATGGTCATGCTTGCAGATAACCATTTGAGTTATAAGCGTATTATTTGACGAAAAATCCCTTCGCCCGGCCTGTCATAAAACTGTCATAATTCGTACATTTTACTGTCACCTCTTTGACCTATTTTGCTCACCATAGCCTCGAAACAATGATTTACGAATCCCAGCAGGAGACATTATGAACGTTATGCGTACCACCGTCGCAACAGTTGTCGCCGCGACCTTATCGATGAGCGCTTTCTCTGCTTTCGCAGCAGCAAGCCTGACTGGCGCAGGTGCAACTTTTCCTGCGCCGGTGTATGCCAAATGGGCTGACACCTATCAGAAAGAAACCGGCAATAAAGTGAACTACCAGGGTATTGGTTCCTCTGGTGGCGTTAAGCAGATTATTGCCAACACCGTTGATTTCGGTGCTTCTGATGCTCCGCTGGCTGATGACAAACTGACCCAGGAAGGTCTGTTCCAGTTCCCGACCGTGATCGGCGGCGTGGTGCTGGCGGTTAACCTGCCTGGCGTGAAATCCGGCGAGCTGGTGCTGGATGGCAAAACCCTCGGCGATATCTATCTGGGTAAAATTAAAAAATGGGATGACGAAGCGATCGCTAAACTCAACCCGGGTCTGAAGCTGCCGTCGCAGAATATCGCCGTGGTTCGCCGCGCCGATGGTTCCGGTACCTCCTTCGTCTTCACCAGCTACCTGTCCAAAGTGAATGAAGAGTGGAAATCGAAAATCGGCGCAGGCTCTACCGTTAACTGGCCAACCGGTCTTGGCGGTAAAGGCAACGACGGTATCGCCGCCTTTGTTCAGCGTCTGCCGGGCTCGATTGGTTACGTCGAATACGCTTACGCCAAACAAAACAATCTGGCGTACACCAAACTGGTCTCTGCCGATGGCAAACCGGTTAGCCCGACTGAAGACAACTTCGCTAACGCCGCAAAAGGCGTTGACTGGAGCAAGTCTTTCGCTCAGGACCTGACTAACCAGAAGGGTGAAAATGCATGGCCGATCACCTCAACCACCTTCATCCTGGTGCATAAGGCGACTAACAAGCCTGAGCAGACCGCTGAAGTGCTGAAGTTCTTCGACTGGGCGTATAAAAACGGCGGGAAAGAAGCGAATGCGCTGGATTACGCATCGCTGCCGGAAAGCGTGGTTGAGCAGGTTCGTGCGGCATGGAAAACCAACGTCAAAGACAGCAGCGGTAAAGCGCTGTACTAACAGTAGATTTTTGACGAAGATGGCGGGGGCGTTCAGCGCTGCCCGCCCTACGGTTCAGACTGTAGGCCCGGAAGCGAACGCCACCGGGCATTTATTCGAACAAGCTTTAATACGTAAAGAGTAATCTATGGCTGCAACCAAGCCTGCATTTACCCCTCCGGGGAAAAAGGGTGACATGATTTTCAGTGCGCTGGTAAAACTGGCTGCGCTGATTGTGCTATTGATGCTGGGCGGCATCATCGTTTCCCTGATCATCTCTTCCTGGCCGAGCATTCAAAAGTTTGGCTTTGCCTTTTTGTGGACCAAAGAGTGGGATGCGCCCAACGAAATCTTCGGCGCGCTGGTGCCGATTTACGGGACCCTGGTGACTTCTTTTATCGCGCTGCTGATCGCCGTACCGGTGAGCTTCGGCATCGCGCTGTTTCTGACGGAACTGTCCCCCGCCTGGCTCAAGCGTCCGCTGGGCATTGCGATTGAGCTGCTGGCCGCGATCCCGAGTATCGTGTACGGCATGTGGGGCCTGTTTATTTTCGCCCCGCTGTTTGCGACTTACTTCCAGGAGCCTGTCGGTAACGTCCTGTCGACTATTCCGTTCGTCGGCGCGCTGTTTGCTGGCCCGGCGTTTGGTATCGGTATTCTCGCCGCTGGCGTTATTCTGGCCATCATGATCATCCCTTATATCGCCGCGGTAATGCGTGATGTTTTCGAACAGACGCCGGTGATGATGAAAGAGTCGGCCTATGGCATCGGCTGCACCACCTGGGAAGTGATCTGGCGCATCGTATTACCGTTCACCAAGAACGGGGTGATCGGCGGCGTGATGCTCGGTCTGGGCCGCGCGCTGGGTGAAACCATGGCGGTCACCTTTATCATCGGTAACACCTACCAGCTCGACAGCATATCGCTGTATATGCCGGGGAACAGCATTACCTCCGCGCTGGCCAACGAATTCGCCGAAGCCGAAACCGGTCTGCACGTGGCGGCGCTGATGGAACTGGGTCTGATCCTGTTCGTTATCACCTTTATCGTTCTGGCGGCGTCGAAGTTTATGATTATGCGCCTCGCGAAGAATGAGGGGGCACGCTAATGGCGACCATTGAAATGCAAAGCACCGCCGAGCTGGCGGAGTCTCGCCGCAAGATGCAGGCTAAACGCCGCATGAAGAACCGTATCGCCCTGGCGCTGTCGATGGCCACCATGGCGTTTGGTTTGTTCTGGCTTATCTGGATCCTGATGGCGACGATAACCCGCGGCTTCGACGGCATGAGCCTGGCGCTGTTTACCGAAATGACGCCGCCGCCGAATACCGCGGGCGGCGGTCTGGCCAACGCCCTCGCCGGCAGCGGCCTGCTGATCCTGTGGGCAACTATCTTTGGTACGCCGCTGGGTATCCTCGCTGGAATTTATCTGGCGGAGTATGGCCGCAAGTCGGTGCTGGCGGAAATTATCCGTTTTATTAACGATATTCTGCTTTCCGCGCCGTCTATCGTGGTTGGTCTGTTCGTCTACACCATCGTGGTGGCGCAGATGCAGCACTTCTCCGGCTGGGCGGGGGTGATCGCCCTGGCGCTGCTGCAGGTGCCTATCGTTATTCGTACCACCGAAAACATGCTGAAACTGGTGCCGGATAGCCTGCGTGAAGCGGCCTATGCGCTGGGTACGCCGAAGTGGAAGATGATCTCGGCGATCACCCTGAAAGCGTCCGTCTCGGGGATTATGACCGGGATCCTGCTGGCTATCGCCCGTATCGCCGGGGAAACGGCGCCCCTGCTGTTTACCGCGCTGTCCAACCAGTTCTGGAGCACCGACATGATGCAGCCGATTGCCAACCTGCCGGTGACCATTTTCAAATTTGCCATGAGTCCGTTTGCGGAGTGGCAGCAACTGGCATGGGCCGGGGTATTGATTATCACCCTGTGCGTCTTGCTGCTGAACATCCTGGCGCGCGTTATCTTCGCCAAGAAGAAACACGGTTAATTTTGCGGCGCAGCGACAGCTGCGCTGAATGAGGAAGAGATTGAGATGAGTATGGTGAATACAGCCCCGGGTAAGATTTCAGTTCGCAACCTGAACTTCTACTACGGTAAATTCCATGCCCTGAAGAACATCAACCTGGATATCACCAAAAACCAGGTGACGGCGTTTATCGGTCCGTCAGGCTGTGGTAAATCCACTCTGCTGCGTACGTTCAACAAAATGTTTGAACTGTATCCGGAGCAGCGCGCGGAAGGCGAGATCCTGCTGGATGGCGACAACATTCTGACCAACACCCAGGATATCGCCCTGCTGCGTGCCAAGGTTGGCATGGTATTCCAGAAGCCAACGCCGTTCCCGATGTCCATTTACGACAACATCGCTTTCGGCGTGCGCCTGTTTGAAAAGCTGTCCCGTGCCGATATGGATGAGCGCGTGCAGTGGGCGTTGACCAAAGCCGCATTATGGAATGAAACCAAAGATAAACTGCACCAGAGCGGGTATTCTCTCTCCGGCGGTCAGCAGCAGCGCCTGTGCATCGCCCGCGGTATCGCGATCCGCCCGGAAGTCCTGCTGCTTGATGAACCTTGCTCAGCGCTGGACCCGATCTCTACCGGGCGTATCGAGGAGCTGATCACCGAGCTGAAGCAGGATTACACCGTCGTTATCGTGACTCACAACATGCAGCAGGCTGCGCGTTGCTCCGACCATACGGCATTTATGTATCTTGGCGAGCTGATTGAGTTCAGTAACACGGATGACCTGTTCACCAAGCCCGCGAAGAAACAAACTGAAGATTATATTACTGGCCGCTACGGTTGATTTGCCCTTGTGCTTTCAGGCTCTCACCAGTTGGGCAATCAGGAGACACCATGGACAACCTAAATCTTAACAAACATATTTCCGGCCAGTTCAACGCTGAACTGGAGTATATCCGCACCCAGGTGATGACCATGGGTGGGCTGGTGGAGCAACAGCTTTCTGATGCGATCACCGCCATGCATAACCAGGACAGCGATCTGGCGAAACGCGTGATTGACGGCGACAAGCAGGTCAACATGATGGAAGTGGCGATCGATGAAGCCTGCGTGCGCATCATCGCCAAGCGCCAGCCGACCGCCAGCGACCTGCGCCTGGTGATGGCGATCATCAAGACCATCGCTGAGCTGGAACGCATTGGCGACGTGGCGGATAAAATCTGCCGTACCGCGCTGGAGAAGTTTTCCCAGCAGCACCAGCCGCTGCTGGTGAGCCTCGAATCGCTGGGCCGCCATACGGTGCAGATGCTGCATGACGTGCTGGATGCCTTCGCGCGTATGGATCTCGACGAGGCGGTACGTATCTATCGCGAAGACAAGAAAGTCGACCAGGAGTATGAAGGCATCGTGCGTCAGCTGATGACCTACATGATGGAAGACTCGCGCACTATCCCCAGCGTTCTGACGGCGCTGTTCTGCGCGCGCTCCATCGAACGTATCGGCGACCGCTGCCAGAATATTTGCGAATATATTTTCTACTTCGTCAAAGGCCAGGATTTCCGTCATGTGGGCGGCGATGAACTGGATAAACTGCTCGCCGGAAAAGATCCGAAAGAGTAATAATCATTTTGTCTAATTCTGATAAATGGATTTATCAGAATTAGATATGCTTCCTCCAGCGGCAGCGATATTGCTGCGATTATCGTCACAATTAACAGGCTGCCCGTTTGAGTTCTTCATTTTATCGCGTAACAATCAGTATCCACTGACTGAGCGCGCAAGCTCAGAATGTTTTAAACGGATTGTTACTGCGACAGCAGGCAAAACCTGATATTGCCCCCCCCACGGCGGCGATATCAGGTTTTTTTATGCGCGCTAAGAATGACTTAATAAGGGTTGCTACCGCGATGCGCGGGCAAAACCTGAAGAGGATTATCTGTTTAGGCAGATCGTCTTCTTCGGGTTTTTTTGCTTTTTTCTCACTGCAAAAATAACAGCCCTCGCGCCCTTAAGCGGTATGGATACAGCTATTAGAACCCGCGCGATGCTTGTCGCTGTCGTATTTATTTATGCCAACACTTATATAAGGGAATATTATGTTTAGAAAAACCAGGATCGCTTCGGCGATGGTATTGCTGGCGCCGCTTTGTTATTCAACCACGCTGTTCGCGAGCCAGTTGACGGTAGAGCAACGGCTTGAGTTGCTGGAAAAAGCGCTTAGCGATACGCAAAAAGAGCTCAAAAAATATCAGGACCAGGAGAGAAAAAGAGACCAGATTTGGGCCACATGGTCTTCGCCTGCAGAGAGCCAGAAGCGCACCGTCGCGGCGGCGGCAGGACCGAAAGCAGCAGTGAAACCGGATGCGGTACTGGTCAAAAATCAACAACCTGCCACAGACGGCGCGCCAGCCTACAGCGCGATGACGCTGAAAGACTTTAGCAAGTTCGTCAAAGATGAAATTGGCTTTAGCTATAACGGCTACTTCCGCTCGGGCTGGGGAACCGCCTCGCATGGCTCGCCAAAGTCGTGGGCCATTGGCTCGCTTGGCCGTCTGGGCAATGAATATTCCGGCTGGTTCGATCTGCAGCTGAAGCAGCGGGTGTTTCAGGAAGGCGATAAACGCGTCGACGCCATCGTGATGCTCGACGGGAACGTTGGCCAGCAGTATTCCACTGGCTGGTTTGGTGACAATGCCGGCGGCGAAAACTACATCCAGTTCTCGGATATGTACGTCAACACCAAAGGATTCCTGCCGTTTGCCCCGGAAGCCGATTTCTGGGTCGGCAAACACGGTGCGCCAAAAATCGAGATCCAGATGCTGGACTGGAAAACGCAGAGAACCGATGCGGCGGCTGGCGTGGGGCTGGAAAACTGGCAGGTAGGCGCCGGGAAATTCGATATTGCGCTGGTCCGGGAAGATGTGGATGACTACGATCGTTCTTTAAGCAATAAGCAGCAAATTAACACCAATACCCTCGATATCCGTTACAAAGAGATCCCGTTGTGGGATAAAGCCAGTCTGATGGTCAGCGGACGCTATGTCGCCGCCAACCAAAGTTCTTCTGAGAAATATAAAGAGGGCAATGAAGGCTATTATCCATGGAAAGATGCCTGGATGGCCGGCACCTCGTTAACGCAAAAATTTGCTCACGGCGGCTTTAACGAATTTTCTTTGTTGCTGGCGAATAACTCCATTGCCAGCAGCTTCTCGCGCTATGCCGGATCCAGCCCCTATACCACCTTTAACGGCCGCTATTATGGCGACCATACCAATGGCACTGCCTTGCGCTTAACCTCGCAAGGGGAAACCTATTTACGCGATGACATTATTATGGCGAATGCCATCGTTTACTCCTTTGGCAACGACGTTTACAGCTACGAGACCGGGGCCCACTCCGATTTTGAATCCATCCGAACGGTCCTGCGGCCGGCCTATATCTGGAATAAATATAACCAGACCGGCGTCGAACTGGGGTACTTCAGGCAGCAAAACAAAGATGTGACCGGCAAGAAATATAACGAGTCCGGCTATAAGACCACGCTGTTCCATACCTTCAAAGTTAATACCAGTATGCTGACCTCGCGCCCGGAAATTCGCTTCTATGCCACCTATATTAAAGCGAAGGATATCGACCTGGATAAGGCCGCGAATAACACCACCCACATTTTTGAAGACGGTAAAAACGATCAGTTTGCCGTAGGGGCGCAGGCGGAAATCTGGTGGTGAGACGATAACAGAACGGACACAACGTAAGAGGAATAACGATGAAACGACATGCCATTTATTTCGCCCTCGCGCTGGCGGGCGCGGCGTTCACCATTCAGGCGGCACCGTTGCCAGCGGTGCCCGAGCCCTCCCTGCCGGTGAGCCACTTTATCACTCAGGTTAACGCGGATAAGAGTATCACTTACCGCCTGTTTGCCCCTGATGCCCGGCGGGTTTCGGTGGTGACAGGCGCCACGCCGGACACCTTTGTCTCGCACGACATGACCAAAGCGGACCACGGGGTCTGGACATGGAAAAGCGAGCCAATGAAACCCAATCTCTATGAATACTATTTTGATGTGGACGGCTTCCGCTCGGTGGATACCGGCAGCCGCTATCAGAAGCCGCAGCGTCAGGTGAACACCAGCCTGATTCTGGTTCCCGGCAGTATTCTTGACGATCGCCCGGTCGCGCACGGCGATCTGCGCACCCTTACCTATCACTCGAAGGCGCTGAATGCGGAACGGCGGCTCTATGTCTGGACGCCGCCGGACTATAGCGGCAGCGGCGAGCCGCTGCCGGTGCTCTATTTCTATCATGGCTTTGGCGACAGCGGGCTGTCGGCCATCGATCAGGGGCGTATTCCGCAAATCATGGATAACCTGCTGGCGGAGGGCAAGATCAAGCCTATGCTGGTGGTGGTCCCGGATACCGAAACCGATACCCCGGAAGCCATCGCGGAAAACTTCCCGCCGCAGGAGCGACGCAAAACCTTCTATCCGCTGAATGCGCAGGCGGCGGATAAGGAGCTGATGCAGGACATCATTCCGCTGATCGATGCCCGGTTTAACGTGCGTAAAGATGCCGACGGTCGGGCGCTGGCTGGCCTCTCTCAGGGCGGGTATCAGGCGCTGGTTTCCGGGATGAATCATCTGGAAAGCTTTGGCTGGCTCGCCACGTTTAGCGGCGTCACGACCACCACGGTGCCGAATGCCGGTGTGGCAGCGCAACTGAAACATCCTGAGGCGATCAATCAACAGCTGCGTAACTTTACCGTGGTCGTCGGGGAAAAAGATTCCGTGACCGGCAAAGATATCGCGGGTCTGAAAAGCGAGCTGGAAAAACAGAAGATCAACTTTGACTATCACGCCTATCCCGGCCTGAACCATGAAATGGACGTCTGGCGCCCGGCCTACGCGGAGCTTGTGCAAAAACTGTTTAAATAGCCGGTGGGGGCGTTTAGCCCCCGCTTTCCGCGAGTGAAGAAAGACAAGATGAAAGTAATTGTGTCCGAAGATGATGAAGAGATAGCCGGTCGCCAGCCGTCCTGTTCTGGGCTAGATCATAGCGCTACCTGCCAACCGTCGCCCGGTTGGGCGACGCCGGGGGCTAGCGAGTGATATCCCAACCGCGCGCTTTCCACAATGCCGGCAGCGCAGCCAGATCGGTAAAGGTCGTCACGTTGGGATGATCGATGGGCGGGTTGTGCGGATCGGCGCAGAAGTAGAACACCTCCATGCCGGCGGCTATTCCCGATTGTGCACCTGCCCTGGAATCATCAACCAGAATACAGTTCTCAACGTTAACGCTCATCGCCTTTGCGGCATGGAACATCAGCGCCGGATCGGGTTTCCAGCGCTGAATATCGTAGCCGCTGTACAACCGGTCAGCGAAATGGTGCAGCAGGCCGGTGCGGCCGAGAGAGTGTTGCATCTTACTGACCGGGCCATTGGAAACCACGCACATCGGGACGCTTACCGCATCCAGCAGCGCCTGGGCTCCGGCAATCACCTCCAGTTCGCTATCAAACAGGCGGGCGACTTCCGCACGGTAAATCGGCTCCAGAGTGGCCTTTTGCAGGTTAACGCCATGCTCGGCGTTGATGGTGTCGATTATTTCGTACAGTTTTACGCCTTTGAAGCGCTTAAAAATCTCTGCCAGCTCCAGCGTAATGCCAAATTCCTGGAACATGTGCACGTAGGCGCGGGAGCAAATCACCTCGCTGTCGACCAGCGTGCCGTCACAGTCAAAAAATACTGCTTCTGGTTGAGTCATAGCCATTCCATATTAACAAGTTTAACGTTTTCGTCATGTCCAATGCCGCGACGCAATCGTTGCCGTATAAGCAAAATAAATGAAAAAAATTACCATACAACCGCGCCTGGTGCTGTAATTTGGTATAGGATAGCGTCGAATTTTCCCTCCTTACGTTCGGAAACCGATAATGAGTCAACAACAAACCAGCCAGTCTTCTGGCCAGGGTCTGCTGGAGCGCGTATTTAAACTGCGCGAGCACGGCACCACGGTGCGCACGGAAGCCATCGCCGGTTTCACCACGTTCCTGACGATGGTGTATATCGTTTTTGTTAACCCACAAATTCTTGGCGTAGCGGGCATGGATACCAGCGCCGTGTTTGTGACCACCTGTCTGATTGCCGCTTTCGGCAGTATCCTGATGGGGCTGTTCGCGAACCTGCCGGTCGCCCTGGCGCCAGCGATGGGCCTGAATGCCTTTTTCGCCTTTGTGGTGGTGCAGGCGATGGGTCTGCCGTGGCAGGTCGGGATGGGCGCGATTTTCTGGGGCGCCGTCGGCCTGCTGCTGCTGACGATCTTCCGCGTACGCTACTGGATGATCGCCAATATTCCGCTGAGCCTGCGCGTGGGCATCACCAGCGGTATCGGTCTGTTTATCGGTATGATGGGCCTGAAGAACGCCGGGGTTATCGTCGCAAACCCGGAAACGCTGGTCAGCATTGGTCATCTGACCTCCCACAGCGTGCTGCTGGGCGTGCTGGGTTTCTTTATCATCGCGATTCTGGCGTCGCGCAACATTCATGCCGCGGTTCTGGTCTCTATCGTGGTGACCACCCTGCTGGGCTGGATGCTGGGTGATGTACACTACACCGGAATCGTCTCGGCGCCGCCGAGCGTGACTTCGGTGATCGGTCATGTCGATCTGGCGGGCTCCCTGAATCTGGGCCTGGCCGGGGTGATCTTCTCCTTTATGCTGGTCAACCTGTTTGACTCCTCCGGGACGCTGATCGGCGTGACGGATAAAGCGGGTCTGGCGGACGCCAACGGTAAATTCCCGCGCATGAAGCAGGCGCTGTTTGTCGATAGCGTCTCGTCGGTGGCAGGCTCCTTCATCGGCACCTCGTCGGTAACAGCGTATATCGAATCCTCCTCCGGCGTTTCCGTGGGCGGGCGCACCGGCCTGACCGCCGTGGTCGTCGGTATCCTGTTCCTGCTGGTTATCTTCCTCTCTCCGCTGGCGGGGATGGTTCCGGCCTATGCGGCCGCTGGCGCGCTGATTTACGTCGGCGTGCTGATGACCTCAAGCCTGGCGCGCGTGAAGTGGGATGACCTGACGGAAGCGGTACCGGCGTTTATCACCGCGGTGATGATGCCGTTTAGCTTCTCGATCACCGAAGGCATTGCCCTGGGCTTTATCTCCTACTGCGTGATGAAAATTGGCACCGGCCGTCTGCGCGACCTCAGCCCTTGCGTCATTATCGTCTCGCTGCTGTTCGTGCTGAAGATTGTCTTTATCGATGCACATTAATCCGCACGTATGATGAAAAAGCCCGGCATCGCTGCCGGGCTTTTTTTATGCTTTAACCCGCTGAATATAGTCGCCAAAGGCAGTCAGCTGGCCGCGCAGATGGTCGAGGGTGCTCTGATCGACCACTTCACCCGACTGCGGATCCACTTTGTTCTGGATCACGCCGCCCATAAATTCCGGTTTATTCATCACCATCGCATCGAGGAACACCAGAATCTGCCGCAGATGATACTGGCAGCGCGCGCCGCCGATGGCGCCCATTGAGCTGGTTTGAATCAGCACCGGCTTGCCGGACAGCGGCTGCTCGGGCAGGCGTGAAAGCCAGTCGATGGCGTTTTTCAGGCCGCCAGGCACGGAATAGTTATACTCGGGGGTGACAATCACCACGCCATCCGCCTCGCGGATCTGCTGCGCAATCTCCTGCACGCTCTGCGGGAATCCCTCTTCCTCCTGAATATCAGCATCGTACAGCGGAATATCGCCGATCGACGGCAGCGCGGAGATGTGCATGCCCGCCGGCGCGATGCCGGGCAGGGTACGCGCGACCATTCCATTAAACGACCCTTTACGCAGGCTGCCGAGTAACGTAACCACTTTCAAGGTATCTGACATGATTGCTCCTTTGGATCATGATGCCGGCAAGACCGGTCAATTGAGGGATAAGGTTTTTTCCGTGGGCAGACTGGTAAAGCGCATCAGGCGGGCTGAGGGTTCGCGTGCGCGGCGCTGAGCGTCCGCCAGGCTGTGCCAGTCGCCTCCCTTAGCATCATACTCCCAGACCTTCAGCGGGCCGATATTCGGGGTAGCGGCAATCGACCACACCAGCAGCGATTCGGCGTCACAGACGGCTTCGATCGGCAGGCTGCCGGCGGTACGCAGGCGGCCGGAGCCAGGCAGCAGCTGCAGCTGCGTTGATGTCTCACCGGTCAGCTTCAGCACGCTGCGGCGCAGCGCCACCAGTTGGCTGCGCGCTTCGTCCGGGTCATGCTGAATGTTAACCCACAGATTCTCATTGTTACTGAAATTTTGCCGGTCGGCGTCGTGGCTGCGGACAGTGCGCTGAAGCTCCATATCGAGGCCACAATCCCCTTCGGTGGTCAGCGCTACGCCAACGATATTGCCAGTATAAGAGATAGAGAAGCGGGGAAGGTGACGATCGCTAAAAACCGGTCGGCCATTGGCTTCGTTAACGATTTCAGGCAGCTCGCCGATGCCGTAAAGCATAAACAGCAGTTCGGCGAGCAGCGACCGCGAAGCGCGAAAGCGGGCTTGCCGGTATTCAGGGAGCCGACGTGCGGATTGATGACAGGCCGCTGACAAACGTGTCGATAGCGGCTCCCCGGTACTGAGTATCCCTCGTGCAAAATGCGTTGCCATACGTCGCTCCGTGAGTAATGGTCTGAATGAAAACTGCGGGCGCTATTATCGCCTGGTATTAACAGGTTTTAATGCCGAAATCCCCCCTTGAAAAGGGAATTTGTTTGGATTTTACAAATTATTGCGCAAATAAGGTGCTACGGACACGAAACAAAGCTTACAGCGTACCGGAATAGAGCGCTTTCAACGTATCTCTAAGCCAGACAAGCTTCGGGTTGTAGCTGTTGCGTTTATGCCATAGCAAGGTGAAGGGGACGCGAAGCTTTTCCAGATGCTGCGGCTCCAGCGGCAGCGGTCGGGAGACCAGCGGTAGCTGGTGCTGCTGATTATAGTGCTGGCAGTAGCGCGGCGCGGTGGCCAGCATGGTGTGCTGCGGCTGGGCCGCCATAAAGAGGGATTGCTCAAACCCCGGCACGGTCAGCGCCACGTTACGTTTATGCCCCAGCTCCTGCAGCACGTCGTCCAGCGCCCAGGTATCGCGTTGTTCCCAGCAGATGGTGATATGCGGATAGCGTAAGAATGCCGCCAGATCCCACTCCTCCCTGAGCGCCGGATGATCGGCGCGCAGCCAGACCTGCGGCAGGTCGGTGAACAGCACATCAAAATCGATATACCACGGCAGCAGGCTTAGCAGCTCTCGCGACTGCGGATGGCTTTCGCGCCCGCAGAAGCCGATATCCACCTCGCCGCGAATGATGGCGTCCAGGGAGTCGTAGTCCCAGTTGCGCAAACGAATCAATGCCTGCGGATAGCGCTGATAGATGCGCTGGGAGAGGGTGTTAAACAGGATCATCAGCAGCGGCGTTTCCGCCGCCAGCTCGAACTTGAGGCCGCTCGGCATGGTGTGGTGCGGTTTATCGAGGATCTGGTTGCCCATCTGCATCCAGTCCGCCAGATCCTGCTCCATGCTGCTGACCAGCGGCGTGGGCGCCAGGCCCAGCGGCGTTTTGACAAACAGCGGATCGTCAAACCAGGCGCGCAGTTTGGCCAGCGACTTGCTCACCGCCGAGGGCGAAACGTTCATCCGCTTCGCCGTACGGGTAACGCTGAGCTCCTGGGTCAGGAGCTGCAGGCAGAGGAGTAAATTAAGATCGAGACTCGAAAGCGGCTTCTTCATCGTGTTGCGCAACCCGCGGCGGGGTGGCGACCAGTAGCAGAACAAGACTCACTATGCTACAGGCAATGAGTATCCCGATCAGCATATTCATTGCGCTGAGTCCGATGATAGCGGCGAGCCATATCCACAGCGACGAACCGCACACCTGCGCGATGCCGAGGACCGAGCTGGCGACACCGGCGCGCAGCGTGAATGGCCCCAGGGCCTGGCTCATCGCGACGCCGAAGCCGACGGAGAAGCCGGCGCAAATCATGCCCAGCCCGACCAGGGTGACGGCCTGGTGGGTGGCGATGCTCAGCGCCACGCCAGCCGCCAGAAACAGCAGCTGCGAGGTTATCATCAGGGTGCGCGGTTTAAACAGCGACAGGGCGAACGGCGTCGAGAAGGAGACCGCCATGCTGACCATCGCCATCAGCGCCATCGTCATGGAATAGGTGCCGCGATCGAACCCCATCTCCTCCATCATCAGTACCGGCGAGACGTTCACGTAGGTGAGGATCGCCGTTACGCTGAGGGTGGTGATGAGAATGCGGCTGAGGAAAAAGCGATTCAACAGCGATTCGTCCGCGCCATGCTGCGGCATAGCCGTCTGCGGAGGCGCCGTCGGACGCGTCTCGCGCAGGATAAATACCGCCAGTAAACCCACCGTTACCCCCATGCCGATCATGGTGTAGAACAGACTCTGCCACGGGAATTTCAGCATGATCAGGTGGCCGAGCACCGGCGCCAGAACGGGGATGATGCAGGTAATGCCGTTGAGCAACGACAGCACTTTGGCCCGCCGACGGTCGTCCAGCGTATCGCGTAGAATAGCGAAAGCCACCACGTAGCAGCAGCCGGCGCCGATCCCCTGGATAAAGCGTCCGGTAAGGAAGTGGCTGCTGGTGTGCGCCTGCGCGCAGAGCAGGGAGGCGATAACAAAGATCGCCGCGCCCACAATGGCGACAGGCTTGCGCCCCGAGCGGTCGGCGATACGGCCAGCAAACAGCATCGCGGAGGCCATTCCGGCCAGATAGACCGAGAAGGCGATATGTAATTGCGCCTCGCTGGCTCCCAGATCCTGAGCAATACGCGGCAGGCCGACGAGATACATATCGATGCCGGAGGGATAGAGCAGAACCAGGGCAAAGCTGCAGAGAAGAAAGCGTGTCATGAGATCCTCGCGATGTGAATGGCGTTCAGCATAGTGAGATACGCTCCGCAAGACGAGTTGCCATTTGGACAACGCTATTTTCCTGGCAGGAAACGCGAACTAGCGGCCCCGGCGTCGCCAGACGCGGGCCATCCCTTCGCTTTCCGGCCGAACGCTTTCGAAGCCAAACTTCGCGTACAGCTCCGGAACATCCGCCACCAGCGTAACGTAGGCGCCGTCAAAGGCGTTCGCATCCAGCCAGGCGACCAGTTTCTCCATCACCAGCCGGCCAAGGCCCTTCCCCTGGTGAGCCGGATCGACGGCGACGTCGACAATGTCGAAATTAATCGCGCCGTCGCCGACGATGCGCCCCATGGCGATCGGCGTCTCCTGCCAGAGGATATGTACGCCATAACAGCTTTGCGGCAGCCCGGCTCTGGCGCCTTCTACGGGGCGCGGCGACATGCCCGCTACCACCCGCAGGTGGCAAAACGCTTCGGCGGAGGGCACCTTCTCGATCACGGTATATTCAACGGTCATGCTTTAGTCTCGTGGTTAGGGGGAGATAAAAGTAGAGAACGTTGCGCCGCAAAGGGCAAGAAAAAACCCGCATTAACGCGGCGCTAATGCGGGTGAGTGAACGTTTACGGACTAAACGTTATTTGCCGATACAGAAGCTGGAGAAGATGCGGCCCAGCAGGTCGTCGGAGGTGAACTCCCCGGTGATCTCGCTCAGCGCCTGCTGCGCGAGACGCAGCTCTTCCGCCAGCAGCTCGCCGGCCCAGGCGCCCAGCAGCTGGGCTTTGCCCTGCTGCAGATGGTTCGCCGCCTCTTCCAGCGCCTGCAGATGGCGACGGCGGGCGAGGAAGCCGCCTTCCATATTGGTATCGAAGCCCATGCTCTGCTTGAGGTGATTACGCAGCACCTCGACGCCTTCGCCGGTGCGTGCCGACAGGCGGATCAGTGAGTGGCCATTTACTTCGCTGATACCCAGCGCTTCGCCGGTAACATCGGCTTTATTGCGCACCACGGTAATCGGCAGTTTAGCGGGCAGACGCTCGATAAAATCTGGCCAGATCTCCGCCGGGTCAACGGCGCTGGTGGTGGTGCCATCGACCATAAACAGCACCCGGTCAGCCTGCGCAATCTCCTGCCAGGCGCGCTCGATGCCGATACGCTCCACTTCGTCATTGGCGTCGCGCAGTCCCGCGGTATCAATGATATGCAGGGGCATGCCGTCGATATGGATATGCTCGCGCAGCACATCGCGGGTGGTGCCCGCAATGTCGGTGACGATCGCCGCTTCGCGGCCCGCCAGGGCGTTCAGCAGGCTTGATTTACCGGCATTTGGCCGCCCGGCGATCACCACTTTCATCCCTTCGCGCAGCAGACTGCCCTGACGGGCTTCGGCGCGGACGGCGTCGAGGTCGACCATCACCTCGTTCAGCTGGGCTTCAATTTTGCCGTCGGAGAGGAAATCAATTTCTTCATCCGGAAAATCAATCGCCGCTTCCACGTAGATGCGCAGGTGAGTGAGCGCTTCCACAAGGTGGTTCACCCGCGCGGAGAACGCCCCCTGCAGCGAGTTCAGCGCCGAGCGCGCCGCCTGTTCTGAGCTGGCGTCGATAAGATCGGCGATGGCCTCTGCCTGCGCCAGGTCGAGCTTGTCGTTAAGGAACGCGCGCTCGGAGAATTCGCCCGGTCTGGCGATGCGCAGGTCCGGCAGGGTCAGAATACGTTTGAGCAGCAGGTCGAGAATGACCGGGCCGCCGTGGCCCTGCAGCTCAAGCACATCTTCCCCGGTAAAGGAGTTCGGCCCGGGGAACCACAGCGCAATCCCCTGATCCAGCGGCGTACCGTCAACGTCGTTGAACGGCAGGTAGTCGGCATAGCGCGGCTTCGGCAGCTTGCCGAGTACCGCCTGCGCGACGTCGCGCGCTTTGAGGCCGGAGATACGCAGGATGCCCACACCCCCGCGTCCCGGTGGGGTTGCCTGGGCGACGATAGTGTCGTTATGGCTCATGGTGACTCTCTATGTAGATGTAAAAAAGGCGGTCCATTGACCGCCTTCTCTGGCATTAACGTTACCGTAACTACTCTAAATTATCCAGGTCGCAGATGCGTTGGCTTGAAGAATGAAGAGTATCAGGATTTCTTCTTCTCGCGGCTATGCAGGCCACGCTTCTCCAGACCACGGTAAATCAGCTGCTGCTGGATAATGGTCACCAGGTTGCTGACGATGTAGTACACCACCAGGCCAGACGGGAACCACAGGAAGAACACCGTGAAGATGACCGGCATAAAGGTCATGATCTTCTGCTGCATCGGGTCGGTCACGGTGGTCGGCGACATCTTCTGGATGAAGAACATCGTCGCGCCCATGATGATCGGCAGGATGTAGTACGGGTCTTGCGCAGACAGATCGTGGATCCACAGGATAAACGGCGCATGACGCAGTTCTACCGAGGCGCTCAGCATGTAGTACAGCGCAAGGAAGATCGGCATCTGGATAATCAGCGGGAAGCAGCCGCCCAGCGGGTTCACTTTTTCCGCTTTATACAGCGCCATCATCTCCTGGCTTTGACGTTGTTTATCGTCGCCCAGACGCTCGCGCATGGCCTGAATTTTCGGCTGCAGCATACGCATCTTCGCCATGGAGGTGTACTGCGCTTTGGTCAGCGGGTACATGATGCCACGAACGATAAAGGTGATGACGATAATCGAGAAGCCCCAGTTGCCGAGGAAGCCGTGGATGAATTTCAGCAGCTTGAACAGCGGTTGGGAGATGAACCACAGCCAGCCGTAGTCGACGGTCAGATCCAGGTGCGGCGCGACGGCAGCCATTTTGTCCTGAATCGCCGGGCCGACCCACAGCGTGCTCTGCAGTTTGTCGGTTTGACCAGGCTGCACCAGTACCGGCTGAGATTTATAGCCGATAGCGACAATGCCGTTGCCGAGGTTGGCGGTGTAGAAGTTATTCGTCCCGTTATTCTGCGGCACCCACGCGGTGGTGAAGTACTGCTGCAGCATGGCAACCCAACCGTTTTTGGTGCTGACGTTCAGGTTTTCATTGTCCAGGATGGTATCGAATTTGTATTTTTCGTATTTCGAATCCGCGGTGGAGAACGCTGCGCCACGGAAAGTATGCATCGTGGACAGGCCGCCGGTCTGCGTATCGCGACTGGACGGCAGCGCGGCGGTCTGCTTCAGCTGACCGAAGGTCGAGACTTCCAGCGGTTTCTCGCTGGCGTTCTGCACGCTATAACCCACGTTCACCGCATAATCACCGCGTTTCAGGGTGAAGGTCTTGGTGAAGACGTTGCCGGCTTTGTCGGTATAGGTCAGCGGAATAACGATTTCGTTCTGGCCATCAGCCAGTACATACGCATCTTTATCAGCGTTATACAGCGGACGCGGGCCGTTAGCCGGGTTATCCGGGCCGTCACGACCGGTTAAGCCGCTCTGCGCCTGGTAGATAAACTGTGGCGTAGTTTCCAGTAACTGGAACGGTTCAGTCGATTTCAGCGCTTTCGGGTAAGCCGGAAGCAGCGCTTGCTCAACATCACCACCGCGGGTGTTGATGGTCAGATCAAGCACATCAGTTTTAACCGTAATCAGTTTCCCCTGGCCACTGGCCGGTACGCCCTGGTCGGCGGCGCTACCCGCTGCTGTGGTCGTAGTCTGCGTGGTCTGCTGCTGGGGTTGCGGATTTTTGTCCTGCTCCCAGGCTTGCCAGATCATGAAAGACACGAACAACAAAGCGATGATAAGAAGATTGCGTTGCGAATCCATCGTTAGTGTTCTCTGGTATCAAATGGTCCAGGCGGGACGGGATCGTCACCACCAGGGTGTAAAGGGTGGCATTTTAATACGCGTTTCATCGTCAACCAACTGCCTTTTATCACTCCAAACCTGCGTAAGGCCTCAATTCCGTATTGAGAACAGGTTGGGGTGAAACGGCAATGCGGCCCGAGTAGCGGACTAATCAGGCGCTGATAAACTCGAATCAGGCCGATCAGGACCCGCGAGCCAGGCGACAATGGCGGCGCCATAATTTTTCCAACGCTTCCGAGAGAGCACGGTTATCGAGGTCGGCAACCCCTCTTTTCGCCACCACCACGAAATCCATTGGCGGGAGTTCATGTTGACGCAAACGAAAACTTTCACGCGTCAGACGTTTAATCCGATTGCGTTCATGTGCGCGTTTCACGTTTTTCTTGGCGACGGTGAGACCGATGCGGGGATGCCCCAGCGAATTCAGGCGGCCGAGGATGGTGATTTGCGGCGTGCCAGCCCGTTGTGGCTGCTGGAAGACGAAAGTGAAATGACTGGGAGTTAACAAGCGTAACTCCCTGGGAAATGCGAGCTTAACCACGCAGGGTTAGCTTTATTACTTGGAAACGGTCAGACGAGCGCGGCCTTTAGCACGACGACGTGCCAGAACCTGACGACCATTTTTAGTAGCCATACGAGCACGGAAGCCGTGAGAACGGTTGCGCTTCAGTACAGACGGTTGAAAAGTGCGTTTCATGGCGATTTCTACCTAAACTTGAATAAATTCACTGACTTTTGCGTAGACCCGAACGAACTTCGAACGACTTACGCCTCAGCGTGGGTGATTAAAGAGGCCGGATTGTAATAATTGTACACTCCGGAGTCAATTCTCTTTCCTTATTTCTCGCACCTCGTCGCACAAAAAATAAGCTGAGACGCGTGACGAAAACGGGCATTACGCGCCGGGTGGGGGATTATACGGCCTGGCCAGTAAAGCGCAAGGATCCTGAAGGATCTTTGTTAGATCGTTTCCGCCCAAAAGCGGCATAGCTCATTAATTTTTCCAATATGCGGCGGAAATCGTGCTTCACTCTTCCCAGGATCGATTACACTTACCCGGTTTCGATCCTTCCTGTGGATAAATCGGGAAGAATCTGTTGAGAAACACAAGATCTCTTTCTCAGTTTAGGCTATGATCCCCGGTCCCGATCGCGATCCCCGGATCCGCAGCGGGAAATAACCGCAGATAGCGGTTCGCACGTCACCCCTTTTGTGCAGGGGCTTTTCGGCTAATGCAGGGTCTTGTCGACGTGTGCCAACAATCACGATTGTTTCAGTTTTTCTTTGATATCGATTTTATGTTCGAGTGGAGTCCGCCGTGTCACTTTCGCTTTGGCAGCAGTGTCTTGCCCGATTGCAGGATGAGTTACCAGCCACAGAATTCAGCATGTGGATCCGCCCATTGCAGGCGGAACTGAGCGATAACACGCTGGCACTGTATGCGCCAAACCGTTTTGTGCTCGACTGGGTAAGGGACAAATACCTCAATAATATCAATGGACTCCTCAATGATTTTTGCGGTGCGGACGCCCCGCAGCTGCGTTTTGAGGTGGGAGCTAAGCCCGCCAGCTCGCTGCAGAAAGGGGCGGTAAGCCCGGCCGCAGCGACTATCCCGGCGGCGCAGGTGCAGACCGCGCGCGTGGCGCCGACGATCGTGCGCCCTGGCTGGGATAATGTCCCGGCGCCGGCGGAGCCGACCTACCGTTCTAACGTTAACGTGAAACACACGTTTGATAACTTCGTCGAAGGTAAATCTAACCAGCTGGCCCGCGCGGCGGCGCGTCAGGTGGCGGATAACCCGGGCGGCGCCTATAACCCCCTGTTCCTCTACGGCGGAACGGGCCTGGGTAAAACCCACCTGCTGCACGCGGTGGGGAACGGTATCGTGGCGCGTAAACCGAACGCCAAAGTGGTCTATATGCACTCGGAGCGTTTCGTTCAGGACATGGTTAAAGCGCTGCAGAACAACGCCATCGAAGAGTTTAAGCGCTACTACCGATCCGTTGACGCCCTGCTGATCGATGACATTCAGTTCTTCGCTAATAAAGAGCGATCCCAGGAAGAGTTTTTCCACACCTTCAATGCCTTGCTGGAAGGTAATCAGCAGATCATTTTGACTTCGGATCGTTATCCCAAAGAGATCAACGGCGTTGAAGATCGTCTGAAATCCCGCTTCGGCTGGGGGCTGACGGTGGCGATCGAGCCGCCGGAGCTGGAAACCCGCGTCGCGATCCTGATGAAAAAAGCCGATGAGAACGACATCCGCCTGCCGGGCGAAGTGGCGTTCTTTATTGCCAAGCGCCTGCGCTCAAACGTGCGTGAACTGGAGGGGGCGCTGAACCGCGTTATCGCCAACGCCAATTTCACCGGCCGGGCGATCACTATCGATTTCGTGCGCGAAGCGCTGCGCGATCTGCTGGCGCTGCAGGAAAAACTGGTCACCATCGACAATATTCAAAAGACGGTGGCGGAGTACTACAAGATTAAGGTAGCGGACCTGCTGTCCAAACGCCGCTCCCGTTCGGTGGCGCGTCCTCGCCAGATGGCGATGGCGCTGGCCAAAGAGCTGACCAACCACAGCCTGCCGGAAATCGGCGATGCGTTTGGCGGCCGCGACCATACCACCGTGCTGCACGCCTGCCGCAAGATTGAGCAGCTGCGTGAAGAAAGCCACGACATTAAAGAAGATTTTTCCAATTTAATCAGAACATTATCCTCGTGACGCTATGAAATTTACCGTAGAACGTGAACATTTATTAAAACCGCTGCAACAGGTGAGCGGTCCGTTAGGTGGTCGTCCGACGCTGCCCATTCTCGGTAACCTGCTGCTTCAGGTCGCGGACGGCGCGCTGTCGCTGACCGGTACCGATCTTGAAATGGAGATGGTGGCGCGCGTGGCGCTGGTTCAGCCGCACGAAGCGGGCGCCACCACCGTTCCGGCGCGTAAATTCTTTGATATCTGCCGCGGCCTGCCGGAAGGCGCGGAGATCGCGGTGCAGCTGGAAGGCGATCGCATGCTGGTGCGTTCCGGCCGCAGCCGCTTCTCGCTGTCGACCCTGCCCGCTGCCGACTTCCCGAATCTTGACGACTGGCAGAGCGAGGTGGAATTTACCCTGCCGCAGGCGACCATGAAGCGTCTGATCGAAGCGACCCAGTTCTCGATGGCGCACCAGGATGTTCGTTACTACTTAAACGGTATGCTGTTCGAAACCGAAGGCAGCGAACTGCGCACCGTCGCAACCGACGGCCACCGTCTGGCGGTCTGTTCGATGCCGCTGGAAGCGTCGCTGCCGAACCATTCGGTGATCGTGCCGCGTAAAGGGGTGATTGAGCTGATGCGGATGCTCGACGGCGGTGATACGCCGCTGCGCGTGCAGATCGGCAGCAATAATATCCGCGCCCATGTCGGCGATTTTATCTTCACTTCGAAGCTGGTTGATGGCCGTTTCCCGGATTATCGCCGCGTATTGCCGAAAAATCCGGATAAACACCTCGAAGCGGGCTGCGATATTCTGAAGCAGGCTTTTGCCCGCGCGGCGATTCTCTCCAATGAGAAATTCCGCGGCGTGCGGCTGTACGTTAGCGAAAATCAGCTGAAAATCACCGCCAATAACCCGGAGCAGGAAGAAGCGGAAGAGATTCTGGACGTGACCTACGCCGGCACGGAGATGGAGATTGGCTTCAACGTTAGCTACGTGCTGGATGTGCTGAACGCGCTGAAGTGCGAGAATGTGCGCATTCTGCTGACGGATTCGGTGTCGAGCGTGCAGATTGAGGATGCGGCTTCTCAATCCGCAGCCTATGTCGTTATGCCAATGCGGCTGTAGAATCGTAAAGGGGCTGGTTTACTTGCCATTTCGTCTTCCGGCAGAGCTCGAAATGCTCACGTACTTCGTGTACGCTCCGCTTTCTGCGCGCTGGCGGTAGACGAACTGGCTGCGACACCCACGCCCCTTGAATGATGATGAGCTGATATGTCGCTATCCCGACTGCTAATCAAAGACTTCCGCAATATTGAACATGCGGATCTCGCTTTATCTCCCGGCTTTAACTTCCTGGTTGGCGCGAACGGCAGCGGCAAAACCAGCGTGCTGGAAGCCATCTACACGCTTGGCCATGGCCGGGCGTTTCGCAGTTTGCAAATTGGCCGGGTGATCCGCCACGAGCAGGAGGCCTTTGTTCTGCATGGCCGTCTGCAGGGCGAAGAGCGGGAAACCGCCATCGGCCTGACCAAAGACAAACAGGGCGACAGCAAGGTGCGTATCGACGGCACCGACGGCCACAAAGTGGCGGAGCTGGCGCACCTGATGCCGATGCAGCTGATTACACCGGAGGGGTTTACTTTACTCAACGGCGGCCCCAAATACAGAAGAGCATTTCTTGACTGGGGATGCTTTCATAACGAAGCCGGATTCTTCACCGCCTGGAGCAACCTGAAGCGCCTGGTCAAGCAGCGCAACGCCGCGCTGCGTCAGGTCAGCCGTTATGCCCAGCTGCGCCCATGGGATCTGGAATTAATCCCCCTGGCGGAGCAGATCAGCCGCTGGCGTGCCGAATACAGCGCCGCTATCGTCGAAGACATGGCGGATACCTGTCAGCAATTTTTACCGGAATTCTCGCTCTCTTTCTCCTTCCAGCGCGGCTGGGAAAAAGAGACCGACTACGCTGAAGTGCTGGAGCGGAATTTCGAGCGTGACAGAATGTTAACCTATACCGCCCACGGCCCGCATAAAGCGGATTTCCGTATTCGCGCCGACGGGGCGCCGGTGGAAGATACCTTGTCGCGCGGGCAGCTTAAGCTGCTGATGTGCGCCCTGCGTCTGGCGCAGGGCGAGTTCCTCACCCGCGTCAGCGGGCGGCGCTGCCTGTACCTGATAGATGATTTTGCCTCGGAACTCGATGATGCCCGCCGCGGTCTGTTATCCAGTCGCCTGAAAGCGACGCAGTCGCAGGTTTTCGTCAGCGCCATCAGCGCTGAGCACGTTATGGACATGTCGGACAAAAATTCGAAGATGTTCCGCGTGGAAAAAGGTAAAATAACGGATTAACCCAAGATTAAATGAGCGAGAAACGTTGATGTCGAATTCTTATGACTCCTCCAGTATCAAAGTCCTGAAAGGGCTGGATGCGGTGCGTAAGCGCCCGGGTATGTATATCGGCGACACGGATGACGGCACCGGTCTGCACCACATGGTATTCGAGGTTGTGGATAACGCTATCGACGAAGCGCTCGCGGGTTACTGCAAAGATATCGTGGTGACCATCCACAGCGATAACTCCGTCTCCGTCCAGGATGACGGCCGCGGCATCCCGACCGGCATTCACCCGGAAGAGGGCGTCTCCGCAGCGGAAGTTATCATGACCGTCCTGCACGCTGGCGGTAAATTCGATGATAACTCCTATAAAGTCTCCGGCGGTCTGCACGGCGTGGGCGTCTCGGTGGTTAACGCCCTGTCGCAGAAGCTGGAGCTGGTTATCCAGCGTGATAACAAAGTGCACAAGCAGATGTATGAGCACGGTGTGCCGCAGGCGCCGCTGGCCGTGACCGGCGAGACCGACAAAACCGGCACCATGGTGCGTTTCTGGCCGAGCCTGGAAACCTTCACCAACGTCACCGAGTTTGAATACGATATCCTGGCGAAACGCCTGCGCGAACTGTCGTTCCTGAACTCCGGAGTCTCTATCCGCCTGCGCGATAAGCGCGACGGCAAAGAAGATCATTTCCACTACGAAGGCGGCATCAAGGCGTTCGTTGAGTATCTCAACAAGAACAAAACGCCGATCCACCCGAATATCTTCTATTTCTCTACTGAAAAAGACGGTATCGGCGTGGAAGTGGCCCTGCAGTGGAACGACGGCTTCCAGGAAAACATTTACTGCTTTACCAACAACATTCCGCAGCGTGACGGGGGGACTCACCTTGCCGGCTTCCGCGCGGCGATGACCCGTACCCTCAACGCCTACATGGACAAAGAGGGCTACAGCAAAAAAGCGAAAGTCAGCGCCACCGGCGACGACGCCCGTGAAGGCCTGATTGCCGTGGTATCGGTGAAAGTGCCGGATCCGAAGTTCTCCTCGCAGACCAAAGACAAGCTGGTCTCCTCCGAGGTGAAATCGGCGGTTGAGCAGCAGATGAACGAACTGCTGAGCGAATACCTGCTGGAAAATCCGTCCGATGCGAAA
Organism: Klebsiella sp. C360; assembly: GCF_048822415.1. NCBI lineage: Bacteria > Pseudomonadati > Pseudomonadota > Gammaproteobacteria > Enterobacterales > Enterobacteriaceae > Klebsiella > Klebsiella sp. C360. Next base: position 54,284 of record NZ_JBMEZZ010000016.1, read on the forward strand.
ATCGTGGTCGGCAAAATTATTGACGCCGCGCGCGCGCGCGAAGCCGCGCGTCGTGCCCGTGAGATGACCCGCCGTAAAGGCGCGCTGGATCTGGCTGGCCTGCCGGGCAAACTGGCGGACTGCCAGGAACGCGACCCGGCGCTCTCCGAACTGTACCTGGTGGAAGGGGACTCCGCGGGCGGCTCTGCGAAGCAGGGGCGTAACCGCAAGAATCAGGCGATCCTGCCGCTGAAGGGCAAAATCCTCAACGTTGAGAAAGCCCGCTTCGACAAGATGCTCTCTTCCCAGGAAGTGGCCACGCTGATCACCGCTCTGGGCTGCGGCATCGGCCGCGATGAGTACAACCCGGACAAACTGCGCTATCACAGCATCATCATCATGACCGATGCGGACGTCGACGGCTCGCACATTCGTACCCTGCTGTTGACCTTCTTCTATCGTCAGATGCCGGAGATCGTCGAGCGCGGCCATGTCTATATTGCTCAGCCGCCGCTGTACAAAGTGAAGAAAGGCAAGCAGGAACAGTATATTAAAGACGACGAAGCGATGGATCAGTATCAGATTGCCATCGCCCTCGACGGCGCCACCCTGCATACCAACGCCAATGCGCCAGCGCTGGCGGGCGAACCGCTGGAAAAACTGGTTGCTGAGTTTAACGCCACTCAGAAAATGATTGGCCGCATGGAGCGCCGCTTCCCGAAAGCGCTGCTGAAAGAGCTTATCTATCAGCCGACCCTGACCGAGGCCGATCTGGCGGACGAACAGAAGGTGACCCGCTGGGTGAACACTCTGGTCTCCGAGCTGAATGAGAAAGAGCAGCACGGCAGCCAGTGGAAATTTGATCTCCATGAGAACAAAGAGCTGCAGCATTTTGAACCGGTTATTCGCGTTCGTACCCATGGCGTGGATACCGACTATCCGCTGGATAATGAGTTCATTATGGGGCCGGAATATCGCCGTATCTGTACCCTGGGCGAGAAACTGCGCGGCCTGATGGAAGAAGATGCTTACATCGAGCGCGGCGAACGCCGTCAGCCGGTAGCCAGCTTTGAGCAGGCTCTGGACTGGCTGGTGAAAGAGTCCCGTCGCGGCCTCTCTATCCAGCGCTATAAAGGTCTGGGCGAGATGAACCCGGATCAGCTGTGGGAAACCACCATGGATCCGGACAGCCGCCGTATGCTGCGCGTGACCGTCAAGGACGCGATTGCCGCCGACCAGCTGTTCACTACCCTGATGGGTGATGCCGTTGAACCGCGTCGCGCGTTTATCGAAGAGAACGCCCTGAAAGCGGCGAATATCGATATCTAAGCCGTGTGTTCCCCCCGGCGCGAGTTTGACCGGGGTAACGGAATGTCTGAGCCCGGTCGCATAGCGCGACCGGGCTTTTCTTTGCCAGTAAAAGGGGAATCCTCTGCTGCGGTTCCATCCCCCTTTCTGGCCGACACTTTTACTGTTTTTTGAGCGGAATCGCGTTAGCATGAGGGAAGACTCATCTTACCCGGGGATCCTATGGCTATTAAACTGATTGCAATTGATATGGACGGCACGCTGCTGCTGCCCGATCACACTATCTCTCCCGCCGTTAAAAACGCCATTGCCGCCGCCCGTGAAAAAGGGGTGAACGTGGTGCTGACCACCGGCCGCCCTTACGCGGGTGTCCACAGCTATCTGAAAGAGCTGCATATGGAGCAGCCGGGTGATTACTGCATCACCTACAATGGCGCGCTGGTGCAGAAAGCCGGGGACGGCAGCACCGTCGCACAAACCGCGCTGAGCTATGACGACTATCGCTTCCTCGAACAGCTCTCCCGCGAAGTCGGCTCCCACTTCCACGCGCTCGATCGCAATACGCTGTATACCGCGAATCGCGATATCAGCTACTACACCGTGCATGAATCCTATGTGGCGACCATCCCGCTGGTGTTCTGCGAAGCGGAAAAGATGGACCCTGAGATCCAGCTGCTGAAGGTAATGATGATCGATGAGCCGGCGATCCTCGACAAGGCCATCGCCCGTATCCCGGCGGAAGTGAAAGAAAAGTACACCGTGCTGAAAAGCGCGCCTTACTTCCTCGAAATACTGGATAAACGCGTCAATAAAGGCACCGGCGTGAAGTCGCTGGCCGATGCGCTGGGTATCAAACCGGAAGAGATTATGGCGATAGGGGATCAGGAAAATGATATCGCGATGATTGAATTTGCCGGCGTCGGCGTGGCGATGGATAACGCCATTCCGGCGGTCAAAGAAGCGGCGAACTTCATTACCAAATCGAACCTCGATGATGGCGTCGCCTTCGCTATTGAAAAATACGTTTTAGCGTAAGCTTCCTTCAGGTCCGGCGTTCGTCGGGCCTGTCTTCTCTTTTTTCATGAACAGATGTTAATCCGCATTTAAATCCCTTATTCCGCACAGGGGATTCTATAAGCTACCCGCCCTCTTTTTTTGCAATTCAGAACTAACATCAGATTTTTCATGAATAAACGCCATTATTTGATGTTGGTTACGCTGCCATTCGCCTCTGTTCAGATTTGCGCGGCCGCGGAACCAACGACGCCGCTCGAACCAGCGTATGCCTATCACGGCGCCGAGCCCGCGGATCTGCCGGCGCCAGAAAGTCGCCAGCCTGCGGCGACAGCATCGTCCTCGCTACTCCCTTTGCTAGGCGACGAGGCCAGAAAGCGTGGCTACGTCCTGCCGCTGCCGTTTGGCGTCAGCATTAACTATATGGATATGCGGCAGAATATTAATGTCGACAGCATTAGCTTCACCGGCCTGTCGCTGGACGGCCGCAATATCGATTGCGGTAAGGATCCTGTTTGCAAACGCGCCGTGAAGCACATTTTCGGAAATGGGCCGGTCTCGCTGGACAACGCCTTCCAGATTGGCGTCGGTAATACGCGGGAAAGCAGCAAAACCGAGACGCTCAAGCTGGATGCCTGGCTGCTGCCGTTTATGAATGTTTATGGTCTCGTCGGACACACCGAGGGGCACTCCATTTCGCAGATTGCCGTCGGGCTGAAGGGGCCGAACGGCAAAGTGGTGCCGATGCCGGGGATGCAGGACCTCGACTTTCGCCTCGATTTTAAAGGCACCACCTATGGGATGGGCACCACGCTGGTGGGCGGCATCGGCAACTGGTTTACCGTACTGGACGCTAACTACACCCAGACGCGCTTTGATATCCTCGACGGCAGCATCGATGCGTTTACCTTTTCGCCGCGCGTAGGCTATCGTTTCAATACGCCATCGGTCGATGCGCTACATCTCCCGGCCGGAAAGCTGAATCTATGGGTCGGCAGCATGTATCAGGACGTGCAGCAAGAGTTTAAGGGTAGCCTTAACGATCTCTCGATGCCGTCGCCGATGCTGCAAAACATGGTCAACCTGGCCAACCAGGACAATCATGGCCGCTTTGATGTGAAACAGCATCTGCAGTCGCCGTGGAACGTGCTGGTGGGAGCGCAGTATAAGCTGACGCAGAATTTTAATATCACCACGGAGTTTGGTTTTGCCGAGCGTAACAGCTTCTTTATCTCCGGCGAGTATCGCTTTTGAGCCGACCGCTTAACCCTGTTCTGTTGCTTCTGACATGGGCGCTATGCGCGCCGGTCCAGGCGCAGGCCATCAGCCGCGAGCAAATCGACGGCTGGCTGCAGCATCTCGGCGCCAGCGATGAATTCGACGCCAGCAAAGGCATTGACTGGGGCGTGATGCCCGGTCCGTTCTATACGCCGGAGCTGGGGCTGGGCATCGGCACTGCCGTCGTCGGTCTCTACCGTCCCGATCCGCAGGATACCACCAGCCAGAATTCCACGCTGACGCTCAGCGGCTACGCCAGCTCCACCGGCGCCTTCGGCCTTAGCGTGAAAAACTACGCTTTTTTTGACCACGACCGATGGCGAATTTTTGTTGATGGATCGATGGCCAACACCCCGACGTATTTCTGGGGACAAGGCTTTCATGCCGGCGATAAAGACAACGAAAAAGAGAAATATACCGCCCAGGTGCTGACCCTGCGCCCGACGGTCTACCGGCAGCTTATCGACAATGTTTATCTCGGCGCCGGATGGTCGCTGGCGGCGCAGAATGCTGATGAGATGGACCATAACGATCTGCCGAAAATTGAAAATACCCCGCAGGGGCCGTCGGTATTCAGCTCGGGCGCCAGCGTCGCGCTCAACTGGGACGATCGCGATTTCGTCCCCAATCCGCGCCGGGGTCAGTATGCCAACTTCCGTTACACCCACTATGCGCCCGGCTTAGGCAGCGATACCCGCTTTGACGAATTTCAGCTGCACTATAGCCATTATCATGCCCTCAGCGAGAAAAGCGTCCTCGCCTGGGAGGCCGATGGCGCTTTCACCCAGGGCGATGTGCCGTGGAGCATGATGCCCCTGCTGGGCAGCGATGAGCGGATGCGCGGCTACTATCAGGGGCGTTATCGCGACAAAAACGTCGTTAGCAGCCAACTGGAATACCGCCGGCAGCTCACCTGGCGACACGGGATTGTGGCCTGGGCCGGGGCGGGAACCATGGGGCCATCCATGGATTCCCTGAATGACGGACGCTGGCTGCCTTCGGCGGGCGTCGGCTACCGCTTTGAATTCAAACCTCGCGTTAACGTTCGCCTCGACTACGGTATCGGCAAAGGCAGCAGCGGCTTTTACTTCCAGGTCGGCGAAGCGTTTTAAGCTTGTCGCCGGGCATTAAACCCGCTGCGGATTGCGGTATGCTAAGGCCACTCTAATATCGGCCCGGTCAGCACACCATGAAACAAGTTACCTTTGCCCCTCGTAACCACCAGCTCACCAATACCCGTACCTGGACCCCCGACAGCCAGTGGCTGGTGTTCGACGTCCGCCCGTCCGGTGCGTCGTTCACCGGCGAGACCATTGAGCGAGTGAACGTAAACAGCGGCGCGGTGGAGACCATTTATCGTGCCACGCAAGGCGCGCACGTGGGCGTGGTGACCGTGCATCCAACCCAGGAGCGCTACGTGTTCATTCACGGCCCCGAGCGGCCGGATGCGCAATGGCAGTATGACTTTCATCACCGCCGCGGAGTGGTGGCCTTTCAGGATACCGTCGAGAATCTGGACGCCATGGACATTACTGCCCCTTACACCCCCGGGGCGCTGCGCGGCGGCAGCCACGTCCATGTCTATAGCCCCAACGGCCAGCTGGTCAGTTTTACCTACAACGATCATGTGCTGCACGAGCGCGACCCGGCGCTGGATCTGCGCAACGTCGGCGTGGCCGCGCCGTATGGACCCGTGACGCCGCCGGGCCACCATCCGCGCGAATATGGCGGCAGCCACTGGTGCGTGCTGGTGAGCCGCACGACGTCGACTCCCGCGCCGGGCAGCGATGAGATTAATCGCGCCTATGAAGAGGGCTGGGTCGGGAACCATGCGCTGGCGTTTATTGGCGATACGCTGGCGGAAAACGGCGACAAAGTCCCGGAGCTGTTTATTGTCGATCTGCCGCAGGATGAAGCCAGCTGGAAGCAGCCCGGCGGGGAGCCGCTGGCCGGTACCGCAACCACGATGCCCGCGCCGCCGGCGGGCGTCAGTCAGCGTCGTTTGACCTTCACCCACCATCGCCGTTATCCGGGGCTGGTGAATATTCCACGTCACTGGGTGCGCGCCAATCCACAGGCTACGAGCATCGCCTTCCTGATGCGCGACGACGCCGGTGTGGTGCAGCTGTGGCTGATTTCCCCACAGGGGGGCGAGCCGCGGCAGTTGACGCATCACACGTCGGGTATCCAGTCGGCATTTAACTGGCATCCGTCGGGAGAGTGGCTGGGCTTTGTACTGGAGGGGCGGATTGCCTGCTGTCATGCCGGCACAGGCGATATCACCTTTTTAACCGAGGCGCATGCTCATGCGCCCTCGGCGGACGCGATCGTCTTTTCGCCAGACGGTAAACAGATTGCCTGGATGGAGGAGGTGGACGGTTATCGCCAGCTGTGGGTCACGCAGACCGGGCGATAACTTACTGGGCAGGCATCGGCGCTGGCGGGATCACCGAGTTGGTCGCCAGCGTGGCCTTCTCGCTCTTTTCGACCCGAGATTTGATTGAGCTGTCGGTGCGGAACATATCCCACGGCAGCAGCAGGGTATCCATGACGGCGGTGAACGGCATGTCCAGCGCCACCAGCGATTTCACACCCCAGTTGGTATTGTTGTCCCCCAGCGTTTGCGCACTGGATCGCGTGCCCGGATAGGTTCCCTCTTTGCCACCGGTATGTGACATTACGCTGGAGCAACCGCTCAGGCTTATTATCCCGCTGAACAGGACCAGCTTTAACAGTCGTCTGCTTTTCATTGTTCTTCCATCGTCGTTTCGGGCGTTGAGATAACCTTTTAGCGGTTATATCGGGCCATCCCGTGAATGCATAGCGTTATTGCGCCGCACTGTGGCGGGCATCGCACTTTGCTTTTTGTGCTCCTCCCCCCAGTCTAAGCAATCATCGGCAAACTGCAAAAAAAAACGCCCTCAATCCCTTGAAAAGCACGGGGAGAAACCCATTTTATAGGTGTAACCCACTGAGAATACGCCTGAGGGGTATTCCGGATTACCGCGGCCTGTCCACGATGGAAGGTCATTTGATTCTCGCTGATTTTCAGGAGCTATTTATTATGCGTAACTTCGATCTCTCCCCGCTTTATCGTTCAGCCATTGGTTTCGACCGCCTGTTTAACCTGCTGGAAAACAATCAAAGCCAGAGCAATGGCGGCTACCCTCCGTATAACGTCGAGCTGGTAGACGAAAACCACTATCGCATCGCTATCGCGGTGGCTGGCTTTGCTGAAAGCGAGCTGGAGATCACCGCCCAGGACAATCTGCTGATCGTCAAAGGCGCCCACGCTGCCGAGCAGAAAGAGCGTACCTACCTGTATCAGGGGATCGCCGAGCGTAACTTCGAGCGCAAATTCCAGCTGGCGGAAAACATTCATGTCCGCGGCGCCAACCTGGTAAACGGACTGCTGTATATCGATCTGGAACGGGTGATCCCGGAAGCGAACAAGCCGCGCCGTATCGAAATCAACTAATTGTCCCTCTCAGGCCGCGTGGCGGCCTGATGTAACAACCTGCTCGCCGTCAGGGAGCATATGCGAATTCGCGCAATTCGCAGATATTCACTCGCTTCACAGAAGGAGAAAACAGTATGCGTAACTACGATTTATCCCCCCTGCTGCGTCAATGGATCGGTTTTGACAAACTGGCCAGCGCCCTGCAAACCGCCGGTGAAAGCCAGAGCTTCCCGCCCTATAACATCGAAAAAAGCGACGATAACCACTACCGCATTACCCTTGCGCTGGCCGGTTTCCGTCAGGAAGATCTGGATATTCAGCTGGAAGGCACCCGCCTGGTGGTAAAAGGCACGCCGCAGCAGCCGGAAAAAGAGACCACCTGGCTGCACCAGGGGCTGGTGAGCCAGGCCTTCAGCCTGAGCTTCACCCTCGCCGACAACATGGAGGTCTCTGGCGCGACCTTCACCAACGGTCTGCTGCATATCGATCTGACCCGCCATGAGCCTGAGCAGATCGCCCCGCAGCGCATCGCCATCAGCGAACGACCGGCGTTAAATAGCTAATAAAGCAACCTATTGATAAAGCCCCGATTTTCGGGGCTTTTTTGTGCCGGTCTGTTTGCTGGTATTGTGCGCCAGGCTGCATACAACCCGTCTGGCAGCGGTCATAATCCCTGTTAATAATAATGTTATTCACAGGGACGATACCATGAGTGAGATAGCATTGACGGTCAGCGTACTGGCGCTGGTGGCGGTGATTGGGCTGTGGATCGGCAATGTCAAAATCCGCGGCGTCGGCTTTGGTATTGGCGGCGTGTTGTTTGGCGGCATTATCGTCGGCCACTTTGTCGATCAGGCGGGAGTCGCCCTCAGCAGCCCGATGCTGCATTTTATTCAGGAATTCGGCTTGATCCTGTTTGTCTACACCATCGGTATCCAGGTGGGGCCAGGCTTTTTCGCCTCGCTGCGGGTCTCAGGCCTGCGGCTCAATCTTTTCGCTATCCTGATCGTGATTCTTGGCGGCCTGGTCACGGCGGTGCTGCATAAACTGTTCAATATTCCTCTCCCGGTGGTGCTTGGCATCTTCTCCGGCGCGGTGACCAACACGCCGGCGCTGGGGGCCGGGCAGCAAATCCTGCGCGATCTCGGGGTGCCGTTCGAGGTGGTCGATCAGATGGGGATGAGCTATGCGATGGCGTATCCGTTCGGCATCTGCGGCATTCTGCTGACCATGTGGCTGGTGCGCCTGTTCTTTCGCATCAACGTCGAGAAAGAGGCCCAGCAATTTGAGGAGAGCAGCGGCAACGGCCATGCCCATTTGCACACCATCAACGTGCGGGTGGAGAACCCCAACCTCAACCAGATGGCGATTCAGGATGTGCCGATGCTCAACAGCGACAATATCGTCTGTTCGCGACTGAAGCGCGGTGAGCTGCTAATGGTGCCTGCGCCGGGCACCCTTATCCAGGCCGGCGATCTGCTGCACCTGGTGGGGCGGCCGGAGGATCTGCATAATGCGCAACTGGTGATCGGCCAGGAGGTGGCCACCTCGCTGTCGACGCGCGGCACCGACCTGAAGGTAGAGCGTGTGGTGGTGACTAACGAGAAAGTGCTGGGGAAGAAAATACGCGATCTGCACGTCAAACAGCGCTATGACGTCGTGATCTCCCGGCTTAATCGCGCTGGCGTCGAGCTGGTGGCCAGCAGCAGCGCCAGCCTGCAGTTTGGCGATATTCTCAACCTGGTCGGCCGTCCGGAGGCGATTGACGCCGTGGCCGCCGAGCTGGGTAACGCCCAGCAGAAGCTGCAGCAGGTTCAGATGCTGCCGGTATTTATCGGCATCGGCCTCGGGGTACTGCTGGGATCTATCCCGTTGTTTATTCCCGGCTTCCCCGCCGCCCTGAAGCTCGGGCTGGCCGGGGGGCCGCTGATTATGGCGCTGATTCTCGGGCGCATCGGGAGCATCGGCAAGCTGTACTGGTTTATGCCGCCGAGCGCCAACCTGGCGCTGCGCGAGCTGGGGATCGTGCTGTTTCTGGCGGTGGTCGGGCTGAAATCGGGGGGCGACTTTGTGGCGACCCTGACCCAGGGCGATGGCCTGAGCTGGATCGGTTACGGCATTTTCATCACCGCCATCCCGCTGCTGACGGTAGGCATTCTCGCGCGCATGCTGGCGAAAATGAACTATCTGACGCTGTGCGGCATGCTGGCCGGCTCGATGACCGACCCGCCGGCGCTGGCCTTCGCCAACAATCTGCACGCCACCAGCGGCGCGGCGGCGCTCTCTTACGCTACCGTCTATCCGCTGGTGATGTTCCTGCGGATTATCACCCCGCAGCTACTCGCCGTGCTGTTCTGGGGGCTGAGCTAGCGGGCTGTGCGCCTGGACGCGACGCAGATGGTAGTCCACCTGATACTCGCTGGCGTTGCGGAACATAACCGAATAGTTAAGAAACTCGCCGCTGTCGCTGTAGGAAAGGGAGGTAATCCGCAGCAGCGGCGTCTGCTCCGGAACGTTCATTGAGCGCGCCAGCTGCCTGTCCGCCAGCACCGGCGTCAGGGTCTCATAGTTCCCGCTGATGATGATCCCGCACTCCTTCTCAATATAATCAAATTTCGATCCCTCCAGATGGCTCAGCGACAGGTTACGGAACAGCTTCACCGGCATATAGCTATCCTCCAGCATCAGCGGCTTGCCGTCGACGAAGCGCACCCGCCGCGAGAAGTAGATCCGTTCATCAATTTTAATTCGCAGCAGGCTGGCGATGGCCGGCGGGGCAGGCATCACTTCGAAGGCCAGCACCTGGCTTACCACCTCTTTACCCTGCTTGCGCAGCACTTCCGCCAGGCCGGTGAGATTGCTGGTTTCATGATGGACGTCTTTACGCGCCACGTAGGTCCCCGAGCCGTGGCGACGGACCACCAACCCCCAGTCCACCAGCAGGTCGATGGCTTTGCGGATGGTCATGCGCGCCACCCCGAACTCCTCGGCCAGTTTTTTCTCTCCCGGCAGCGGGCTGCCGATGGAGAAGTCGGCAGAATTCAGCCGCAGCCGCAGGCGGTCAGCAATGGATTTGTAGATCACCAGTAGTCCTCTTGTACAGGAAAGAGCGAGGTTATTTTCTTCACCTGCTATTAAAAAATAAGTTTTAAGACAGCAGGTTATTATCCATTCATTAGATCGATTTCATCCTTTGGCTTATCGATGTCTAACTTTTGTTAACGAAGTAGACAACTTTGGCCAAATTAAAACCATGAAAGCGATCACGAATCGCAACGGCGCGGCATGTTGTTGGACGGGCAAATTCCTATTCTCGAGTGAGGCCGGTAATCAAGAAAAAGAAGGCCATTCACCCTACGAGTTGTTACATGAGGATTTCCCAATGCTCAGTCAAATACAACGCTTTGGCGGCGCCATGTTTACCCCGGTTTTATTGTTTCCTTTCGCCGGGATCGTGGTCGGTATCGCCATTATGTTGCGCAACCCGATGTTCGTCGGCGAAGCGCTGACCGCACCCGACAGCCTGTTTGCACAGATCGTTCACATCATCGAAGAGGGCGGCTGGACCGTCTTTCGTAATATGCCGCTGATTTTCGCCGTCGGTCTGCCGATTGGCCTGGCGAAGCAGGCCCAGGGCCGGGCCTGTCTGGCGGTACTGGTGAGCTTTCTCACCTGGAACTACTTTATTAACGCCATGGGGATGACCTGGGGCCACTTCTTCGGCGTCGACTTTTCCGTTGAACCCACGGCCGGCAGCGGCCTGACGATGATTGCCGGGATTAAAACCCTCGACACCAGCATTATCGGGGCGATCGTCATCTCCGGCCTGGTGACGGCCCTGCATAATCGCTATTTCGATAAACCCCTGCCGGTATTCCTCGGCATCTTCCAGGGCTCATCGTTTGTGGTCATTGTCGCCTTCCTCGCGATGATCCCCTGCGCCTGGCTGACGCTGCTCGGCTGGCCAAAAGTCCAGCTGGGTATTGAATCGCTACAGGCCTTCCTGCGCTCTGCCGGCGCGCTCGGGGTGTGGGTCTACATCTTCCTTGAGCGCATTCTGATCCCCACCGGTCTGCATCACTTCGTCTATGGCCCGTTCATCTTTGGCCCGGCGGTAGTGGAGGGCGGACTGCAGGTCTACTGGGCAGAGCATCTGCAGGCGTTCAGCCAGAGTACGGAACCGCTGAAGACGCTGTTCCCGGAGGGCGGCTTTGCCCTGCACGGTAACTCGAAAGTGTTTGGTTCGGTGGGCATTGCGCTGGCGCTCTACTTCACCGCCGCGCCGGAAAATCGCGTCAAGGTCGCCGGCCTGCTGATCCCCGCCACGTTGACCGCGATGCTGGTCGGGATCACCGAGCCGCTGGAGTTCACCTTCCTGTTCATCTCGCCGCTGCTGTTCGCCGTCCACGCGGTGCTGGCGGCGTCCATGGCGACGGTGATGTACATCTGCGGGGTGGTGGGCAATTTCGGCGGCGGCCTGCTCGACCAGTTCTTGCCGCAAAACTGGATCCCGATGTTCCATCACCACGCCTCGATGATGTTCATTCAGATAGGTATTGGTCTCTGTTTCACCGCCCTCTACTTCGTGGTCTTCCGCACCCTGATCCTGCGTCTGAACCTGAAGACGCCGGGCCGGGAAGAGAGCGAAATCAAGCTCTACAGCAAGGCTGATTATCAGGCGGCGCGGGGTAAAACCACGGCGGCAGCCGCGCCAGAGACCCGGCTGGGCCAGGCCGCTGGCTTCCTGCAGGCCCTCGGCGGCGCCAGCAACATTGAAAGTATCAATAACTGCGCCACCCGACTGCGCATCGCGCTGGTCGATATGGCGAAAACGCAAAGTGACGACGTCTTTAAAGCGCTGGGCGCCCACGGGGTAGTACGCCGCGGCAACGGGATACAGGTCATCGTCGGCCTGCACGTTCCCCAGGTGCGCGACCAGCTGGAAAACCTGATGAAAGATTCTCTTTCGACCGAACATACCACCATGACGGAGGCAGTATCATGAAAAAATTCTCAGTTGTTATCGCAGGCGGCGGCAGCACCTTCACCCCGGGCATTGTCCTGATGCTGCTGGCAAACCAGGATCGTTTTCCGCTGCGGTCGCTGAAATTTTACGACAACGACGGGGCGCGGCAGGAGACCATCGCCGAGGCGTGCAAAGTGATCCTCAAAGAGCAGGCGCCGGAGATTGAATTCAGCTATACCACCGATCCGCAGGCGGCGTTTACCGATGTTGATTTCGTCATGGCGCATATCCGCGTCGGAAAATATCCGATGCGTGAACAGGATGAGAAAATCCCGCTGCGCCACGGCGTGCTGGGCCAGGAGACCTGCGGACCGGGCGGGATCGCCTACGGTATGCGCTCTATCGGCGGCGTGCTGGAGCTGGTGGATTATATGGAAAAATATTCGCCGAACGCCTGGATGCTTAACTACTCCAACCCGGCGGCGATTGTGGCGGAAGCTACCCGTCGTCTGCGGCCGAACGCCAAAATCCTCAACATCTGCGATATGCCGATCGGCATTGAAGGGCGGATGGCGCAGATTGTCGGCCTCAAAGACCGTAAACAGATGCGCGTGCGCTACTACGGCCTCAACCACTTCGGCTGGTGGACCTCGATTGAGGATCTCGACGGCAACGATTTGATGCCGAAACTGCGCGAATATGTGGCGAAATACGGCTATGTACCGCCTTCTAACGACCCGCACACCGAGGCAAGCTGGAACGACACCTTTGCCAAAGCGAAAGATGTGCAGGCGCTGGATCCGCAGACCATGCCGAATACCTACCTGAAATATTACCTGTTCCCGGACTACGTGGTGGCCCACTCCAACCCGGAACGCACCCGCGCCAATGAGGTGATGGATCATCGTGAGAAAAACGTCTTCAGCGCCTGCCGGGCGATTATTGCCGCCGGGAAATCCTCCGCAGGCGATCTGGAGATTGACGAGCACGCGTCGTATATCGTCGATCTGGCGACGGCCATCGCCTTTAACACGCAGGAAAGGATGCTGCTGATTGTGCCGAACAATGGCGCGATCCATAACTTTGACGCCGACGCGATGGTGGAAATTCCTTGCCTGGTGGGCCACAACGGGCCGGAGCCGCTGACGGTCGGCGACATCCCGCACTTCCAGAAAGGGATGATGAGCCAGCAGGTGGCGGTGGAAAAACTGGTGGTCGATGCCTGGGAACAACGCTCTTACCACAAGCTGTGGCAGGCGATTACCCTGTCGAAAACCGTGCCGAGCGCCTCGGTGGCGAAAGCGATCCTCGACGACCTGATTGCCGCCAATAAGGATTACTGGCCGGAGCTGCATTAATCCCCGCCGTTGACCGGCGCCCTGCGGGGCGCCGATGCTTCTCCCCGGTTCCTGATTTACGCTATGCTGAAGCCTGCTGCGCGATGAACAAGGAATCGTCATGAAAATCTCCCGCCTCGGCGAAGCGCCTGATTACCGCTTTTCGCTGGCTAACGAACGCACCTTTCTGGCGTGGATCCGCACGGCGCTCGGTTTTCTTGCCGCTGGCGTCGGTCTTGACCAGCTGGCGCCAGACTTTGCCACGCCGCTGATCCGTGAAATTCTCGCCCTGCTGCTATGCCTGTTTGCCGGCGGCATGGCCATCTATGGCTATCTGCGCTGGCTGAACAACGAGAAGGCGATGCGCCTGAAGCAGGATCTCCCCTATACCCGGACGCTGCTGGTGATTAGCATCCTGCTGCTGGCGGTGGTGGTCGCGGTGATGCTGCTGGTGCTGTATGGCGGATAAACGCCGGGCGCGGCGGGAAAGCGACCCGGGGCTACAGCCAGAGCGCACCTCCCTGGCCTGGTTTCGCACCCTGCTGGGCTATGGCGCGCTGATGGCGCTGGCGATTAAGCACAGCTGGCACCGCGCCGGACTGCCGTTCTGGCTGTCGATCGGCGTGCTGGCGATAGTGGCGGGGATCCTTTGGGGCTATACCCGCCGTCGTCATCTGATGGACGTCGACGACAGCGATTTTTTGCAGCCGCGGGCGGTTCGTGACAAATTTTTGATCGCACTCGCAGTACTTTCTCTGGCATTCCTGTTTGCTGTTACTCACCTTCAACAGATAGTTTCATTCATTAGGGATATGTCATGACAGGATGTCCGGCGAATTTGCCTCTCACTCATGCCCCCGGCCAGCAACATGACACTCCCTTTCAGGCGGTAGTGGTCGAGGCGGAGCATTGCCGCCAGCCGCAGGCGTTCTATGCGCAGCTGCGTCAACAGGGGCTTACGGCTATCCATTTTATTCCGCAGCTGGCGGCTGGCGACGCCGCGCTGTGGGGAGAGTTTCTCTGCGCGGTCTTTCACCGCTGGGTGCGGGAAGATATTGGCCGTATCAATATTTTGCTGTTCAGCGAGACGCTGAGCGCCTGGTGCGGCGAGTTGATAACGCAGGCGGGCGCGCCGGCGGCCAACAGCGCCTGCTACGGCTGTCCGTGGCTACGCCTGTGCCGCTGCGGCGAACAGGAAGACCCGCTGTGCGCGGGTTATCGGCAGTTCTACGATCTCAGCGGGCCCTATATGCGAGTGATGCGGGACCTGCGCCGACAGCAGCGGCCGCCAGAGGCGTTGATGCCGCTGCTGCGCTGAAGATTAGCGCCCCTTCGCCAGATACTGCGCCATCTCCTCTTCCGGCACCATTCCGCCGCCGGTGGCCCACACCAGGTGGGTCGCCTGCTGCAGCTGTTGCTCACTCAGCCCTTGCAGCTGATGGTACGCTTTGCTGGCGCAGACGCGCTGCGGCCCGGCCATCCCGGCCAGCGCGGAGGGCTCAAGGCGAATATTTTCCGCTGTCGCCAGCCAGCCCAACATGTCATACATCGTCTGGTCGTCAAGGGTATAGAACCCGTCGAGCAGGCGCTCCATTGCCCGGCCAACGAAGCCGGACGCCCGGCCGACCGCCAGACCGTCGGCGGCGGTCAGGTTATCAATGCCTAAATCCTGCACCGCTATCTGGTCATGAAGCCCGGTGTAGACGCCGAGCAGCATGCAGGGAGAGTGGGTCGGTTCGGCGAACAGGCAGTGAACGTGGTCGCCAAAGGCCAGCTTGAGGCCAAACGCCACGCCGCCGGGGCCGCCGCCGACGCCGCACGGCAGGTAGACGAACAGCGGATGGTCGGCATCGACCACCCGTCCGGCTTTGGCGAACTGCGCCTTCAGGCGCTCGCCGGCCACGGCATAGCCGAGGAACAGCGTGCGCGAATTTTCATCGTCGATGAAAAAGCAGTTCGGGTCGGATTCCGCCGCCTTGCGTCCCTGTTCGACCGCCACGCCGTAGTCCTCTTCATACTCCACCACCGTCACGCCGTGGCTGCGCAGTTTGGCCTTTTTCCACGCCCGGGCGTCCGCGGACATATGCACGGTAACCTTAAAGCCGATGCGGGCGCTCATGATGCCGATCGACATCCCGAGGTTGCCGGTTGAGCCGACGGCGATGCTGTACTGGCGGAAGAACTGTTTAAACTCCGGCGTCAGCAATTTGCGATAATCATCTGCGGTAGTCAGCAGCCCGGCCTCGAGCGCCAGCTTTTCCGCATGGGTCAGCACTTCATAAATGCCGCCGCGCGCTTTGATCGAGCCGGAGATCGGCAGATGGCTGTCTTTTTTCAGCAGCAGTTCGCCGCCAATCGGCTGGCCGAATTTTTGCTCGAGGCGGTGCTTCATTGCCGGAATGGCGACCACTTCCGATTCGATGATCCCGCCGCTGACGGCCGTTTCCGGGAAGGCTTCCGCCAGATAGGGCGCGAAGCGCTGAAGGCGGGCATGGGCGTCCTGCACGTCGTCGGCGGTCAGGCCGACGTAAGGTAATCCCTCCGCCAGAGGGGTGGTGGCGGGGTTAAACCAGGTGGTTTCTTTCAGGGCGATCAGATCCTGCACAAGCGGGAAGGTCGCGGTCAAGGTAGTCAATTCAGCGTGTTTCATCATACGTCTCTTTGCGCTCAGATAATGAAAGAAAGCAGGAAGGTGGCGGCCAGTGCAAGTAGCGACGCGATAAAAGTCGCCGTCGTGTAGTACTTGAACGTTTCACTGAGGCTTGCGCCGCAGTACTGTTTGACCAGCCAAAAGAGGGAATCGGTGACGATCGTGCAGCCAATGGCGCCGGAACCGATAGCAATAGCGATGATCTCCGGGCTGACGCCGGGATAGAGCGGCAGCATCGGCGCGACGATGGCGGTGGCGCCCATCATCGCCACGGTGGCGGAGCCGACGGCGGCGTGCAGGATAAGCGCCACCAGCCAGGCCAGCAGAATCGGGTGCATATCGAGGTTCGACAGGATCACCGCCAGGCTATCGGCCAGGCCGCTGGATTTTAAGATCGCGTTGAACGCGCCGCCTGCGCCGATAATCAGCAGGATGTTGGCGATCGACCCAAAGCCATTTTCAGTATGGGTTAGCAGGACGCCCATCCCCATTTGCCGACGAATGCCGAGCATGTAATACGCGACAAAGACGGCGATAAACATCGCGGTGATGGGGTTGCCGATAAATTCCAGCACCGTATACAGCGTGCCGCCTTTCGCCATGTTCAGTTCGGCGACGGTTTTCACCAGCATCAGGCCAATCGGCAGCAGTACGGTAAACAGCGTGGCGCCGAGCGACGGCAGCGTCGACGCCTCGCGGACCTCAAGATTGGCAAATTCGGCCGGGACCGGTTTGTACGGCAGGCGGTTGCCTAACGCTCGGAGAAACAGCGGGCCGCCAACCAGCGAGGCGATCAGACCGACCAGCAGGCCATAGACAATCACTGTGCCAATATCGGCGCCCAGTTTGTTAGCGACAAACAGGGCCGCCGGATGCGGAGGGACCACGCAGTGCACCGCCATCAGCGCGGTACACAGCGGAATAGCCAGCTTCAGCAGCGAGGTGTTGGTTTTTTTGGCGATGGAGAAGGCCAGCGGGATCAGCAGGACCACGCCGACTTCGACAAACAGCGTGATGCCGCAGATCAGGCCGACCAGCACCATAATCACGTCCGCCGACAGCCAGCGGCAGCGCTGCAGCGTCAGGCCGATGCGCTCCGCCGCGCCGGAGACCTCCATCATCTTGCCGAGAATGGTGCCGAGGCCGATCACCGCCGCCAGGAAGCCCAGCGTGCCGCCGATCCCGCTCTCAATGGCGTTGACCATCTCCAGCGGGCCCATTCCCATCATCGCGCCGACGAAAAAGCTCGCCAGCAGCAGCGCCAGAAAAGGATGAAACTTCAGTTTGACGATCGTTAAGACGATTAACACGATGCTGATCAGCAGCGTGCTCACAACCCAGACTTGCGAACCCATATTCCACCTCGCCTGTGAATAATCTGGCCTTATTGAAGCGAGAAACCTCATGGGCTGACAAACGATATAAATGGGCTTTAAGGTGAGGAGAATTGAATCAAGTCGGTGATTTGGCTCAAAAACAGACCATTAAACATGCTGTGGGTCAAATTAATTCACCCTTTAGCGGCAAAATCGGCGTGATTTTTTTATCATCAACAGCCACTGTATTAGCCAGGAGCGCGTGATGGATGTGCTAAAAAACATAGGTACCCGGCTGCTGAACGGCTGGCAGCTTTCCAGGCTGTCGACCTTTGAAGTAGCGGCGCGGCACGAGTCGTTTGCCCTGGCCGCCGACGAGCTGGCGCTCACGCCTGGCGCCGTCAGCCACCGGATTAATCAGCTGGAAGCGGAGCTGGGGATCCTGCTCTTTGTCCGCTCGCATCGCAAAGTTGAGCTGACGCGTGAAGGTAAGCGGGTCTACTGGGCGCTGAAGTCGTCGCTGGATGGCCTCAATCAGGAGATCCTCGACATCAAAAACCAGGAGCTCTCCGGCAGTCTGACGGTCTACTCGCGGCCCTCTATCGCCCAGTGCTGGCTGGTGCCGGCTCTGGGAGACTTTACCCGTCGTTACCCGGCCATCTCCCTCACCGTGCTGACCGGCAACGAGAACGTTAACCTGCAGCGGACGGGCATCGATCTGGCGATCTATTTTGATGATGCGCCGTCGTCGCAGCTGAGCCACCATTTTCTGATGGATGAGGCGATCGTGCCGGTATGTACGCCGAATTACGCGCACCAGCGGCAGTTAATGTCGAATCCGGGCAATCTGCGCCACTGTACCTTGCTCCACGACCGCCAGGCATGGAGCAACGATTCCGGCACCGATGAGTGGTATAGCTGGGCGCAGCAGTTTGCGGTGGACCTGCCGCCATCGTCGGGCATTGGCTTCGATCGTTCCGATTTAGCGACGATCGCGGCGATGAACCACCTCGGGGTGGCAATGGGGCGTAAGCGGCTGGTGCAGAAGCGGCTGGAGAGCGGGGAGTTGATCGCCCCGTTTGGCGATATGACGCTGAAATGCCACCAGCACTACTATGTGACCACCCTGCCGGGTCGTCAGTGGCCGAAAATCGACACCTTTATCGAGTGGCTGCATAGTCTGACCTGAAAATGAGCCGGGCTACCCCTCTGTGATGTTGGACAGGCCGGGTAAGGCGTCAGCCGCTATCCGGGGAGCGGCCGCCGCGCTTATACCGGCTGCTGATGATGGGTAAAGCGCGAGGCCAGCGGCAGCCAGCACAGCAGAATCAACAGGCCCATCAGCATCATCAGCAGCCCGAGACTGCCCTGACCGGTTTGCGGCATCATTGCTGACAGCCATGCCAGCACGCCGGAACCGATATTCTGCAAGCCGCCAACCAGCGCCCCGGCGGTACCGGCGAGGAACGGGAATGGCTCCATCGCGCCGCTGGTGGCCAGCGGGAACAGCATGCCGGCGCCAAAGAAGAACAGCGCCGCCGGCACCAGCAGGGTCCAGACGGTCATAACGCCCAGCAGCCCCGGGATCCACATCATCAGACCCGCGAGCAGGCAGCAGATAACCGATTGCCACATCAGGGTCGGGAAACGCTTGTTCGGCCGGCCGGCAAACCAGGCGCCGAAGAAGGCGGCCGGGATCGGCAGAATAAACAGAATACTCACCGCCATGCTGCTCAGGCCGAGCACCGCGCCCATCAGTACGCCGGAACAGGCTTCGAATACCGCAATCCCCGCCAGGCCGCCGATCAGCATGAGCAGGTAACAGTTAAAGGCGCCGGTGCCGAACAGCGTTTTGTAGCTGGCCAGAAGTTTGGTGCGCGGCGCACCCTCCGGGCGCGTTTCCGGCATCCATTTCGCCATGCTAAAGGTCACCCCCGCGCACAGCACCAGCAGGAAGGCGTAACAGGCGCGCCAGTTCCACAGGGTGTCGAGGATGCCGCCGAGCAGCGGGGCAATCAGCGGGCTGACCAGAATGCCCATATTTAACAGGCTATTGGCATGACGCAGCTGGGCGCCTTCGTACAGATCGCGGGGCAGGGTGCGCGCCATCACGCCGCCGACGCCGGTGCCCATCCCCTGCATGGCGCTGGCGGCGATCAGCACCGGCAGGCTATGGGTGGTAATAGCTACCAGCGTCGCCAGCATAAAAATCGACATCCCGACGAGGATCACCGGGCGGCGACCCACGCGGTCGGAGAGCGGGCCGTAAAACAGCTGTGAAATACCGTAGGTCAGCAGGTAGGCCGCCATTACGCTTTGTACCGCCCCTTCGCGGACGTTCAGCGCGACCGCCATGTCGGCGATGGCCGGAATATAGATGGTCTGCGCCATCTGGCCGACGGCCACCAGCAGTACCAGCATCAACAACAAATTGAAGTTTTTATGCCGTTTCATGTCGATGAATACTTTGTGAGTAAATAAAAATGAAGAATATGTGACTGGCACACCCCGTAAACGATGGAGGAATCTACCATATAAAAATGACATAACAACTGCAAAGTGCCGATTGTTGAGGGAATTCCAGGCAGATTATGTAAACAGGAACGGCAACTAATGTTGCCATTTCAGGTTACGCGAGGCGCAGGAGGATTGCCCCGGCGGCAATCCCGCAGGCGGCGACGATGCGCAGCGGCATCAGTTGCTCTTTCAGGACGATAAACGCGATCAGCGCGCCGAACAAAATGGAGGTTTCACGCAGCGCGGCGACCACCGCCAGCGGCGCCTGGGTCATCGCCCACAGCGCCAGGCCGTAGGAGCCCATGGTGCCGATCCCGCCGAGGATACCTTTTCGCCAGTGCAGGCGCAGATAGCGGCTGGCTTCAGCACGGCGGGTTATCATTGCCCAACTTAGCAGGCAGAAGCCGTTCATAAAAAAGGTCCACAGGGTGTAGCCCAGCGCCGAGCCCGCCAGCCGGACGCCGGTGCCATCCACCAGCGTATAGCCGGCGATAAAGCAGGCGTTGATCAGCGCCAGCACGATGCCTTTGCGGGAGCTGGCGCGGCCGTTAAAGGCCATCGCCAGAATGGCCAGGCAGATGACGCCGATGCCCAGCCAGGCCAGCGGCGACAAACGATCGCCGAGAAACAGCACGCTTATCGCCGCCACCAGCAACGGGGCAGTCCCCCGCATCAGCGGATAGGTCTGGCTCATATCCGACACCTGATAGGTCTTCGCCACCAGCACCGTATACACCACCTGTAACGCGCACGACGCCAGCAGATAGGGGGCGCTGGCCAGCGTGGGCTGCGGGGCAAAAGGCAGCATCACCAGGGCGAGCATCGCGGCCGAGCCGCTGACGCCGATCGCCGCGTACATTTTATCGCCGCTGGCTTTGACAATAGCGTTCCAGCTGGCGTGCAGCAGGGCGGCGAACAGCAAAATGCAGAATACGGTGAGGGTCATCGCAGACAGGTTCAACAGTGAAGGTCACCGGACTGTAACACGCGCCC
The DNA here is from genome assembly GCF_048822415.1 of Klebsiella sp. C360. Lineage (NCBI taxonomy): Bacteria > Pseudomonadati > Pseudomonadota > Gammaproteobacteria > Enterobacterales > Enterobacteriaceae > Klebsiella > Klebsiella sp. C360. The sequence continues at coordinate 75,102 of NZ_JBMEZZ010000016.1, forward strand.
GCGCTGCCAGCCAGCGGGGCTACAGCGAACAAAACAGGCGATGCGTCACCCGCGGTTCATCGTACACCGGGCGAAAGCCAAGTCTTTCATAAAAGGGCCAGGCCTGCGCCGGAGCGTGGGTGTTGAGAAAATCGAACCAGGCGCTGGAGTGGGTGATAACCGAGACCAGCAGCTGCTGGCCGATCCCCCGGCGGCGGTAGCGCTCGCTGATGTAGAGGTGGCGAATACGCCCGGCCCGCGGCTGGGGGCTGAAGGGATCGCTATTGATGCCGCATACCCCAACCAGCTGGTGATTCACGAAGGCGCCCAGCAGCGTTTCGCCCGGCGCGGTAAAGCGGTTTTTGCCGCTCTGCCAGTTTTCCGCCAGGCGGCGCAGCATATTGAAATGCTGTTCAAGGCTTTCGGTGCGCAGCGCCGCGAACCCCGGGGCATCCGGCGTCGTGGCGGCAATTAACAGGGGTGGCATAGCTTCCTCCATCAAGTCATCCCGGGACGCCCGGCGGGCGCCTGCAGGGGGGCGGTTTCCCGCCCCCCTCAGGTGCGACTTGAACCTGAATCAGCGGAACTGTTTCAGGACTGCATCAAGTAGTTGCAACACAGCAACCATGAGTTTCAGGATTAAAATAATAATATCCATTCCGCCCATACGCGCGTCTCCTGTGGTTAAGGAGCACAATAAGCTGACGTACCTTTCCGCTGCCCGTTGCCAGCTTATCCCTGCCTGTCGCCGGCGGCGTCGCCCTGGCCTGTGGTGGTTCCTTCCGTGGACGGCTTCCCGGCCCGCCGCCTGCAACGACAGGGGTGCGCAGCGCTGAACCACGCGTTGCCGCGCGGGCCAGTGACTGCACGTTGTTGACGTAACACAGTGTGCTCTCTCGGGGTTAAGGCACTGACGGCACCACCCGTTTCAGCCAGGACTTCGTTGCGCCGGTCAAACTTGCGGCCCCCGAATGGCACACCGTGAACACACCCAGTATAGATAAATGCTGTATGGATGAACAGTATTTTTTGGACAAATCCGCCGCGCTATCCCATACTCTATGACAGAGAAAAACCGACCTTAAATTGCGCGAACTGCAGCGATCGCGTATACTTTTGGCGTTGACGTAATACAGTGTGCTTGCGGCTACCACCTGTAACCATGCTGATAAAAACCTCGCTCCGGCGGGGTTTTTTGTTTTCTGCCCTTTTGCGCCGAACTGTGATCTTTCGCGCAAATTTTCGTGGATGAAAATAAATCCATTGTGAAAACGTAAAACCTGTGTTTGTATAAATTCAGCTTATTTTTCGACACAACAGGTCCCTAATGAACGCAACCCTGATCGCTTCGACCCTACTAAAAACCGCGCCAGCCGCGGTGGTCGTCGTGTCTGTGGTGGTCGTCGTCGGCAATGCGCCGTAGGGTCCGGAACAACACGAATTCCAAACCCCGCCGGCGCAAACCGAGCGGGGTTTTTTGTTGGCGAGCCCCCCGGTAAAGTCGGCCCAGAAGAAAAGGACTGGAGCATGGCAAGTTCGGGCACCACATCAAACACAATGCGCTTTACCGGCGCGCAGCTGGTTGTTCATTTACTGGAACGCCAGGGTATCACTATGGTTAGCGGCATTCCGGGCGGCTCCATCCTGCCTATCTACGATGCCTTAAGCCAGAGCACGCAGATCCGCCACATCCTGGCGCGCCACGAGCAGGGCGCGGGCTTTATCGCCCAGGGGATGGCGCGTACCGAAGGCAAACCGGCGGTCTGTATGGCCTGCAGCGGCCCGGGGGCGACGAACCTGGTGACGGCGATCGCCGATGCCCGCCTGGATTCGATTCCGCTGGTCTGCATCACCGGCCAGGTGCCGGCATCGATGATCGGCACCGACGCCTTCCAGGAAGTGGACACCTACGGCATCTCTATCCCCATCACCAAACATAACTATCTGGTGCGCGACATCGCCGAGCTGCCGCAGGTGATCAGCGACGCCTTCCGTATTGCTCAGTCCGGGCGTCCCGGGCCGGTGTGGATAGACATTCCTAAGGACGTACAGTCGGCGACCATTGAGCTGGAAACGCTGCCGGAGCCGGGCGAGCGCGCCGCAGCGCCGGCATTCGCCCCCGAAAGCGTGCGCGAAGCGGCGGCGATGATCAACGCGGCGAAGCGTCCGGTGCTCTATCTGGGCGGCGGGGTGATTAACGCGCCGCAGGAGATCCGTGAGCTGGCGGAAAAAGCCAACCTGCCGACCACCATGACCCTGATGGCGCTGGGCATGCTGCCGAAGGCGCACCCGCTGTCGCTGGGGATGCTGGGCATGCATGGCGCGCGCAGCACCAACTTCATTCTGCAGGAAGCGGATTTACTGATTGTTTTAGGCGCGCGTTTTGATGACCGGGCGATTGGCAAGACCGAGCAGTTCTGCCCGAACGCGAAGATTATCCACGTCGATATCGACCGCGCCGAGCTGGGCAAAATTAAGCAACCGCACGTGGCGATCCAGGGCGATGTGGCGGAAGTCTTAGCCCAGCTGAACCCGCAGGTTGAGGCACAGCCGCGCGAGGAGTGGCGCCAGCTGGTGGCCGACTTGCAGCGCGAATTCCCCTGCGCCATCCCGCAGGAAAGCGACCCGCTCTCCCATTATGGCCTGATTAACGCCGTGGCCGCCTGCGTGGATGATGAAGCGATCATCACCACCGACGTAGGCCAGCACCAGATGTGGACGGCGCAGGCCTACCCGCTCAACCGTCCGCGGCAGTGGCTGACCTCCGGCGGTCTTGGCACCATGGGCTTCGGCCTGCCGGCGGCGATCGGCGCGGCGCTGGCGAATCCGCAGCGCAAGGTTATCTGCTTCTCCGGCGACGGCAGCCTGATGATGAATATTCAGGAGATGGCCACCGCCGCTGAAAATCAGCTGGATGTAAAAATTATCCTGCTGAACAACGAAGCGCTGGGGCTGGTGCATCAGCAGCAGAGCCTGTTCTATCAGCAGGGGGTTTTTGCCGCCACCTATCCGGGGATGATTAACTTTATGCAGATTGCCGCCGGTTTTGGCCTGCAAACCTGTGATTTAAATAACGAAGCCGATCCGCAGGCGGCGCTGCAGGCGATCATCGACCGTCCGGGGCCGGCGCTGATCCACGTGCGCATCGACGCGCAGCAGAAAGTGTATCCGATGGTACCGCCGGGTGCGGCTAATACTGAAATGGTGGGGGAATAAGCCATGCAAAAACACTGTGATAACGTCATCCTGGAACTCACCGTCCGCAACCACCCCGGCGTCATGACCCACGTCTGCGGGCTTTTTGCCCGCCGCGCGTTTAACGTCGAAGGTATTCTCTGTCTACCGATTCAGGGCAGCGAACACAGCCGCATCTGGCTGCTGGTGAACGACGATCAGCGTCTCGGGCAGATGATTAGCCAGATTGAAAAGCTGGAAGATGTCACCAAAGTGGCGCGTAACCAGTCCGATCCCACCATGTTTAACAAAATTGCGGTGTTCTTCGAGTAAATCGCGCAAGGCTTGAACGGTAAGGTGCTTATGGTTAAGGTAAGCGCCTTTACCGGATGGCGCTGCGCTAATCCGGCCTTCAGGGAGTGAATCCGTAGGCCGGATAAGGCGTTTACGCCGCCATCCGGCGCTTTCAGGCACCAGGAAACACCATGACTACCATCGCCCTTATTGACGATCATTTGATTGTCCGCTCCGGCTTTGCTCAGCTGCTGGGGCTGGAAACTGATTTTCAGGTTGTCGCCGAATTTGGCAGCGGCCGCGAGGCGCTGGCGGGGTTGCCGGGGCGCGGCGTTCAGGTCTGTATCTGCGATATCTCGATGCCGGATATTTCCGGGCTGGAGCTGCTCAGCCAGCTGCCGAAGGGGATGGCGACCATTATGCTGTCGGTGCACGACAGCCCGGCGCTGGTCGAGCAGGCGCTCAACGCCGGCGCGCGCGGCTTTCTGTCGAAACGCTGCAGCCCGGACGAACTTATCGCCGCGGTGCGCACGGTGGCGGCGGGGGGCTGCTATCTCACGCCGGATATCGCCATGAAGCTGGCCGCCGGGCGCCAGGATCCGCTCACCAAACGCGAACGTCAGGTGGCGGAAAAGCTGGCGCAGGGCATGGCGGTAAAAGAGATCGCCGCTGAGCTCGGGCTGTCGCCGAAAACCATCCACGTTCACCGCGCCAACCTGCTGGAAAAACTGGGCGTCAGCAATGACGTCGAGCTGGCGCGCCGCATGTTTGACAGCTGGCAATGAAGACCTTACTCCCGCGCCTGCTGTCGGTGATCGGCTGCGCCTTTATCTTCGCCGCCGCCTGGTTTTGTCTGTGGAGCATCAGCCTGCATCTGGTGGAGCGCGCCGATCTGGCGGTGCTGCTGTTCCCCTTCGGCCTGCGGCTGGGGCTGATGCTCCAGTGCCCGCGCGGCTACTGGCCGGTGCTGCTGGGAAGCGAGTGGCTGCTGATCTTCTGGCTGACGCAGGAAGTGGCGCTGGCGCATCCGATAATATTGATGACCGGAAGCCTGCTGACCCTTCTGCCGGTGGCGCTGATCTCGCGATATCGCCAGCAGCGCGACTGGCTGACGCTTCTGCGTCAGGGCGGGGCGTTAATGGCCGCCGCGCTGCTGCAATCGCTGCCCTGGCTGGCGGAGGGGGACGAGGGGTTTAACGCCCTGCTGTTGACGCTCACCGGCGGCCTGACCCTGGCGCCGACCTGTCTGGTGTTCTGGCACTACCTCACCAGCACCGTCTGGCGGCCGCTGGGGCCGTCGCTGGTGGCGCAGCCGGTAAACTGGCGCGGGCGGCATCTGATCTGGTATCTGCTGTTATTCACCATAAGCCTGTGGCTGCAGCTTGGGCTGCCCGCCGAGCTCTCCCGCTTTACCCCGTTTTGCCTCGCGCTGCCGATTATCGCTCTGGCCTGGCACTACGGCTGGCAGGGAGCGCTGATCGCTACGCTGATGAACGCGATCGCCCTGATTGCCAGCCAGACCTGGCACGATCACCCCGTCGATCTCCTGCTTTCGCTGCTGGCGCAGAGCCTCACCGGGCTGCTGCTGGGGGCGGGGATCCAGCGATTGCGCGAGCTGAACCAGTCGCTACAGAGTGAGCTGGCGCGCAATCGGCGGCTGGCGGATCGTCTGCTGGAGACTGAAGAGAGCGTGCGCCGCGACGTTGCCCGCGAGCTCCACGATGATATCGGGCAGACCATCACGGCAATACGCACCCAGGCGGGGATCGTCCAGCGGCTGGCGCCGGACAACGCCAGCGTTCGCCAGAGCGGCCAACTGATTGAACACCTGTCGCTGGGGGTGTATGACTCGGTGCGTCGCCTGCTGGGCCGTCTTCGTCCGCGCCAGCTTGACGACCTGCCGCTGGAGCAGGCGGTACGTTCTCTGATGCGCGAAATGGAGCTGGAGGACCGCGGCATCGTCAGCCATCTCGACTGGCGGATTAACGAGGCGGGGCTGAGTGAAAACCAGCGCGTGACCCTGTTCCGCGTCTGCCAGGAGGGACTGAACAATATCGTCAAGCATGCCAGCGCCAGCGCCGTGACCCTGCAGGGCTGGCAGCAGGAGGAGCGACTGATGCTGGTGCTGGAGGATGACGGCTGCGGCCTGCCGCCGGGCTCCAGCGCGCAGGGGTTCGGTCTGACCGGCATGCGCGAGCGCGTGACCGCCCTGGGGGGCACGCTGACGATCTCCTGCACCCACGGTACCCGGGTGTGCGTCAATCTACCGCTGCGTTACGCCTGAGAGGATCGCCGATGTTCGCCTTTTTAAAAGCCCCGCCGGACGCCGCGCCGATTAGCGATAAACGCGAGCTTGATGCGCGTTATCGCTACTGGCGTCGCCATATCCTGTTGACCATCTGGCTGGGCTACGCGCTGTTCTATTTCACCCGCAAAAGCTTTAACGCCGCGGTTCCTGATATTCTCGCCAGCAACGTGCTGACCCGCAGCGATATCGGGCTGCTGGCCACGCTGTTCTACATCACCTACGGACTGTCGAAATTTTTCTCCGGTATCGTCAGCGACCGCTCCGACGCCCGCTATTTTATGGGGCTGGGGCTTATCGCCACCGGGGTGGTGAATATTCTGTTCGGTTTTTCTTCCTCACTGTGGGCCTTCGCCCTGCTGTGGGCGCTGAACGCCTTCTTCCAGGGGTGGGGCTCGCCGGTCTGCGCCCGGCTGCTGACGGCCTGGTATTCACGCACCGAGCGCGGCGGCTGGTGGGCGCTGTGGAATACGGCGCATAACGTTGGCGGCGCGCTGATCCCGATGGTAGTGGGGGCGGCGGCGCTACATTACGGCTGGCGCGCGGGGATGATTATCGCCGGGGGCCTGGCGATCCTCGCCGGATTATACCTGTGCTGGCGGCTGCGGGATCGTCCGCAGGCGGTGGGGCTACCCGCCGTCGGCGACTGGCGTCACGATGCGCTGGAGATTGCCCAGCAGCAGGAGGGCGCCGGACTGACGCGTAAAGAAATCCTCACCCGCTACGTGCTGGCCAACCCCTATATCTGGCTGCTGTCGCTGTGCTATGTGCTGGTGTACGTGGTGCGGGCGGCGATTAACGACTGGGGCAATCTGTATATGTCGGAGACGCTTGGCGTCGATCTGGTGACCGCTAACTCGGCGGTGACCATGTTCGAGCTGGGCGGATTTATCGGCGCGCTGGTGGCGGGGTGGGGCTCGGATAAGCTGTTTAACGGCAATCGCGGGCCGATGAACCTGATCTTCGCCGCCGGAATTTTGCTGTCGGTTGGCGGCCTGTGGCTGATGCCGTTCGCCAGCTACGTGATGCAAGCGGCCTGCTTCTTCACCACCGGTTTCTTCGTCTTCGGCCCGCAGATGCTGATCGGCATGGCGGCGGCGGAGTGTTCGCATAAAGAGGCCGCCGGGGCGGCCACCGGGTTTGTCGGCCTGTTCGCGTATCTTGGCGCGTCGCTTTCCGGCTGGCCGCTGGCGCAGGTAATGGATATCTGGCACTGGACCGGATTCTTCGTGGCGATCGCGATTGCCGCCGGCATTTCCGCGCTGCTGCTGCTGCCGTTCTTAAACGCCCAGGCGCCGCGCGCCGCCAGTGAAGCGTGATGCATCTCACTCTTTCGCCGCGAATGGGGGAAAACTAGGAAATTTTCCCGGTTTCACCTGGACGCCGTCTCAGGCCAGACGGCGCGCTGATTTTTACAATGCCTGGCTATGACGCAGGCATAAAAAATCAGCTCAGGAGATACCCATGCTGGCCTTTCTGAATCAGGTTCGTAAGCCGACCCTGGATCTGCCGCTCGACGTGCGGCGCAAAATGTGGTTCAAACCTTTCATGCAGTCCTATCTGGTGGTCTTCATCGGCTACCTGACCATGTATCTGATTCGCAAGAACTTTAATATTGCGCAGAACGACATGATCTCCACTTACGGGTTGAGCATGACGCAGCTGGGGATGATTGGCCTGGGCTTCTCCATTACCTACGGCGTAGGGAAAACCCTGGTTTCCTACTATGCCGATGGCAAAAACACCAAGCAGTTCCTGCCGTTTATGCTGATCCTCTCCGCCATCTGCATGCTGGGCTTTAGCGCCAGCATGGGCGCGGGTTCCACCAGTCTGTTCCTGATGATCGCCTTCTATGCGCTGAGCGGCTTCTTCCAGAGCACCGGCGGCTCGTGCAGTTATTCCACCATCACCAAGTGGACGCCTCGCCGTAAGCGCGGCACCTTCCTCGGCTTCTGGAATATCTCTCACAACCTCGGCGGCGCCGGCGCGGCGGGCGTGGCGCTGTTTGGCGCCAACTATCTGTTCGACGGCCACGTGATCGGCATGTTTATCTTCCCGTCGATTATTGCGTTAATCGTCGGCTTTATTGGCCTGCGCTATGGTAGCGACTCCCCGGAATCCTATGGCCTCGGCACGGCGGAAGAGCTGTTTGGCGAAGCGATCAGCGAAGAGGATAAAGAGACCGAAGAAAACGCGATGACCAAGTGGCAGATCTTTGTTGAGTACGTGCTGAAAAACAAAGTGATCTGGCTGCTGTGCTTCTCCAACATCTTCCTCTACGTGGTGCGTATTGGTATCGATCAGTGGTCCACCGTGTATGCCTTCCAGGAGCTGAAGCTGTCTAAAGAGGTGGCGATTCAGGGCTTTACCCTGTTTGAAGTCGGCGCCCTGGTTGGCACGCTGCTGTGGGGCTGGCTGTCGGACCTGGCCAATGGCCGCCGCGCGCTGGTGGCCTGCATCGCGCTGGCGCTGATTATCGCCACCCTCGGCGTTTATCAACATGCCAGCAATCAGTACGTCTATCTGGCCTCGCTGTTTGCGCTGGGCTTCCTGGTGTTTGGTCCGCAGCTGCTGATCGGCGTCGCCGCCGTCGGTTTCGTACCGAAAAAAGCGATCGGTGCCGCCGATGGGATCAAGGGCACTTTCGCCTATCTGATCGGCGATAGCTTCGCCAAGCTGGGCCTCGGGATGATCGCCGACGGCACGCCGGTCTTCGGTCTCACCGGCTGGGCCGGCACCTTTGCGGCGCTGGACGCCGCCGCCATCGGTTGTATCTGCCTGATGGCCATCGTGGCTATCTTCGAAGAGCGTAAAATTCGCCGCGAGAAAAAGAATCGCATTTTGCAGACCGCCTGATTCACCAGGTATTGGGTAACCTTGCCCGGCCTTCGCGCCGGGCTTTTTTATTTCTTGCGCATTATGCCAGGTCCGGCAGTCGACAGCAGGCAAATTCCCATTATGATAGTCAGGCTGCGATTGGATGAGAGGATGCATGATCTGGATAGGACTGGCCACCCTGGTAGTGGTGTTTGTTGTGGGATTTCGGGTGCTTACCTCTGATTCACGCCGCGCGATCCGCCGCCTGAGCGAACGCCTTGGCATTACGCCCGTCCCGCTGGAATCGATGATCGATCAGCTGGGTAAAACCGCCGGCAATGAGTATTTGCGTTACCTGGAACGGCCGAATGAAGCGCATCTGCAGAATGCCGCGCAGGTGCTGCTGATCTGGCAGGTTGCGATTGTCGACGCCAGCGAAAAAAACCTGCATTACTGGTATCGCCTGATGCAAAAAGCGCGTTTAGCGGCGCCGATCACCGACGCGCAAATCCGTCTGGCGCAAGGGTTTCTGCGCGAGCTGGATCCGGATGTGAGCGATTTGCATAACCTTCAGCAGCGCTATAACGACCTGTTTCTCCCGGAAGACGGCGTGCACTGGTTGCACTGATATCATTGTTATCCGGCCTGTGGTTCAAAACCATATCTCCCTTACGTTCCTTGTAGGCCGGATAAGCGTAAGCGCCATCCGGCAGAATAACTACAGTAGGATTTTCAGGCCGTGTTTTTGTACGACGCTAAGCAATTTTAATGACGTTCCGCTCGGTCGTTTAGCGCCAGTCTCCCATTTTTGCACGGTAGACACACTGGTATTCAGATAACGAGCGAACACGGGTTGGCTAACATTGAGTTGTTCACGTAGCGCTTTAATTTCAATGGGTTGAAGTGCGGCTACGCTACCGAGACATGATTCATCAAAATGGCGCATTGTTTCCTGTGGGATTGCGCCAACGCTGAATAGCCCCGACGCAGCGCTATGGATCGCTTCGAAAGCCGGGCTTTTGTATTTATTTTTTGCTGTCATCGCAAATCTCCACCAATTCTTTACTTTTAACTAAGGCCGTCGTTTTCTCTTCAGAGAGATTGGCATAGTGTTTTGCTAACTCACGAAACCCCATTAATTCGCGATGGTTGATATTGGCCATATCCTGTTTGGCATATAGAAAGGTATAAAACCAATACCCTGCGCTTTTGGTAAGGATGATTGCGCGATCGCGATTCTTGTTGAGTCGCTTTTTATAAACCCCTCCTCCTAAATCAACCACTTTGCCCTGAAGCGCAGATTGAATTGCCTGATAGAGCTCGTCGTCGGAAATGCCATGAGAGCTAGCCTCTCTGGCGAACCATTTGGTTTTAAAGATACGCATTGCTGACATCCTGTCGTTAAAAGTATAGCACATGGTGCTACATTAAATTCTCCTGAGATTTGTTAAGGCGATAGCAAGCATCGTTTTTTTAAACATGCGAGCAGCTACGCATCCTCTTATGAAAAGCGAGAAGAGTTGCGAAAACGTTAAATGCGTCACAAACAAAATGTTACACTGCGCAGCTTTCCGCCACTTTCTTCGCAGGTCACTCATGAGTCATTCAAATGAAGCCAAAACCCACGCACGCGAGCTCGCGCGACCAAACTGGTCGGCAGTTTTCGCGGTTGCTTTCTGCGTCGCCTGCCTGATTACCGTCGAATTTCTACCGGTCAGTCTGCTGACGCCGATGGCGCTGGATTTAGGCATCTCCGAAGGGATGGCCGGGCAGTCGGTGACGACGACGGCGTTCGTCGCGATGTTTTCCAGCCTGTTTATCACCTCCGTCATTGGCAAAACCGATCGCCGCTACGTGGTGATCCTCTTTTCGCTGCTGCTGACCCTTTCCTGCCTGTTGGTGTCCTTTGCCGATAGCTTCACCCTGCTGCTGCTGGGACGCGCCTGTCTGGGGCTGGCGCTCGGCGGTTTCTGGGCGATGTCTGCCTCGCTGACCATGCGTCTGGTGCCGATGCGCGTGGTGCCGAAAGCGCTGTCGATTATCTTCGGCGCGGTATCCATCGCGCTGGTGATCGCCGCCCCGTTGGGCAGTTTTCTTGGCGGGCTTATTGGCTGGCGCAACGTGTTTAACGGCGCGGCGGTGATGGGCGTGCTGTGTACGATCTGGGTGCTGAAAGCGCTGCCGTCGCTGCCGGGTGAATCGGCAGCTCAGCAGCAAAAAATGTTTGGCCTGCTGAAGCGGCCGGGGGTGATGGCCGGCATGTGCGCCATTTTCATGGCTTTTGCCGGACAGTTCGCCTTCTTTACCTATATTCGCCCGGTGTACATGACCCTCGCCGGGTTTGATGTCGATGGCCTGACGCTGGTGCTGCTGAGCTTTGGTATCGCCAGCTTCATCGGCACGTCGCTCTCCTCGGTGCTGCTCAAACGCTCGGTGAAAGCGGCGCTGGCGATTGCGCCGCTGGTGCTGACCGCCTGCGCGGCGGCGCTGGTGCTGTGGGGGGAAAGCAAAATCGTCGCCTCGACGGTGGCGATCATCTGGGGCTTCGCGTTCGCGCTCATCCCGGTGGGATGGTCAACGTGGATCACCCGTTCCCTCTCCGATCAGGCGGAAAAAGCCGGGTCGATTCAGGTGGCGGTGATCCAGCTGGCCAACACCTGCGGGGCCGCGGTCGGCGGCATTGCGCTTGACCATTTAGGCCTGCTGTCGCCGCTGGTGTTGTCAGGGGTATTGATGCTGTTTACCGGCCTGCTGGTGGCGACCAAAGTGAAGGTGAATTCACCCGCTTAAGGCCGCTCGCCTTTTGCCAGCCGGGCGTTGATATCCGCAATCACCCCCGGCAGGTCCGCCAGGGTATCAACCACATAATGCGCCCCGGCGGCATACAGCTTGCCTGCCGCCCGCTCGCGACGGGTGGCGATTTCCTCTTTCGACATCGCCTGATACGCCTCCCAGGTGGCGCCAAATTCATTTCCCGACACCGCCAGGCCGACGCTCCACATCCCGGCATGTAACCCTTCGCTGATGCCCGGCGCGGCGTCGTCGACCTTCACGCAGTGGGCCACATCGTCTATGCCCAGGGCAATCACGTTCTGCAGCGCCATCCACGGCCCGGGACGCCCGCCGGCGGCAAGGTCATCGGTGGCGACCCAGTGGTCCGGGGCATAGCCCTTGGCGGCGGCGGCTGGAACCAGTTTTTCCATCACCGGGCGCGGATAGCCCGAGCAGGAGCCGATCTTCAGTCCGTCGGCGCGCAGCGCGGCGAGGGTGTCGACCACGCCGGCGATCGGAGCGGAAAAATCGACAACCTTAGCGATTTGCAGCGGCATAAACGCGGCGTAGATTGCATCGATATCAGCGGCCGTCATCGCCCGACCAAATTTCGCCTGCCAGCGGCTGTCGACCGACGGCAGTTTGCCCAGCGCCTCAATGTGCTGCCATTTGCCAAGCCCCATCGGCACGCGGGCCTCTTCAAGGGTGATCTCAATATCGAAGGCCTGGCGGAAGGCCTCGACGAAAATTTGCGTCGGCGCGAAGGAGCCGAAGTCCACGGTGGTGCCGGCCCAGTCGAGAATGAGTGCGGTGATACGGTTCATGGCGGTTCCTTATTGTTTCCAGTACATGGCGTTGTCGATGGCCGCCAGCAGGGCGGTGATGTCGGCGTCGTAGACTTCGCCGATGTTGCCGATGCGGAAGCAATCGCTTTGCGACACTTTGCCCGGATAGATCACGAAGCCCTGATCTTTCAGCTTCTGGTAGAAGGTGTGAAAGCGATACTGCGGCGCATCCGGTGAATAAAAGGCGGTAATGATCGGCGAGTGCAGGTTGTCGTCGAGCAGCGGCCGGAAGCCGAGCGCGCGCATTCCGGCTACCAGTCGGCGCTGATTGCGGGTATAGCGCTGATGGCGGGCGCTGACGCCGCCCTCCTGGGCCAGCTCTTTCAGCGCCTGGGCGAAGGCCAGCACGGTATGGGTCGGCGAGGTGAAGCGCCACTTGCCGTGGTTATCCTCCATACAGCGCCACTGGGCGTAAAGATCCAGCGACAGCGAGCGCGAGCGGCCTTTGCAGGCGGCCAGCTCCGATTCGCGGGCGATGACGAAGGCGAAGCCCGGCACGCCCTGAATGCACTTGTTGGCAGAGCTTATCAGGTAGTCAATATTCAGCGCGGCGATATCCAGCGGAATGCCGCCGAAGCTGCTCATCGCATCGACGATATAGCGTTTGCCATACTCTTTCGCCAGCGCGGCCACCTCTTCAATCGGGTTGAGCATCCCGGTGGTGGTTTCGCTATGCACCATCGCGATATGGGTGATCGCCGGGTCATCCTGCAGGATCCGCGCGATCGCCGCGGCGTCCGGGCGGGCGACTTCGCCGCAGTCGTAAGGGTGGAAGGCGATACCCATCCGCTGCGCCATCTCAATCATGCGCGCGCCATAGGCGCCATTGCTGACGATCAGCACTTTGCCCTGTTCGCCGATGACGCTGCCGAGCACCGCTTCGACCGCGTAGCTGCCGCTGCCCTGCAGCAGCACCGCCGTATACCCGGCGGCCGGGGTGGCCAGCTGCACCAGCTGCTGACGAATGGTCTGTACCACGCCGAGATTGTAATCATCATCCCAGGTGCAGCTATCGAATAACATCGCCTCTTTCACCGTGCGGGAGGTGGTTAGCGGGCCGGGGGTCAGCAGCAGGTAGTTCCGAGAAGTCATTTGTCTCACCATTTGGTCTATACCAGATTGGTATTTATCATGGAGACAAAGCCGGGGCAGGGTCAAAGGAAATGTGGCGCTGCAACAAAAAATTCATCTGGCTATGTATAATGAGCTCACCAAAAGTGGCTGCGAGTAAACATGAAATCACCCTCTGGCGAGATGCCGCAATACCTGATGATTAAGGCGCAGCTGCAGGCGCGTATTCAAAACGGCGCCCTCAAAAGCGGCGATAAATTGCCTTCCGAGCGCGAGCTGTGCGCGTTGTTCAACACGACCCGTATCACCGTGCGCGAGAGCCTGGCGCAGCTGGAGGCCAGCGGCGTGATCTACCGCGCCGACCGCCGCGGCTGGTTTGTGACGCCGGAGCGGCTGTGGCTGGATCCGACGCAGAACACCAACTTCCACAAGCTGTGTCTCGAGCAGGGACGTGAGCCGAAAACGGTGCTGCTTGATGGCCGGTTATCCGCCGTGCCGCTGGATGTGATGGCGCCGCTGGCGCTGCAGCCCTTCGATCAGGTCTACCTGCTGACCCGCCTGCGCTATGCCGACGGGCGTCCGGTGTGCTATTGCGAAAACCACTGCCTGCCGGCCCGGGTGCCGGAGCTGCTGCGCCACGATCTCAACGGCAGTCTGACCGAGATTTATCAGAGCCAGTACGACCTGATCTATACCAGTATGCATTTGTCGTTTTATCCCACCTCCATGCCGCCGCAGGCCGCAGCGGCGTTGGGGGTGATGGAGGGGCGCCCGGCGCTGCTGCTGCGCAGGCTGAATTACGATCAGCATGGGCGTATTCTTGATTACGATATCGAATACTGGCGGCATGACAGCCTGCGGATCGAAGTCGATACCCATTGATTTTATTGTATTAATCCTTCCCATGTCCCCGGTGGCGTCAGCGTTAACCGGGGCTATGCCTCCCCCTCGCTTTAACTCTTTCGACACACTTCTTTCATCGTTTTGTCATAAACCCTCGGTAGCGTGAAGGCAAATCTGGTCTACACCAGAATAACTAACTGCGATGAGGCTAACACGATGAAACTCTCCCGACTTGCCCTGCTGTCCCTGTTCGCGCTGACCAGCTCCCCGGTTTGGGCGGACGGCGTCGTCACGGTTTACTCCGCCGACGGCCTGCATGACGGCGATAACAGCTGGTATCAGAGCCAGTTCGACGCCTTCACCAAAGCGACGGGCATCAAAGTGCAGTATGTGGAAGGCGGCTCCGGCGCGATTGTCGAGCGTCTGGCGAAGGAGCGCACCAATCCGCAGGCCGACGTACTGGTCACGGTGCCGCCGTTTATCCAGCGCGCCGCGAAAGAGCAGCTGCTGGCCACCTTTACTCCACAGGGCAGCGCGCAGATCCCTGGCGCCAACGACCGCTATTCGCCGCTGGTGAACAACTATCTGACCTTCATCTATAACGGTCAGTTGCTGAAAACCGCGCCGGCCAGCTGGCAGGATCTGCTGGATAGCCGCTTTAAGAATAAGCTCCAGTATTCCACGCCGGGCCAGGCGGGGGACGGCACCGCGGTGATGCTGCAGGCCTTCCACAGCCTTGGCGGCAAAGACGCTGGCTTTGCCTATCTTGGCAAGCTCCAGGCCAATAACGTCGGCCCATCGGCCTCCACCGGCAAGCTGACGGCGCTGGTCAACAAAGGCGAGCTGTACGTCGCCAACGGCGATCTGCAGATGAACCTGTCGCAGATGGCGCGTAACCCGAACGTTAAAATTTTCTGGCCGGCGGATGATAACGGCGAGCGCAGCGCGCTGGCGCTGCCCTACACCATCGGGCTGGTGCAGAACGGGCCGAACAGCGAAAACGGCAAAAAGCTGATTAATTTCCTGCTGGATAAACCGGCGCAATCCAGCGTCAGCGCGCGCTCCTGGGGCTTACCGGTACGCAACGACGTGGCGCCGGATGACGCTAACTTTAAGGCGGCGCAGGCGGCGCTCGACGGCGTGAAGCGCTGGGAACCCAACTGGGACGACGTTGCGCTTTCTCTCTCGGCGGATATCGCCCGCTGGCATAAAGTGACCGATAGCGAGTAAGCCTGATGTTAATGAAAACGACCGTCACGCCTTCCCCGTCGCTGGCGGGGACTTCCGGGATCACCCTGGACTCGCTGCGCGTTTCCTACCACGGCAACGTGGTCTTAAAACCGCTGTCATTGACCATTGAACCCGGTGAGGTGCTGGCGCTGATTGGCCCTTCCGGTTCCGGGAAGACCACCGTGCTGCGGGCGATTGCCGGATTTGTGCAACCGGCTGGCGGGCGGATCCTGATCGGCGACACGGACGTCACCCACCTGCCGCCTTACCAGCGTGGGCTGGCGATGGTGGTGCAGAACTACGCGCTGTTTCCCCATATGAAGGTGGAAGACAATGTCGCCTTCGGCCTGCGGGCGCAAAAGCAGCCCAGGGCGCTGATCGCCGGGCGGGTGACTGAAGCCTTAAAAATCGTTGGTATGGCGGACTACGCCACCCGCTATCCGCATCAGCTTTCCGGCGGCCAGCAGCAGCGCGTCGCGATAGCCCGCGCCATTGCCGTGCGTCCTCGGGTGTTGTTGCTTGATGAACCGCTGTCGGCGCTGGATGCGCAAATTCGTCATAACATGGTGGAAGAGATTGCCCGTCTGCACCGCGAACTGCCGGAGCTGACCATCCTCTACGTCACCCACGATCAGACCGAAGCGCTCACTCTGGCGGATAAAATCGGCATTATGAAAGACGGGTCGCTGATCGCCCATGGCGAAACGCACGAGCTGTACCACTATCCGCCGAACCGCTTTAGCGCCGAATTCCTCGGCCGCGCCAATATCCTGCAGGCGACGGCGCTGACCGATAGTCTTCAGCCGGGTCTGGTTAACGTGAGCTGCGGCGGCGGCCTGGTTAACGCCTTCAGCCGGGGTGGGCTGCATGGCAACAACAAGCTGTTATGCATTCGCCCGCAGCATATGAGCCTGGCGCCGCGATCGGCAACCAGTAATCGCCTCAACGCCACCCTGACTTCGGTACACTGGCAGGGCGATCTGACGCATCTGCTGTGCGACGTCGCGGGCGAAGCGGTGCGGATCGTCATGACTCACGTCAACCCCCTGCCGCGCGCGGGCGACAAGCTGGCGCTCTACTTCGAACCTGGCGATGCGGTTCTGATCGAGGAGCAATGATGGCGCAAACCTTAATCCTTACGCGCCCGGCGCGAAACCTGCGCCCTTACCTGTGGCTGGCGTTGCCGCTATTGGTGCTGGCGACGCTGTTTTTCTATCCGCTGTTGCTGATCGCCGAACAGGCGCTGCGCGACGCCAGCGGCAACCTGAGCCTCGAAACCTTCTGGCAGGTGATTGACTCAAAACGCTTTATTGGCGCGCTGCTCAATACCTTACAGATTGCGGTGTTCGCTACCCTTGGCTGCCTGGTGCTCGGCAGCGTTTTGGCGCTGATTCTGGTGTTTATTCCGTTCCCCGGCAGCCAGCTGATTTGCCGGGTGATCGATACTTTTATTGCGCTGCCGACCTTCCTTATCACTCTTGCGTTCACCTTTATTTACGGCTCGGCGGGGCTGCTCAACGGCGCCCTGATGGCGCTGTTCGCCTTTGAACTGCCGCCGGTGGACTTCCTCTATTCGATTAACGGCGTGATCCTGGCGGAGATCACCGTCTTTACGCCGCTGGTGATGCGCCCGTTGATGGCCGGACTGCGGCAGATCGATAAGAGTCAGCTGGAAGCGGCGAGTATTCTTGGCGCTCACCCGCTGCGGGTGATGACCCAGGTTATCTTCCCGGCGGCGCTGCCGGCGCTGATGGCGGGGGGCAGCCTGTGCCTGCTGTTGACCACTAACGAGTTCGGTATCGTGCTGTTTATCGGCGCCAAAGGGGTCAATACCCTGCCGATGATGGTCTACAGCAAGGCGATTCTGGAGTCGGATTACAGCGTGGCCTGCATGATCGCGCTGATGAATATTCTGCTGTCGCTGGGGCTGTTTATGCTCTATCGGCTGGCGGCGGCGCGCACTGGCGTAAGGAGTTAACGATGTTGATTTGGTCGCGTAAAGGCCGCGCGGCGGCGGGCGCGCTGGCGGTGACGCTCTTTGCCGGCATCTTCCTGCTGCCGCTGGCGGTAATTTTGCTCTCCAGCCTGAGCCAGCAGTGGAACGGCCTGCTGCCCACCGGCTTTACCTTTGCCCACTTTGTTAACGCTTTTCGCGGCGCGGCGTGGGATTCGCTGTTTTCCAGCCTGGTGGTGGGCTTCTGCGCCAGCCTGCTGGCGCTGTTGTGCGGGATGTGGGCGGCGCTGGCGCTGCGCCAGACGGGCGCTAAGCTGCAGAAATATCTTGGGTTGATGTTTTATCTGCCCAGCGCCATCCCCTCGGTTTCCGTGGGACTGGGCATTCTGGTGGCCTTCAGCCAGGGGCCGCTGCAGATGAATGGCACCTTCTTTATCGTCCTGGCGGCGCATTTCGTGCTGATCTCGGCCTTTACCTTCAGCAACGTGACCACCGGGCTGGCGCGAATTTCCGCTGATATTGAAAACGTCGCCTCCAGCCTGGGCGCTTCCCCGTGGTACCGCCTGCGCCATGTGACGCTGCCGCTGATGACGCCATGGATGATCTCGGCGCTGGCGCTGAGTTTATCGCTGTCGATGGGGGAGTTGGGAGCGACGGTGATGATCTATCCGCCGGGCTGGACCACCCTGCCGGTGACCATTTTCAGCCTGACCGATCGCGGTAATATCGCCGATGGCTCAGCGCTGACCATCGTGCTGGTGGGCGTCACGCTGCTGTTGATGATGAAGCTGGAGCGCATCGCCCGTCGTTTGTGTCAGAGATAAAGAGTGGATGTCGTCATGCGGGGCTGGCGTCTGACCGCCCGGCGGCGCTGCGCTTGCGCGGGCCTACGAGAGGAAGGTGGTTTTCTGTAGGCCGGATAAGGCATTTATGCCGCCATCCGGCACAACCACAGGTATGGAGCTTGAAGTGTCCTGCCCGGCGGCGCTGCGCTTGCCGGGCCTGGGGGGGTATCCCGCACGCCTCCTCAGAAACGTAGGCCGGATAAGGCATTTATGCCGCCATCCGGCACAACCGCAGGTATGGAGCTTGAAGTGTCCTGCCCGGCGGCGCTGCGCTTGCCGGGCCTACAGGGGGAGCCCGCAGGA
>NZ_JBMEZZ010000017.1:0-83593 GCF_048822415.1 Klebsiella sp. C360
TTTAACATTAAGCCTGCTCAGATAGCAGGCTTAGTGGTAAGAAAGCTTTAGGGGCGTAGTTCAATTGGTAGAGCACCGGTCTCCAAAACCGGGTGTTGGGAGTTCGAGTCTCTCCGCCCCTGCCATTTATAAGAATCCTTTGCTCAGGCAAAGGATTTTTTTTCATCTCTACTATCCATCTGCAATATCCCTATTCAAAATACCTTGCTCCTCTCCGTCCATGGAGAGTACCGCTTATTCCAGGATAGGGCTTTTCAGGATCTCGTGGATCTGCGCCTGCTTATCGCTATTTTGTAACCAGATCGCATAGAGTGGGCGGGAAAGCGTAGCGCTGTCCATGACCGTATGTAACCCATGTTTCTCTTTCGCCCAGCGAACAGGTAGCCAACAGCAGCCGTTCAGGCGTGATAATTGCTGGTAGATCAATTCAGCTGAAGAGGTAGTGAGCAGCGGAACATCATCGCTTCCTATCAGACCCACTTCGTTTTGCTGAAAATCAGGCCCCCATTCAAGGCGCAAGTAATTCAATTCATTTCTGTTTTTTGCAGGGGATGCGCAATACAAGGCAAGGGTAAAATTACCCAACAGCTGGCTGCTTAATTCATCCATCTTCGGCGATTCGGTGGTGATCAGCAGATCCAACTGGCGTTCGTGAAGCTGTTTAACCAGCGACTGCCGCTGCGCGATACGCGCTTCAAACTGGAGATTGTAAGGTGCGCTGTAGAGGGTGCCGAGCCAGCCATTAAGCATGCATTCCCACAGCGAGGCGCTGGCCCCGATGGAGAATTCATTATGTCGCGAAGAGTGTGCGACCTCCTTGCGCGCAGCCTGCCAGGTATTCATTAGCGTTTCGGCGTAGGGCAGGAGCTTTTCTCCGGCGGTCGTCAGGCGAATGTTATTACGATGTCGGGTGAACAGGTTCACACCAAGTTGATTTTCCAGCTGACGAATACGAAAGCTGACCGCTGACTGCGTCAGGTAAAGCGCCTCTGCTGCTCGCCCAAAGTGACGAGTTCTGCTCACTTCCAGGAAAGTCTTGAGCAATTCCGTATCCACACCGTTCTCCACAAAATTATTTGTCGTGATGATTTAAATGTTTTGTTTGACGCTCTGTCAAGCGTAACTAATACTCCGCGCCATAAATAGCTCGGCCAAAGAATCAGGAGCGTGTAGGATGGCGGAAAGCTTTACGACGACTAATCGTTTTTTCGACAATAAAAATTATCCACGCGGGTTCTCCCGTCACGGTGATTTCACCATCAAAGAGGCGCAACTGCTGGAACGTCATGGTTATGCCTTTAACGAACTGGAACTGGGTAAACGCGAACCTGTTACCGATGATGAAAAACAGTTTGTCTCGGTGTGCCGTGGTGAGCGTGAGCCGGTAACGGAAGCAGAACGCGTATGGATTAAGTATATGGCGCGCATCAAGCGGCCGAAGCGTTTCCATACCCTTTCCGGCGGCAAACCGCAGATGGAAGGCGCTGACGATTACACCGAAAGCGATGACTAAGAAAAAAGGGCGTAAGCCCTTTTTTTACGCCATCATTTTCTGCAGATGGTTTAGCATCCGGTCTATCGCCCGATAGCTGAGCGCCTCCTGCAAATGACGGCGTTCAATCTCTTCAGCCTCTGCCAGATCGGCAATGGTTCTCGCCACCTTTAACAGACGCTGCCAGGCTCGAATAGAGAGCCCCAACTGCGTTAGCGTCTGTTCCAGCCAGACGGCGTCCTCCCGCCGTAAGTGGCAGCAGCTCTTCATTTCACGATTCTCAAGATGAGCATTGAGCTTATTTTGCCTGAGCATTTGCCGTTCGCGCGCCGCCAGCACCCGCTGCCGGACCGTTGCGCTAGACTCTTCGCCCTGCGTGCCCTGGCTGAGTATCCCTGGCGGCGGCAGCGGGATCTCTAAGGAGAGATCGAAGCGGTCAAGGAAGGGGCCTGACAGACGTCCCAGATAACGTAATGTCTGCTCAGGCGATGTACGATTATGTTTGCCCTGATAATGCCCTGTCGGGCTTGGGTTCATCGCCGCGATAAGCTGAAAGCGCGCCGGATAGTCAATTTTGGCGCGCGAGCGTGATATGTGGATCTTGCCTGACTCAATGGGTTCGCGCAGCGCATCCAGTACACGCCGCTCAAACTCAGGCAGTTCATCAAGAAACAGCACGCCATTATGGGCCAGGGAAATCTCACCGGGGACCGGTATTGAGCCGCCGCCCACCATCGCTGCCAGCGAGGCGCTATGGTGAGGCGCGCGAAACGGCCTCTGACGCCACCGGGTCTTCGCGGTATGCAGATTGACCAGGCTCTGAATGGCGGTGCTCTCCAGTGCTTCCTGATTGCTTAATGGCGGCAGGAGACCGGGTAGCCGGCTGGCAAGCATGGTTTTCCCGGTGCCGGGCGGGCCTATCAGGAGCAGGTTGTGACCCCCGGCGGCCACAATCTCCAGCGCTCGTTTTCCCTGCTGCTGGCCGATAACATCGCGCAAATCTTCGCCGCGTTCATCAACAATGGGTGCCTCGGCAAGAGGCGGTGAAAGCGATGTCTGCCCCGCGAGAAAAGCGCACACCTCCTGCAGATGGTCGGCGACCAGGCAATCGCTGCCGCCGATCAGGCCGACCTCAGCCGCATTATCAGCGGAGACGACGATACGCCGGCCGGCTTTGATGGCCTCCATTGCGCTGGGGATCGCCCCTGGAACGCCGCGTAACCCACCTGTGAGGGCGAGTTCGCCCACAAACTCATAGTGATTCAGTCGCGTCGTATTGAGCTGCTCTGAGGCGACGAGAAGCGCGAGAGCGATAGGCAGATCGTATCGTCCGCCCTCTTTAGGTAGATCCGCTGGCGCCAGGTTAATGGTTATTTTCTTGGCAGGGAAAGCGTAGCCGCTGTTGATCAGGGCGCTACGGACCCGGTCACGGGCCTCTTTCACGGTAGTCTCCGGCAGTCCGACCATAGTCAGGCCGGGCAGACCGTTGCTGAGATGAACCTCGACAGTAATCAATGGCGCTTCGATACCGAGCGCCGCGCGAGTATAGACGATGGCGAGCGACATAAAACCTCCTGGACCAGGCAGGATTATGGCTGACCTGTGGTAAAACGGGAGCGGTAATAGTGAGAATTTAGGACCATACATCCATACTTTTCGCGCTATATCGTTACATTTAGCCGAAAATGGAATTTCGCTCGCAAAAGAGAGTGGCATGGGAAAGGCACGCGCAAAAGCGCGCGCCAGGCGAGAGAAAACTGAATTTTTTTCATTTCTGATTTTTTTCATATAAAACAATTATTTTTGCTGAAACTGTTAGGCTGCTCAGCAACGGAGATATAAAAAAATCTTGTGTTTTATGTGATGTCTGTGGTACCTCTTTAGGTATTCCTTCGAACAAGAAGCCAGAAAGTACAGAAAATGACAGCCCTTCTACGAGTGATTAGCCTGGTCGTGATTAGCGTGGTGGTGATTATTATCCCACCGTGCGGGGCTGCACTTGGACGAGGAAAGGCTTAAGAATCAAGCCTTAACGAACTAAGACCCCCGCACCGAAAGGTCCGGGGGTTTTTTTATAACTGAAATAACCTAAGCGAGGAGCAGATGATGACTTTTAGCATAAAATTCTGTTTCTCCCGATTTATGACGGGGAACTAACTATGAATGGCGCGCAGTGGGTGGTACATGCTTTGCGGACACAGGGGGTCGACACCGTTTTTGGCTATCCGGGTGGCGCAATTATGCCGGTTTACGATGCACTGTATGACGGCGGCGTGGAGCACCTGCTGTGCCGGCATGAGCAAGGGGCAGCCATGGCGGCCATTGGTTATGCGCGAGCAACCGGTAAAACCGGAGTGTGTATCGCGACCTCCGGCCCGGGCGCGACCAATCTGATCACCGGCCTGGCGGACGCTTTGCTTGACTCCATCCCCATTGTCGCCATCACCGGCCAGGTGGCCGCACCCTTCATCGGCACGGATGCGTTTCAGGAAGTAGACGTTCTCGGTTTGTCACTGGCCTGTACTAAGCACAGTTTCCTCGTGCAGTCTCTGGACGAGCTGCCGCGGGTCATTGCTGAAGCTTTCCAGGTGGCAAACTCAGGCCGTCCAGGCCCGGTGCTGGTTGATATCCCTAAGGATATTCAGATGGCGCAGGGCGATCTCGATCCCCATTTCTCTACGGTCGCCGATGAGATGGCATTTCCGCAGGCGGAAGTGGCTCAGGCTCTGCAGATGCTGGCTCAATCGCAGCAACCGATGCTGTATGTTGGCGGCGGGGTCGGCATGGCGCAGGCGGTACCGGCGCTGCGTGAATTCCTCGCCGTAACCCGGATGCCGGCGACCTGCACTCTGAAAGGGCTGGGCGTGGTGGACGCCGATTACCCGTATTATCTCGGCATGCTGGGAATGCACGGCACCAAGGCGGCCAACCTGGCGGTACAGGAGTGCGATCTGCTGATTGCCGTCGGCGCGCGCTTTGACGATCGCGTGACCGGCAAGCTCAACACCTTCGCGCCGCATGCCAAAGTGATCCATATGGACATCGATCCGGCGGAGCTGAACAAGCTGCGCCAGGCGCACATCGGTCTGACCGGCGACCTGAACCGCTTGCTGCCGGCGCTGCAGCAGCCGTTAGCTATCGATGGCTGGCGCGAGCGGAGTGCCGCGCTGCGTGCCGATCACGCCTGGCGTTACGATCATCCCGGTGAGGCAATCTACGCGCCGCTGTTGCTGAAACAGCTTTCCGACCGCAAGCCGGCGGACAGCGTGGTGACAACCGACGTTGGTCAGCATCAGATGTGGTCGGCTCAGCATATGACCTATACCCGCCCGGAAAACTTCATCACCTCCAGCGGCTTAGGCACCATGGGCTTTGGCCTGCCGGCCGCCGTTGGCGCCCAGGTGGCGCGCCCTAACGATACAGTGATCTGTATCTCCGGTGACGGCTCCTTCATGATGAATGTGCAGGAGCTGGGCACCGTTAAACGCAAGCAGTTACCGCTTAAGATCGTATTACTCGACAACCAGCGGTTAGGGATGGTTCGACAATGGCAGCAGCTGTTTTTCCAGGAACGTTATAGCGAAACCACTCTGACTGATAACCCTGATTTCCTCACGCTGGCCAGCGCCTTCGGTATTCCTGGCCAACACATCACCCGTAAAGACCAGGTTGAAGCGGCACTCGACACCATGCTTTCGAGCCAGGGGCCATACCTGCTTCATGTCTCAATCGACGAACTTGAGAATGTCTGGCCGTTGGTGCCGCCCGGCGCCAGTAACTCTGAAATGCTGGAGAAATTATCATGATGCAACATCAGGTCGCTTTACAGGCACGTTTCAACCCGGAAACCTTAGAGCGCGTGCTGCGCGTTGTCCGCCACCGTGGTTTCCAAATCTGCGCAATGAACATGGAAACCGCGGCGGACGCACAGAACATAAATATCGAATTGACCGTTGCCAGCCCGCGGCCCGTCGAATTACTGTTTAGTCAATTAAGCAAACTGGTCGACGTTGCCTGCGTCGAGATCCAGCAACCCACATCACAACAAATCCGCGCCTGAGCGCAAAGGAAGAAAAATGACGACGAAAAAAGCTGATTACATCTGGTTCAATGGCGAGATGGTTCCGTGGGGCGAAGCGAAAGTTCATGTGATGTCCCATGCGCTGCACTATGGCACCTCGGTATTCGAGGGCATCCGTTGCTATGACTCGCACAAAGGCCCGGTGGTGTTCCGTCATCGCGAACATATGCAGCGTCTGCATGATTCAGCCAAAATTTATCGTTTTCCGGTCTCCCAGAGCGTCGACGAACTGATGGAAGCCTGCCGCGAAGTCATTCGCACCAATAATCTGACCAGCGCTTATATCCGCCCGCTGGTGTTTGTTGGCGATGTCGGCATGGGGGTAAACCCGCCTCCGGGTTACAACACTGACGTGATCATCGCGGCGTTCCCGTGGGGAGCCTACCTCGGCGCAGAAGCGCTGGAGCAGGGGATCGATGCAATGGTCTCTTCCTGGAACCGCGCGGCGCCGAACACCATCCCGACGGCGGCGAAAGCCGGCGGCAACTATCTCTCCTCGCTGCTGGTTGGCAGCGAAGCGCGTCGCCATGGCTACCAGGAGGGTATCGCCCTCGATGTTAACGGCTATATCTCGGAAGGCGCAGGCGAAAACCTGTTTGAAGTGAAGGACGGCGTGCTGTTCACCCCGCCGTTTACCTCTTCCGCGCTGCCGGGCATTACCCGCGACGCCATCATCAAGCTGGCGAAAGATCTCGGTATTGAAGTCCGCGAGCAGGTATTGTCCCGTGAATCCCTGTACCTGGCGGATGAAGTCTTCATGTCCGGCACCGCGGCGGAAATCACCCCGGTACGCAGCGTGGATGGCATCCAGGTCGGCGCAGGCCGTCGCGGTCCGGTCACCAAACGCATTCAGGAAGCCTTCTTTGGCCTCTTCACCGGTGAAACAGAAGATAAATGGGGCTGGTTGGATCCGGTAAGTAAGTAATTAAAAATGGGACGGCACGCACCGTCCCATTTAATAAACACAGATGGGAGTAAAAAGAGCATGCCTAAGTACCGTTCCGCCACCACCACACATGGCCGCAATATGGCGGGCGCCCGCGCGTTGTGGCGCGCAACCGGGATGACCGATGCCGATTTCGGCAAACCGATTATCGCCGTCGTTAACTCCTTTACCCAGTTTGTTCCCGGGCACGTGCACCTGCGCGACCTCGGCAAACTGGTTGCCGAGCAGATTGAAGCCGCCGGTGGCGTGGCCAAAGAATTCAACACCATCGCAGTGGATGATGGGATCGCCATGGGCCACGGGGGTATGCTCTATTCACTGCCATCCCGCGAGCTGATCGCCGACTCGGTGGAGTACATGGTTAACGCCCACTGTGCGGATGCGATGGTCTGTATCTCCAACTGCGACAAAATCACCCCGGGGATGTTGATGGCTTCCCTGCGCCTGAACATTCCGGTGATCTTTGTGTCCGGCGGCCCAATGGAAGCCGGGAAAACCAAGCTGTCAGATAAAATCATCAAGCTCGACCTGGTGGATGCGATGATCCAGGGGGCGGATCCGAAAGTGTCCGACGAGCAGAGTAATCAGGTGGAACGCTCCGCCTGTCCGACCTGCGGCTCCTGTTCCGGGATGTTTACCGCCAACTCCATGAACTGCCTGACCGAAGCGCTGGGCCTGTCGCAGCCGGGTAACGGCTCTCTGCTGGCGACCCACGCCGATCGTAAGGAGCTGTTCCTTAACGCCGGGAAACGTATCGTTGAGCTGACCAAACGCTATTACGAGCAGGATGACGCTTCCGCGCTGCCGCGCAATATCGCCAGCAAGGCGGCCTTTGAGAACGCCATGACGCTGGATATCGCCATGGGCGGTTCCACCAACACCGTTCTGCACCTGCTGGCGGCGGCGCAGGAAGCTGAAATCGATTTCACCATGAGCGATATCGATAAGCTCTCCCGCAAAGTGCCGCAACTGTGTAAGGTGGCGCCGAGCACGCAGAAATACCATATGGAAGATGTGCATCGCGCTGGCGGCGTGCTGGGCATTCTGGGCGAGCTGGACCGCGCCGGGCTGCTGAATCGTGAGGTTAAAAACGTCCTCGGCCTGACGCTGCCGCAGACCCTGGAACAGTACGATGTGATGGTGACTCAGGACGATGCGGTGAAAAAGATGTTCCGCGCCGGCCCGGCGGGCATCCGTACCACCCAGGCGTTCTCGCAAGACTGCCGCTGGGATACGCTGGATGACGATCGCGCCGAAGGCTGTATCCGTTCTCTGGAACACGCTTACAGCAAGGACGGCGGCCTGGCGGTGCTGTACGGCAATTTCGCGGAAAACGGTTGTATCGTGAAAACCGCCGGCGTGGACGACAGCATCCTGAAATTTACCGGTCCGGCGAAAGTATATGAGAGCCAGGACGATGCGGTAGAGGCCATCCTCGGCGGTAAAGTCGTTGAAGGCGACGTCGTCGTGATCCGCTACGAAGGGCCGAAAGGCGGGCCGGGGATGCAGGAGATGCTTTACCCCACCAGCTTCCTGAAGTCGATGGGGCTGGGCAAAGCCTGCGCGCTGATCACCGATGGCCGTTTCTCCGGCGGCACCTCAGGGCTCTCTATCGGTCACGTCTCACCGGAAGCGGCGAGCGGCGGCAACATTGCGCTCATTGAAGATGGCGACATGATCGCGATTGATATTCCGAACCGCAGCATCCAGCTGCAGCTGAGCGATGCGGAAATTGCGGCGCGTCGTGAAGCCCAGGAAGCGCGTGGCGACCAGGCGTGGACGCCGAAGCATCGCCAGCGTCAGGTCTCCTTTGCCCTTCGCGCCTACGCCAGCCTGGCGACCAGCGCTGACAAAGGCGCGGTTCGCGATAAATCGAAACTGGGTGGCTAATCATGGCGGATTCACAACCCCTCTCCGGCGCCCCCGAGGGCGCCGAATACCTGAGAGCAGTGCTGCGCGCGCCGGTTTATGAAGCGGTGCAGAAAACGCCGCTGCAAAAAATGGACAAACTCTCTTCTCGCCTGGATAACGTTATTCTGGTGAAGCGCGAAGATCGCCAACCGGTACACAGCTTTAAGCTGCGCGGCGCCTACGCGATGATGTCCAGCCTGACCGCGGAACAGAAATCCCACGGGGTGATCACCGCCTCGGCGGGCAATCATGCCCAGGGCGTGGCGTTCTCCGCATCGCGGCTGGGCGTTAAGGCGCTGATCGTGATGCCGGTAGCGACCGCCGACATCAAAGTGGATGCCGTTCGCGGCTTTGGCGGCGAAGTACTGCTGCATGGCGCCAATTTTGACGAAGCGAAGGCGAGAGCGATTGAGCTGGCGCAGCAGCAGGGCTTTACCTGGGTGCCGCCGTTCGATCACCCGATGGTCATCGCCGGTCAGGGAACCCTGGCGCTGGAGCTGCTGCAGCAGGATGCCCACATCGACCGCGTGTTCGTCCCGGTGGGCGGCGGCGGCCTGGCGGCAGGCGTGGCGGTGTTGATCAAGCAACTGATGCCGCAGATTAAAGTGATAGCGGTGGAAGCGGAAGATTCGGCCTGCCTGAAGGCGGCGCTGGATGCCGGTCATCCGGTGGATCTGCCGCGCGTCGGCTTGTTTGCCGAAGGCGTGGCGGTCAAACGCATCGGCGATGAAACCTTCCGTCTGTGCCAGGAGTATCTGGACGACATCATCACCGTAGACAGCGACGCTATTTGCGCGGCGATGAAGGATTTGTTCGAAGATGTGCGGGCGGTGGCAGAGCCTTCCGGCGCCCTGGCGCTGGCGGGGATGAAGAAATATGTCGCCCAGCACAATATTCGCGGCGAGCGACTGGCTCACATTCTGTCCGGGGCCAACGTCAACTTCCACGGTCTGCGCTACGTGTCTGAACGCTGCGAGCTCGGGGAACAGCGCGAAGCGCTGCTGGCGGTGACGATCCCGGAAGAGAAAGGCAGCTTTCTGAAGTTTTGCCAGCTGCTGGGGGGGCGTTCGGTGACCGAGTTCAACTACCGCTTTGCCGATGCCAAAGACGCCTGCATCTTTGTGGGGGTGCGTCTGAGTCGTGGGCTGGAGGAGCGGAAAGAGATCCTCCAGTTACTGAACGATGGCGGCTACAGCGTCGTTGACCTTTCCGATGACGAAATGGCCAAGCTCCATGTGCGCTATATGGTTGGCGGCCGACCGTCCAAAGCGCTGCAGGAGCGGCTGTTCAGCTTCGAATTTCCAGAGTCCCCGGGGGCGCTGCTGAAGTTCCTGCACACCCTTGGCACCCACTGGAATATTTCGCTGTTCCACTACCGTAGCCACGGCACCGACTATGGTCGGGTTTTGGCGGCCTTCGAGCTGGGCGAGCACGAGCCGGACTTTGAAACTCGTCTCAATGAGCTGGGCTATGAATGTCACGATGAGACCCATAACCCGGCATTCCGCTTTTTCCTCGCGGGCTAGTGGTTCGGCAGGATTTTCCAGAAAGCATCAATAAGCGGCTCATGCAGCCGCTTTTTTTGTGCGCAAACGCCGAGCTCGAACGGGGTTTGCTCATCGCTGCGCTCCAGAATCATCACCCTGTTGCGTACCGGCTCCGGACTGTTCTCCAGCACCACCTCCGGCAGCAGCGCCACGCCGCATCCCAGGGCGACCATCGACACCATCGCTTCGTGGCCCCCGACGGTGGCGTAGATCGACGGATTGCTGATTTTATGCCGTCGAAACCACAGCTCGATACGCCGACGTACCGGCCCCTGATCAGCCATGATAAACGGCACTGTCGACCAGTCCGGACGCTCGACGGTCACCTGGTTGCGCACCGGGCAGGGAAGGGCCGGGGCAATTAACACCACGGCGAGGTTCTCCAGCATCGAAAACGCCACCGACCCTGGCAGGGTCTCCGGCTTACCGGCAATCGCCAGGTCGGCTTCGCCGGTGACCACCTTCTCCATGGCGTCGGCGGCGTCGCCGGTCGACAGCTTGATCTCTACCGAGGGATGCGCGGCGCGAAAGCGGTCGAGGATCGGCGGCAGATGGCTATAGGCGGCGGTGACAGAGCAGAAGATGTGTAGCTCGCCGGAGAGCGAAGGGCCCTGCTGATCGATGGCGTGGCGAAGCTGCTGATACTGCAGTAAAGTCTGCTGGGCAAAGGTGCGTAACTCTTCCCCGGCTTCGGTCAGGGTCACCGTGCGATTATCTCGCACGAACAGCGGCTGGCCGAGGTCCTCTTCCAGGCGCTGGATCTGGCGCGAAAGCGTCGACGGGCTGACGTGCATGGCCCGCGCGCTGCGGCCAAAATGGCGGCTTTCCGCCAGATGCAGAAAGGTTTTCAGATCGCGTAAATCCACGGCGCGTACTCCCCGGTTTTGTATTTCATAAAATGCAACGTGACGTTGTGAATATATCAATTTCCGCAATAAAATTCCTGTCATATAGTAAGTTCATTCTCGCAAAAGCGAACCGAACAATAAGCACGACACAACATCACGGAGTTACAGACATGGCTAACTACTTTAATACACTGAACCTGCGCCAGCAGCTGGCACAGCTGGGCAAATGCCGCTTTATGGCGCGCGACGAATTCGCAGATGGCGCCAGCTACCTTCAGGGTAAAAAAGTGGTCATCGTCGGCTGCGGCGCGCAGGGTCTGAACCAGGGTCTGAACATGCGTGACTCCGGCCTGGATATCTCCTATGCGCTGCGCAAAGAAGCGATCGCCGAGAAGCGCGCCTCCTGGCGTAAAGCGACCGAAAACGGTTTTAAAGTCGGCACTTATGAAGAGCTGATCCCACAGGCGGACCTGGTGGTTAACCTGACCCCGGACAAACAGCACTCTGACGTTGTGCGCTCCGTACAGCCGCTGATGAAAGACGGCGCGGCGCTGGGCTACTCCCACGGCTTCAACATCGTGGAAGTGGGCGAGCAGATCCGTAAAGACATCACCGTGGTGATGGTGGCGCCGAAGTGCCCGGGTACCGAAGTGCGTGAAGAGTACAAACGCGGTTTCGGCGTACCGACGCTTATCGCGGTACACCCGGAAAATGACCCGAAAGGCGAAGGCATGGCCATTGCGAAAGCATGGGCAGCGGCGACCGGCGGCCACCGTGCGGGCGTCCTGGAGTCTTCCTTCGTGGCAGAAGTGAAATCTGACCTGATGGGCGAGCAGACCATCCTCTGCGGCATGCTGCAGGCGGGTTCTCTGCTGTGCTTCGACAAGCTGGTGGCGGAAGGTACCGACCCGGCGTATGCAGAAAAACTGATTCAGTTCGGCTGGGAAACCATCACCGAAGCGCTGAAGCAGGGCGGCATCACCCTGATGATGGATCGCCTCTCTAACCCGGCGAAACTGCGCGCTTATGCGCTCTCCGAGCAGCTGAAAGAGATTATGGCGCCGCTGTTCCAGAAACACATGGACGACATCATTTCCGGCGAATTCTCCTCCGGTATGATGGCGGACTGGGCGAACGACGATAAGAAACTGCTGACCTGGCGTGAAGAGACGGGTAAAACCGCGTTCGAAACCGCGCCGCAGTATGAAGGTAAAATCGGCGAGCAGGAGTACTTCGATAAAGGCGTTCTGATGATCGCGATGGTGAAAGCAGGCGTTGAGCTGGCGTTCGAAACCATGGTCGATTCCGGCATCATTGAAGAGTCCGCTTACTACGAATCACTGCACGAGCTGCCGCTGATCGCCAACACCATCGCCCGTAAGCGTCTGTACGAGATGAACGTGGTTATCTCCGATACCGCTGAATATGGTAACTACCTGTTCTCTTACGCTTGCGTACCGCTGCTGAAAGAGTTCATGACCACCCTGCAGACTGGCGACCTGGGTACGGCGATTGCCGAAGGCGCGGTAGACAACGCCCAGCTGCGTGATGTCAACGAAGCCATCCGCAGCCACCAGATCGAGAAAGTGGGTCACAAACTGCGTGGCTATATGACCGATATGAAGCGTATTGCGGTTGCCGGCTAATTCCTCGTCGTCTTTCGACTGGCCGATGCGTTGGCTACGGTACGTACACCCCAGTCACATAGTTATCTATGTTCCTGGGGGTGTACTTCCTGGCCGCCTTCCGGCAAGCTGAAATCCATAGAGGAATGAATTTGTTTAGTAGGCCTGATAAGCGAAGCGCCATCAGGCAAAAACCCGGAGATTAAGATCCCCGGGTTTTTTTATTATTTCCGGTACAGGACTTTGATGATGTGGTAGCCGAATTGGGTATGCAGCGGTCCGGTTGGCTCCAGCACTGGACAGGAGAAGACCACTTTATCGAACGCCGGGACCATCTGGCCCTGGCGGAATTCACCTAAATCACCGCCGCGTTTACCTGATGGGCAAATAGAGTGTTTCTTTGCCAGCTTACCGAAGTCGGCGCCGTTTTTAATCTGCTCCAGAAGATCCAGAGCCAGTTTCTCTTCTTTAACAAGAATATGCAGTGCTGCTGCTGTTTTTGCCATGATCGTGCCTTGAATAGGTTGAGATAAATCGGGGCGCAATATACCACGCGTCAGCGGCGATAAAGCACCTTAATGATATGGTAGCCAAACTTGGTTTTTACCGGACCGTAGGGCTTGAGAAGCGGGCAGCTAAAGACCGCCTGATCGAATGGGCCGACCATCGCGCCTTGCTGAAACTCGCCCAGGTCGCCGCCGTTGCGCCCCGACGGACATTGGGAATAGCGCTTCGCCAGATGATCGAAGCTAACGCCCCGCTCCAGTTTGGCGAGGATCTCCTGGGCCAGTTTTTCTTCTTTGACCAGGATATGCAGGGCTGCTGCGGTCTTTTTCATGGTTCTGCTCTATGGGTTAATCGCGATTTCTTCACTTTACCATCAGTCGGTAAATCTCGGCTCCGCTTTCTGCTACAATCCCCACCCCGTTCGAAGATTGAGCAAGACTCCCATGCGTTTAAACCCTGGCCAACAACAAGCCGTCGAATTTGTAACCGGACCGTGCCTGGTGCTGGCGGGCGCCGGCTCCGGTAAGACCCGCGTGATCACCAATAAAATCGCCCACCTGATCCGCGGCTGCGGCTATCAGGCGCGCCATATCGCGGCCGTGACCTTTACCAACAAAGCCGCGCGCGAGATGAAAGAGCGCGTTGGGCAAACGCTGGGGCGCAAAGAGGCGCGCGGGCTGATGATTTCCACCTTCCACACCCTGGGGCTGGATATCATCAAGCGGGAATACGCCGCGCTGGGCATGAAGTCTAACTTCTCCTTATTCGACGATACCGACCAGGTGGCGTTGCTCAAAGAGCTGACCGAAGGGTTGATCGAAGATGACAAAGTGGTGCTCCAGCAGTTGATCTCGACGATCTCCAACTGGAAAAACGATCTGAAAACCCCGGCCCAGGCCGCCGCGGGTGCGAAAGGCGAACGGGACCGCATCTTCGCCCACTGCTATGGACTGTACGATGCGCATATGAAGGCCTGCAATGTCCTCGATTTTGACGATCTGATCCTGCTGCCGACGCTGCTGCTGCAGCGCAACGAGGAGGTGCGCGAACGCTGGCAGAATAAGATCCGCTACCTGCTGGTGGATGAGTATCAGGATACCAACACCAGCCAGTATGAGCTGGTGAAGCTGCTGGTGGGCCAGCGGGCGCGTTTTACCGTGGTAGGCGACGATGACCAGTCGATCTACTCGTGGCGCGGCGCGCGGCCACAGAACCTGGTGCTGCTCAGCCAGGACTTCCCGGCGCTGCAGGTTATCAAGCTTGAGCAGAACTATCGCTCCTCCGGGCGTATTCTGAAAGCCGCTAACATTCTGATCGCCAACAACCCGCACGTTTTTGAAAAGCGTCTGTTCTCCGAACTGGGATACGGCGCTGAGCTGAAAGTGCTCTCCGCCAACAATGAAGATCATGAAGCGGAGCGCGTGGCCGGGGAACTGATCGCCCACCACTTTATCAATAAAACCAATTACAAAGACTACGCGATCCTTTATCGCGGCAATCACCAGTCGCGGGTCTTTGAAAAGATGCTGATGCAGAACCGCATCCCGTACAAAATCTCCGGCGGCACGTCGTTCTTCTCGCGCCCGGAAATTAAAGATCTGCTGGCCTATCTGCGCGTGCTGACCAACCCGGACGACGACAGCGCCTTTCTGCGTATCGTCAACACGCCGAAGCGCGAGATCGGCCCGGCGACGCTGCAAAAGCTCGGTGAGTGGGCGATGGGCCGCAACAAAGGATTGTTCACCGCCAGCTTTGATATGGGTCTTAGCCAGACGCTGACCGGGCGCGGCTATGAATCACTCACCCGCTTCACCCACTGGCTGCGCGAGATCCAGCAACTGGCCGAACGCGAGCCGGTCAACGCCGTGCGCGACTTGATCCGCGGGATTGATTACGAATCCTGGTTGTATGAAACCTCGCCCAGCCCGAAAGCCGCGGAAATGCGCATGAAAAACGTCAACCAGCTGTTCACCTGGATGACCGAGATGCTGGAAGGCAGCGAAATCGATGAGCCGATGACCCTGACGCAGGTGGTCACCCGCTTTACGCTGCGCGACATGATGGAGCGCGGCGAATCGGATGAAGAGCTGGATCAGGTGCAGCTGATGACCCTCCATGCCTCAAAAGGGCTGGAGTTCCCGTATGTTTACCTGGTGGGCATGGAGGAGGGATTGCTCCCGCACCAGAGCAGCATTGATGAAGATAACGTCGATGAAGAGCGCCGGTTAGCCTACGTGGGCATCACCCGTGCGCAGAAAGAGCTGACCTTTACGCTCTGTAAGGAGCGCCGGCAGTATGGTGAGGTGGTGCGCCCGGAACCGAGCCGTTTCCTGCTCGAGCTACCCCAGGACGATCTGATTTGGGAGCAGGCGCGCAAAGTGATTACCGCTGAAGAGCGAATGCATAAAGGACAGGCTAACGTGGCGAACATTCGCGCCATGCTGGCAAAAGCTAAAGAGAAAGGATAGCGATAAGCAGGCCGGGTAAGGCGAAGCCGCCGCCCGGCAATGTTCAGCGTATTACTTCACCTCAAGCATCCAGTGCACATAGCTTTGCCACTGGCATTCCTGTTCGATCAGCTCAGCCCCAAGCGGGTGATTATCCAGCCAGTTTTCCGGCAGCGTCAGGGACAGTTTTTCATCATCGGCCACCAGATTGATGGCGGGCAGCAAATCGTCACGCCGCCGGCTGGCAAAGAGTATCGCCAGTCGCAGCAGGCGACAAAGATGTTCGGCAACCCGCGGCGGGACGGCGTTCTGCTGATGAAGCGATGAGAGGTCGATGGCGTTAGTCTGGTTAAGCAGCAGCGTCGCAATCAGCTTCTTCTGCGCTGGGGTAAAGCCGGGCAGGTCGAGATTATTGACCAGATAGGCCGCGTGCTGCGGCGCGCGCTTAAAATCCACGCTCAGGCCAATCTCATGCAACGCACAGGCGCTGAGGAGCAAATCGCGGCTCAGCGGATCCAGTTCCCAGCAGCCGTCCAGCTGGCTGAGCAGGTGGCTGGCAAGACCAGCGACGCGCTGGGCCTGTTCGGTGTCGATCATAAAACGACGCTGAATATTACGCAGAGTGCGGCTGCGGATGTCCTGTTCAACGGAGAGATGCAGCATGCCATACACCAGCCCTTCCCGTAATGCGCCGCCCGCGAGGGTCATACACTGAATATTCAGTTCGCTGAAGATAGCGATAAGGATCGCCAGCCCGCTCGGAAACACCAGCGCTCGCTCAAGGGTTAAGCCTTCGATCTCCAGCTCTTCCAGGCGTCCGCACTGGATGGCGCGCTGTTTAAGCTGCTGGAGTTTGCTCAGGGTGATCCGCTCATCCATCCCCTGCGCCATCATAATTTCCTGCAGAGCCTGAACGGTGCCGGAGGCGCCAACGCACACTTTCCATCCGTGATAGCGCAGCACATCGGCGATGGGCAGTAGCACCTCACGCGCGGCCGCCTCGGCAAGATCGAAATTCTCTTTCGTCAGGCTGCGGTCGGCGAAATAGCGTTCAAGCCAGGTCACACAGCCCATCGACAGGCTAAATAGCGAGGTCGTTTGCGCGCCGGTGCCGGTCACCAGTTCGGTGCTGGCGCCGCCGATATCGACCACCAGACGCTGATCGGCGCCGCCGGTGGTGTGGGCGACACCCTGATAAATCAGGCGCGCTTCTTCTTCACCGCTAATGACCTGTACCGGACTGCCGAGGATCTCCTGCGCTTTCGCCAGAAATTCGCCGGCATTAACGGCAAGACGCAGCGTGGCGGTGGCCACGACGCGGATTTGCGCCGGCGGAATATCCTGCAGGCGTTCGGCAAACAGGCGTAAGCACTGCCAGCCGCGCTCCATCGCTTCTGCGGAGAGCGTGTTGTCGCTATTCAGGCCGGCGGCCAGACGAACTTTGCGCTTAATCCGGCTCAGCGTCTGGATACTGCCAGCCACCTCGCGCACCACCAACATATGGAAACTGTTGGAGCCCAAATCAATGGCGGCATACAGCGAGGTGGAGCTCATGCTCTTCATCGTTCAGAAGGCTCCCTGGTCGACGGGGCGCTTGTGCCCAATCCGTGTAACTGAGCGGGTTGCCGGGGAAACGCGCCCTGGCAGATTCTGAATGATTGAGCGTATAGCATAGAGTTCTTAACCTGAACGACGACGATTGCGCGGTGGACCGCTGCGGCGCGGGCCGTTGCCTGGACGCGCACGGGTCAGGCGCAGCGGCTTAGGCAGGTCGGTCATCAGCGCGTCCGGGTTGTACTTGCTGACCGGAATTGAGTGACCAATATAGGTTTCGATAGCCGGCAGGTTCAGCGCATACTCTTCGCAGGCGAGGCTGATGGAGTGACCGCTGGCGCCAGCGCGACCGGTACGGCCAATGCGGTGAACGTAATCTTCGCAGTCGTCCGGCAGATCGTAGTTAAAGACGTGGGTCACGGCCGGAATGTGCAAGCCACGAGCGGCAACGTCAGTCGCGACCAGAATATCAAGGTCGCCGCGGGTAAATTCTTCGAGAATCCGCAGACGTTTTTTCTGCGCCACGTCGCCGGTCAGCAGACCTACGCGATGGCCGTCGGCGGCGAGATGGCCCCAGATATCTTCACAACGATGCTTGGTATTGGCGAAGACGATGGCGCGATCGGGCCACTCTTCTTCCAGCAGCGTCTGCAGCAGGCGCATTTTTTCTTCGTTGGACGGGTAGAAGAGCTCTTCTTTAATACGGTGGCCCGTTTTCTGTTCCGGCTCGACTTCAACGTACTCGGCGTTGTTCATTTGTTCGAACGCCAGTTCGCGTACGCGATAAGAAAGCGTCGCGGAGAACAGCATGTTCAGACGCTGAGTGGCCGGCGGCATGCGGCGGAACAGCCAGCGGATATCTTTAATAAAGCCGAGATCGTACATGCGATCGGCTTCGTCCAGCACGACGACCTGAATGGCGCCGAGGTTAATGTGGTTTTGCTTCGCGTAATCGATCAGACGACCGGTGGTACCGATCAGAATATCGACGCCGCTTTCCAGCACTTTCAGCTGCTTATCGTAGCCGTCGCCGCCGTAAGCCAGACCCAGCTTCAGACCGGTGGCCTGCGCCAGCGGTTCAGCGTCTGCGTGGATCTGTACCGCCAGTTCACGCGTCGGCGCCATAATCAGCGCGCGCGGCTGGTTAACCTGGCGATCGGCGATAGCCGGGTGAGAGAGAAGATAATGAAACGTCGACGTCAGGAACGCCATCGTTTTACCGGTACCGGTTTGCGCCTGCCCGGCGACATCGCGGCCTTCCAGCGTCAGCGGAAGGGCGAGGGCCTGAATAGGTGTGCAATTATGAAACCCTTTCTTTTCAAGGGCTTCAATGACTGCCGGGTGCAGGGCGAAGTCGGAAAACTTCTGTTCTGTTAAATGTGTTTTGCTCATAGTGTGGTAGAATATCAGCTAACTATTGCATTAAGAAAGCGTATCCGGTGAAATAACGTCAACCTTTCGTTGGCGGTGTACGAAATTATTCAAGGTACGTCTACGGTAACTGAACGAATCCAGGATAGCTTAGACCACTAAGCGAGCCGGGAGCGATAAATCTGCAATATGCAGTGCGCGTTCAGGTGACCCTGGCGTCAAAGGGTGGGTCCATGAGGGATCGCGCCAGTTGGCAGACCAGAGAATTGAGGTATCCTGAAGAATAGCGTGCATAACGTAGCCGCAGCGCGTCGTTGATGGCTACGACACCAACACACCAGGCTTATTCCTGTGGAGTTAAATATGAGCGATAAAATTATTCACCTGACTGACGACAGTTTTGACACGGACGTACTCAAGGCTGACGGGCTGACCCTCGTCGATTTCTGGGCAGAGTGGTGTGGTCCGTGCAAAATGATCGCCCCGATTCTGGATGAGATCGCTGAAGAGTATCAGGGCAAACTGACCGTAGCTAAGCTGAACATCGACCAGAACCCGGGCACCGCGCCGAAGTACGGCATTCGCGGCATCCCAACCCTGCTGCTGTTCAAAAACGGCGAAGTGGCGGCCACCAAAGTCGGCGCACTGTCCAAGGGTCAGCTGAAAGAGTTCCTCGACGCCAACCTGGCGTAAGCGAATTGCTGTTCCGGCGTCCAGATTCCTATTTTTTGCGGAACTCTGGACGCCCGGCTGGAGTCGTGCTAAGTTAATCCACAGACTTCGTTTTAAACATACCTTGTTTGAATCTTGTTTTACCCGAAGCATCCCGCAAAAAATGCGCGTGAAGCTATTAATTCCGGGCTTTTCACTCATTCCGTCTAGTCGTTTCAGTTCTGCGTTCTTTCCTGTGACCAGGCGACGTACAGACACGAGATGAAGGCCGTTAACAGGCATGGAAGTTCCTGCCATACCATTCACAACATTAAGTTCGAGATTTACCCCGAGTTTAAGAACCCACACCACTATGAATCTTACCGAATTAAAGAATACGCCGGTTTCTGAGCTGATTACTCTCGGCGAAAATATGGGGCTGGAAAACCTGGCTCGTATGCGTAAGCAGGATATTATTTTTGCCATCCTCAAGCAGCATTCGAAGAGTGGCGAAGATATCTTTGGCGACGGCGTACTGGAGATACTGCAGGATGGATTTGGATTCCTCCGCTCCGCAGACAGCTCCTACCTCGCCGGCCCTGACGACATCTACGTATCCCCCAGCCAAATCCGCCGTTTCAACCTCCGCACTGGTGACACCATTTCCGGTAAGATTCGTCCTCCGAAAGAGGGTGAGCGTTACTTTGCGCTGCTGAAAGTTAACGAAGTTAACTACGACAAGCCGGAAAACGCCCGTAACAAGATCCTGTTCGAGAACTTAACGCCGCTGCACGCGAATTCTCGTCTGCGTATGGAGCGTGGTAACGGTTCTACCGAAGACTTAACCGCTCGCGTACTGGATCTGGCTTCCCCGATTGGCCGCGGCCAGCGTGGTCTGATCGTCGCGCCGCCGAAAGCCGGTAAAACCATGCTGCTGCAGAACATCGCGCAGAGCATCGCTTACAACCATCCGGACTGCGTGCTGATGGTGCTGCTGATCGACGAACGTCCGGAAGAAGTGACCGAGATGCAGCGTCTGGTGAAAGGTGAAGTGGTTGCTTCCACCTTCGACGAACCGGCATCCCGTCACGTTCAGGTTGCTGAGATGGTTATCGAGAAAGCGAAACGTCTGGTTGAACACAAGAAAGACGTTATCATCCTGCTTGACTCCATTACCCGTCTGGCGCGCGCCTACAACACCGTGGTCCCGGCTTCCGGTAAAGTGCTGACCGGTGGTGTGGACGCCAACGCCCTGCACCGTCCGAAGCGTTTCTTCGGTGCGGCGCGTAACGTCGAAGAGGGCGGCAGCCTGACCATCATCGCCACGGCGCTGATCGACACCGGCTCCAAAATGGATGAAGTTATCTACGAAGAGTTTAAAGGCACCGGTAACATGGAGCTGCACCTCTCTCGTAAGATTGCTGAAAAACGCGTCTTCCCGGCTATCGATTACAACCGTTCCGGTACGCGTAAAGAAGAGCTGCTCACCACTCAGGAAGAGCTGCAGAAAATGTGGATCCTGCGCAAAATTATCCATCCGATGGGTGAGATCGACGCGATGGAATTCCTCATTAATAAACTGGCAATGACTAAGACGAATGATGACTTCTTCGATATGATGAAGCGCTCGTAAGGTAAAAAAAGCCAAAAACGCCACGCCTTTGCGTGGCGTTTTCATTTTGGGATTTGTATGATCCAGAGACAGAGAAAGCGGGACGAAAGTTGTCGTATAATGGCGCCGGACAGCAGGCGGAGACAGCTTTAACAGACTAAAATCTATACAATAAATTTGTAATGTTCTGCTTTTCCCCTTCTGGAGTTGGGGCATCATCGCTATACTTCCCGGATTAACTATGCTGAGAGCACATGCGTTGTGAATTTACTCACTGCTATTACTGAATTAATCAGTATTTTCTTATTCACGACCCTCTTTATTTTTGTCGCGCGGAAAGTGGCAAAAAAGATTGGGTTAGTGGATAAACCAAACTATCGCAAACGGCATCAGGGGTTGATTCCGTTGGTCGGTGGTATCTCAGTTTATGCAGGCATCTGTTTCACCTTCGCCATCGCCGATTATTATATTCCTCACGCCTCGCTGTATCTGGCCTGTGCGGGGGTATTGGTGCTGGTTGGCGCGCTGGACGATCGCTTCGACATCAGCGTGAAAATTCGCGCGGTCATTCAGGCCGCGATCGCCGTGATTATGATGATGGCAGGGAATCTGCATCTGAGTAGTCTGGGCTTTATTTTTGGCTCGTGGGAGCTGGTGCTGGGGCCTTTCGGCTTCTTCCTCACTCTGTTTGCCGTCTGGGCCGCCATCAACGCGTTTAATATGGTCGATGGGATTGACGGCCTGCTCGGCGGCCTGTCATCCGTCTCCTTTGCGGCGACCGGGATCATCCTCTGGTTTGACGGTCAGTACAGCCTGGCGATGTGGTGTTTTGCGATGATCGCCGCCATTCTACCCTATATTCTTCTTAATCTTGGCGCCCTCGGCCGCCGCTATAAAGTTTTTATGGGTGACGCCGGCAGCACCATGATTGGCTTCACCATCATCTGGATCCTGCTGGAAACCACACAAGGTAAAACGCATCCCATCAGCCCGGTCACCGCGCTGTGGATTATCGCTATCCCGTTGATGGATATGGTGGCGATTATGTATCGCCGCCTGCGTAAAGGCATGAGTCCTTTCTCACCGGACCGGCAGCATATTCATCATTTGATCATGCGCGCCGGGTTTACTTCCCGCCAGGCGTTCGTCCTGATCACCCTGGCCGCTGCCCTGCTGGCGCTGGTTGGCGTCGCGGCGGAATATACCCGCATTGTGCCGGAATGGGTGATGTTAATTCTCTTTTTGGTGGCCTTCTTCCTTTATGGCTACTGTATTAAGCGCGCCTGGAAAGTGGCGCGTCTGGTTAAGCGCATCAGACGCAGAATTCGGCGACACAGCGGCAATAATCCGAAACTAACCAAGTAAAGCTGGGGATGTGATGACTCAACCATTACCGGGAGCACAATCAGTGAACGTTGAGAACGAGCTGGATATTCGCGGGCTGTTTCGCGCTTTATGGGCAGGAAAAGGCTGGATAGTCGGCGGTGCTGTACTCTTCGCCGCTATCGTGTTGGTGTACACCTTCTTTGCTCGCCAGGAGTGGAGCGCCACGGCGATCACCGATCGGCCTACTGTCAACATGTTGGGGGGGTACTATTCCCAGCAGCAGTTCTTACGCAATCTGGATATCAAAGCCGACCTGGCCTCGGTGGATCAGCCTTCCGCCATGGATGAAGCGTATAAAGAGTTCATCATGCAGTTGGCCTCCTGGGATACCCGGCGTGATTTCTGGCTGCAAACGGACTACTACAAGCAGCGACAGTCGGGCAATGCTCGCGCCGATGCGGCGATGCTGGATGATTTAATTAACAATATCCAGTTTATGCCAGGCGATGCGGCCAAGAGCGTCAACGACAGCGTCAAACTGACCGCCGAGACCGGGCAGGATGCCAATAATTTGCTGCGCCAGTATGTGGCTTTCGCCAGCCAGCGGGCGGCCGGCCATCTTAACGACGAGCTCAAAGGCGCCTGGGCGGCGCGGACGGTACAAATGAAGGCGCAGGTGAAGCGCCAGGAAGAGGTGGCCGAGGCTATTTTCAACCGCCGGACCCACAGCGTGGAGCAAGCGTTGAAGGTCGCTCAGCAGCATAATATCTCGCGCAGCGAAACGGATGTTCCTGCCGATCAGTTGCCGGATTCAGAGCTATTTTTATTGGGCAGGCCGATGCTGCAGGCCAGACTGGAAAACCTGCAGGCCGTCGGACCGGAATATGACCTCGATTACGACCAGAATCGCGCCATGCTGAGCACGTTGAACGTCGGTCCAACGTTGGATCCGCGTTTTCAGACTTACCGGTATTTGCGAACGCCGGAAGAACCTGTAAAACGCGATAGCCCGCGCCGTGTATTTCTGATGGTGATGTGGGGGATTGTGGGTGCGCTCATCGGCGCAGGCGTGGCGTTATCGCGTCGTCGTGTCCTGTGATTGCGGCCTGTGGTGAAGGGCAAATGACCTTCATCGCCTAATCGAAGAGAATCGATGTGAAAGTACTAACTGTATTTGGCACGAGGCCGGAAGCCATCAAGATGGCTCCTCTGGTCCATGCGCTGGCAAAGGATCCTCATTTTGAGGCGAAAGTATGCGTGACTGCGCAGCATCGGGAGATGCTCGATCAGGTGTTGAAACTATTCTCCATCACCCCGGACTACGATCTCAACATCATGAAGCCGGGGCAGGGGCTCACCGAGATCACCTGCCGTATTCTTGAAGGGCTGAAGCCGGTTCTGGAGTCGTTTAAACCCGACGTGGTGCTGGTGCATGGCGATACCACCACCACGATGGCGGCGAGCCTGGCGGCGTTTTACCAGCGCATACCGGTGGGCCATGTAGAGGCGGGTCTGCGGACCGGCGATTTAAGTTCGCCGTGGCCGGAAGAGGGCAACCGTACGCTGACCGGGCATCTGGCGACGTACCATTTCGCCCCTACGGAAACCTCGCGGCAGAATCTGCTGCGGGAAAACATTGCCGACAGTCGCATCACGGTGACCGGGAATACGGTCATCGATGCCCTATTCTGGGTGCGCGATCGCGTTCTGGGCGATGAAGCGCTACGGGAGACCCTGCTGCAGCGCTATCCTTTCATTAGCCACGGTAAAAAAATGATTCTGGTTACCGGCCATCGGCGGGAAAGCTTTGGGCTCGGCTTTGAGCAGATCTGCCAGGCGCTGGCGGAGATAGCCCATACCCACCCTGAGGTGCAGATTGTCTATCCGGTTCACCTGAATCCTAACGTCAGCGAACCGGTGAACCGTATTCTCGGCCATATCGACAACGTGATGTTGATTGAACCGCAGGACTACCTGCCGTTCGTCTGGTTGATGGATCGGGCCTGGCTCATCCTGACCGATTCCGGTGGTATTCAGGAAGAGGCGCCTTCCCTGGGGAAACCGGTGCTGGTCATGCGCGATATGACCGAACGTCCGGAAGCGGTGGCCGCCGGTACCGTCTGTCTGGTGGGCACCGACAGCCAGCGCATCGTGGCGGAAGTCACGCGACTGCTGGAGGATGATGCCGCATACCA
Organism: Klebsiella sp. C360; assembly: GCF_048822415.1. NCBI lineage: Bacteria > Pseudomonadati > Pseudomonadota > Gammaproteobacteria > Enterobacterales > Enterobacteriaceae > Klebsiella > Klebsiella sp. C360. Next base: position 24,114 of record NZ_JBMEZZ010000017.1, read on the forward strand.
GGCGATGAGCCGCGCGCATAATCCTTATGGCGATGGCGAAGCATGTCGTCGAATTTTGTCTGCACTTAAAAATAATCAGGTAACGCTATGAGTTTTTCTACCATTTCAGTGATTGGCCTTGGCTATATCGGGCTGCCAACCGCTGCCGCGTTCGCCTCCCGGCAGAAGCGGGTGGTCGGCGTTGATGTCAATCAACATGCCGTGGAGACCATTAACCGTGGAGAGATTCATATCGTGGAGCCGGATCTGGCGAGCGTGGTGAAGACCGCGGTCGAGCAGGGATATTTAAGCGCCACCACCACCCCGGTGGCAGCGGATGCCTACCTGATTGCCGTGCCGACGCCGTTTAAAGATCGCCACGAGCCGGATATGGTGTTTGTCGAGTCGGCGGCTAAATCCATTGCGCCGACGTTAAAGAAAGGCTCGCTGGTGATCCTTGAGTCTACCTCGCCGGTCGGGTCGACCGAACAGATGGCTGAGTGGCTGGCGGAGATGCGCCCGGACCTCAGCTTTCCCCAGCAGGTGGGTGAAGCGGCGGACGTGAATATCGCCTACTGCCCGGAGCGGGTATTGCCCGGCCAGGTGATGGTCGAGCTGATTAAAAACGACCGCGTTATCGGCGGCATGTCGCCGGTCTGCTCCGCTCGCGCCAGCGAGCTGTATAAAATCTTCCTCGAAGGCGAATGTGTGGTGACCAACTCGCGTACCGCCGAGATGTGCAAGCTGACGGAAAACAGCTTCCGTGACGTCAACATCGCTTTTGCCAACGAGCTGTCGCTGATTTGCGCCGATCAGGCCATTAACGTCTGGGAACTGATCCGCCTGGCGAACCGCCATCCGCGAGTGAATATCCTGCAGCCGGGACCGGGCGTCGGCGGCCACTGTATCGCCGTCGACCCGTGGTTTATCGTGGCGCAAAACCCGCAGCAGGCGCGTCTGATCCGCACGGCCCGTGAGGTCAACGACCACAAGCCGGAATGGGTTATCGAACAGGTGAAGGCGCAGGTAGCTGACTGCCTGAATGCCACCAACAAACGGGCCAGCGAGCTGACCATTGCCTGTTTTGGCCTCGCCTTTAAGCCGAATATTGACGACCTGCGCGAAAGCCCGGCAATGGAAATTGCCGCGCAGATTGCCCGCTGGCACAGCGGCACGACGCAGGTAGTTGAGCCCAACATTCACGCGCTGCCGCAGAAACTCGACGGTCTGTGTACGCTGGCGACTCTCGATGCGGCGCTGGCCAGCGCCGACGTGCTGGTGATGCTGGTCGATCACAATGAATTTAAAGCCGTTAGCGGCGACAGCGTCACCCAGGCGTATATCATCGACACCAAAGGAGTGTGGCGGTGAGAACCATTCTGGTCACCGGCGGCGCGGGCTTCATTGGTTCGGCGGTAGTGCGGGAGATTATCCAGCACACCGCCGATCGCGTGGTGGTGGTGGATAAACTGACCTACGCCGGCAATTTAATGTCGCTGGCGCCGGTGGCGCAGGATGCGCGTTTCGCCTTTGAACAGGTGGATATCTGCGACCGCGGCGAGCTGGACCGTATTTTCGTGCAGTATCAACCGGATACAGTGATGCACCTGGCGGCGGAAAGCCATGTCGATCGGTCGATTGACGGCCCGGCGGCATTTATTGAAACCAATATCGTGGGCACCTATACGCTGCTGGAGGCGGCCCGTAGCTGGTGGAATACGCTGGCTACGGCGCAAAAATCGGCGTTTCGCTTCCATCACATCTCTACCGATGAAGTGTATGGCGATCTGCACGGCAGCGATGATTTCTTTACCGAGACCACGCCCTATGCGCCAAGCAGCCCCTATTCGGCCTCGAAAGCCAGCAGCGACCACCTGGTGCGTGCCTGGCTGCGGACCTATGGCCTGCCGACGCTTATCACCAACTGCTCGAATAACTACGGCCCATATCACTTCCCCGAGAAGCTGATCCCGCTGACCATCCTCAACGCGCTGGCAGGCAAGCCGCTGCCAGTGTATGGCAATGGACAGCAGATCCGCGACTGGCTGTACGTGGAAGATCACGCCAGAGCGCTGTATCTGGTGGCGACCCGCGGCGAACCGGGCGAGACTTACAATATCGGCGGTCATAACGAGCGTAAAAACATCGAGGTGGTGGAAACCATTTGCGAATTGCTCGAAGCGCTGGCGCCGCATAAGCCGCAGGGCGTGGCGCACTATCGCGACCTGATCGCCTTTGTTGCCGATCGCCCGGGCCACGATCTGCGCTATGCCATTGATGCTTCGAAGATTGCCCGTGAGCTGGGCTGGACGCCGGCTGAGACCTTCACTTCCGGTATGCGTAAGACCGTGGCGTGGTATCTGGCGAACGAGACATGGTGGCGCCAGGTTCAGGACGGAAGCTATCAGGGCGAGCGTCTTGGACTGCAAGGCTAATCATCTCTGGGGGGAATGATGAAAGGTATTATTCTGGCGGGGGGTTCCGGAACGCGACTGCATCCCATCACCCGCGGCGTGTCGAAGCAGCTGTTGCCGATCTACGATAAGCCGATGATCTACTACCCGCTGTCGGTATTAATGCTGGCCGGGATCCGTGAGATCCTGATCATCACCACGCCGGACGATCTGCGCGATTTCCAGCGCCTGCTCGGCGATGGCTCAGAGTTTGGCATTGCGCTGCACTATGCCGTACAGCCGACGCCGGATGGTTTAGCCCAGGCGTTTATCATCGGCGAAGCCTTTCTTAACGGCGAACCGGCGTGCCTGGTGTTAGGCGACAATATCTTCTTCGGCCAGAGCTTCAGCCCCAAGCTGCGCAGCGTGGCTGCCCGCACGGAAGGGGCGACGATTTTTGGCTATCAGGTGATGGATCCTGAGCGCTTTGGCGTGGTGGAGTTTGATGACAACTTTCGCGCGCTGTCGCTGGAAGAGAAGCCGAAGCAGCCGAAGTCGAACTGGGCGGTCACCGGTCTCTATTTCTACGATGGCAAGGTGGCGGAGTACGCCAAACGGGTCAAGCCATCCGAGCGCGGCGAACTGGAAATCACCTCCATCAACCAGATGTACCTTGAAGATGGCGCACTGACCGTCGAACTGCTTGGACGCGGCTTTGCGTGGCTGGATACCGGCACCCACGATAGCCTGATCGAGGCCAGCATGTTCGTGCAGACCGTCGAGAAGCGTCAGGGCTTCAAAATCGCCTGTCTGGAAGAGATCGGCTGGCGCAACGGCTGGCTGGACGACGACGGCGTCAAACACGCGGCGAAGCGGTTGGAAAAAACCGGCTACGGCCAATATCTGCTGGATCTGCTCCGTGCCCGTCCGCGCCAGTATTGATCCCCTGGAGTGGGAGAACCGCTTCTTTGCCGTTAACAGCGCCGTCGTTCACTTTGACGAGCATGCGCCGCGGCTGACGCCTGAGGCGCTGGCGGGGTGGTCGCGAGTGCAGGCGAAGGTAGCCGCCAGCGACACCGTCCGGCTCGACGCGCTGCAGCAGCTGGGTTTTCAGCTGGTGGAAGGCGAGGTCGATCTGGCGCTACCGGTGGGCAACCCTGCGGATGCGGGCGCCGACGTCGCCGTGGAGGCGGATATTGCGCCACTGCGCGAGCAGGCGGCGCAGGCCTTTGCGATGAGCCGCTTTCGCGCGCCCTGGTATGCTGCCGACGCCAGCGGCCGCTTCTATGCCCAGTGGATTGAAAATGCGGTGCGCGGCACCTTCGATCATCAGTGCCTGATTTACCGCCATCCAGAGGGCGATATTCGCGCCTTTGTCTCTCTGCGCCAGCTCAATGCCACCGAGGCGCGTATCGGCCTGCTGGCCGGACGCGGCGCCGGGGCGCAGCTGATGCAGGCGGCGCGGTACTGGGCCGCTTCGCGCGGACTTTCTACACTGCGGGTGGCGACCCAGATGGGCAACACCGCCGCGCTTAAACGTTATATTCTCAGCGGTGCTAATGTGGAAAGCACCGCCTACTGGCTATACAGGTGACCCCATGATCCCATTTAACGCGCCGCCGGTGGTTGGAACCGAGCTTGATTACATGCAGTCTGCGATGAACAGCGGCAAGCTGTGCGGCGACGGCGGCTTTACGCGCCGCTGCCAGCAGTGGATGGAGCAGCGTTTTGGCACGGCAAAAGCCCTGCTAACCCCTTCCTGCACGGCTTCGCTGGAGATGGCCGCGCTGCTGCTGGATATCCAGCCGGGCGACGAAGTGATTATGCCCAGCTATACCTTTGTCTCCACCGCCAATGCCTTTGTGCTGCGCGGGGCGAAAATCGTCTTTGTCGATATCCGTCGCGATACGATGAATATCGATGAAACGTTAATCGAAGCCGCTATCACCGATAAAACCCGGGCGATCGTCCCGGTGCACTATGCTGGCGTAGCCTGCGAGATGGATACCATCATGGCCATCGCCGACAAGTACAACCTGTTCGTGGTGGAAGACGCCGCGCAGGGGGTGATGTCCACCTACAAGGAGCGCGCGCTGGGCACCATCGGCCATATCGGCTGTTTCAGCTTCCATGAAACCAAAAACTACACCGCCGGCGGTGAGGGCGGGGCGACGCTGATCAACGATCGCACGCTGGTGGAACGTGCGGAGATCATTCGCGAAAAAGGCACCAACCGCAGCCAGTTCTTTCGTGGCCTGGTGGATAAATATACCTGGCGGGACATTGGCTCCAGCTATCTGATGTCCGACCTGCAGGCCGCCTATCTGTGGGCGCAGCTGGAAGCGGCGGAGCGCATCAACCAGCAGCGTCTGGCGCTGTGGCAGAATTACTATGACGCGCTGCTGCCGCTGGCCCGCGCGGGACGTATTGAACTGCCGACGGTCCCGGCTGACTGCGGGCAAAACGCGCACATGTTCTACATTAAGCTGCGCGATATCGAGGATCGCAGCAGGCTTATCGCCTGGCTGAAAGAGGCGGAGATCCTCGCGGTATTCCATTACATTCCCCTGCACAGCTGTCCGGCAGGCGAACACTTCGGCGAATTCCACGGTGAAGACCGCTATACCACCCAGGAGAGCGAGCGCCTGGTGCGCCTGCCGCTGTTTTACAATCTGTCTGTGGTGAACCAGCGGACGGTGATTAACTCACTGCTGAGCTACTTCTCCTGATATGTCGTTAGCAAAAGCCTCATTGTGGACGGCGGCCTCGACGCTGGTCAAAATCGGCGCCGGGCTGTTGGTCGTCAAGCTGCTGGCCGTCTCGTTTGGGCCCGCGGGCGTTGGCCAGGCCGGTAACTTCCGGCAACTGGTCACCGTGCTCGGCGTGCTGGCCGGGGCCGGGATATTTAACGGCGTCACGAAGCTGGTGGCTCAGCATCACGACGATCCCCCGCGCCTGAAGCAGGTGGTGGGCACCTCGTCGGCGATGGTGCTTGGCTTTTCCACGCTGCTGGCTCTGGTGTTTTTACTGGCGGCGGCGCCGATAAGCCAGGGGCTGTTCGGTCATACTCATTATCAGAATCTGGTACGGCTGGTGGCGCTGGTGCAGATGGGGATCGCCTGGGCGAACTTCCTGCTGGCGCTGATGAAAGGCTTTCGCGATGCGGCGGGAAACGCCTTCTCGCTGATTGCCGGCAGCCTGATTGGCGTGGCGGCCTATTATGCCTGTTACTACTTCGGTGGTTACCAGGGGGCGCTGCTGGGGCTGGCGTTAGTGCCGGCGCTGGTGGTGATCCCGGCGGGCATCATGCTCTGGCGGCGGGGTAATATTCCGCTGAGCGCCCTGCGTCCGCGCTGGGATAACGGTCTGGCGGGACAGCTATCGAAATTTACCCTGATGGCGCTGATAACCTCAGTGACCCTGCCGGTAGCTTATGTGATGATGCGTAATCTGCTGGCGGCGCATTATGGCTGGGAGGCGGTCGGTATCTGGCAGGGGGTGAGCAGTATCTCCGATGCCTATCTGCAGTTTATTACCGCCTCGTTCAGCGTCTATCTCCTGCCGACGCTGTCGCGGCTGAGCGCCAAAACGGATATCACCCGCGAGATAGTCAAGTCGCTGAAATTCGTCCTGCCGGCAGTGGCGGCGGCGAGCCTGACGGTCTGGCTGCTGCGCGATTTTGCCATCTGGCTGCTGTTTTCCGATCGCTTTACCGCGATGCGAGACCTGTTCGCCTGGCAGTTGGTGGGCGACGTTTTAAAAGTAGGCGCCTACGTCTATGGCTATCTGGTGATCGCTAAAGCGTCGCTGCGTTTTTATATTCTGACGGAAATCAGCCAGTTCACGCTGCTGACCGCATTCTCACACTGGCTTATACCGGCGCACGGCGCGGTTGGCGCGGCGCAGGCGTATATGGCCACTTATATTGTTTATTTCGCCCTTTGTAGTGGCGTGTTTTTACTCTGGCGTAAACGGGCATGACAGCACTGATACATGTACTGGGATCGGATATCCCGCATCATAACCAGACCGTACTGCGGTTCTTTAACGACGAACTGGCCGCCGATCCGCAGGCCAGGAGATTTATGGTCGTCGGTGATGAGGCCAGCGTGCGTGATGGGTATCCGGCGCTGGACATCACCTGCTATCCGGGGAAGAAGTCGCTGGCGCAGGCGGTGATTGCGCAAGCCAAAGCCAACCGTCAGCAGCGCTTTTTCTTCCACGGCCAGTTCAATACCGGTCTGTGGCTGGCGCTGTTGAGCGGCGGTATCCGCCCATCGCAGTTTAACTGGCATATCTGGGGGGCGGATCTGTATGAAAACGCGACCAGCCTGAAGTTCCGCCTGTTCTATCCGCTGCGCCGCCTGGCGCAGGGGCGGGTAGGGCGCGTTTTCGCCACCCGCGGCGATCTTAGCTGGTTCGCTAACCGCCATCCGCGCGTTCCGGGCGAACTGCTCTACTTCCCGACCCGTATGGATCCGGCGCTGAATACCCTGGCCGAAAACGCACCGCGCGGCGACACGCTGACCATTCTGGTGGGCAACTCCGGGGATCGCAGCAATGAACATATTGCCGCGCTGAAGGCTATCCATCAGCAGTTTGGCGATACGGTAAACGTCATCGTGCCGATGGGCTATCCGGCGAATAACGAGGCCTATATCAATGAGGTTCGTGAGGCGGGGGCGGCGCTGTTTAGTCGCGAGCATCTGCAGATCCTCAGCGAGAAGCTTGAGTTTCATGATTATCTGGCGCTGCTGCGCCGCTGCGATCTGGGCTATTTCCTGTTTGCGCGTCAGCAGGGGATCGGCACCCTGTGCCTGTTGATTCAGGCGGGCATTCCCTGCGTGCTCAACCGCGAAAACCCATTCTGGCAGGATATGACCGAGCAGCATGTGCCGGTGCTGTTCACCAGCGATGCGCTGGACGTCAGCGTGGTTCGCGAAGCGCAGCGCCAGCTGGCGAGCGTGGATAAGTCGGGTATCGCTTTCTTCCGGCCGAACTATCTGACGGGCTGGCAGCTAGCGCTACGGTTAGCGGCGGAGGGGCAGGCATGACGTTAATGCAATTTAGCGGGCTGCTGGTGGTCTGGCTGCTGTCGACGCTGTTTATCGCCACCGCCACCTGGTTTGAGTTCCGTCGGGTACGCTTCAACTTCAACGTCTTTTTCTCGTTGCTGTTTCTGCTGACCTTTTTCTTCGGCTTCCCGCTGACCAGTATTCTGGTGTTCCGCTTTGACGTCAGCGTGGCGCCGCCGGAGATTTTGCTGCAGACGCTGCTGATTGCGGTGTGCTTCTACGCGATCTACTACGTGACCTATAAAACGCGGCTGCGTCCGGCATCGCGTGAGGTTACGCGTCGGCCGCTGTTTACCATGAACCGGGTGGAAACCCATCTGGCGTGGGGCATACTGATGGGGCTGGCGCTGCTGTGCGTCGGCATCTTCTTCGCCCACAACGGTTTCCTGCTGTTTAAGCTCAACTCTTACAGCCAGATTTTCTCTGCTGAAGTCTCCGGTGTGGCGTTGAAGCGCTTCTTCTACTTCTTTATTCCGGCGATGCTGGTGGTCTATTTCCTGCGCCAGGATTATAAGGCGTGGATTTTCTTCCTCGTCAGCACCGTGGCCTTTGGTCTGCTGACCTACGCTATCGTCGGCGGGACTCGCGCCAATATCATCATCGCCTTCGCCATCTTCCTGTTTATCGGCATTATTCGCGGCTGGATCAGCTTGTGGATGCTGGCTGCGGCGGGCGTGCTGGGCATCGTCGGCATGTTCTGGCTGGCGCTGAAGCGCTACGGGATGAACGTCAGCGGCGACGAAGCGTTTTATACCTTCCTCTATCTCACACGCGATACCTTCTCGCCGTGGGAGAACCTGGCGCTGCTGCTGCAAAACTATGACAAGATCGATTTCCAGGGGCTGGCGCCGATGATCCGCGACTTCTACGTCTTTATCCCCAGCTGGATGTGGCACGGTCGTCCGACGATGGTGCTCAATACCGCCAACTACTTCACCTGGGAAGTGTTAAACAACCATTCGGGGCTGGCGATTTCGCCGACGCTGATTGGCTCGCTGGTGGTGATGGGCGGCGTCTGGTTTGTGCCGCTGGGCGCTGTGGCGGTCGGGTTGATTATTAAATGGTTCGACTGGCTGTATGAGCTCGGCAACCGGGAGAGCAATCGCTATAAAGCGGCAATCCTGCATAGTTTCTGTTTCGGCGCTATCTTCAACATGATAGTGCTGGCGCGCGAGGGGCTGGATTCGTTCGGCTCCCGCGTGGTGTTTTTCCTCGTGATCTTTGGTATCTGCTTGCTGGCGGCGAAACTGCTGTACTGGTTCCTGGATAGCGTGGGACTGATTCATAAGCGCGTAAAACCGCTTTCGCAACCGCAAGTCTGAGAAGGATGGACATGACTGGGACCATTTCCGCGCCGTTGTACCTGTTAAGAGGGCTGCAGCTCATAGGCTGGCGCGATATGCAGCACGCTCTGGATTATTTGTATGCCGACGGCGTTCTCCGGGAGGGGACGCTGGTGGCGATTAATGCCGAGAAAATGCTGGCCGTAGAGGATAACCCCGAGGTGCGGGCGCTGATTGAGGCGGCGGAGTTTAAATATGCGGATGGCATCAGCGTGGTACGTTCGCTGCGTAAAAAATATCCGCAGGCCCAGGTGTCCCGCGTGGCGGGAGCCGATCTCTGGGAAGCGTTAATGCAGCGCGCCGGCGCTGAAGGCACTCCGGTGTTTTTGGTCGGCGGTAAACCTGAAGTCCTGGCGCAGACGGCGTCCAGCCTGCGCCAGCGCTGGCAGGTGAATATCGTCGGCAGCCAGGACGGCTATTTTGCGCCTGAGCAACGGCAGGCATTGTTCGAACGCATTCGCGACAGCGGGGCGAAAATCGTCACCGTCGCCATGGGGTCCCCGCGTCAGGAGATCTTTATGCGCGACTGTCGGCGCCTGTACCCGCACGCGCTGTATATGGGCGTCGGCGGCACTTACGATGTTTTCACCGGGCACGTTCATCGGGCGCCGAAGTTCTGGCAGGATCTGGGGCTGGAGTGGTTTTACCGCCTGGTTTCCCAGCCGAGCCGGATTAAAAGGCAGGCCCGGCTGCTACGATATTTACGTTGGCATTACACCAATAAACTCTAATATTCCTCTGCATTCTGGCGAGTTTGTGCCCATTTTCTGTTTAATGTCTTTACTCGCCTGATACTTTATTTGCCATTTCCATAAAATTCATTAACCATTCGCAGGCTTCATACGCGCGGGGGAGACCTGCGCGTCGGCAAGGCTATGAGTTCAGTTAATAACAATAACCGGGTGTACCCGGAATACGGCAAACACAAGAGGATATATGACTGAGAAAAAAGCGGAGCTCCAGCGTGGACTGGAGGCCCGGCATATTGAACTGATCGCCCTTGGGGGGACGATTGGCGTGGGGTTGTTTATGGGGGCGGCCAGTACCCTGAAGTGGGCTGGGCCTTCCGTGCTGCTGGCGTACATTATCGCTGGCCTGTTCGTCTTTTTCATTATGCGCTCAATGGGCGAAATGCTGTTCCTTGAGCCCGTCACCGGCTCCTTCGCGGTGTATGCGCATCGCTATATGAGCCCCTTCTTCGGCTACCTGACCGCCTGGTCGTACTGGTTTATGTGGATGGCGGTGGGCATCTCTGAGATTACCGCCATCGGCGTCTATGTGCAGTTCTGGTTCCCGGAGATGGCGCAGTGGATCCCGGCGTTAATTGCCGTGGGGCTGGTGGCGCTGGCTAACCTCGCGGCGGTCCGGCTGTACGGTGAAATCGAGTTCTGGTTCGCCATGATTAAAGTGACCACCATTATCGTGATGATCGTCGTGGGCCTGGGCGTCATTTTCTTCGGCTTTGGCAACGGCGGCCACTCCATCGGTTTTGGCAACCTGACCGAACATGGCGGCTTCTTTGCCGGCGGCTGGAAGGGCTTCCTGACGGCGCTGTGTATCGTGGTCGCGTCCTATCAGGGCGTGGAGCTCATCGGCATTACCGCAGGTGAAGCGAAAAATCCGCAGGTCACACTGCGCAGCGCGGTGGGCAAAGTGCTGTGGCGGATCCTGATTTTCTACGTCGGCGCGATTTTCGTTATCGTCACCATCTTCCCATGGGATCAAATCGGCTCCAACGGCAGCCCGTTCGTACTGACGTTTGCCAAAATCGGTATTACCGCCGCGGCGGGGATTATCAACTTTGTGGTGCTGACGGCGGCGCTTTCCGGCTGCAACAGCGGGATGTACAGCTGCGGACGTATGCTGTACGCCCTGGCGAAGAACCGTCAGCTGCCGGCGGCGATCGGTAAGGTATCGCGCAACGGCGTTCCGGCCGTCGGCGTGGCGCTGTCTATTCTGATCCTGCTGGTAGGCTCCTGCCTGAATTACATCATTCCTAATCCGCAGCGGGTGTTTGTCTATGTCTATAGCGCCAGCGTCCTGCCGGGGATGGTGCCCTGGTTTGTGATCCTGATTAGTCAGCTGCGTTTCCGTCGCGTACATCGGGCAGCGATAGCCAGCCATCCGTTCCGTTCGCTGCTGTTTCCGTGGGCCAACTATTTCACCATGGCTTTCCTGATCTGCGTGCTGGTCGGGATGGGGCTGAATGATGAAACCCGGATGTCGCTCTTTGTCGGCATTATTTTCCTTGCTGCCGTTACCCTGATTTATAAGGTGTTTGGCCTTGGAAGGCAGGGGCAAGTCAATAATACGGCTGAATAAGCGCCAAAACGAACAAAGCATGAGCAAACGATAATTTTCTTTTAAAAGGCACTAGACAGCGGGGGAGGAAGTCCGTATTATCCGACCCCGCAACGGCGCTAAGCGCCCGTAGCTCAGCTGGATAGAGCGCTGCCCTCCGGAGGCAGAGGTCTCAGGTTCGAATCCTGTCGGGCGCACCATTAACCCGGTGCTGGAGCTGCGGTGGTTTTAATACCGCGTAAAAGGTTTGCAGTGGTGGCTATAGCTCAGTTGGTAGAGCCCTGGATTGTGATTCCAGTTGTCGTGGGTTCGAATCCCATTAGCCACCCCATTATTTGATAGAGTTGTGAATTTGCGAAGGTGGCGGAATTGGTAGACGCGCTAGCTTCAGGTGTTAGTGTTCTTACGGACGTGGGGGTTCAAGTCCCCCCCCTCGCACCACGACTTTAACGAATTGAACTAAAAATTCAAAAAGCAGTATTTCGGCGAGTAGCGCAGCTTGGTAGCGCAACTGGTTTGGGACCAGTGGGTCGGAGGTTCGAATCCTCTCTCGCCGACCAATTTTGAACCCCGCTTCGGCGGGGTTTTTTGTTTTCTGTGACTTCCTGCCATGACTTATTCCCCTGATCTTGCTGATAAAAAATCTTCTCTTTGCTTAAGAATACGCGTCAGGAAAACTCTCAATTCATCACTGTGGTAGATGCAATTTCCCTGGATCCTGTGCGATAATAATCGGGTAGATGCTCATTCCATCTCTTATGTTCGCCTTTGTGCCTCATAAACTCCGGAATGATGCAGAGCCGTTCTTACGGTGCTTATCGTCCACTGACAGATGTCGCATTTATGCCTCATCAAACACCATGGACATTACGTTGAGTGAAGCACCCAATTTGTTGTCAAACAGACCTGTTTTAACGCCTGCCCTGATTTCAGCGCAGGCGTTTTTTTCTTTCAGGGGGAGCGTCAACGGGAAGGCGGGGGAGAAGGGCTATCGCCCCGCAGGAGGCGACAGCCAGGTGAGGTTATTGCTGAGGGTTATTCTGCAGCGTCAGCAGCAGACCATCGCGGCGCATGGTAGCCGCTTCCTCCGGTTGATGGAGGCGATCCAGAGCATCCGCCAGCCAGGCGTAATCAAAGGCATCCGGACGCTGCTTAAGCGCGGCGCGGAAGGCGATGCTGGCCTCCTGCCATTCGCCGTGCCGCATCAGCGACTGGCCCAGGGTGCTCCACAGCAGCGGACGATCGCCAACGGCTTTGATCTGCTGGCGCAGTACTTTCTCCAGCTGTTCCGGGTTATTGGTCTTCAGGCGCGGGATCGGCATCACCAGACGGTCGTCATACTGTTTCTTCAGACCATCAATAATAATTTGCTGCGCGGTATCGTGATCGTCGCTCTCGATGAGGCGCTCGGCCATCGCCACCTGCAGCGGCACCAGCGCCCGCGTTTTACGGCTCTGGTTGCGCCACCATTCGCGCAGCCCCTCGCTGCCGCCGTCGGCCAGCGCTTTGTCCATCAGGCCAACCCATGCCAGCTGTTCCAGCGCGGCGCGGTGCTCTTCATCGCCGACGTTAGCTTTCGCCATCGACGGAATGATATCCAGCAGCGACTGCCAGGCGCCGGTACGGGTATAAGCCTGTTCGGCGAGGCGCAGCACTTCCGGATGACGCGGGGTGATTTCCAGTAGCTTATCGATGCCATGACGCGCGGCGTGATTTTCATTGCGCGCCAGCTGCAGGCGAACGCGGGTGATTTCCACCGGGATCAGGTCATCGCCCGCCAGGTCGGTGGCGCGCTCCAGATGCTGGTTAGCCCGCGCTTCATCGCCGCGCTGCTGGGCCGCTTCCGCCGCCAGCAGATAGTTCACCACCGGCTGTTCGGCGTGATCGGCGTTTTTCGCCATCAGCTTCTCAACCTGCTGGTAATCACCTTCCGCCAGCTTAAGCAGCGCCTGCTCGGTTTGCTTACGCGCGCGACGGCGTTTACGGCCGACAAACCAGCCGCGCGTATGCGCCCCGGTGCGGAAAATACGGCGCAGCAGCCATTCAATGGCGAACAGCACCACCATGGCGAGGATCAGGATGATCACCAGCCCGGTCACGCTGGTCTCGATATTGTAATTATCGGTCTGGATCAGGACGTAGCCCTGATGCCCGGCGATCATCGGGCCAAGCACGATCCCGGCGATCAACAGTGCGAAGAGTAAAAGAATTTTCAGCATGCGTTACTCTCCTTGCGGCGCAGCGGGGGCGGCCGGTGCTGCAGGTGCAGGCGAGGGCGCGCCGCCTGCGGAAACGGCAGGCTGCGCCATCAGATTACGCACCCGGGTCTGCATCAGTTTTTCCAGCAACGCCTGGCTCTGCAGCGTTTCCGGCACCGTCATGGTAATGCTTTGCTGACTGAGCTTATCCACCTCTTCAAGGAAGGCTTTAGTGGTGGCGTCATCGGTATCGTAATAGGCGCGTACCCAGGTCGAGACGTTATCCAGCGACTGTTTCCAGGTCTCTTCCTGATGGCGCGGCACTGCCTGCGCGGCGACCAGCAGGCGAGAGCGAATATTTTCCCGCAGATAGATATCCTGATTCGGCGCCAGCAGCGGGACCGCTGTTTCATCGCGGCGGCGCACGGTGATAAAACTGTCCATAAAATTCTGCCAGCTTTTCTGCAGATTGACGCGCCATTCGCTGATGGAGCTGGAGAGCTCATCGCTATCAGAATCCATCGGCGAATCGTCATCGTTATTATCCGCCAGCCGCAGGTTATCGATTTGGTTCGCCAGCTGATTAACCTTGAGGATCATGCCGTCGTAGTCGACCTGGTTCACCGCGGAGAGGGTGGCGATATCGTCGGTGATCGCCCGGCGGGCGCCGATCAGGCTTGGGTCATTCATGTCGGCGAGGCTGGCGTCGGCGCTTTTCAGCAGCGCGGCGGCGGTGGTGACATCCTGATCGCTCCACAGCTTACGTCCCGCCAGCTTGACGAGGAAGTCGGCCTGGGCCAGCAGCCAGGTTTTGGCGTCGCTACCGGAAATGATCGCCACTTTTTGCTGGACTTCGTCCAGCTGTTTGGCCAGCGTCTCCTGCTGATGTTTGGCTTCGTTTAGCTGGTCGGCCTGCTGTTTGATAATGCCTTCCAGTTCGCTTTTTTGGCTTTCCTGCGCTTTTTGCAGCGCCGCGACCTGGCTTGATAATTCAGAGGTGGTTTCGTTTTGACGCGAGGCCTGCTGTTTGTTCAGGCCATACAGGCCGATACCGGCGGCTATCGCAATGGCGATAGCGATCGCGCTGAGCGCCAGGCTGGTTTTGTTGCCAGCCTTCTTCTTATCAGTGTTCTCTGGCTGTGGTGTGGTCTCCACGGCCTCCCTGGTCTCTTCAACCACGGCGGATTGATTTTGTTGTTCCGTCATTATGGCTTCCAATGTTGAGAGTTATTGTAATGCGCGTAGCAGCGCATCGTTGTCGGCGCTATCGGCAACCTGAATCTCCTGCCAGCCCAGCTCCCGGGCCTGAAGGGCCAGACGTTCGCTGACAACGACAACGCGGCAGTGCAGGAGCCACCGTTCGCGATACCATTGCGGTATTAACGACCATAGCTGCTGCAGCATCTCGCCGCTGGTGACCACCAGCGTGGTGACCCCGCGAGATTGCCAGCGCATCGCTTCTTCTGCGCCATCGTAATGCTTTGCACTACGTTGATAACATTCACAAAATGTGACCCTGGCGCCGCGCTCGGTCAGCGTCGCGCCTAAGAGTTCCCGCCCACCATTGCCGCGTAAGATCAGCGCATTCTTCCCGGCAATGTTTTGTAATTCAGGTAATTGTAGCAAGACTTCGCTAATTTCCCGATCTAACGGGTAATGGATGTGCTGCCCGCTGACCGTATGCAGGGCCAGCGCCGTCGTGCGGCCAATGGCAAAATAACGCGGGGAAGTGGGCCAGGGCATACCCTGTTGCTGCAGACGGGCATGGGCGAACTCCACCGCATGCTGGGACAGCGCGAACAGCAGATCGTCAGGCCCCAGGCGGGCAAGCGCGTCGCCCAGCGCGGGAAGCTCCCGACCGGGCGTAAATTCTATCAGCGGAAAGCTCCAGGCCACGCGTCCCATGGCCCGCAGACGGCTGACCAGCGCTTCTCCTTGCGGTAGTGGACGAGTGACCAGGATGCTCATCGTGGGGCTTCTCCATCATAAACTGCCGCGAGAATATCGCGGGCGCCGTTATCCAGGAGCTCTTCCGCCAGCGAGATGCCAAGCGCTTCGGCCTGCTCTGCTGGCCCGCGCCGTTCGCCGCGTACCATCTGCGAACCATCCGGGGCGCCAACCAGCGCCCGCAGCCACAATTCACCGTCTTTCAGTTCCGCATAGCTACCAATCGGCACCTGACAGCCGCCTTCGAGACGCGTGTTCATCGCCCGCTCGGCGCGAACGCGCACTGCCGTTTCCGTATGGTTGAGAGGCGCTAACAGCCCCTGGGTCCATGCATCGTCGAGACGGCATTCGATGCCCACCGCGCCCTGGCCGACCGCCGGCAGAGATTGCTCAGGCGACAGCGGCTGGCGAATTCGCGCCTCGAGCTGCAGGCGCTTCAGGCCGGCGGCGGCGAGGATGATGGCGTCATACTCGCCGTTATCCAGCTTACTCAGTCGGGTACCGACATTACCGCGCAGAGAGCGGATCACCAGATCCGGACGGGTGGCGGCCAGCTGGCACTGACGGCGTAAACTTGACGTGCCGACGACGCTGCCGGCCGGGAGTTCATCAATCGAGGCATAGCGATTGGAGACAAACGCGTCGCGCGGATCGTCGCGCTCGCAGATAGTCACCAGCCCCAGCCCCTCCGGGAATTCCACCGGCACATCTTTCATCGAATGAACGGCGATATCGGCGCGCCCTTCGAGCATGGCAAGCTCTAACTCTTTCACAAATAAGCCCTTGCCACCCACCTTTGCCAGGGGAGTATCAAGGATGACATCCCCGCGAGTGACCATCGGCACCAGCTCGACCTTCAGTCCGGGATGCGCTTGTTCCAGGCGCGCTTTAACATATTGCGCCTGCCATAGCGCAAGCGGGCTTTGCCGTGTGGCAATTTTCAAAACTTTGTCTAACATGCTTGTTACCGTCATTGTCGACCACTAACCATCCTAACATTGTTGTCTTACGGATGTTAGTTTTCACGGTTTATGTGGGAGATAGCTCCGGCCCACTCTTTTTTAACCTTTCATGCGCGTGGCGGTTGCCGGAGGCGTAGTGAGGAATTTACAGGTAATAAACGGTGCTACACTTGTATGTAGCGCATCTTTCTTTACGGTCAATGAGCAAGGTGTTAAATTGATCACGTTTTAAACCATTTGTCTGTCCGCTGCTCTTCACAACCACACCGACGACGAATGGTGACGGTTTTTGTTGAAATACTGAAATCCTCCGTACTATTGTACCTCGGGTTTTTGAACATCAGGCGATATGTCTTGTACCTCTATATTGAGACACTGAAACAGAGACTGGATGCCATCAACCAACTGCGCGTGGATCGCGCGCTTGCTGCCATGGGACCCGCTTTCCAGCAGGTTTACAGTCTACTGCCAACGTTATTACATTATCATCACCCGCTGATGCCGGGTTACCTTGACGGTAACGTTCCCCGTGGCATTTGCCTCTACACGCCTGATGAAACCCAACGCCACTATCTTGAAGAACTGGAACTGCATCGCGGCATGCAGACCCAGGAGCCGCCGAAAGGCGAGCTGCCGATCACCGGCGTCTACTCGATGGGCAGTACCTCCTCCGTCGGCCAGAGCTGTTCTTCCGATCTGGACATCTGGGTATGTCACCAGGCCTGGCTGGATAGCGAAGAGCGCCAGCTGCTGCAGCGAAAATGCAGCCTGCTTGAGAGCTGGGCGGCCTCGCTCGGTGTGGAAGTCAGCTTCTTCCTGATCGACGAAAACCGTTTCCGCCATAACGAAAGCGGCAGCCTCGGCGGCGAAGACTGCGGTTCGACCCAGCATATTTTACTGCTCGATGAGTTCTACCGCACCGCGGTCCGTCTCGCCGGCAAGCGTATTCTGTGGAATATGGTGCCGTGCGATGAAGAAGAGCATTACGACGATTACGTCATGGGGCTGTATGCCCAGGGCGTGCTGACGCCAAACGAGTGGCTCGATCTCGGCGGCCTCAGTTCGCTGTCGGCGGAAGAGTACTTCGGCGCCAGCCTGTGGCAGCTGTATAAGAGTATCGACTCCCCCTATAAAGCGGTGCTGAAAACGCTGCTGCTGGAAGCCTATTCCTGGGAATACCCCAATAACCGCCTGCTGGCGAAAGATATCAAACAGCGCCTGCACGATGGCGAGATCGTCTCCTTCGGCCTCGACCCGTACTGCATGATGCTGGAGCGCGTCACCACCTACCTGCAGGCCATCGAAGATGAAACCCGTCTCGACCTGGTGCGCCGCTGCTTCTATCTGAAAGTGTGTGAAAAACTCAGCCGCGAACGCGCCTGCGTCGGCTGGCGTCGCGAAGTCGTCAGCCAGCTGGTCAACGCGTGGGGCTGGGATGAAAAGCGTCTGATGATGCTCGACAACCGCGCGAACTGGAAAATTGATGAAGTGCGCAAGGCGCACAACGAACTGCTCGATGCGATGATGCAGAGCTATCGTAATCTGATCCGCTTCGCGCGGCGCAATAACCTCAGCGTCTCCGCCAGTCCGCAGGATATTGGCGTGCTGACGCGTAAGCTGTATGCGGCTTTT
Organism: Klebsiella sp. C360; assembly: GCF_048822415.1. Lineage (NCBI taxonomy): Bacteria > Pseudomonadati > Pseudomonadota > Gammaproteobacteria > Enterobacterales > Enterobacteriaceae > Klebsiella > Klebsiella sp. C360. The sequence goes on from NZ_JBMEZZ010000017.1 coordinate 41,944, forward strand.
GAAGCGCTGCCGGGCAAAGTGACGCTGGTGAACCCGCAAATATCGCCGGACCTGTCGGAACCGAATCTGACCTTTATCCACGTGCCGCCGGGTCGCGCCAACCGTACCGGTTGGTATCTGTACAACCGCGCGCCGGATATGGAATCGATCATCAGCCATCAGCCGCTGGAATATAACCGTTATCTTAATAAGCTGGTGGCCTGGGCCTGGTTTAACGGCCTGCTGACCTCACGCACCCGCCTGTTTATTAAGGGCAACGGCATCGTCGATCTGGCGAAGCTGCAGGAGATGGTGGCCGACGTGTCGCACCACTTCCCGCTGCGCCTGCCGGCGCCGACGCCAAAAGCGCTATACAGCCCATGCGAAATTCGCCACCTGGCGATTATCGTCAACCTCGAATATGACCCGACGGCGGCCTTCCGCAATCAGGTGGTGCACTTTGATTTCCGTAAGCTTGATGTTTTCAGCTTCGGCGAAGAGCAAAAATGCCTGATCGGCAGCGTCGACCTGCTGTATCGCAACTCGTGGAACGAAGTGCGTACCCTGCATTTCAACGGCGAGCAGGCGATGATCGAAGCGCTGAAAACGATCCTCGGTAAAATGCATCAGGACGCCGCGCCGCCGGACAGCGTGGAGGTGTTCTGCTATAGCCAGCACTTGCGCGGCCTGATCCGTACCCGCGTACAGCAGATGATCTCCGAGTGCATCGAACTGCGTCTCTCCAGTACCCGCCAGGATACCGGGCGCTTTAAAGCGCTGCGCGTCTCCGGCCAGACCTGGGGGCTGTTCTTCGAGCGTCTCAATGTTTCGGTGCAGAAGCTGGAAAACGCCATTGAATTCTACGGCGCTATCTCGCACAACAAGCTCCACGGCCTGTCGGTGCAGGTGGAAACCAATCATGTTAAGCTGCCGGCGGTGGTGGACGGCTTCGCCAGCGAAGGGATTATTCAGTTCTTCTTTGAAGACGCGGATAACAACGACAGCGGCTTTAACATCTATATTCTCGATGAGAGCAACCGCGCTGAGGTGTATCACCACTGCGAGGGCAGCAAAGAGGAGTTGGTGCGCGACGTCAGCCGCTTCTATTCGTCATCGCACGATCGTTTTACCTACGGCTCCAGCTTTATCAACTTCAACCTGCCGCAGTTCTATCAGATTGTCGAGGTGGATGGGCGCACCCAGGTGATCCCTTTCCGCACTCAGGCGATTGCCGCCGCGATACCCACCAGCCAGGACGTTACCGCCTCGCCGGTGCTGCAGCAGCGCTACTCGTAGAGTTGGCCCGGATAAGTCGTGAGCCGCTATCCGGAGATATTCCCTGCTTGCGCTGCGCTTAGCAGGGCTACGGTTCTAAGACGTCGGGTAGCCCGGATAAGGCGCGATGCGCCGCCATCCGGGAAACACGTCATTAACGGAATCTCACCGTCTCACCGGCCTGCTGACTTGCCGCCTGCTCCAGCAGATCCCAGAAGGTCTCGCCGCTGCGATCGCAGATCCACTCGTCGCCTTTGAGATCGAAATGGTAGCCGCCCTGTTTGGCGGCCAGCCATACCTGGTGCAGCGGCTCCTGACGGTTAATAATGATTTTGCTGCCGTTTTCAAAGCTGATGGTCAGCACGCCGCCGTTGATTTCGCAGTCGATGTCGCTATCGCCGTCCCAGTCGTCCAGGCGTTCTTCGATGGTCATCCACAGGCTGTCGGCAAGGCGATGAAATTCACTGTCATTCATGATTCTGTCCCGCATTTTTGAGATTGGCGGCAGTATAGCGCGAAACAAAAGCGCGCGCAGTCAGATGCTAAAGGCTTGCTTTTACGCCTTCTCCTGCGATGATAGAAAGCAGAAAGAATGAATCACGGGCAACTATCAATGAAAAACGTTTTTCCTACGCTTGCCGTTTTGTTTGCGATCTTCAGCCTGACCGGCTGCGGTCTGAAAGGGCCTCTCTATTTCCCGCCGGCTGACAAAACTGCGCCGCCGCCGACCAAACCGGTTAACCCGGGCATTCAGAGCTCAACGCCGGATCGTAACGATCGTGGCGATACCGGTGGTCCGAGCCAGGTCAATTACTAACGATAACGTTCTGTTCCGCGCAACTGGAGTAGATGATGCAGTTCTCTAAAATGCATGGCCTTGGCAACGATTTTATGGTCGTTGACGCGGTAACGCAGAATGTTTTTTTCTCGCCGGAGCTGATTCGCCGCCTGGCGGATCGCCACCTTGGCGTCGGATTCGATCAGCTGTTAGTGGTGGAGCCGCCCTACGATCCGGATCTGGATTTCCATTACCGGATCTTTAATGCCGACGGCAGCGAAGTGTCGCAGTGCGGCAACGGTGCGCGCTGTTTCGCACGCTTCGTCCGGCTGAAAGGCCTGACCAATAAACGTGACATCCGCGTGAGTACGGCCAACGGCCGTATGGTATTAAGCGTAACGGAAGACGATCTGGTGCGGGTGAACATGGGCGAGCCCAACTTCGAGCCCTCCCAGGTGCCGTTCCGCGCCAACAAAGCGGAAAAGACCTATATCATGCGTGCCGCCGAGCAGACAGTATTGTGCGGCGTGGTATCCATGGGGAACCCGCACTGCGTTATCCAGGTGGATGATGTGGATACGGCGGCGGTGGAAACCCTCGGCCCGGTAATGGAAAGCCATGAGCGTTTTCCGGAGCGCGCCAATATCGGCTTTATGCAGGTGGTTGGCCGGTCCCATATCCGTCTGCGCGTCTACGAACGCGGCGCCGGGGAAACTCAGGCCTGCGGTAGTGGCGCCTGCGCCGCGGTGGCGGTGGGGATCCAGCAGGGGCTGCTCGCTGAAACGGTACGTGTGGAATTACCCGGCGGTCGTCTTGATATCGCCTGGAAAGGCCCGGGCCAGCCGCTGTTTATGACCGGCCCGGCGGCCCATGTCTATGATGGATTTATTCATTTATGAAACCAATCGGGGAAGAACAACAGGAGGTCGCCAGCGCATTGAACGATCGCGCCGTGGTGGACTATCTGTTGCAACATCCTGAATTTTTTATTCGTAATGCCGCCCAGGTCGAACACCTCCGCGTCCCGCATCCGGTACGCGGTACGATTTCGCTGGTGGAGTGGCATATGATGCGGGCGCGTAACCATATTCATGTGCTGGAAGAGAATATGTCGCTGCTGATGGAGCAGGCGGTCGCCAATGAAAGCCTGTTCCAGCGCCTGCTGCAGCTGCAAACGCGGCTGGCGGCGGCGGAGAGCCTCGACGATATGCTCAACCGCCTTCACCGCTGGGCGCGCGAGCTGGGGCTGGCGGGCGCCACGGTGCGCCTGTTCCCTGACAGCTGGCGCCTCGGCGCGCCTTCGAAGTTTACCCATCTGGCGTTAAGCCGGCAGGCGTTTGAGCCGATCCGTATTCAACGTCTGGGCCAGGCGCGCCACTACCTTGGGCCGCTCAACGGTCCGGAGCTGCTGGTGGTGCTGCCGGAGGCGAAAGCCATTGGGTCAGTGGCGATGTCGCTGCTGGGCGGCGATAATGCCCCCGGCGTGATGCTCTTTAGCAGCCGCGATGCGCAGCATTATCAGCCAGGACAGGGGACGCAGCTGCTGCAGGAGATTGCCCAGATGCTGCCCGGCCTGCTGGAGCGCTGGATTGAACGCGCATGACCGATTCTCCTCTCTTCTCCGCCGTCTCCCGCTTTCTGCGCCACCTGGGCGTTGAACGCCAGCTCAGCCCGATCACGTTACTGAATTACCAGCGACAGCTGGACACGCTGATCGCCCTGGCGGATGAGGCGGGTTTGAAAAGCTGGTCGCAGTGCGATGCCGCTCAGGTGCGAAGCTTTGCGGTGCGCAGTCGCCGCGCGGGGTTAGGCCCGGCGAGCCTGGCGCTTCGCCTGTCGGCGCTGCGCAGTTTCTTCGACTGGCTGGTCGGCCAGGGCGAGCTCAGCGCCAACCCGGCGAAAGGGATCGCCGCGCCGAAAATTCCCCGTCACCTGCCGAAAAATATCGATGTCGATGACGTCAATCGGCTGCTGGATATCGATCTCAACGATCCGCTGGCGGTGCGCGACCGGGCGATGCTGGAGGTGATGTACGGCGCGGGGCTGCGTTTGTCCGAGCTGGTCAACCTTGATATCAAACATCTCGATCTCGAAAGCGGCGAGGTCTGGGTGATGGGCAAAGGCAGCAAAGAGCGCCGTTTGCCGATCGGTCGCAACGCCGTGATGTGGATTGAGCACTGGCTGGATTTACGCGGCCTGTTCGGTACCGACGACGACGCGCTGTTTTTGTCGAAACTGGGCAAGCGCATTTCGGCGCGCAACGTACAGAAGCGGTTCGCCGAGTGGGGCATTAAGCAGGGGCTGAACAGCCATGTGCATCCGCACAAGCTTCGCCACTCCTTTGCCACTCATATGCTGGAGTCCAGCGGCGATCTGCGCGGTGTGCAGGAGCTGTTGGGTCATGCTAACCTCTCCACCACCCAAATTTATACCCATCTCGACTTTCAACACCTTGCCTCGGTGTACGATGCCGCGCATCCGCGCGCAAAACGGGGGAAATAATGCGTTTTTACCGACCTCTGGGCCAGATTTCCGCGCTGACGTTTGACCTGGACGATACCCTTTATGATAACCGCCCGGTAATTGACCGGACGATGCACGAGTCGCTGGCTTTTGTGCGCAGCTACCATCCGTCGCTCAGCCAGTTCGACGCCCATGAGCTTAATCAGCTGCGCCAGACGCTGCTGGCATCCGAGCCTGAGATCTATCACGACGTGACCGTCTGGCGCCACCGTGCGCTGGAGTTAGGCATGCGTAACGCCGGCCTCTCCGCCGACGCGGCGAAAGCGGGGGCCGATGCGGCGATGGAACACTTCGCCCACTGGCGTAGCCGCGTCGATGTCCCGCAGGAGACCCACGATACGCTGACGAAGCTGGCGGAGAAGTGGCCGCTGGTGGCGATTACCAACGGCAACGCCCGACCAGAGCTGTTCGGCCTGAGCGACTATTTCCGCTTTGTGCTGCGCGCCGGGCCGGATGGCCGCTCCAAGCCGTTTGCCGACATGTACCATCTGGCGGCGGAGCGCCTGAACTTACCGCTCGGGCATATTCTGCACGTCGGCGATGACCTGACCACTGACGTCGCCGGATCGCTGCGCTGTGGCATGCAGGCATGCTGGATCAAACCGCAAGGCGCGGACCTGATGCACACCGCGGACAGCCGCCTGCTGCCGCATATTGAAATTTCACGGTTGGCATCTCTGACCTCGCTGATATAATCACCAGTCACTCTGTATATATTAACAGGGGTTCGTGGAACCCCTTCTCTTCCGGCGGTGCCAATGGACGTTTCTTACCTGCTCGACAGCCTCAATGACAAACAGCGTGAAGCCGTAGCGGCCTCGCGCACCAACATGCTGGTGCTGGCAGGGGCGGGCAGTGGTAAGACGCGCGTTCTGGTGCACCGTATCGCCTGGCTGCTGAGCGTAGAGAACTGCTCGCCGTATTCTATTATGGCGGTGACCTTTACCAACAAAGCGGCGGCAGAGATGCGCCATCGTATCGGCCAGCTGATGGGCACCACCCAGGGCGGCATGTGGGTGGGCACCTTCCACGGCCTGGCCCACCGCCTGCTGCGCGCGCACCATCTGGACGCCAACCTGCCGCAGGATTTCCAAATCCTTGATAGCGAAGACCAGTTGCGCCTGCTGAAGCGTCTGATTAAGGCGATGAACCTCGATGAGAAGCAGTGGCCGCCGCGTCAGGCGATGTGGTACATCAACAGCCAGAAAGATGAAGGGCTGCGTCCGCATCATATTCAGAGCTACGGCAACCCGGTCGAGCAGACCTGGCAGAAGGTCTATCAGGCCTATCAGGAAGCCTGCGATCGCGCCGGGCTGGTGGACTTCGCCGAACTGCTGCTGCGCGCCCACGAGCTGTGGCTGAATAAGCCGCATATCCTCCAGCACTACCGCGAGCGTTTCACCAATATCCTCGTCGACGAATTCCAGGATACCAACAACATTCAATACGCCTGGATCCGCCTGCTGGCGGGCGATACCGGCAAGGTGATGATCGTCGGCGATGACGATCAGTCGATTTACGGCTGGCGCGGCGCGCAGGTCGAGAACATTCAGCGCTTCCTTAACGATTTTCCCGGTGCGGAAACCATCCGCCTTGAGCAGAACTATCGCTCGACCAGCAACATCCTCAGCGCCGCCAACGCCCTGATTGAAAACAACAACGGTCGCCTGGGCAAGAAGCTTTGGACCGACGGCGCCGACGGCGAGCCGATCTCGCTGTACTGCGCTTTCAACGATCTCGACGAAGCACGCTTCGTGGTGAACCGGATAAAAACCTGGCAGGAGAACGGCGGGGCGCTGGAGCAGTGCGCCATCCTCTATCGCAGCAACGCCCAGTCGCGCGTGCTGGAAGAGGCGCTTCTGCAGGCCAGCATGCCGTACCGCATCTATGGCGGCATGCGCTTCTTCGAGCGCCAGGAAATCAAAGATGCGCTCTCGTACCTGCGTCTGATCGCCAACCGTAACGACGATGCGGCGTTTGAGCGCGTAGTCAATACGCCGACCCGCGGCATCGGCGACCGCACGCTGGACGTGGTGCGCCAGACGTCGCGCGATCGTCAGCTGACGCTGTGGCAGGCCAGCCGCGAGCTGCTGAAAGATAAAGCGCTGGCCGGTCGCGCCGCCAGCGCCTTGCAGCGCTTTATGGAGCTGATTGACGCGCTGGCGCAGGAGACCACCGATATGCCGCTGCACGTCCAGACCGATCGGGTGATTAAAGACTCCGGGCTGCGCGCGATGTACGAGCAGGAGAAAGGCGAGAAGGGCCAGACCCGTATTGAAAACTTAGAGGAGCTGGTGACGGCGACGCGCCAGTTCAGCTACAACGAAGAAGATGAAGATCTGATGCCGCTGCAGGCGTTCCTCTCCCACGCCGCGCTGGAAGCGGGCGAAGGGCAGGCGGACACCTGGCAGGACGCGGTTCAGCTGATGACCCTGCACTCGGCGAAAGGGCTGGAGTTCCCGCAGGTGTTCATCGTCGGCGTCGAAGAGGGGATGTTCCCGAGCCAGATGGCCCTTGATGAAGGCGGCCGCCTGGAAGAAGAGCGTCGTCTGGCCTACGTTGGCGTGACGCGCGCCATGCAGAAGCTGACGCTGACCTACGCGGAAACCCGCCGTCTGTACGGCAAAGAGGTTTACCATCGCCCGTCGCGCTTTATTGGAGAACTGCCGCAGGAGTGCGTAGAAGAGGTGCGTCTGCGGGCCACGGTAAGCCGCCCGGTAAACCATCAGCGACTGGGCGCGCCGATTGCCGAGAGCGATACCGGCTACAAATTAGGCCAGCGCGTACGACATCCGAAGTTCGGCGAAGGCACCATCGTCAACCTCGAAGGCAGCGGCGAGCACAGCCGGCTGCAGGTGGCTTTTCAGGGTCAGGGGATCAAATGGCTGGTAGCGGCTTACGCCCGGCTCGAGGAAGTGTAACTTTAAGAAAAATATCATTATTTTGTAATATTCTGCTACCTTTATACGTTAAGGCGCCTGATTTGCGCTTTCGCGTTCCGTTGCGTGTTGACGCCGATTTTGCGCTGGCGTAACATGCGCGCACGATTACGCTAAGAGGACATTCGCCTTGGACACACCCAGTAGATGCTGGCTCAACTTCCTGTCATTCAGGAACAACTCCTAAGGCTATCCTCTTATGCTGATAGCCTTAGCGGTTGTCAGCGACCTGCCCCATTCCCGTCGCGCTGAGTCAGGCTTAATGGTCTGAAACCCAATTTGTTTCTGTGTGCCCACCGAACTGTCCGATAATTTTTTTGCATTGGGAGTCCCGGTCATGCTGAGCGCATTTCAACTGGAAAACAATCGTTTAACGCGCCTGGAAGCCGATGAGATCAAGCACCTCGCCAGCTCGGTGTGGGTCGATCTGGTCGAGCCTGACGATGATGAGCGAAGCCGCGTGCAGACGGAACTGGGTCAGAACCTGGCGACGCGCCCGGAACTGGAAGATATCGAAGCCTCCGCACGTTTCTTTGAAGATGAAGACGGGTTACATATCCACTCCTTCTTCTTTTTCGAAGATGCCGACGATCACGCGGGTAACTCTACCGTGGCGTTTACTATCCGCGAAGGGCGCCTGTTTACGCTGCGCGAGCGTGAACTGCCGGCTTTTCGCCTCTACCGCATGCGCGTGCGTAACCAGACGCTGGTGGACGGCAACGCTTACGAGCTGTTGTTAGATCTGTTCGAGACCAAAATCGAACAGCTGGCGGATGAGATAGAAAACATCTACAGCGACCTGGAAAAGCTGAGCCGCGTGATTATGGAAGGCCACCAGGGCGATGAGTACGACGAAGCGCTGTCGACGCTGGCGGAACTGGAAGATATCGGCTGGAAGGTCCGCCTCTGTTTGATGGATACCCAGCGCGCGCTGAACTTCCTCGTACGTAAGGCGCGCCTGCCGGCGGGTCAGCTGGAGCAGGCGCGGGAGATCCTGCGCGATATCGAATCCCTGCTGCCGCACAACGAATCGCTGTTCCAGAAGGTGAACTTCCTGATGCAGGCGGCGATGGGCTTTATCAATATCGAACAGAACCGCATCATTAAGATCTTCTCGGTGGTGTCGGTGGTGTTCCTGCCGCCAACTCTGGTGGCCTCCAGCTACGGAATGAACTTTGAATTTATGCCGGAGCTGCACTGGAGCTTCGGCTACCCGGGGGCGATCGTCTTTATGATGCTGGCCGGCCTGGCGCCGTATCTCTACTTCAAGCGTAAAAACTGGCTGTAGTTGTTGTGCCGGATGCGCTTCGCTTATCCGGCCTGGGTGCTGGACTTTTGTAAGCCGGATAGGGCACAGACGCTATCCGGCAATCTACTGGCTCCGACGCCCCCGTCTTTGCGTATACACCGCATCCATCACGAATATCGCCAGCGCCACCCAGATAAAGCCAAAGGTGACCATTTTATCCTTGCCCGGCACTTCGCCGTAGAACGTCACCGCCAGCAGGAACATCAGCGTTGGGCCGATGTACTGGAAAAAGCCCAGCGTGGATAGCCGCAGACGCGTTGCCGCCCCGGTGAAGCACAGCAGAGGGATGGTGGTCACCACGCCCGCCGCCATCAGCAGCAGATTGAGCGACCAGGGGTTCTGCCCCATATGGCTGGTGGGGCTGTCGGTGATGCCGAACAGCCAAATCGCCGCCACCGGCAACAGCCACAGCGTTTCCACCAGCATGCCGGTCTGCGCATCGACAGCGATTTTCTTGCGCACCAGACCATAAAAGGCAAAGCTGAAGGCCAGCCCAAGGCCGATAATCGGCAGCGAACCAAAGGTCCAGAGCTGCACCAGCACGCCGCAAAAGGCGAGAATCATCGCCAGCCACTGCAGGCGACGGAAACGTTCGCCAAGGAAAATCATCCCTAACAGAATGTTCACCAGCGGGTTGATAAAGTAGCCGAGACTGGCTTCCAGCATATGGTGGTTATTCACCGCCCAGATGAACAGCAGCCAGTTGCCGCCGACCAGCACTGCAGAGAGCGCCAGCAGGAAGATCTTGCGCGGCGTCTTCAGCAGCTTTTTCACCTGCGGCCACTGGCGGCTGACGCTGATGAGCGCCACCATGAAGAAGAAAGACCAGATCACGCGATGGGTCAGAATTTCATCGGCGGGAACATAGTAGATAAGTTTGAAGTACGCCGGCGCGATACCCCAGATAAAGTAGGCGGCGAGGGCCAGAATAATCCCCAACCGCGTCTGTTTCGCATCCATCGGTAAAATCCATTGCCAAAGAGAGTGATGTTACTCGATTTTGGCCAATCAACCCACCATATAGGTCGCTGTTGCGCTGGCAATATATACCTGCGCTTCGTTATGCAGTTCCACACGGGCTACCGCCACTTTATTGCCGGCGCGCAGCAGGGTGCTGGTCGCGGTAAAACGTTCGCCGCGGCCCGGACGCAGGTAGTCCACGCGCAGGTCGATGGTTCCCATGCGGGAAAGCCGCTGGCGCAGCTCTTCTTCGTTGATAGTGTCATGGCGGGTAAGGGTGCTGCCAACGCAGACCAGCCCTGCGGCGACGTCCAGCGCGGAGGCGATCACTCCGCCATGCAGAATGCTTTGCGCCCAGTTGCCGACCATCATCGGCTGATTATTAAAGCTGAGCTGGGCAAACGCTTTTTCATAGCGCTCCAGTTCGAGGCCGAGGGCGCGGTTAAACGGCATGTGATAGACGAAAATCTCCCCCACCAGTTTCAGAGCTGCTTCGGCAGTAAGTTCGGACATAACACCGGTTCCATTCGTTAATAAAATGTTGATTTTATGCTTCTAAAATATTGATTTCCACTTTCGGAGTGGATTAGGGGGCAGGGGATTAATAAACAGGTAGAATGTCTTCAGGTTAAACAAAAATAAAAACTATTTATCAGGAGACCAGCATGCGTATCTCTTTGGCCTGCCTGGCGGCGCTGTGCGCGCTACCGGCTGGTGCTATGGCGCAGGATGCGTCGGTACACGACAAACCAGCAGTGCGCGGCAGTATTATCGCCAACCTGCTACAGGATCATGATAATCCTTTTCTGCTCTACCCTTATGAAAGCAACTATCTGCTCTACACGTGGACCAGCGATCTCAATAAAGAGGCGATTCGCAGCTATGACTGGGCCGAAAATGCCCGTAAAGATGAAGTGAAGTTTCAGCTGAGCCTCGCCTTCCCGCTGTGGCGCGGCATCCTGGGGGATAATTCGCTGCTCGGCGCGTCCTATACCCAGAAATCCTGGTGGCAGCTCTCCAACAGCAAAGAGTCGGCGCCGTTTCGCGAAACCAACTACGAACCCCAGCTGTTTCTTGGTTTTGCGACCGACTATCAGTTTGCCGGCTGGACGTTGCGCGATATCGAAATGGGATATAACCACGACTCGAATGGCCGTTCCGATCCCACCTCGCGCAGCTGGAACCGGCTTTATGCCCGCCTGATGGCGCAAAATGGCAACTGGCTGGTGGAAGTGAAACCCTGGTATGTGGTGGGCAGCACCGATGATAACCCGGACATCACCAAATATATGGGTTATTACCGCCTGAAGGTGGGCTACCAGCTGGGCGAGGCGATCCTTAGCGCGCAGGGGCAATACAACTGGAATACTGGCTACGGCGGGGCGGAACTTGGGGTGAGCTATCCCATCACCAAACATGTTCGCGCTTACACCCAGATCTACAGCGGCTACGGCGAATCGCTTATCGACTACAACTTTAATCAAACGCGCGTCGGCGTCGGGCTAATGCTTAACGATCTGTTTTAATCGTTGCACTCTGGCTCGCAGGCGCTGAAAATAGCGCCTGTTTTCTTTTCAGGCAAATGGGGTCAACGTGGCACAGGCGGAAGTATTAAATCAGGAATCGCTGGCTAAGCAGGTTTTACAAGAGACCTTCGGCTACCAGCAGTTCCGTCCTGGCCAGGAGACGATTATCGAGACGGCGCTCGAGGGCCGTGATTGCCTGGTGGTTATGCCGACCGGTGGCGGCAAGTCGCTGTGTTATCAGGTACCGGCGCTGGTCATGGGCGGCCTGACGGTCGTGGTCTCGCCGCTGATCTCGCTGATGAAAGATCAGGTCGATCAGCTGCTGGCCAACGGCGTGGCGGCGGCCTGTTTGAACTCGACGCAGAGCCGCGAACAGCAGCAGGACGTGATGGCCGGCTGCCGCAGCGGGCAGGTTCGTCTGCTGTATATCGCCCCGGAACGGTTGATGCTCGACAACTTCCTTGAGCATCTGGCGAACTGGAATCTGGCGATGCTGGCGGTGGACGAAGCGCACTGCATCTCTCAGTGGGGCCATGACTTCCGCCCGGAATATGCCGCGCTGGGCCAGCTGCGTCAGCGGATGCCGCAGATCCCGTTTATGGCGTTGACCGCCACCGCCGATGACACCACCCGCCGCGATATCGTCCGTCTGCTGGGACTTAACGATCCGCTGATTCAGGTCAGCAGCTTCGACCGGCCGAACATCCGCTATATGCTGATGGAGAAATTCAAGCCGCTCGACCAGCTGATGCGCTACGTCCAGGATCAGCGAGGCAAATCGGGCATTATCTACTGCAACAGCCGTTCGAAAGTGGAAGATACCGCCGCGCGTCTGCAGAGCCGCGGCATCAGCGCGGCGGCTTACCATGCCGGCCTGGAAAACGACGTGCGCGCCGACGTGCAGGAGAAATTCCAGCGCGACGATCTGCAGATTGTGGTGGCGACAGTGGCCTTTGGGATGGGCATCAACAAGCCGAACGTCCGCTTTGTGGTGCATTTTGATATCCCGCGCAATATTGAATCCTACTATCAGGAGACCGGCCGCGCCGGGCGTGACGGCCTGCCGGCGGAAGCGATGCTGTTTTACGATCCGGCGGACATGGCGTGGCTGCGCCGCTGTCTGGAAGAGAAGCCCGCCGGACCGCTGCAGGATATCGAACGGCATAAGCTGAACGCGATGGGGGCGTTTGCTGAAGCCCAGACCTGTCGTCGTCTGGTGCTGCTGAACTACTTTGGCGAAGGACGCCAGGAGCCGTGCGGTAACTGCGATATCTGTCTTGATCCGCCGAAGCAGTATGATGGCTTAATGGACGCCCGCAAGGCGCTCTCCACTATTTATCGGGTTAACCAGCGCTTCGGGATGGGTTACGTGGTGGAAGTCCTGCGTGGCGCCAACAATCAGCGCATCCGCGAGATGGGCCACGATAAGCTCCCGGTATACGGCATCGGCCGGGAACAGAGTCACGAGCACTGGGTGAGCGTGATCCGCCAACTGATTCACCTTGGGCTGGTGACGCAGAATATCGCCCAGCACTCCGCGCTGCAGCTGACCGAAGCCGCACGCCCGGTGCTGCGCGGCGACGTTCCGCTGCAGCTTGCCGTACCGCGTATCGTGGCGCTGAAGCCGAAGGCGATGCAGAAATCCTTCGGCGGTAATTACGATCGTAAGCTATTTGCCAAGCTGCGCAAGTTACGTAAAGCGATTGCCGATGAAGAAAACATTCCCCCGTACGTGGTCTTCAACGACGCGACGCTGATTGAGATGGCGGAGCAGTCGCCGCTAACCGCTGGCGAAATGCTCAGCGTCAACGGCGTAGGGACACGTAAACTCGAGCGTTTCGGCAAGCCGTTTATGGCGCTGATCCGGTCGCATGTCGATGGCGACGATGAGTAGTCAGCTGGCTATAAAAGTGCCAGAATAGTTATCCTCTTCATTATTTTCCTGCGAGTTAACTATGCTGATGCTTTTCCTCACCGTGGCGCTGGTGCATATCATTGCGCTAATGAGCCCGGGGCCGGATTTTTTCTTTGTCTCACAAACGGCCATCAGCCGCTCGCGCAGAGAGGCGATGATGGGCGTACTGGGGATCACCTGCGGCGTGATGATCTGGGCGGGGGTTGCGCTGCTCGGCCTGAACCTGATCCTCGCCAGAATGGCATGGCTGCACAACATCATTATGATCGGCGGTGGCTTGTACCTGTGCTGGATGGGCTATCAGATGTTGCGCGGCGCGTTGAAAAAAGAGGCGGTGTCCCCGGCAGAACCGCAGGTTGAACTGGCCCGCAGCGGACGCAGCTTCCTGAAGGGATTGCTGACCAATCTGGCGAACCCGAAAGCGATTATCTACTTCGGCTCGGTGTTCTCGCTGTTCGTCGGTGACAGCGTTGGCGCCGGCGCGCGCTGGGGCATTTTTCTGCTGATTATCATGGAGACGCTGGCCTGGTTTTTGGTGGTTGCCAGCCTGTTCGCCCTGCCGGGGATGCGCCGCGGCTATCAGCGGATGGCGAAGTGGATCGACGGTATCGCCGGCACGCTGTTTGCGGGCTTCGGCATCCACCTGATTATCTCGCGTTAACCTGGCGCGATGCTCCACCCGGCTATATCCGGGTGGAGAAAGTGTCAATAGCGAAGCCGCTGCAGCTCGTCTTCAGACAGACCGGTCATTTCCATAATCGCTTCGTCATCAATCCCGCGTTTGCGCATCGCTTCGGCAACCTGCAGCAAGGCCTGATGTTTGCCTTCCTTTATACCTTCCTTTATGCCTTGCTGTACGCCTTTCCTGATGCCTTTTTCCATACCTTCTGCGAGCCATGTTTCCGCCAGCGTCATCAGTAATCCTCCATGCTGCGGCACGCGCTGTGCCAGCCCGTATAAGAGTGCCCGAGTATCCTCGGCATCCCCTGCCTGAGCCATATAGTTTACCAATACGGTGATTTGTTGTCCGCTCATCTGCTCCAGCATTAAGAGTTGGGTCAACTTATCCAGCAATTGCGCCATATCGCGCTGGCGGATGTGTTTTTGCACCAGCGTCAGGGCCGCCATGCTGCGGTGCTGCATAATGTCGTCGTCGGGGATCACCGTGATATCGACCAGCGGAAACGCCCCGCTATAGAGCTGGCGGGCGGTCTCGGGATCGGCGAAATTATCCAGCCAGCTCATAGACCAGGGATAGGGGCTGCGTCGTCCCTGATAGAAGAGGACCGGAATAACCAGAGGCAGCGTTTTATGGCCGCTCTCCAGATGGCGCTGCATGGCGGCGACGGCATAGCGCATTAAGCGAAAGGCCATCAGTTTATCGGGGGCGCTCTGGTGCTCGATCAGAACATGGACATACCCTTTACCGCGGGTGGTTTCCAGCGAATAGAGAATATCGCTGTAGTAGGGCCTGAGATCGTCTTCAAGAAAGCTGCCGGATTCCAGACGCAGGGTATCCAGTTTGCAGATCGCTGTTAACGACGGTGGCAGGTGGATCTCGATAAAATCGCGCGCTGTCTCAGCCCGCGACAGAAAAGTTTTAAATACCGCATCATGTGGGGTCGCCGTTTCTGCCATCGCCGTTCATCCGTGAATCACGTCTCTGGCGGCATCCTGGCACGGCGGGCTCAGCGTCGACAGCGGGCAAAAAGATTAATTTCCCGCTTTGCGCGCCGGCTCGCGCAGAGAGATGGCTTCGCCAGCCAGGCGAACCTCTCTTTGCGAGCGAGATTCCATCATTCAGGCGTGACGGGCGGAGGCGAGCAGCGCCCCAACCAGCATAAACAGTGAACCAAAGACTTTGTTCAGCGCCTTCATCTGCTTTGGCCCCTTAATCCATGCTGAAATGCGCTGTGCGAGGGTTGCATAGCCAATCATCACAATGATATCGACGACGATGGTGGTGACGCCCAGAACGAGATACTGCATCACCTGGGGCTGGTGGGGCAGGATAAACTGTGGAAACAGGGCGGCCAGAAAAACGATGCTTTTAGGATTGGTGAGATTCACGAACACCGCCCGCTGGAACAGTTTGCCGCGGGTCTGCGCCTTCGCCAGCGTATTCAGGTCGATGGCCCCTGCCGCGCGCCATTGCTGGATACCCAGCCAGATCAGGTAGGCTGCGCCGGCCCATTTCAGCACCTCAAAG
The DNA here is from genome assembly GCF_048822415.1 of Klebsiella sp. C360. Classification (NCBI taxonomy): domain Bacteria; kingdom Pseudomonadati; phylum Pseudomonadota; class Gammaproteobacteria; order Enterobacterales; family Enterobacteriaceae; genus Klebsiella; species Klebsiella sp. C360. The sequence goes on from NZ_JBMEZZ010000017.1 coordinate 57,357, forward strand.
GCCAGCACCGAGCGAGAGAAGAGAGTGCCGAGGCCGACGCCGACCAGCACGATATGAATGGCCAGCCCGGTCTGCAAACCGGCAATCGACGCCGCCGCGCCGCGGTAACCGTGGTTAATGGAGGTGGTCATGGTATTAATCGCTCCAGAACCCGGGGACAGGCTGAGAATGATTGATGTCAGCAGGTAGGCGAACCACCACTCAATGGTCATGAGAAACTCCCTGATTGTCTGTTTTTATGCCACAATACGCTATTGTGTCAGCATTGTGTGATACACGGCAAAAAAACGATTTTCAGCGGTTAACAGGGGTGTAAACCCGATGTTTGGGCAGAAAAAGGACTGGGAAACACGAGAAAACGCGTTTGCGGCCTTTAGCATGGGGCCGCTGACGGATTTCTGGCGACAGCGCGAAGAGGCTGAATTTAAAGGCGTCGATGATGTACCGGTACGCTTTGTTCGCTTTTGCGCGCAAAATAACGATCGGCTGGTGCTGATTTGCCCCGGGCGCATTGAAAGCTACGTGAAGTATGCTGAAGTGGCCTACGATCTCTTTCACAGCGGCTTTGACGTAATGATCATTGATCATCGCGGCCAGGGACGCTCGGGTCGTCTGCTCTCTGATACCCACCGCGGGCACGTGGTTAACTTCAGCGATTATGTTGATGACCTGGCTGCGCTCTGGCAGCAGCAGGTGGTCCCGGGCCACTGGCGAAAACGGTTTATCCTCGCTCACTCTATGGGCGGGGCGATTGCCACGCTTTTTCTGCAACGCTACCAGGCGCATTGCGATGCCATTGCGCTCTGCGCGCCGATGTTCGGGATTATCATTCGGCTGCCGGACTGGATGGTGCGGCATATTCTCGACTGGGCTGAGGGCCATCAGCGCATTCGCGAAGAGTATGCCATCGGCACCGGACGCTGGCGGGCGCTGCCTTTTGCCGTTAACGTGCTGACGCACAGTCGACAACGCTATCGTCGTAACCTGCGCTTCTATGCCGACGAGCCGCGACTGCAGGTCGGCGGCCCGACCTGGCACTGGGTGCGCGAAGGCATGCTGGCCGGTGACGAAGTGCTGGCGAATGTGGAGAAAGATACGGCCCCGACGCTGCTGCTGCAGGCGGAAGAGGAGCGGGTGGTCGATAATCTGATGCACGACCGCTATTGTGAATTACGGGCCGCCGCCGGCCATCCCTGTGAGGGCGGAAAGCCGCTCGTCATTGAAGGGGCATACCATGAGATCCTTTTTGAAAAGGACGCTATGCGCTCAGTCGCGCTCAATGCCATCGTCGAGTTTTTCAATCGACATACTTAATCCGACGATAACGCTCGTCGCCCTGCTTAGAGGTTAACTTTTTTATGTACCAGGTTGTTGCGTCTGATTTAGACGGCACGCTGCTTTCCCCCGATCATTTCCTGACCCCGTATGCCAAAGAGACGCTGAAGCTGCTTACCGCCCGTGGGATCAATTTCGTCTTCGCCACCGGCCGACACTACATCGACGTCGGGCAGATCCGCGATAATCTCGGCATCCGGTCGTACATGATCACCTCTAACGGCGCCCGCGTTCACGATAGCGATGGCCAGCAAATTTTCGCCCATAACCTCGACCGCGATATTGCCGCCGACCTGTTTGAAATCGTGCGCAACGACCCGAAAATCGTCACTAACGTCTATCGGGAAGATGAGTGGTATATGAACCGCCATCGCCCGGAAGAGATGCGCTTTTTCAAAGAGGCGGTGTTTAACTACAAGCTGTATGAGCCGGGCGAACTGGATCCGCAGGGGATCAGCAAGGTGTTCTTTACCTGTGAGGATCACGAACATCTACTGCCGCTTGAGCAGGCGATGAACGCCCGCTGGGGCGATCGCGTGAACGTCAGCTTCTCCACCTTAACCTGCCTGGAGGTGATGGCGGGCGGGGTATCGAAGGGGCATGCGCTGGAGGCGGTGGCGAAAATGCTCGGCTACAGTCTGTCCGATTGCATCGCTTTCGGCGACGGCATGAACGACGCCGAGATGCTGTCGATGGCCGGTAAAGGCTGCATTATGGCCAACGCCCACCAGCGGCTGAAGGATCTGCATCCGGAGCTGGAAGTGATCGGCAGCAACGCCGACGATGCGGTCCCGCACTATCTGCGTAAGCTGTACCTCGACTGAAAAAGATTGACGACTGGCGAATAACTGTCCAGTCGTCAACCTGACTCTTCGCTACAATGCCTGTTCTTTATCCAACGAGACGACCATTGTGGCGCTGTTAATTATCACCACTATCCTGTGGGCCTTTTCTTTCAGCCTGATTGGCGAGTACCTGGCCGGTAGCGTCGACAGCTATTTTTCGGTGCTGATGCGCGTGGGCCTGGCGGCGCTGGTGTTCCTGCCTTTCCTGCGGACGCGCGGCCAGTCTCCGCGCACGATCGTACTCTATATGCTGGTGGGCGCGATGCAGCTTGGCATCATGTACCTGCTGGCCTTTCGCGCCTATCTCTATCTGACGGTCTCGGAATTCCTGCTGTTTACCGTGTTTACCCCGTTGTATATCACGCTGATCTACGATTTTCTCAGCGGACGTAAACTACGCTGGGGCTATCTGCTGAGCGCCGCGCTGGCGGTGCTGGGGGCGGCGATTATCCGTTACGACAAAGTCAGCGATCATTTCTGGACCGGGCTGTTACTGGTGCAGTTGTCAAACCTCTGCTTCGCCATCGGGATGGTGGGTTACAAGCGCCTGATGGAGGTGCGACCGATGCCGCAGCACAATGCCTTTGCCTGGTTCTATGTCGGGGCCTTTATCGTGGCGGTGGCGGCATGGTTTATGCTGGGCAACCCACAGAAGCTGCCGACCACCAGGCTGCAGTGGAGCGTGCTGGTGTGGCTTGGCGTCGTGGCTTCCGGGCTGGGCTACTTTATGTGGAACTATGGCGCCACTCAGGTGGATGCCGGCACGCTGGGGATCATGAATAACGTCCATGTCCCCGCCGGGCTGTTGGTTAACCTTGCCATCTGGCAGGAGCAGCCGCACTGGCCGAGCTTTATTAGCGGAGCGTTGGTGATCCTGGCCTCGCTGTGGGTCCATCGACGCTGGGTCGCTCCGCACTCCGGACAAACGGCAGATGATCGCACGCGTGGTTCCGCGCAGAGCGAATAAACGCTTCGGTGACCGGTTGACGCTGTTCGCCATCGCGAACGGCCGCGTACAGCCGGCTCCATAATCCCTCGCCCAGGGTTTTGGTCACCACCAGACCCTGGCGTTCAAAACTTTCCACCACCCAGTGCGGCAGCGCGGCGATACCCATCCGGGCTGCCACCATCTGGATCAGCAACAGCGTGTTATCGACGCTTTTCAGCTGGGGACTGATGCCGGCCGGCTGCAGGAAATGACGCCAGATGTCGAGGCGTCCGCGCTGCACGGGATAAATCAGCAGCGTTTCCGTGGCCAGATCCTCCGGCGTAATCAGCGTCTTCATGGCTAACGGGTGCTCAGGCGCCAGCACCAGGCGCACCTCATAATCAAACATTGGCGAGTAGTGCAGACCGCTGCGCGGCAGGATATCTGAGGTCATGACCAGATCCAGTTCGCCCTGCTGCAGCGCAGGCTGCGGGTCGAAGGTGACGCCGGAATGGAAGTCGACTTCCACGTGCGGCCAGCGGGCGCGGAAATTCTCCAGCGCCGGCGTGAGCCACTGAATACAGCTGTGGCATTCGATAGCCAGCCGCAGCCGGGTCTGTTGTGGTTCGTTACAGTCCTGCAGGGCGCGAGCGATCTGCGGCAGCACCTGGTTGGCCAGCTGTAAGAGGATCTCCCCTTGAGGAGTAAAACGCAGCGGCTGGCTCTTACGCACAAAGAGACGAAAGCCGAGGCGCTGTTCCAGATCGCTGAACTGGTGAGACAAGGCGGACTGGGTCTGATGCAGGGCAGCCGCTGCGCCCGCCAGTGAACCGCTGTTCCGCAACGCTTGTAGCGTTTTCAGATGTTTAATTTCGATCATGAAAGTCCTTCACTTCGCCATGAGCAATTTGCGCTTGAGGAATATACAGTAACTGCCAATTATGGATGTGTAAACATCTGGATGGCTAAATCCTTTATCTTTCGAATTTATGGTGCGTTGGCTGCACTTCCTCACCCCAGTCACGGACTTCAGTAAGCTCTTGGGGATGAGCAAGTTTGCCGCCTTCCCTAAATCCGAAATCTTTCGGATTGCAATTATGAGGCTCAAAAAATGACAATTATTAACCACACCCTCGGTTTTCCTCGCGTTGGCCTGCGCCGCGAGCTGAAAAAAGCGCAAGAGAGCTACTGGGCGGGCAATGCCACTCGTGAGGAGCTGCTGGCGGTAGGCCGGGAACTGCGCGCCCGTCACTGGGAGCAGCAGAAGCAGGCCGGTATTGACCTGCTGCCGGTGGGCGATTTCGCCTGGTACGACCATGTTCTGACCACCAGCCTGCTGCTTGGCAACGTGCCGGCTCGTCATCAGAACAAAGACGGCTCTGTCGATATCGATACCCTGTTCCGCATTGGCCGCGGCCGCGCTCCCACCGGCGAGCCAGCGGCCGCTGCGGAAATGACCAAGTGGTTCAACACCAACTATCACTACATGGTGCCAGAGTTCGTGAAGGGCCAGCAGTTCAAACTGACCTGGACCCAACTGCTGGATGAAGTGGACGAAGCGCTGGCGCTGGGCCACAAGATCAAGCCCGTGCTGCTGGGGCCGGTGACCTATCTGTGGCTGGGCAAAGTGAAAGGCGAACCGTTTGACCGTCTGAGCCTGCTGAATGACATCCTGCCGGTTTATCAGCAGGTGCTGGCCGAACTGGCGAAGCGCGGCATTGAGTGGGTGCAGATTGATGAACCGGCGCTGGTCCTGGAGCTGCCGCCAGCGTGGCTGGAGGCCTTTAAACCGGCTTATGACGCCCTGCAGGGCCAGGTCAAACTGCTGCTGACTACCTATTTTGAAGGCGTTAGCGACAATCTCGCGACCATTGCTGCGCTGCCGGTCCAGGGGCTGCACGTCGATCTGGTCCACGGTAAAGATTATGTCGCCGAACTGCATAAATGTCTTCCTGCCGACTGGCTGCTGTCCGCCGGCCTGATCAACGGGCGTAACGTCTGGCGCGCCGATCTCGCCGAAAAATATGCGCAAATTAAAAACCTCGTCGGTAAGCGCGAACTGTGGGTCGCGACATCCTGCTCTCTGTTGCACAGCCCGATCGACCTGAGCGTGGAGACGCGCCTTGATGCGGAAGTGAAGAGCTGGTTTGCCTTCGCGCTGCAAAAATGCGGTGAGCTGGCGCTGCTGCGGGATGCGCTGAACAGCGGCGATACCGCGGCGATTACCGAGTGGAGCGCGCCAGTCCATGCCCGTCGCCATTCGACGCGCGTACATAACCCGGCGGTGGAAAAACGGCTGGCGGCGATCACCGCTCAGGACAGCCAGCGCGCCAGCCCCTATGAGGTTCGCGCTCAGGCGCAGCGTCAACGCTTTAACCTGCCGGCGTGGCCGACCACCACTATCGGGTCATTCCCGCAGACGACCGAGATCCGCGGCCTGCGCCTGGACTTCAAAAAGGGCAATCTGGACGCCAGTCATTATCGTACCGGCATTGCGGAACATATTAAGCAGGCGATCGTCGAGCAGGAGCGGTTAGGATTAGACGTACTGGTGCACGGGGAAGCCGAGCGGAACGATATGGTGGAATACTTCGGTGAACATCTGGACGGTTTCATCTTCACGCAAAACGGCTGGGTGCAGAGCTATGGCTCCCGCTGCGTGAAGCCGCCGGTGGTGATCGGCGACGTCAGCCGTCCACAGGCGATCACCGTCGAATGGGCGAAGTACGCACAGTCGCTGACCGACAAGCCGGTGAAAGGGATGCTCACTGGACCGGTGACGATTCTGTGCTGGTCCTTCCCGCGGGAAGACGTCAGCCGTGAAACCATCGCGAAACAGATTGCGCTGGCCCTGCGTGATGAAGTGGCGGATCTGGAAGCGGCCGGTATCGGCATCATCCAGATTGATGAGCCTGCTTTGCGCGAAGGGTTACCGCTGAAGCGCAGCGATTGGGATGCCTATCTGCAGTGGGGTGTGGAAGCCTTCCGCCTTAACGCCGCGGTGGCCAAAGACGACACTCAGATCCATACCCACATGTGCTATTGCGAGTTCAACGACATCATGGACTCCATCGCCGCGCTGGACGCCGACGTGATCACCATTGAAACCTCGCGTTCCGACATGGAACTGCTGGAGTCGTTCGAAGTGTTCGAGTATCCCAATGAAATCGGGCCGGGGGTATATGATATTCACTCACCAAACGTACCGAGCGTGGAGTGGATCGAAGCGCTGCTGGAAAAAGCCGCGCAGCGTATCCCGGCGGAGCGGCTGTGGGTTAACCCGGACTGCGGCCTGAAAACCCGGGGCTGGCCGGAGACTCGCGCCGCGCTGGCGAATATGGTGCAAGCGGCGCGTAACCTGCGTCAATCTGCCTGATCGTCACCCGAAAAAGCAAAAAGGAGGCATTTGCCTCCTTTTTTTCCTGCTTCGGACGATTACCCTTTTTTACCGCCATATTGAGCAAACCAGTCGAGCATCCGCTGCCAGCCGTCTTTGGCTGACTCTTCGTGATAGCTGGCGCGATAGTCGGCGTTAAAGGCGTGATCGGCTTCAGGATAGACCACGATTTCCGCCGTGGCGTTGGCCGCCCGCAGCGCCTGACGCATGGTTTCGACGGTGTCCTGTGGAATGCTGGCGTCTTTAGCGCCGTACAGGCCGAGTACCGGGGCGTTGAGATCGACGGCGATATCCACCGGGTGTTTTGGCGAATTCAGCGATTTTTCTCCTACCAGTTTGCCGTACCAGGCTACCGCCGCCTTCAACTGCGGGTTATGGGCAGCATATAGCCAGGTGATACGTCCGCCCCAGCAGAAGCCGGTGATCAGCAGACGATGGGCATCGCCGCCATGGCGCGCCGCCCAGCTGGCGACGTGGTCGAGATCCGCCAGCACCTGCGCGTCCGGCACCTTCGTAACCAGCTCTTTAAACAGGGTCGGGATATCGTGATACTCATTCGGATCGCCCTGACGGAAGTACAATTCAGGCGCGATAGCCAGATAGCCTTCCTGCGCCAGGCGACGACAAAGATCGCGAATATGCTCATGCACGCCGAAGATTTCCTGCACCACGATGACGATCGGCAATGGGCCATCGGCGTTTTTCGGGCGGGCATGGTAAGCCGGCATGTTTTCCCCCTGAGAGGGAATAGAGGTCTCTCCGGCGACAATATGCTCTTCCGGCGTATGAACGGCGGTTGCGGCATGCGGCGAGGCTGCAGGTGCGAATCCAGGTTGCTTGGTGGTGGTCATGGTATTCTCCGTACCCTTATTTATTAGCGCATCAGTAACTATAGACCCTTTACCTTTAGTTCGGGCGGTAATAAAGCACAGTGCCTGAAAGCGGCTATCTTTTGTTCAGTGACGATGAATATAACTTGTTAATGTGATGTTTATCACTATTTACTGAAAAACAACTGCAATCATTATTGTTCTTGGTGACTAACATCACAAAATGTTGCCAGGGGCTTCTGTACAGTACCGTTTTGCTTCTGCTGATAATTCGACCCACAGAGGAGTTTTTTATGTCCAAGTCTGATGTTTTTCATCTCGGCCTCACCAAGAACGATTTACAAGGGGCTACGCTGGCTATCGTCCCTGGCGATCCGGAGCGTGTGGAAAAGATCGCCGCGCTGATGGATAAGCCGGTTAAGCTGGCATCTCACCGCGAATTTACCTCCTGGCGCGCGGAACTGGACGGCAAACCGGTGATCGTCTGCTCCACCGGCATCGGCGGCCCGTCTACGTCTATCGCTGTGGAAGAGCTGGCGCAGCTTGGCGTGCGTACCTTCCTGCGCATTGGCACCACCGGCGCCATTCAGCCGCACATCAATGTTGGCGATGTGCTGGTGACTACCGCTTCCGTTCGTCTGGACGGCGCCAGCCTGCACTTCGCGCCGATGGAATTCCCGGCCGTCGCAGATTTCGCCTGCACCACCGCGCTGGTGGAAGCAGCGAAATCCATTGGCGCCACCACCCATATCGGCGTGACTGCTTCCTCGGATACCTTCTACCCGGGACAGGAGCGTTACGACACCTTCTCCGGCCGCGTAGTGAGCCGCTTCAAAGGCTCCATGGAAGAGTGGCAGGCGATGGGCGTGATGAACTATGAAATGGAATCCGCTACGCTGCTGACCATGTGCGCCAGCCAGGGTCTGCGCGCCGGGATGGTAGCCGGGGTTATCGTTAACCGTACCCAGCAAGAGATCCCTAACGCCGAAACCATGAAGCAAACCGAAAGCCACGCGGTGAAAATCGTCGTGGAGGCGGCGCGCCGTCTGCTGTAATTCAACGCTTTCCCTGTCAGGCCGGATCCTCCGGCCTTTTTTTTGCGTCGCCTCTCGCAGGAAATTCCTTTTAAACTGGACGTTTGTACAGCACAATTCTATTTTGTGTCATCAGGTTATCGCAGGGGGCGTCGTGGATCTCTCCATTATTATCAGCGCGGTTATCGCACTGGCCGCTGGATTAATCGTCGGCTGGCTGGCGACCAAAGCGCGCGCCGATCAAATTCGGGCCGATCTTATCGAGGAGCGGCGAGAGCTGGATATTGAGCTGAGCGCCGCCCGTCAGCAGCTGGTACAGGAAGCCCACTGGCGTGAAGAGTGCGAGCTGCTGAACAACGAGCTGCGCAGCCTGCGGGATATCAATACCTCGCTGGAGGCCGATCTGCGGGAGGTTACCACCCGGCTCGAATCCACCCAGCTGCATGCGGAAGATAAGATCCGCCAGATGGTGAACAGCGAGCAGCGCCTGAGCGAGCAGTTTGAAAACCTCGCCAACCGCATTTTCGAACACAGCAACCGACGCGTCGATGAGCAAAATCGCCAGAGCCTGCATGGCCTGCTGACACCGCTGCGCGAACAGCTGGACGGGTTCCGCCGCCAGGTGCAGGAGAGCTTCGGCCAGGAGGCGCGGGAAAGGCACACCCTGGCGCATGAGATCCGCAACCTGCAGCAGCTGAACGCGCAGATGGCGCAGGAGGCGCTGAACCTGACCAAAGCGCTGAAGGGCGATAACAAAACTCAGGGCAACTGGGGGGAAGTGGTTCTCACCCGCGTGCTGGAAGCCTCCGGCCTGCGGGAAGGCTATGAGTACCAGACCCAGGTCAGCATCGAGACCGACAACCGCTCGCGGATGCAACCGGACGTCATCGTGCGCCTGCCGCAGGGTAAAGACGTGGTTATCGACGCCAAAATGACCCTTGTCGCCTATGAGCGCTATTTCAACGCCGAGGACGACTACACCCGCGAAGTCGCGCTGCAGGAGCACCTTGCCTCGGTGCGTAATCATATTCGCCTGCTGGGACGCAAGGATTATCAGCAACTGCCGGGCCTGCGCTCCCTCGACTATGTGCTGATGTTTATTCCCGTCGAGCCGGCATTTCTGCTGGCCATTGATCGTCAACCCGAGCTCATCAGCGAGGCGCTGCAAAATAATATTATGCTGGTCAGCCCGACGACGCTGCTGGTGGCCCTGCGCACCATCGCCAATCTGTGGCGTTATGAGCACCAGAGCCGCAACGCGCAGAAGATCGCCGAGCGGGCGGGGCGCCTTTACGACAAAATGCGCCTGTTTGTGGACGATATGTCCGCTATCGGCCAGAGTCTGGATAAAGCGCAAGAGAACTATCGCCAGGCGATGAAAAAGCTCGCTTCCGGGCGCGGTAATCTGCTGGCTCAGGCGGAGGCTTTTCGCGGGTTGGGCGTGGAGGTCAAGCGCGGGATTAATCCTGATTTAGTCGAACAAGCCACTGCTCAGGACGATCAATATCGTCTCGAAGAGGAGGATAACCTGCCGGAAAATGACGCATTTTCGCCCGACTCTGCCGAGGCGGTGCACAGCCGGGAGGCGGCTCCGCCACGCTGAAACGTATGGGAAATGCGCTGAGTCTGATACACTCAGTGAACATTTTCTTGAAAAGCAAGCAGGCATAAAGATGGTTGAGGATTCACAAGAAACGACGCACTTTGGCTTTCAGACGGTCGCTAAAGAGCAGAAAGCGGACATGGTGGCACATGTATTCCATTCTGTCGCCGCAAAGTATGATGTGATGAATGACTTAATGTCGTTTGGTATCCATCGTTTGTGGAAGCGTTTCACCATCGACTGCAGCGGTGTACGTCGCGGGCAGACCGTGCTGGATCTGGCGGGGGGTACCGGTGATTTGACGGCTAAGTTTTCCCGTCTGGTAGGGGAAACCGGCCGCGTTATGCTTGCTGATATCAATGATTCAATGCTCAAAATGGGCCGCGAAAAGCTGCGCAATATCGGCATCGTGGGTAACGTTGAGTATGTTCAGGCCAACGCGGAAGCCCTGCCGTTTGCTGATAATACCTTTGACTGTATCACCATCTCTTTCGGTCTGCGTAACGTGACCGACAAAGAGAAAGCGCTGCGTTCGATGTACCGCGTGCTGAAGCCGGGCGGACGTCTGCTGGTGCTGGAGTTTTCTAAACCCATTATTGAACCGCTGAGCAAAGCCTACGACGCTTACTCCTTCCATATCCTGCCGAAGGTGGGCGAGCTGGTGGCAAAAGACGGCGACAGCTATCGCTACCTGGCGGAGTCGATCCGTATGCATCCGGACCAGGAATCCCTGAAAGGGATGATGCAGGATGCAGGCTTCGAAAGCGTGGACTACTACAACCTGACGGCAGGTATCGTTGCTTTGCATCGCGGTTACAAGTTCTGACAGGAGGGACGCTATGCCTTTCACACCCCTGGTGACCGCTGGCATTGAAACGGCGCTGAATACTTTCCTCTGGCGCGACAAAGCGCTAAAACCCGCCCGCCAGCGCCTGCTGGGCAAGGTATTGCGGGTACAGCTGCAGGACTTCTCCACGCCCGTGGTGCTGGTGTTCAGCGAACGCCAGGTTGATGTCCTGAGCGCCTGGGAGGGAGAGGCCGACTGCACCGTGATTACCCGGCTCAGCGTACTGCCAAAACTGCGCAACCGTCAGCAGCTCACGGCGCTTATCCGCAGCGGCGAGCTGGAAGTGCAGGGCGATCTGCAGGTGGTGCAGAACATGGTCACCCTGTGCGATCTGGCGGAGTTCGATCCCGCTGAACTGCTGGCGCCTTACACCGGCGACATCGTGGCCGAAGGCGTCGGTAAAGTCCTCCGCGGCGGCGCTCAGTTTTTACTGAAAGGGGCGCAGCGCCAGCAGCGCTATGTCGCGGAAGCGATCACTGAAGAGTGGCGCCTGGCGCCGGGGCCGCTGGAGCTGGCCTGGTTTGCTGAAGAGACGACGGCTATTGAACGCGCGCTGGCCGCACTGGAAAAACGGCTGGAAACGCTGGAGGGCAAATGACGCCAGGAGAATTACGGCGCCTGTATTTCATCGTCCACACCTTTTTGAGCTACGGGCTCGATGAGCTCATCCCCAAAATGCGGATCACGCTGCCGCTGCGTATCTGGCGGCGGATGCTGTTCTGGATGCCAAACCGCCATCAGGATCAACCCCTTGGCGCCCGTCTGCGGCTGGCGCTTCAGGAGCTGGGGCCGGTGTGGATTAAATTCGGCCAGATGCTGTCCACGCGGCGGGATCTCTTTCCGCCGCATATTGCCGATCAGCTGGCGCTGTTGCAGGACCGCGTGGCGCCCTTTGACGGGAAGCTCGCGCAGCAGCAGATAGAGAAAGCGATGGGTGGCCTGCCGGTGGAGGCCTGGTTTGATGATTTCTCCGTTGAGCCGTTAGCCTCGGCGTCTATCGCCCAGGTGCATACCGCGCGTCTGAAAGAGAACGGCAAAGAGGTGGTGATCAAGGTTATCCGTCCGGATATTTTGCCGATCATTAAAGCGGACATGAAGCTCATCTACCGCCTGGCGCGCTGGGTGCCGCGTCTGCTGCCTGACGGCCGCCGTTTGCGCCCGCAGGAGGTGGTTCGTGAGTATGAAAAAACGCTGCTGGACGAGCTGAACCTGCTGCGGGAATCCGCTAACGCCATTCAGCTGCGGCGTAATTTCGAAGACAGCCCGATGCTGTATGTGCCGGAGGTGTACCCCGACTACTGCAGCGAAAGCATGATGGTGATGGAGCGCATCTACGGCATTCCGGTGTCCGACGTCGAGGCGCTGGAGGCTCAGGGAACCAACCTGCAGTTGCTGGCGGAGCGGGGCGTGCAGGTCTTCTTCACCCAGGTGTTCCGCGACAGTTTTTTCCATGCTGATATGCACCCTGGCAACATATTCGTCAGCTACGAGCACCCGGAAGATCCGCAGTATATCGGCATCGATTGCGGCATTGTCGGCTCGCTGAACAAAGAAGATAAGCGCTATCTGGCGGAAAACTTTATCGCCTTTTTCAACCGCGATTATCGTAAGGTTGCCGAACTGCACGTCGACTCCGGTTGGGTTCCGCCGGACACCAATGTCGAAGAGTTTGAGTTCGCGATCCGCACGGTCTGCGAGCCCATCTTTGAGAAGCCGCTGGCGGAGATCTCCTTCGGCCACGTGCTGCTTAATCTGTTCAACACCGCGCGGCGCTTCAATATGGAAGTCCAGCCGCAGCTTGTTTTGCTACAGAAGACATTACTTTACGTAGAAGGGGTAGGCCGGCAGCTCTATCCTCAGTTAGACTTGTGGAAAACGGCGAAGCCTTTCCTTGAGTCGTGGATCAAAGATCAGGTCGGTATTCCGGCGCTGGTGCGCGCGTTTAAAGACAAAGCGCCGTTCTGGATCGAAAGAATGCCTGAAATACCTGAGCTGGTGTATCAGAGCCTGCAGCAGAGCAAACAGCTGCAGACCAGCGTCGATACTATCGTGCGGGATATGCATGTGCGTCATGTGCGCCAGGGCCAATCCCGTTATCTGTTTGGTATAGGCGCGGTTTTATTGCTCAGTGGTACGCTGCTCTTTATCCATCGCCCTGAGTGGGGAATGATGCCCGGCTGGCTGATGGCCGGCGGTGTCGTGACCTGGCTGATTGGCTGGCGAAAAACCCGCTGATCGGTTCGCCACTTCATGACGCAGGCTTATTTGCGCAAAATCATGCCGGTGGCCTGACGGCGAGGCGGCTGGCAGGATGGCGTGTATAATGCGTCCACATAATTCATCATCTGTCATAGGGGAACGTGTATGGGTGGTATCAGTATTTGGCAGTTATTAATTGTTGTCGTCATCGTAGTTCTGCTTTTCGGGACGAAGAAGCTGAGCTCACTGGGGTCAGACTTAGGGGCATCCATCAAAGGCTTTAAAAAAGCCATGAGTGATGATGATAAACCCGAAAAGTCGGCGCCAGACGCAGATTTCACGGCGAAAACTATCGCCGACAAACAGGATGATGCAAAAAAAGACGAGACAAAACGCCACGACAAAGAGCAGGTGTAACTCGTGTTCGATATTGGTTTTAGTGAACTACTGCTGGTGTTTGTAATTGGCCTCATTGTTCTGGGGCCACAGCGGCTTCCCGTCGCGGTTAAAACGGTGGTTGGCTGGATCCGTACGCTACGGTCGCTGGCGACCACGGTGCAGAATGAGCTGGCTCAGGAGCTAAAACTGCAGGAGTTCCAGGAGAGCCTCAAGAAGGTGGAAAAGGCCAGCCTGAATAACCTGACGCCGGAGCTGAAAGCCTCTATGGACGAGCTGCGCGAGGCCGCGGAGTCGATGAAGCGCTCCTATAGCGCCCACGATCCGGAAAAGGCCAGCGACGAAGCGAATACCATCCATAATCCGGTGGTGAAAGGCAGCGAAGCGCAGCGGCAGGACGTCACGCCGGCGACGGCCGAACATCAGGCCAGCGCTCCGGCTCATGCGCCAGAGCCCGTGGCCGACGAGCAACCCGCTTCACCGGCAGAGAAAACATCCGCTACGGCGGCTGCCCCCCATTCTTCCCCCGCATCGAGTGATAAACCGTAAACATGGGCGTAGACGATACACAACCGCTAATTTCGCATCTGATTGAGCTGCGCAAGCGTCTGCTCAACAGCATCATTGCTATCCTGGTGATCTTCCTGGCGCTGGTCTATTTCGCCAATGATATCTATCAGCTGGTCTCGGCCCCGCTTATCAGCAAGATGCCGGTAGGCGCGACGATGATCGCCACCGATGTCGCTTCACCTTTCTTTACGCCGATAAAGCTGACCTTTATGGTGTCGGTGATCCTGTCGGTGCCGATTATTCTGTATCAGGTATGGGCCTTCGTCGCGCCGGCGCTGTATAAGCACGAGCGCCGGCTGGTGGTGCCCTTGCTGGTCTCCAGCACGCTGCTGTTCTATATCGGCATGGCTTTCGCGTATTTTGTCGTGTTTCCGCTGGCGTTCGGCTTTCTGACCCATGCTGCCCCGGAGGGGGTGCTGGTCTCGACCGATATCCGCAGCTATCTCGACTTCGTGATGGCGCTGTTTATGGCGTTCGGGGTCTCTTTTGAGGTGCCGGTCGCCATTGTGCTGCTCTGCTGGATGGGCGTCACTACGCCGGAAGAGCTGCGCAAAAAACGGCCGTATGTGCTGGTGGGCGCCTTCGTGGTGGGCATGCTGCTGACGCCGCCGGACGTGTTCTCGCAGACGCTGCTGGCCATTCCGATGTACTGTCTGTTTGAAGTCGGGGTGTTCTTCGCCCGCTTCTACACCGGGAAGCGCCTGACGCGCGATGACGATGCCGCGGCCGAAGCTGAAGCCGCTGAGCACAGAGAAGAGTAATACCGCCAACCGCCCGTCAGGGCGGTTGTCATATGGAGCGATCATGTTTGATATCGGCGTTAATCTGACCAGTTCGCAGTTTGCCCGCGACCATGATGAGGTGGTGGCGCGCGCCCGGTCGGCGGGGGTCCACGGCATGCTGCTGACCGGCACAAATTTGCCGGAGAGCCAGCAGGCGCAGAGAATGGCGAGCCATTACGCCGGCTGCTGGTCCACGGCGGGGGTTCATCCCCATGACGGCAGCAGCTGGACGCCAGCGGTCGCCGAGGCGATTTATGTCCTTGCCCGCGAGCCGCAGGTGGTGGCGATAGGGGAATGTGGTCTGGATTTTAATCGTAATTTCTCCACGCCGCAGGAGCAGGAGGCGGCATTCAGCGCCCAACTGGCGCTGGCCGCCGAGCTGTCGATGCCGGTGTTTTTACACTGCCGCGACGCCCACGACCGGTTTCTGACGCTACTTAAACCCTGGCTTGGGAAGATCCCGGGCGCGGTGCTGCACTGCTTTACCGGCAGCCGCAGCGAGGTGCAGGAATGTCTGGATCTGGGGCTGTTTATCGGCATTACCGGTTGGGTGTGCGATGAGCGGCGCGGGCTCGAGCTGCGAGAGCTACTGCCGGCGATCCCGGCGGAACGTCTGCTGCTGGAGACCGATGCGCCCTATCTGCTGCCGCGCGACCTCAAGCCGAAACCCACCTCGCGTCGTAACGAGCCCGCGTATTTGCCGCATATCCTGGCCAGCGTCGCGGCCTGGCGCGGCGAGGAGGCGCAGTGGCTTGAGGCGCAAACGGACGCAAACGTCAGAGCGCTGTTTGGCGTCGACGTTATCGGCGCTTAGATTTTCTGGAAATCGGTGTTTTTTACGCTCTGCAGGACTTGCTTATTCAGCAGGTTTAACAGCAACATAGAGCGTGCTTCACCGTCCGGCTCGGTAAAGATAGCCTGTAAGCCTTCGAACGCGCCGTCGGTGATCAGTACGCTATCGCCCTCATGCGGCGTTTCCGGGTCGGTGATGCCTTCCGGTTTATAGATAGAGAGCTGATGGATGACCGCCGAAGGGACGATAGCGGGTAGGGCGCCAAAGCGCACGAAGTTGTTAACCCCGCGTGTGGCGCTGATGGTGGTGGTATGAATCACCTCTGGATCGAACTCAATAAACAGGTAGTTCGGAAACAGCGGTTCGCTGACCATGGTGCGTTTACCGCGAATGATTTTTTCCAGCGCAATCGTCGGCATCAGGCAGTTAACTGACTGACGTTCCAGATGTTCCTGGGCTCGTTGTAGCTGCCCACGTTTGCAATACAGTAAGTACCAGGCTTGCATAATGACTCATTCCACTTCTAATAACGGCAAGCATAACAAATGGCTGGTGTAATCGCGAAAGCCATTATAATTGAAATCCAAATTTCAGCGTTCTTTCACGCTAATTTAACAAAATTACAGCATCTCGCCGTTGAACACCGTATAATTAGCCGCCTGTAGAGAGGTCAATAACACTTTCATGAAATATCACGATCTTCGCGACTTTCTGACACTCCTGGAACAACAGGGCGAACTAAAACGTATCACTCTGCCGGTCGATCCCCACCTGGAAATCACCGAAATTGCCGACCGCACCCTGCGCGCTGGCGGTCCGGCGTTGCTGTTTGAGAATCCGAAAGGCTATAGCATGCCGGTGCTGTGCAACCTGTTCGGCACGCCGCGGCGCGTGGCGCTGGGGATGGGTCAGGAGGACGTCAGTTCGCTGCGCGAGGTGGGTAAGCTGTTAGCCTTTCTGAAAGAGCCTGAGCCGCCCAAAGGTTTCCGCGATCTGTTTGATAAGCTGCCGCAGTTTAAGCAAGTGCTGAATATGCCGACCAAACGTCTGCGCGGCGCCCCCTGCCAGCAAAAAATCATCCAGGGCGATGACGTCGACCTGAGGAAAATCCCGATTATGACCTGCTGGCCGGACGATGCCGCGCCGCTGATCACCTGGGGGCTGACGGTGACCCGCGGGCCGCACAAAGAGCGGCAGAACCTGGGGATTTATCGCCAGCAGCTGATTGGCAAAAACAAACTGATTATGCGCTGGCTGTCTCATCGCGGCGGCGCACTGGATTTCCAGGAGTGGAGCGCGGCGCGTCCGGGCGAACGCTTCCCGGTTTCTGTGGCGCTCGGCGCCGACCCAGCGACCATTCTTGGCGCGGTGACCCCGGTGCCGGATACGTTGTCGGAATATGCCTTTGCCGGGCTGCTGCGCGGTACCAAAACCGAAGTGGTGAAATGCGTCTCGAACGATCTTGAAGTGCCTGCCAGCGCAGAGATTGTGCTGGAAGGTTATATCGAGGCCGGGGAGATGGCGCCGGAAGGTCCGTATGGCGACCATACCGGCTACTACAATGAAGTAGACCAGTTCCCGGTGTTTACGGTCACCCATATTACCCAACGTGAAGACGCCATTTATCATTCGACCTATACCGGCCGTCCGCCGGATGAGCCTGCGGTGCTGGGCGTGGCGCTGAATGAAGTCTTCGTCCCGATCCTGCAAAAACAGTTTCCGGAAATCGTCGATTTCTATCTGCCGCCGGAAGGGTGCTCCTACCGCCTGGCAGTGGTGACGATGAAAAAACAGTATGCAGGCCATGCCAAGCGCGTGATGATGGGCGTCTGGTCGTTCCTGCGCCAGTTTATGTACACCAAATTCGTGATTGTCTGCGATGACGATGTCAACGCCCGCGACTGGAACGATGTGATTTGGGCGATCACTACCCGTATGGACCCGGCTCGTGATACGGTACTGGTAGAGAATACGCCAATTGATTATCTGGATTTTGCCTCGCCGGTTTCCGGCCTGGGTTCAAAAATGGGGCTGGATGCCACCAATAAATGGCCTGGCGAAACCCAGCGTGAATGGGGTCGCCCAATCAAAAAAGATCCTGCCGTCACGGCGCGCATTGACGCCATCTGGGATGATCTGGCCATCTTTAAACAACAGTAAGCGGGGCTAACGCCGCTGTTTTGCTCTATAGACCCGACAGAGGGGACGCATGACAACCTTAAGCTGTAAAGTGACCTCGGTGGAGGCGATTACCGATACCGTGTATCGTGTTCGATTAGTACCGGAAGCGGCATTCTCTTTCCGCGCTGGCCAGTATCTGATGGTGGTAATGGATGAGCGCGACAAACGCCCATTC
The DNA here is from genome assembly GCF_048822415.1 of Klebsiella sp. C360. Lineage (NCBI taxonomy): Bacteria > Pseudomonadati > Pseudomonadota > Gammaproteobacteria > Enterobacterales > Enterobacteriaceae > Klebsiella > Klebsiella sp. C360. The sequence goes on from NZ_JBMEZZ010000017.1 coordinate 75,272, forward strand.
TCCATGGCCTCCACGCCGGCGGAACAGGAATTTATCGAACTGCATATCGGCGCCTCGGAGCTCAATCTGTACGCGATGGCGGTCATGGATCGCATCCTGAAAGAGCGCGAAATTGAGGTTGATATCCCGCATGGCGAAGCCTGGCTGCGTGAAGATGAAGACCGCCCGCTGATTTTGATTGCCGGCGGCACCGGCTTCTCTTATGTGCGTTCTATTCTGCTGACCGCGCTGTCACGCAATCCTCAGCGCGATATCGCGATTTACTGGGGCGGCCGCGAGACCAAACATCTGTACGATCTGGCTGAGCTGGAAGCCTTGAGCGTCAAACATCCGAATCTGCGCATTGAGCCGGTGGTTGAGCAGCCGGAAGAGGGCTGGCGTGGGCGTTCCGGCACCGTGCTGACCGCGGTGCTGCAGGATTACGGTACCCTGGCCGATCACGATATCTATATTGCCGGGCGTTTTGAGATGGCCAAGATTGCTCGCGACCTGTTCTGCAATGAACGCGGCGCGCGCGAAGATCGCCTGTTTGGCGACGCGTTTGCTTTTATCTGATATCTGCAAATAAAAAACCCGCCCCTGACAGGCGGGAAGAACGGCAACTAAACTGTCTCTCTTCGCCAATGACGTCATAACTGCGTCGGCTGCGCTCGCTCACCCGAATCACTTACTTCAGTAAGCTTATCGGGATTCGCTCGCTTGCCGCCTTGTTCTGACGCCATTGGCTGTGAGATACCCTTTTGTAAATTTACACCCGCTCAAACACGGTGGCGATCCCTTGTCCCAGGCCAATGCACATGGTGGCGAGGCCGAACTGGGCATCTTTACGCTCCATCTGATTGATCAACGTGGTGCTAATACGCGCCCCGGAACAACCCAGCGGATGACCGAGCGCGATCGCCCCGCCGTTAAGGTTGATCTTCTCATCGATCTGCTCCATCAGGCCCAGATCTTTAATGCACGGCAGGATCTGCGCGGCAAAGGCCTCATTCATTTCAAAGACGTCGATATCGCTGGTGGATAAGCCCGCTTTTTTCAGCGCCAGCTTCGAGGCGGGAACCGGGCCATAGCCCATAATGGACGGGTCGCAGCCGACCACCGCCATCGAACGGACGCGGGCGCGTGGCTTCAGCCCCAGTTCGCGGGCGCGACTTTCGCTCATCAGCAGCATCGCCGCCGCGCCATCGGAAAGGGCGGAAGAGGTACCCGCCGTTACCGTACCGGTCACCGGGTCAAACGCCGGCCTCAGGGTAGACAGCGTCTCGACGGTGGTTTCCGGGCGGATCACTTCGTCATAGTTAAAGGACTTCAGTACGCCATCGGCATCGTGGCCGCCGGTGGGGATAATCTCGGCTTTGAATGCGCCGGACTGGGTCGCAGCCCAGGCGCGGGCGTGGGAGCGCGCGGCGAACTGATCCTGCATTTCCCGGCTAATGCCGTGCAGACGCGCCAGCATTTCAGCGGTCAGCCCCATCATCCCTGCCGCCTTCGCCACGTTGCGACTCAGGCCCGGGTGGAAATCGACGCCGTGGCTCATCGGCACATGGCCCATGTGCTCCACGCCGCCAATCAGGCAAACGCTGGCATCGCCGGTCATGATCATGCGTGCGGCATCGTGCAGCGCCTGCATGGAAGAACCGCACAGACGGTTAACCGTGTTTGCCGGTACCGAATGCGGGATCTCCGCCAGCAGCGCCGCGTTACGGGCGATGTTAAAACCCTGCTCGAGGGTTTGCTGCACGCAGCCCCAGTAGATATCGTCTATTGCGCTTGCCTCAAGCGACGGGTTGCGCGACAGCAGGCTACGCATCAGGTGCGCGGAGAGGTCTTCCGCGCGCACGTGGCGAAATGCGCCGCCCTTTGAACGGCCCATCGGGGTGCGAATAGCATCGACAATGACAACCTGTTCCATTGTGACTCCTTAAGCCGTTTTCAGAGCGCCAACCGGACGGGCTGGCTCTACCTGGGGATAATACGCTTCGTTATGGCGCGCTTTGTCACGCAGACCGGCAGGGACTTCATACAGCGGCCCAAGGTGCTGGTACTGCTGCGCCATATCGAGATACTTCGCGCTGCCGATGGTATCCAGCCAGCGGAAGGCGCCGCCGTGGAACGGAGGGAAGCCGAGGCCGTATACCAGCGCCATATCCGCTTCCGCCGGGCTGGCGATAATGCCTTCTTCCAGGCAGCGGACGACTTCGTTAACCATCGGGATCATCATGCGGGCGATAATCTCTTCATCGCTGAAATCGCGCTTCGGCTGGCTGACGTCGGCCAGCAGGCTGTCGACGGCGGCATCTTCTTCTTTCTTCGGCTTACCTTTGCTGTCGTCTTTATAGCGCCAGAAGCCGAGGCCGTTCTTCTGGCCGAAACGGTTGGCGTCAAACAGGGCGTCGATGGCGTCGCGATAATCTTTCTGCATCCGCTGCGGGAATCCCGCCGCCATGACCGCCTGAGCATGGTGCGCGGTGTCGATGCCGACCACGTCCAGCAGATAGGCCGGGCCCATCGGCCAGCCAAACTGTTTCTCCATCACTTTGTCGACTTTGCGGAAATCCGCCCCGTCGCGCAGCAGCTGGCTGAAGCCGGCGAAGTAGGGGAACAGCACGCGGTTGACGAAGAAACCGGGACAATCATTGACCACGATTGGCGTCTTGCCCATTTTGCTGGCCCAGGCGACGACTTTGGCAATGGTATTATCCGAGGTTTTTTCGCCGCGGATCACTTCTACCAGCGGCATGCGATGTACCGGGTTAAAGAAGTGCATGCCGCAGAAGTTTTCCGGGCGCTGCAGAACGCTGGCCAGCTCGCTGATGGGGATCGTTGAGGTGTTGGACGCCAGCACGGTATCCGGGCGGATTTTATCTTCCGTTTCCGCCAGCACCGCTTTCTTCACTTTCGGGTTTTCCACCACCGCTTCAACGACCACGTCCACGCGATCAAAACCGCTATACTCCAGCGTTGGCTGAATGGTGCTTATTACTCCGGCCAGCTTCAGACCGTCGATTTTGCCGCGTTCCAGCTGTTTATTCAGTAGCTTCGCCGCTTCGGTCATGCCGAGCGTCAGCGATTTATCGTTGATGTCCTTCATGATGACCGGCACGCCTTTCCACGCCGACTGATAAGCGATGCCGCCGCCCATAATGCCCGCGCCCAGGACGGCGGCCTGCTTCGGCGTTTCGACATCTTTGGTCAGTTTTTTCGCTTTCGCTTTGACGTACTGGTCGTTGAGGAAGATACCGACCAGCGCGCGGGCCTCATTGGTATGAGCCAGCGGGACAAAGCTTTTATTTTCCAGCACCAGGGCCTCTTCACGACCAAGACGCGCGGCGGCTTCAATGGTTTTCACCGCGGTGATCGGCGCCGGATAATGCTTCCCGGCGGTTTGCGCGACCATGCCTTTGGCGATGGTGAAACTCATCGTCGCTTCAATTTTGCTGAGCTTCAGCGGCTCCAGCTTCGGTTGACGTTTCGCTTTCCAGTCCAGGTCGCCCTGAATCGCCTGGCGCAGGATCGCCAGCGCGCCGTCGCGCAGTTTGTCGGCAGCAACTACGCCATCCACCAGGCCGATTTTCAGCGCTTGATCGGCACCGACATCTTTCCCGGCAGCAATGATCTCCAGCGCGCTGTCGGCGCCGAGCAGGCGCGGCAAACGGACTGAGCCGCCGAAGCCTGGCATAATGCCGAGTTTGGTTTCCGGCAGACCAATGCGCAGATCCGGCGTCGCCAGGCGATAATCGGTCGCCAGGACGCATTCACAACCGCCGCCCAGCGCGTAACCGTTGACGGCGGAGACAGTGGGGACCGGAAGATCTTCCAGACGGTTGAAGACGCTGTTAGCAAAATGCAGCCATTGGCTTAACTGCTCCTCAGGGACCAGGAACAGTGAGAGGAATTCCGTAATATCCGCGCCGACGATAAACGCCGCTTTTTCAGAGCGCAGCATCAGGCCTTTGAGATCGTTTTGTTTTTCCAGTACGTCCAGCGCATGACCGAGGCTGGCTACGGTTGCGGTATCAAGCTTGTTGACCGAACCTGGGGCATCGAACACCAGTTCGGCGATGCCATCTTCCAGCCAGTCGAGGTACAGGGTGTCGCCTTTGTAGAGCATGTCAGTCTCCTGAATCCAGCAATATGATCTGGTCATACCAGATGAAACGGAGTGTGGAATTTATGTTAAAGAATTGCAAATTACTCTTTAAATAATTGCTGGTCGGATCACATCCGGTGGAAATCACCCGCACGCAGGTCGATGTGCTAAGATGCGGAGTATCACGATCCCATAAAAGCAAAGGACAAAAGATGGAATCCCTGGCCGCGCTCTATAAAAATCATATTGTTACCCTACAAGAACGTACCCGCGACGTCCTGTCCCATTTTCAGATGGATGCTCTGCTGATTCACTCCGGCGAGCTGGTTAACGTCTTCCTTGATGACCATCCATACCCGTTCAAGGTCAATCCGCAGTTCAAAGCCTGGGTGCCGGTGACTCAGGTGCCTAACTGCTGGTTGCTGGTGGACGGTGTGAATAAACCGAAGCTGTGGTTCTATCTGCCGGTTGATTACTGGCATAACGTTGAGCCTCTGCCGACCTCGTTCTGGACCGAAGAGGTCGATGTGGTCGCGCTGCCGAAGGCCGATGGCATCGGCAGCCAACTGCCTGCCGCTCGCGGAAATATTGGTTATATCGGGCCGGTGCCGGAGCGCGCGCTGGGTCTGGGAATCGCCGCGGATAAGATCAACCCGAAAGGGGTTATCGATTATCTGCATTACTACCGGGCTTACAAAACCGATTACGAGCTGGCCTGTATGCGTGAAGCGCAGAAGTCGGCGGTGAATGGTCATCGTGCGGCCTATGAAGCTTTTCAGTCCGGGATGAGCGAATTCGATATCAATCAGGCCTATCTTACCGCAACCGGACACCGCGATACCGACGTGCCTTACAGTAACATCGTGGCGCTGAACGAGCATGCTTCTGTCCTGCACTACACTAAACTGGACCACCGCGCTCCGGCGGAAATGCGCAGTTTCCTGCTCGACGCCGGTGCGGAATATAACGGCTATGCTGCGGATCTGACGCGGACCTGGGCGGCACACAGCGATAACGATTTCGCCCATCTGATTAAAGACGTTAACGACGAGCAGCTGGCGCTGATTAGCACCATGAAAGCCGGGACTCGCTATGTCGATTACCATATCCAGTTCCACCAGCGTATTGCGAAGCTGCTGCGTAAACACCAGTTAGTCACTGACATGAGCGAAGAGGCGATGGTGGAAAACGATCTGACCGGGCCATTTATGCCGCACGGGATTGGTCATCCGCTGGGTCTGCAGGTGCATGATGTTGCTGGCTTTATGCAAGACGACTCCGGTACGCATCTGGCGGCGCCAGCGAAATACCCGTATCTGCGCTGCACCCGTATTATCGAGCCGCGTATGGTGTTGACCATTGAACCCGGCATCTACTTTATCGAGTCGTTACTGGCGCCGTGGCGTGAAGGCCCGTTCAGCAAACACTTCAACTGGCAAAAAATTGACGCCATGAAGCCATTCGGCGGGATCCGTATCGAAGATAATGTGGTGGTTCACGAAAACAGTATCGAAAACATGACGCGCGATCTGAAGCTGGCCTAATGGAGAGCTGGTTAATCCCGGCGGCGCCCGTTTCCGTCGTTGAGGAGATCAAAAAGAGCCGTTTTATCACGTTGTTGGCGCATACCGAAGGCGTGGCGGCGGCGAAAGCCTTTGTCGAGTCCGTCAGAGCGGATCACCCCGATGCCCGTCACCACTGCGTGGCGTGGGTCGCCGGACCGCCTGATGATTCGCAACAGCTTGGGTTTTCTGATGATGGCGAACCGGCGGGAACGGCGGGTAAACCGATGCTGGCGCAGCTGATGGGAAGCGGCGTCGGCGAGATAACCGCTGTCGTCGTGCGTTACTACGGTGGTATCCTGCTGGGCACCGGCGGCCTGGTGAAAGCCTATGGCGGCGGTGTTCATCAGGCGCTGGCGCAGTTGACGACACTGCGCAAGACGCCGTTAACGGCATATACTTTGCAATGTGAATATGGGCAACTGGCCGGCGTCGAAGCGCTGCTCGCCCAATTTTCCGGCAACGTCGTTGAAAGCGAATATCTGGCGTCGGTTCGGCTGCGCGTGGCGCTTCCCCAGGCTGAAGTGGCGGCTTTTTCAGCAAAACTGGCTGATTTTAGTCGCGGTTCATTGCAATTGCTGAAGATTAACGAATAATCCCCTCTGTTTTTTTGCCTATCAAAGGAAGCGCCAGAGATGCATTTTCGCGCCATAACCCGAATCGTTGGACTGCTGGTCATCTTGTTTTCGGGGACGATGATCGTCCCGGGATTAGTGGCCCTGATATATCGCGATGGCGCGGGACGGGCCTTCACTCAAACTTTTTTTGTCGCTCTGGCGATCGGCTCCATGCTGTGGTGGCCGAACCGTAAGCAAAAGGGCGAACTGAAATCCCGTGAAGGATTTCTCATCGTGGTGCTGTTCTGGACCGTGCTGGGTAGCGTAGGGGCCTTGCCCTTTATTTTCGCCGAACAGCCGAACCTGACGGTGACGGATGCCTTCTTCGAGTCATTTTCCGGCCTGACGACGACCGGGGCGACCACCCTGGTGGGGCTGGACTCGCTCCCGCACGCTATCCTCTTTTACCGGCAGATGCTGCAGTGGTTCGGCGGCATGGGGATCATTGTGCTGGCGGTGGCGATTCTGCCTATCCTCGGCGTCGGGGGGATGCAGCTCTACCGTGCGGAAATGCCCGGCCCGCTGAAAGATAACAAGATGCGCCCGCGCATCGCCGAGACGGCAAAAACATTGTGGCTCATCTATGTGTTACTGACGGTCGCCTGCGCATTGGCGCTCTGGTTTGCCGGTATGCCGGCCTTCGATGCGATAGGGCACAGCTTCGCCACCATCGCCATCGGCGGTTTCTCGACTCACGATGCCAGCGTCGGCTATTTCAACAGCCCGATGATCAACTCCATCATTGCCATCTTCCTGCTGATCTCCGGCTGTAACTACGGTCTGCATTTTTCGTTGTTGAGCGGGCGCAGCCTGAAGGTGTACTGGCGCGACCCTGAGTTTCGAATGTTCATTGGCGTCCAGTTGACGCTGGTCATCGTCTGTACGCTGGTGCTATGGCTTCATAACGTGTACGGCTCGGTGCTGACGACGCTGAATCAGGCGTTTTTCCAGGTGGTGTCGATGGCGACCACCGCGGGATTCACCACCGATAGCATTGCGCGCTGGCCGCTGTTCCTGCCGGTGCTTCTGCTGTGCTCCGCATTTATCGGCGGCTGCGCAGGCTCCACGGGCGGTGGCTTAAAGGTTATCCGTATCCTGTTGCTGTTCAAGCAGGGCAACCGTGAGCTTAAGCGTCTGGTTCACCCGAATGCGGTGTATAGCATTAAATTAGGTAACCGCGCGCTGCCGGAACGTATTCTGGAAGCGGTATGGGGATTCTTCTCTGCCTATGCGCTGGTCTTTATCATTAGTATGCTGGCTATTATCGCCACCGGGGTGGATGACTTCTCCGCTTTCGCCTCTGTGGTGGCGACATTGAACAACCTCGGGCCTGGGCTCGGCGTCGTCGCGGACAACTTTGCTACCATGAACCCGGTCGCGAAATGGATCCTGATTGCTAATATGCTGTTTGGTCGTCTGGAAGTGTTCACCTTACTGGTGCTCTTTACTCCCACTTTCTGGCGCGAATAACAGGAGTGCTCGTGAAAACTTTAATTCTCTTTTCCACCCGCGACGGGCAGACACGTGAAATCGCTTCGTTTCTCGCCTCTGAGCTTAAAGAGCTGGGTATCGATGCGGACACCCTGAATCTGAACCGTACCGATGACGTGGAATGGCATCATTATGATCGCGTGGTGATTGGCGCGTCGATTCGCTACGGACACTTTCATCCGGCGGTGGACCGCTTTGTGAAAAAGCACCTTGCAGCATTGCAGGCGCTGCCGGGGGCATTCTTTTCGGTGAACCTGGTTGCGCGCAAACCCGAGAAGCGCACGCCGCAGACCAACAGCTATACGCGCAAGTTTCTGCTCAACTCGCCGTGGCAGCCGCAGAGCTGCGCGGTGTTTGCCGGGGCGCTACGTTACCCGCGTTACCGCTGGTACGATCGGTTTATGATCCGCCTGATTATGAAAATGACCGGGGGCGAAACGGATACCCGTAAAGAAGTGGTCTATACCGACTGGCAACAGGTCTCCCGATTTGCCCGAGAAATCGCGCAAATGATCCGCAAACAGGGCGTTTAAACAGCGTCTTGATGGAAAAGCGAGCGAAC
>NZ_JBMEZZ010000018.1:0-51213 GCF_048822415.1 Klebsiella sp. C360
AGCGCAGCTGGCCGGGAGCCGAAGGTGTCCAGTGCGGGTGTGCTTTTAAAGCCTTTAAGGTTTAAAAAGAGGCATCACAGCAGGGAGAAGAAGAGGAAGCAGGCAAACAGCAGGCAGCAAACAGGGAAGACGCGAAAAGGAAATGCGGGCGGCGCGTCAGCGCGGCCCGGTTTTCCCGGCGCCGCAGGCGCGCGGTCTTTCGAGGCGCGGCCAGACGGGGACAGGTGCCCCGCCGGCTTAACGTGTCATCAGACGGTTATTCTGAGAATGGCGGTCGCTACCTGGGTATACGTGAATGTTCCCCGTGGCAACGGCTCCCAGACGTCCGCCAGGGACTCCAGCGCCTTTTGCTGACGCGGCCCGTCCAGACATATGCCCGTCAGAATCCCGCCAGGCTCAAGCAGAGTTAATGCCCGCCGGATATGCCGGATATCATCACCGCGATTAAACGGCGGATTCATGATAATTCGTGTATACCGGCGCTCCGGATGATATTCGAGAAAATCTCCGCACCAGATCCGGACCTCCGGGAAATGCGCCTGCAGGTGACGGGCTAACCCGGCGTGCAGCTCCACGGCGTCACACTTCGCCCGGGGGACTGCATCCCTGATCGCCTGCAGTATGGCGCCCGTTCCGGCACTGGGTTCCAGAATGCGATCGGTTTCCCGGACATCAGCCAGCTCAACCAGCCGGCGACATTCCGGGGAGGGGGTGACAAAAAGTTGCGAGCTACCCTGAATTTCAGCGACAGGGGCGCGCCCTTCCAGTTTGACCCGCATCGCCTGAATACGGTGTTTAAGGTCATGATGCATGAATGTACTCCCTGACCTCCCCGGCAAGATGCCGGGGAGCCTTCCTGCTATTTTTTCGGAATTTCAACGGTTTTCATGTCTGTGATATACACATTCACGAGCGTACAACCGTGCGTCATGCACCGGCGGAAGCGGTAGGCGCCGTGTGTTTCGGTTTCTGCAGCACCCCGCACGCCTTTATAATCAGCGGGTAATTTCGCCCACTCGGCTTTTGTCATTTCCCGGAACCCTTCCCCCGGATAATTGACGATCGGTGGGCGCTTCGCCGCTTTCTTCGCGTCGCTGGCTTCCTCCGCTGTCGGGGCTTTGTAGTCCGTGATACGGTCGGGCGTGAGTTTCATCGTGCCGCTGTAGCCCAGAAAGCGATAACCGGGCGTTTCGACTGAACTCACCTCCCCCTTACTCCGGTTAACCCGGAGAATGGTTAACCATTCTCCCCGGCTCAGTACCTGCCCGCCTGGTTCAAATTCCTGTGTTCGGGTGACAACGCCACCGTTTTCATTGAGCATCGCGCGTTCGTAGGCCAGGCGGTTCTGGTAATGATTAACCCAGCGCTGTTGGTGGTTAATCGTGCGCTCATGACAGCGGATCGCAATATCACGCGCCTGTTCAAAAGTAATGATCTCCTCCGACAGGGCAGAATGGAGAGACATCGAGCCCTCATACTGGCTTTTCTCTGCCGGGCGGGGGTATTTGTCGAGCGTAAAGCAGGCATGAATATGATCATAATTACTGACCAGTAACGCCATTTTCAGATCGAGCGTCTGCGCACGCCACATCGTCATATGCTTTTCAGACCGGGCAATGTGCTTTTGGGACTTGCGTCATTCCGCCTCGATTTTTTTGATACGGCGGTAACGCACATCCGGACGCTCCTTGTATTTTGCGTGCCGCAGAGAGGCCTGCGCGCGCTGTTCCCAGTATTCCGCACGCTCGAACAGCATCACGGCACGTTTCATGCCGCTCTCAATTTTCTGCGCATGCCGGCGCGCGCGGCGCTCGCTGTGGTGGCCTACCAGGATCGGCTGTCCCAGCGGGACAGCCGATGCCAGCGAATCAACATGCGCAAGCGCCTGCTCCGATTCAACCGCCCGCCGGTCACTGTAGTCACTGAACCGCCCGGCGCGCTGCTCCTGGCGATCAAACAGGGTGCTGTCCTCGTCCTCGATATCACCGGCGAGCGAAAGCAGGACATCCTCCCGCCCCGGCGTCCAGGCTGGCGCCACAAAGAGTTTCTGTTTGGGCGCCCAGCGAAATCCTGCTTTGTTGATCAGGGAATACGTTTCTTCATCGAGCCGTAATGATGCGTAAAGTCGCAATTTATTATCATCGGGTGAATAGGTTGCCCGGTAAGTCTGGCTGACGGTATTTTCCGTCATGATCTGTGCGGTAGTCGGTGTCATTGTGTTTTCTCCTTCCTGCAGTTGCCGCCCCTCGCGGGGCGGCTCACCTCATCAGTTAAATGCGCGTTTCAGTTCCAGCGTGCGGAGTACCTGCCCGAGGGCGGTATTTTTCATCGCGGGGATGTGGACACCGCGCCCTTTGCGGTGACTTCTGGCGATATGACGCCCGAAAGCTCTGAGAGCGGGATCAATCTCCGGTGCGGTGATATCTGCGCGCAGAATGCGCGAATGACGACGGGGCTTTACAGCGCCTGCGGAAGGTGAAAAAATAGAAACGATCATAAAGTTGACTCCTTATGGTAGTTAACGAAGCCGGAAAAACCGTTCGTGCGATTTTTACGGCGTGGGAGAAGCAGGGTTTACCCTGCTTTTTTCGTACCTGCGGTTTGCTTCCCGCCTCTTCTTCCTCCTTCTGAACCTGATCGGTAATGTCTTCCGGTGCGCCCAGAAACCAGCCTTTGACGGGTTCACAGCGTTCAATAAACGCTTTTATCGCCCGTTTTCCGGTCGTGGCCTGCACCCGGGTAAACATCGGCAGATTGCCGCTGGCATTGCTTCCCAGAAATGCGATCCGATACGTTCGCAATGAAGGATCCTGCATTTTTCTTTTTCCTGATTTTTAAAGAACATCACCCGTTGAGTTGCCGGGGCCGCGGTTTTGACTTTGTGCGGGGACCTGCTGAACCTGCCCCCTGGTATTAACTTCACCCGTTTGAGAGCCGTTCGCCGCAAGGGCATAAACGAGCACGGGCGACGGCAGCTGTCCAGGGCGCGGTTTACCGCGTGCCATTTACCCTGGACGGATGATGGCGACTGTGCTTGTCTCAGCCCCGGCGAATGGACTCAAACGGGTGATACGACCAGGGGAAAGGAGCAGGCACCCGCCGCAACGACGAAGAGCGCGGGCGCGAAACGGCGTTGCCCTGCAGAGTGCCGGCAGCTTTATCGCCGGCACGGTGAAAGCGGCGCGGCCGGAACGGTCGCAGCAAGCGCTGCCGTTGACCTTGACTTCAGACATCAGACACTAGCCGCCAGGCCCGAAACCGCGTAGCGGGTTCGGCGGAGCTTACCGCGTCTTTTCGCGGTTAGCGGAGTGTGGCTCGACGACCGGACAGCGCAGCTGGCCGGGAGCCGAAGGTGTCCAGTGTGGGTATGCTTTTAAAGCCTTTAAGGTTTAAAAAGAGACATCACAGCAGGAAGAAGAAGAGAAAGCAGACAGACAGCAGGGAGCAAGCCGGAAACGTAAAGATGCAGGCTGGAGAGAATATGTTTTTCATGCCGCCGGAAAGAAGCCATGAGAAACCGGCGGCATACCAGACGGGGCGTCAGGAACGGAGCTTATTTTCCTTCCTGAACTGCGCAACGCTATACCAGATTGAAGCCAGGAAAGCGAAAACGGTGATCAGGACACGAAATTCGTCACCCGGCTCTTTCCCCTTCAGCATCAGCGTTATGATGATGCCGGCAACGATAATCCACGCAATACCACTCCAGAGGCGCAGCTTATCCGCCACGACATTAATCAGAACAAAAGCAACGGCCAGGATAGCCCCCCACAGAGCCGGAACAGGCTGAAACGGAATAAAAAACAGGTTAATACCTGTTAAAAGCGTCACGGCAGCAAACATCAGAGACATACGCACAGATTACCCTCCCTGGACACACTGAGTAAGAAAATCAATTCTGCTGATCATCGCCCGGTTTATTATATTCGGGTGCATTTGCGCGCGGCAGCTGCTGACTGTTCAGTCGATGTACGCGGAACCGTTCATGGAAATATTCGCGCAGGTGTTCAGGCTGTTCCCGTTCAACAAGTTCCGGCATGACGGGCTTGTTCATGCGCTCCTGCCAGGCAACATCAGCAGCCACCTTATCGACGGCAACTTTGTCCTGCTCCTCCTTTGAAAAAGAGGCAATATTCCACTGCGACATACGCAAATTCAGCAAAAGAAGAAAAGGTACGCAGATATTACGCTCTTAATCCTTAACTGGCGACCTGTTGAGGTGAGGCCAGTACGCAGCGCCGCAGGTGTGGCGAACCGCCTCACCGGCAGGCGAAGCCTGCCAGGATTTTCGCGCGGCCGCACCGATCTGCGAAGCCGGGTAAGCTCCTCACAGATCGTGCCGTCTCAGACCTTAAACGGGGCGTCGGGCGCCCCGATATAGTATCAGTCCAGAGCCGCGTAAATAGCAGCGCATTCGTCATGAGAGTCAATGAAATTCCACAGCTGCGATTCCCGCAGCATCAGGTGGCGTGTCAGGGCAGCATCACCGCGTTCATGGTGCAGCCAGATACGGCGGTTGATCGCCAGCGCCGTAATGATAACTCCGGCCGCATCCGCGCTGACGGACCGATCAAACCAGTTATCCGGGGAAACGGTCACCGTCAGGCATCATGTAGCCGCCGCCCTCCGGAATACGGATGAAATGCCAGAAGCCTCCGCAGTAATCGGTGATGTGTTTCTCAGCGAGCGCATAGACCTGCATCTCTCCGGCCAGAAAATCGTTACCAAACAGATCCGGCAGGAACGAGAGACGGTCGGACTCCTCTACATTCAGCATGGTTTGACGGGCATGATACATAGCAACCTCCACAGGTTCATAAGATTGCGGCACCGGGTTGTGCCGTGCCGACACGACAGCCCGGCGGAAAGCGGAAGATGCAAGGGCGACACCGGAGGCCGCAGCGCAGATAAAGCACGAAGCTGGTCTGGACGGTTTTAGAGCGAAACCTGAGCGAGAAAACGACGGGAAGAACGGCGAGCTTCATAAAAAAACTGCGACCGGGCGAGGATGGCGGCGCCAGCGAACCCTTGCATCTGCAGCGGCCGGGCTAAAGTGAAGGCACGGCACTACCCGAAGCGATGCAGGAGATACAACATGAGCTCCCCTGTCGCGGTTTACGAGCGCAGGGAGAAAAGCAGAAGCTGGCATCGCGACGCGATGGCTGCGTATAAAGGCCGCAGACCGGAGGGAGGGGGCCGGACAAAGCGGAGCCGGCGGCAAAGACAAGCCGGCGACGTCCTTATCCGGTGTTGATGGCATGGCGCCAGTTTATCAGCTGCCCGTCACCAGGCGGCCCGGGAGACCTCTCGTTCTGAGCTTATCGGCGATCTGGTTTATCACTGGCCACGGAGATACCAATGTACATACCGCTTCCCCAGATAATCTGAGAGAGCACAAATAGCCACTGAGGGACGTCAACAATCAACAGCGGAAGAAGAGCAACCGTCACGATTAAAATCAGGCGGCTACCGAATTGCCGGCGCACCGGTTCAGCGGCGTCAACCGGGACGCCTGCATATCGCAGAACCTGCCTTAAACCCGTATTCATAATCACTCCACTCAGAATAAATGCACTGTACTTCAGTATATTACATTTTATTAGATAACGATTCTCCGGACTGGCAGCGATCCTTCTGAAATTTCCCTGTTTTTGCAGGAACAGCAAATGGTTACAGACAACGGCAACAAGATGACTTGAAAAAAAACGGCCTCCGCAAAATAATACTGTATATATATACAGCCTTAAGCGAGGAAAAAAACGATGAAGTTCATTCCTGCAGTATCAGAAGCCAGCATAGTAAAAATTCCTTTGTTCACAGAGCGATGCCCTGCGGGTTTTCCGTCACCGGCAGCAGACTACACTGAGTCTGAACTGGATCTGAATGAGTACTGCATTCACCGGCGCCACTCCACCTATTTTGTCAGGGCGATTGGCAACTCAATGACTGATATTGGCCTCTATTCCGGCGATCTGTTGGTCGTGGATAAAGCAGAACAGCCGCGGCACGGGGATATTGTTATCGCGGAAATTGAGGGTGAATTTACGGTAAAACGCCTGCTTCTGACGCCGCGGCCAGCCCTGCAGGCGATGAACCCGGACTTCCCTTCCCTGTACCCGGATCCGGAAACGCTGCAAATTTTCGGTGTGGTGACAGCCTTCATTCATAAAACCCGGAGGGCAGACTGATGTTCGCCCTGGCTGACGTCAACTCCTTCTATGCCAGTTGCGAGAAGGTTTTCAGGCCGGATTTGCGCGGCAAACCTGTCGTCGTTCTCAGTAACAACGATGGCTGCGTTATTGCCCGGAGTGCTGAAGCCAAACTGCTGGGTATAAAGATGGGCCCCCCCTGGTTCCAGCTCAAAGAGGCGCAGTTTCCTGAAAAATTGTACGTTTTTTCCAGCAACTACGAGCTCTACGCGAGCCTGAGTAACCGTGTGGTCGCCCTGCTGGAAGAGCTGTCGCCCCGCGTCGAACAATACTCAATTGACGAATGTTTCCTGGATGCCCGGGGAATTGGCCACTGTATGGATCTGGAGGATTTTGGCAGGCAGCTGCGTGGGCATGTTCTCAGTGGAACCGGACTGACGATCGGTGTCGGCTTCGGCGCCACAAAAACACTGGCCAAATCGGCGCAGTGGGCGTCAAAGGAATGGCCACAATTTAGGGGGGTACTGGCGCTGTCGCCCGAAAATCCACGCAGAACGGCAAAATTACTCAGCCTGCAGCCGGTGGAAGAAATCTGGGGCGTGGGGAACCGGATAGCGAAAAAGCTGCACGTTATGGGGATCACCACCGCCCTGCAGCTGTCGCTGACGAACCCCACATTTATCCGGAAAAACTTCAACGTAGTTCTGGAGCGCACGGTACGTGAGCTGAACGGCGAGAGTTGCATTTCACTGGAGGAAGCGCCGCCGCCGAAACAGCAGATTGTCTGCAGTCGCAGCTTCGGGCAGCGGATCACCACCTACGAAGAAATGCGCCAGGCCGTCTGCCAGTATGCCGAGCGCGCGGCGGAAAAGTTGCGCGGTGAGCGACAGTACTGCCGGCATATCAGCACCTTCATCAAGACATCCCCTTTTGCGGTTAATGAGCCGTATTACGGTAACGTGGCCACGGAAAAACTGAACACCCCTACCCGTGACACCCGGGACATTATCGCGGCAGCGGTCAGGTCTCTGGACAGGATCTGGCTCGATGGCCACCGCTACGCAAAAGCGGGGATAATGCTCAATGATTTCAGTCCGAACGGCGTCGCGCAGCTGAATCTGTTCGATGACGTGCAGCCACGGCCGCACAGCGATGCGCTGATGAAGGTACTCGACGGCATTAATCATTCCGGACTCGGGAAAGTCTGGTTTGCCGGACGGGGTATTGCGCCGGACTGGCAGATGAAACGGGAGATGCTGTCACCGGCATATACCACCCGCTGGAAGGAGCTGCCGGTTGCCCGTTTCTGACCGTCGAAATGACAGACGGGACTTGCCGCCAGAGCTTACTTTACCGATCATACAGATGACTTGTCTCAGGAGGGAACCATGACAAACATCATTCTGTGTGATGTGACTGCCAGCGTCTGAGAACTTAAAAACGATCCGGTGGCCACCGCCAGTGCCGGCGGCGGCTACCCGGTCGCGATTATTGACCGCAACCGCCCTGTTTTTTATTGTGTGCCCGCGGCTCTGTATGAACAAATGCTCGATGCGCTGGACGAAAAAGACCTGGTGCAATTGTTGACATCCTCCCCGCCCTGAAGGGCGAGGATTCCTACAGCGTTCAGACCGGAGCCTGACTCGCCTCGGTGGGTTCCTGCTTCAGCGGGCGGCCCGACTGTATCATCCCTCCACAGGCAAGCACGGCATGTCCTGCCGCTAAAATGTTACGTGCTCCGTTGATATCGGCGTTCTCGGTATAGCCGCATACCTGACACACGAATTTACTTTGCGTTTGACGGTTTTCTTTCGCCGTATGACCACAGCAGGCACAACGCTGGCTTGTGTATGCCGGAGGTATCGCCAGTACCTGACCACCACGCCAGAGCTGCTTGTACTCAAGCTGTCTGCGCATTTCGTACCAGCCCTGATCCAGTATCGAACGGTTTAAGCCTGATTTGGCTCTGATGTTTCGTCCGGGCCGCTCTGCCGTACCTTTTGCCGATTTCGACATGTTACTGACCTTCAAGTCCTCAATGACGATCATCGCGTGGTTTTTGCTGATTTCACTGGTGACTTTGTGAAGGTAGTCGCGCCGGATATTGGCAATGTGTGAGTGCAGACGCTGGATTTTTTTCTTCTGTTTCTGCCAACTGGCACTGAATTTAACTTTGCGGCTTAACTGCCGTTGAAGCATAGCCAGCTTACGCTGGCTTGCTTTGAAGCTGTTGACTGGCTGGTATACGGTGCCATCAGAAAGCGTGGCAAGTTTCGTGACTCCGGCGTCCAAACCGACCATTGACGCTGCCTTATGAACCTGTTCAGGCACTTCGTATTCCGTCTGGATGCTAACGTACCATTTGCCGCATGACTGGATGACCGTGACGTTTTTAACTTCGCCGATGACTTCACGGCTATTGCGATAGCGTATCCAGCCCAACTTAGGAAGCGATATACGATTGTTGGTCTGATCGAGCTTCACGCCTTGCGGGCATCGTTTTGGCCGCGTTTCTTGAAACGAGGGAATGCTGCACGCTTCTGGAAGAAATTCTTGTAGCCGCGCTCCAGATCTTTGAGCGACTGCTGCAACGGCTGTGATGGCGTGTCTTTTAGCCACTGGGTATCAGGGTGTGATTTCCACTCAATGAGCCATGAAGCCATTTTGGTGTAGGAAACATATTTGTTCCCCGCTTCATGGTTTTCGTTTTGAAGCGCCAGCGCACGGTTAAAGACGAAGCGACAAGCCCCAGCGAAGCGCCGCATATCGCGCTCCTGCTGACCATTCGGTCTTAACTGGAATTTGAAGGCTTGAAGTCGTTTCATGAGGCTATTTTAACCGAAGTTAGTCGGAAAACCGCGCCTTATATCCCCGCCCTGAAGGTCGGGGTTTTACGGCGCACTGGATAACAGGGGCCTCCTTGCCGTCCCCCAAAAACAAACGGTATGTTTATGCGCTGTGATGATTCCCCCGGATTCTTTTTATGGTCCAGTGGTGTCTACAAAGTCAATTAATACGATAACGTGACGGACTTTCAATATGTTACCCACACGGTTATCCCCCGTTACTGTGGATAATCAATATATTGTGTCTCTGGCAGTTGCTTTTCCTACCATATGTTGTCCCTCCCCGTTCTATTTTGTGATCGCACAGTGTGAAAAACGACATCACAGTGGAGACGCTGCTGACGGGATGATGTTCATCCAGGGTCGTAAGATCGGCCGGTACTGGTTACCCGCCGGACGAAGGGCCGGCCAACGCGCAGCGTCGGTAGCTGGCTTTAAAAATGCCGGCGGAAATTTAAAGATTAAGCTGCATACTCTGCGAAATTTTGCAAATTTCACTCAACATGCTTCGTTCAGATCCCAATAGAGCTTTCACCATCGCCTGTAATAGCCGCCCTGCTGCGTGATTACTCCGCTCATCGGGTTGCTGGCGACAAGCCAATACCTGTTCGTGACAGGCATTGATTGAACCGTTATCCCTAACTAATAATGTGCCGACGATGCAGGTGGGACCGTGGTCCCAGGCAGATAAGCTGACAGATGACGCAGGTGGGACCGTGGTCCCAGGCAGATAAGCTGACCGACGACGCAGGTGGGACCATGGTCCCAGGGAGATAACTTGACCGACGATGCAGGTGGGACCGTGGTCCCAGGGAGATAACCTGACCGGCGATACAGGTGGGACCGTGGTCCCAGGCAGATAAGCTGACAGATGACGCAGGTGGGACCGTGGTCCCAGGCAGATAAGCTGACCGACGACGCAGGTGGGACCATGGTCCCAGGGAGATAACTTGACCGACGATGCAGGTGGGACCGTGGTCCCAGGGAGATAACCTGACCGGCGATACAGGTGGGACCGTGGTCCCAGGCAGATAAGCTGACAGATGACGCAGGTGGGACCGTGGTCCCAGGCAGATAAGCTGACCGACGACGCAGGTGGGACCGTGGTCCCAGGCAGATAAGCTGGCCGACGACGCAGGTGGGACCATGGTCCCAGGCAGATAAGCTGACAGATGACGCAGGTGGGACCGTGGTCCCAGGGAGATAACCTGACCGGCGATACAGGTGGGACCGTGGTCCCAGGCAGATAAGCTGACCGACGATGCAGGTGGGACCGTGGTCCCAGAGAGAATATTCAGGCCAGTTATGTTTTCTGGCCTGTGAGAAAGGAAATGAAGTAAAGGGAGATCACCGTAGACTAATGCGTGTCCGCATCAGACTCCTGGTTTCTCAAGCTCCTTAAGAATGGCTTCTATTTTCTCTATACACTCCGCAGGAATGCGGGACTTATCCAGGTTAAGCACCATTTTATCGCCCTTATACAATGCTGTTGCCCCTGGAGCAAACTGATGACGTGAGCTCAGATTAACTCTTGATGCGGGAGATTGTTTCAGTACGGATGTTAAAAGACTAATGACCTCTTCAGCTTCAAAGATTAGTCCCGCTTTCTTCTGATCGTGGAGAGTCTCAGCCTGCTGCTTCAGTAATTCTTCTTTATCTGCAAAAGCCTTCTGAAGGGCTTCACCTGACCGGGCAGACAGTTCTCCAGGATGTGCAAACAGGGCAACAACGGATTTAGGCAGTTTGGCCGTATTAATACAGCGGGTAATGATCTTACGAGAGATATTTTCCGCATCGGCAAGCGCAGAAATATTTCCTGCAAACTCATTCTGCAGCCGGCTTGTATAACGCAGGCCACGTTCATAAGCACTCGTCGGCCGATAATCGTTACCCAGTCGGGACAATGCAGCCATCTGCTCATCGTCCAGTTCACCAACCAGAACGCGATAATCACTTTCCGTCAGGATTGCGGCTTTACGGCGACGGCTGCCGTCTGCAATTTCTATGACATCAGAAACCCGGCGGCCGAAAGCTGGAGTCTGCTGACCGGTCAGTAAAAATGAAGGAATGAGATCATCCAGAGCATCTTCGGTAAGTAGTTCCTGATCACGCTCATTTCCTGACCATACGCGTGAGGCGCTCTCAACAGAGTCTCCCCGGAGCACCTCAAGGGTAAATTTTACTTCCCGTCCACATACCGGAAGAGAGATAGCATTACCGCGGGCCATAGCACCCACGCGCGCAATTAATGAATCCACCATCGGCGCGGCCGGCGCCGGTGATGAAGTATCTTCAGTCGATTGAGTATGTGTGGTATGCCTTGGAATGACAGGGGCACGCTTCATTATCTAATCTCCCAGCGTGGTTTAATCAGACGATCAAAAATCTCATTACAAACAGGTTCCCAGATTGAAAGTGCGTTTCGCCATGCGCCGGTCGAAGAACGTTGATCAATCGCCTGTTCGAAAACGGTTCTCATGCGGATCTGGCCTTTACCAACTTCATCGGTTTCACGTACCACATTTTTAAGAACCATGCTTCCCCATGCATCGCGAATTTGTTCTTCCATCCACGGGGACTGCGAACCATTGTTATTACTGTATTTGGTAAGCAGAATACGGACATCCGGCTCAAAGCCTTTAAGATCCACATTCCTGAGCAGATCACGAAGCATATCGAAAAACTGCAGTGCAGAAGTGTAATCGAACAGCTCTGCCGGGGTGGGAACAATCAGCACATCAGCAGCGCATACGACATTGATCGTGCCAATACCGAGGTTCGGTGCGCTGTCGATAACAATCACATCATAGTCATGAGCGATCGTTTCAATAGCAAGGCGGAGCATCAGATGCGGGTCGGTGGGCAGTTTTCCTTCATCAAATTTGCCCATCAGTTCAGTTTCAATGCGATGCAGTGCCAGGCAGGACGGAATGATATGAAGGCCAGGCCAGCAGGTTGGTTTTATCGCATAACTGGCATCATCCTTTTCACCAAGATAAAAGGGCAGGAGAGTATCTTCCGCGTGTATATGAAGATCGGGCACCCATCCGTGATACATCGAGGCTGTGCCCTGAGGATCATTACCCTCGACAAGCAGAACGCGTAATCCTTTCAGGGCCAGGTCCTGAGCCAGGTGAACAGAAACGGAGGTTTTGTAAACACCACCTTTGTGAGCAGCAACACCAATCACCGGCGGAAACGCATCTTCAGCACGGCGCAGTCGTGTACCAAATACATCCCGCATGTGATTGATTTGCTCGATGGTATAACCAACGCGTTGCTCAACTCTTCCACGGGTTTCCATATCAGGGTGAGGCAGCCGGCCAGCTTTCTCGGCATCCCTGATAGCCTGAGATGACACGCCAACTAAATCTGCTGCTTCACCAATCCTCCAGCGCCGGGTTATTTTCCGGGCTTCCGGACTGTCATCATTAAACTGCGCAATGGCGATTGCTTTCGTCATTTCATGACCAGCACTTATGCACTGGTTGAGTGTATCCATGAGTCCCATACTGAACATCCTTTAATCATCACTTTGCATTATTTTATTAAATCTTGGAATTTATTGCAAAGCAACAATAAAAACGCAAAGTGCACGAAAAAGTGCAAAGTGAACCGCATTGGGTGATGCAAAGACCGCAGGGGAGTACAAAAGAGTACATACCGCAGCCAATATTAATCACTGCCGCTCGCCGCAGTAAGCGATCTCACGGAGTGAGAAAGCGGCGAGGAAGCGGAAAATCACAGAATTCACAGATTGCACGTACGTCGGGTTGCTTAAGATGGCTCGGGATCAGCCAGTTATAATGAAATTGACTGCGATATGTAATATATTGACTGTGGCATGATACTTACTGTATCTGTGTCGAGAAAGAGGAAAGACGACTCAGCATACCGTAGTCAATGTTTCATTGTTGTACCTGTAGATCTCAATCTTCCAGAGCGTATTCAGGAAAATCAGGGCAGGGTTCTGGATACCTGGTGTGGCGCTTCCGGCCTTGTATCTGAGTTATTCAAGGTCTCGATCCAATAATTGATCCCAAGGAGATCATAGTGAGATCCAAAAGAGATCCCCGGATCGCTCCAGCATGCGCTGTAACTGGCTTTAACGTCTGTCTGGATCGACTGCGGAATGTAAAATGTTGACTGTTATATGCATAATCTAATACTGTGATATGCAACGGTATTTACTGAGGTATGTATATCCGTTGACTGCGATACGTATTACTACATCCTTTTGTGGATAACCGTTGAGGATCAAGATGACGAGCGAAAATAACAGCTTACTTCTGAACCTTCAGGAAGTTGATAAGACAACCGGCGAAGTTGTTAAGCTGGATGTCAACAGCACCAGTACCGTGCAGCCAGTAGCGCTCATGAGACTCGGTCTCTTCGTCCCAACTCTGAAATCAACAGGGAAGAGCAAGGCGAACCGGAAAAACGTTACAGACGCGACTGAGGAGCTTGTACAGCTGTCTATTGCCAAAAGCGAAGGGTACACTGACGTTAAGATCACCGGTTCGCGTCTTGATATGGACACGGATTTTAAAGTCTGGCTGGGGATAATTCGTTCCATGTCGGAGTATGGGGTAAAAAGTGACACCCTGGAACTGTCGTTCGTCGAATTCGTTAAGATGTGCGGATTTAACTCCCGTCGTTCAAACAAAAAAATGCGCGATCGCATCAGTAATTCCCTGTTTAAACTTGCCTCGGTTACGCTGAAGTTCCAGAGCGAGACCAAAGGATGGACCACCCATCTGGTGCAGTCAGCCTATTATGACATCACCGAGGATATCGTTGAGATAAAGGCTGAACCTAAGCTGTTTGAGCTTTACCACATGGACAGAAGGGTACTGCTGCGGCTGAAAGCCATTGACGCCCTGCAGCGCAAGGAATCAGCCCAGGCGCTTTATACCTACATCGAAAGTCTTCCCCAGAATCCTGCACCTATTTCCATGAAACGGATGCGTGACCGGCTAAATCTCACCTCAAATGTCTATACGCAGAACCACACGGTGCGTAAGGCGATGGAGCAGCTGCGGGATATTGGTTATCTGGATTACACCGAGTTTAAACGTGGCCGAGCCACCTATTTCAGCGTGCATTATCGCAACCCCAAACTCATCAGTGGTCCTGTGAAGGTTCCGCGCAAAGAGGAAGAAGAGAAGGCGCCAGAGCAAAATTATGACGAAGTCATTAAGGCGCTGAAGGCTGCTGGCATCGATCCTCTTAAACTGGCTGAAGCCCTCTCAGCGATGAAGCCAGAAAATTGACTGCGATATGCATAACATGACTGCCGGATGCCGCTAAGGACATTCCATTGACTGTGATATGCATCACGCATACCGCAGTCAATATTTATTCTCTATCATCTCTGCCCGGATCGAACAATATTGACTGTAATATGTGATTTGGGGTCGTGATACGCAGATATTGACTACGGCATGCGGGTTAAATGGGGGTAATCCCTGGTCTGTTAACCATTCCATGGGTGATAACATGCCACAGTCAATTTTTCAGTAAAGCTCTATACCCCTTATGAAAATCTCAATCGGGTGCTGAGACGGTCATGTTACCTGACGGTATCCGTTCCCCTGTGTACTGCAGGTTTAGCCCGGCAGGATGAGACTGCAGCTGTCTGTATAACCCGGCGCCAGCTTCACACTGCTAAATGCGATTAGGAAACGGGAGCCGGATGGCAGAAAGGTGTTGGCCACAGATGGTGAATGACTTTCGCGGTTAACGGGATGATTTGCTGAGCTTCCAGGAAAAACGCACAGTGGGATGCACGGCCAGTATGCCTGCATTGTGCCCTGTCTTGACTGCGGTATGTTGATGCCTGCAGGATTGCAGGTCACCGGGTAAGACCATGGCGGTTCAGTCATCAGCATGATGGCCTGGTGTGCTAGAGCAGGGAGGGGGCTGAATGCTCTCTGCTCCTGTATTCCATATTAGCGGAATACAGGACGTCATGCCAGGGCCGTCAATCTCAGCCGGCCGGGGGCAGGGAGCGAAGGATCTCCGCGGCATCTCGCCCATCACCGGTAAAGGGAACGGCCAGGGTGGCAGCCATGTCCAGCGCAAATACCCGGGTATAGACTTCCATCGAGCGCGGATCCTTATGCCCGGCCAGTGCCTGGATGACCTTCCTGGGCTGCCGGTGATAAAGCATGTGCATAATATAGCTGTGACGGAAAGTATGCGGCGTCACGGGGATCGAAAAATGCACGCCGTCAGCTTCAGCCCGCTTCACCGCCTGTTTCAGCCAGTTGCGCATTGTCTCATCCGTGACCGGCCATAACGGCTCACGCCGGCGGGGGCGGGTGGTGACCATCCAGCTTTCCATCTGACGTACAAAACTGGCATCCGTCAGCGGTACCAGACGCACTTCATCTTTTGGCGGCCGGCCACGACGTGCCCGCACTTTTTCCGACAGCACCCGAACAAAAGGGCGCAGACCATCCAGGTCGAACGATTCCGGGGTGAGCGTCCGGGCTTCACCGATACGGATCCCGGTATTCCACATGGTGGCGAACAACATGTGGTGACGCTGGTCAGGCATATACCAGAGGAGGGCGCTCACTTCCGGCGCCAGGAGGTAAGCCGGCGTGGCACCTGTTGAGGTGGCCATCCGCCGGAGTGCCACCGCGGTCGCAAAATCAACGCCCGGGGCGATCGGCAGCAGAGAGACGCGTTCTGGTGAATTCTGCAAGGGAATGATGCTGTTCATGAGTTATTTTTCACGTAGCGCACGCACTGTTTATGGATACAGGTATTTTGCACCTGACGGGCCGATCCTGCCATGACAATAAATCGCAGCGCGCGGATCCTTTTGTTGTCTTATCCCGCATTATTGCGGGTAAAACCAAATGCGTAAAGGATCGTTTTTCTGCTCAGATCCTCCATGAAGCCAGTAATGACGCGGGTTGATGGCTGTTTTACGGTTTTTGGGAGAATTGGAGTAATGCCAGGATGTACATGTTAGGCAGGAAAAAGAAGAGAAGAGAGCGCTACGCGATTTCCGGCCTGGTACACCCCTGTAACCTTGCGGGATTTCGCGTAACGCTTTCATAAGTTTACAACAGAAGAGAAAAGATATTTGCTGAAAAATGAAGTCCGTAAGTTAAATAAAAAATCATGATCCGTCCGGCACTATGTACTTAGCTGTCGTTTAGGTCTTAGGTGTTTTTGCTAAATTACGATGGTATCCCTTGTCAGAGTAATCTGGCTTGTCCTGCACATCTTCAGGTGACAATCCAGTGCAATTTCAGGGGTTAATCCTTTTGTCGTCAGCAGAATCTATCTATAAACGGGCTGTTTGTTGGTTCGCCAGAAGGAAAAAATTTAGCGTCTGAAGTGGTCAACAAAAACTGGCCACCGCGTTAGAGTTTTTCCAGTATCGGTTTTCTGATTCGTTTGGCGGTAACCCACCATTATATTCGTGCGGTCTTAGTGCGCTGTAATATCCAACGATATAGTCCGTTATTGCGCGAGCTGCATCGCTGAAGCTTACATAGCCCGTCGCCGGCACCCATTCGTTCTTCAGACTCCTGAAGAAGCGCTCCATTGGGCTGTTATCCCAGCAGTTTCCACGCCGACTCATACTCTGCCTGATCCGGTATCGCCACAGTAACTGCCGGAACTGCCTGCTCGTATAATGGCTGCCTTGATCCGAATGAACCAGCACCTGTTTTTGGGGATTACGCCGCCATACAGCCATCAGCAGTGCGTTCAGGACAATGTCCTTTGTCATCCGGGATTGCATGGACCAGCCGATAATTTTGCGTGAGAACAGATCAACAACCACGGCAAGATACAGCCAGCCTTCGTGGGTCCTGATATAGGTTATGTCGGTTACCCAACGCTCATCCGGAGCATCCGGATTGAACTGTCGCTGGAGCCTGTTGGGCGACACGATACTGGCCTCGCCTTTACGTGCCCGCGGGCTCCGGTATCCGACCTGAGCCTTTATCCCGACACGTTTCATCAGTCGCCAGACTCTGTTCACTCCGCACTGTTGCCCGCTGTCCCGCAGATCCAGATGGATCTTGCGATAACCATAGACGCATCCCGATTCCAGCCAGAACTGTTTAATCTGTCCTGTCAGTCTCAGGTCTGCCTGATGGCGTTGTGAATGCGGCTGCTGAAGCCAGGCGTAAAAGCCACTGGGATGAACATCCAGCACCCGACAGAGCAGGCGAACAGGCCAGCAACGGGCGTTGTCACGGATAAAGGCGAAGCAGGAAAATCGTCTTGAACGTCAGCTGCAGCAACTGAGTTATGCGCGGGTGCTTATCCTGGATGAAATAGGTTATCTGCCAATGAACCGTGAGGAGGCGAGTCTGTTCTTCCGGCTGCTGAACCGCCGGTATGAAAAAGCGAGCATCATCCTGACGTCAAACAAAGGGTTCGCCGACTGGGGTGAAATGTTCGGTGATAACGTGCTGGCGACGGCGATCCTGGATCGTCTTCTGCATCACTCAACGACGCTGAACGGCTTTGTTGAATAAATCGAACTTTTGCTGAGTTGAAGGATCAGATCACGCATCTTCCCGACAACGCAGACCGTTCCGTGGCAAAGCAAAAGTTCAAAATCACCAACTGGCCCACCTACAATAAAGCCCTCATCAACCGTGGCTCCATAACTTTCTGGCTGGATGATGAAGCTATTCAGGCCTGGTATGAGTCGGCAACGCCTTCATCACGGGGAAGACCTCAGCGCTATTCTGATCTCGCCATCACCACCGTTCTGGTCATTAAACGCGTGTTCAGGTTGACCCTGCGGGCTGCGCAGGGTTTTATTGATTCCATTTTTACACTGATGAATGTTCCGTTGCGCTGCCCGGATTACACCAGTGTCAGCAAGCGCGCAAAGTCGGTTAATGTCAGTTTCAAAACGTCCACCCGGGGTGAAATCGCGCATCTGGTGATTGATTCCACCGGGCTGAAGGTCTTTGGTGAAGGCGAATGGAAAGTCAAAAAGCATGGCCAGGAACGCCGTCGTATATGGCGAAAGTTGCATCTGGCAGTTGACAGCAACACACATGAAATCATCTGTGCAGACCTGTCGCTGAACAACGTTACGGACTCAGAGGCCTTCCCCGGGTTAATCTGGCAAACCCACCGGAAAATCAGGTCAGCCGCCGCCGATGGCGCTTACGATACCCGGCTATGTCACGATGAACTGCGGCGTAAGAAAATCAGCGCGCTTATCCCTCCCCGAAAAGGTGCGGGTTACTGGCCCGGTGAATATGCAGACCGTAACCGTGCAGTGGCTAATCAGCGAATGACCGGGAGTAATGCGCGGTGGAAATGGACAACAGATTACAACCGTCGCTCGATAGCGGAAACGGCGATGTACCGGGTAAAACAGCTGTTCGGGGGTTCACTGACGCTGCGTGACTACGATGGTCAGGTTGCGGAGGCTATGGCCCTGGTACGAGCGCTGAACAAAATGACGAAAGCAGGTATGCCTGAAAGCGTGCGTATTGCCTGTAAACACAACCCGCTACGGGGGAGACTTACCCTAAATCTGATTTATTCAACAAAGCCCATTCCGTCCTGATAAGTTGGTCGGATAAGGCGCTCGCGCCGTATCCGACATTAATTTCTTAAGCGACTTCATTCACCTGGCGACGCAGCAGAGAAAGTGGGCCGGGGCCGCTAAGCGTGAACACGGAAATTAAGGTGAAGCCCAGCGCCACCAGACCCAGCACCAGGTAAGCGCCCTGGAAACCGATGCTTTCATACATATTGCCCGCCAGAATAGACATAAAAATCATCGCCAGTTGCTTAAAGAAGCAGAAACAGACCAGATAAATCGTCGCTGAAAAACGCACTTCAAACTGGCTGGTAATATATTTAAAGCAGCCCACCAGCAGGAACGGTACTTCAAACATATGCAGCGTTTTCAGAATAACCACTTCCAGTGCTGAGGTAGCGAACGATGAGCCAATAATACGTACTGACATAATAGTGCCAGCCAGCAGCAGGGCGTTTTTCCCACCGATGCGATTAATGATCAGTGGCGCAAAAAACATAATCGAGGCGTTAAGTAATTCGCCCATTGTCGTTACGTAGCCAAATACCCGCGTACCCTGTTCACCGGTAGCAAAGAACGAAGTAAAGAAATTAGCAAACTGTTGGTCAAAAACATCGTAGGTGCAGGAAACGCCAATAACATACAGTGACAAAAACCACAGTTTTGGCTGTCTGAACAGTTCCAGCGCCAGCTTAAGGCTAAATGCCGAATGGTTGGCACCTACCGCATTGGCAACCGTGGCAGAAGAGGGCGCATCCGTTTTGGCGAAAAAGAGTAAAACGGCGAGGATGAATGCACAGCCAGAACCCAGCCAGAAAACAAACTGATTATTGATGGTGAACATGATGCCGACAATCGAGGCACACAGCGCCCAGCCAACACAGCCAAACATCCGCGCGCGACCATATTCGAAATTACTGCGACGGCTGACTTTCTCGATAAATGCCTCTACTGCTGGCGCACCGGCGTTAAAACAAAAGCCTAGATAAATACCACCAACAATCGATCCTACTAAAATGTTGTATTGTAACAGTGGCCCGAAGATAAAAATAAAGAACGGCGCAAACATCACTAACATGCCGGTAATAATCCACAGCAGGTATTTGCGCAGCCCGAGTTTGTCAGAAAGCAGACCAAACAGCGGTTGGAATAATAGCGAGAACAGAGAAATAGCGGCAAAAATAATACCCGTATCACTTTTGCTGATATGGTTGATGTCATGTAGCCAAATCGGGAAAAACGGGAAGTAGGCTCCCATGATAAAAAAGTAAAAGAAAAAGAATAAACCGAACATCCAAAAGTTTGTGTTTTTTAAATAGTACATAATGGATTTCCTTACACGAAATACGGGCAGACATGGCCTGCCCGGTTATTATTATTTTTGACACCAGAGCAACTGGTAATGGTAGCTACCGGCGCTAAGGTGGAATTCCGCCGACACTGACGGGCTCCAGGAGTCGTCGCCACCAATCCCCATATGGAAACCGTCGATATTCAGCCATGTGCCTTCTTCCGCGTGCAGCAGATGGCGATGGCTGGTTTCCATCAGTTGCTGTTGACTGTAGCGGCTGATGTTGAACTGGAAGTCGCCGCGCCACTGGTGTGGGCCATAATTCAATTCGCGCGTCCCGCAGCGCAGACCGTTTTCGCTCGGGAAGACGTACGGGGTATACATGTCTGACAATGGCAGATCCCAGCGGTCAAAACAGGCCGCAGTAAGGCGGTCGGGATAGTTTTCTTGCGGCCCTAATCCGAGCCAGTTTACCCGCTCTGCTACCTGCGCCAGCTGGCAGGTCAGGCCAATCCGCGCCGGATGTGGCGTATTGCTCGCCACTTCAACATCAACGGTAATCGCCATTTGACCACTTCCATCAATCCGGTAGGTTTTCCGGCTGATAAATAAGGTTTTCCCCTGATGCTGCCACGCGTGGACCGTGGTAATCAGCACCGCGTCGGCAAGCGTATCTGCCGTGCACTGCAACAACGCTGCTTCGGCCTGGTAATGGCCCGCCGCCTTCCAGCGTTCGACCCAGGCGTTAGGGTCAATGCGGGTCGCTTCACTTACGCCAATGTCGTTATCCAGCGGTGCGCGGGTGAACTGATCGCGCAGCGGCGTCAGCAGTTGTTTTTTATCGCCAATCCACATCTGTGAAAGAAAGCCTGACTGGCGGTTAAATTGCCAACGCTTATTATCCAGCTCGATGCAAAAATCCGTTTCGCTGGTGGTCAGTTGCGGGATGGCGTGGGGCGCGGAGGGGAGTGTCACGCTGAGGTTTTCCGCCAGACGCCACTGCTGCCAGGCGCTGATGTGTCCGGCTGCTGACCATGTGGTCGCGTTCGGTTGCACTACGTGAACCGTTAGCCAGAGTTGTCCGGCGCTCTTCGGCTGCGGTAGTTCAGGCAGTTCAATCAACTGTTTACCTTGTGGAGCGACATCCAGAGGCACTTCACCGCTTGCCAGCGGCTTGCCATCCAGCGCCACCATCCAGTGCAGGAGCTCGTTATCGCTATGACGGAACAGGTATTCGCTGGTCACTTCGATGGTTCGCCCGGATAAACTGAACTGGAAAAACTGCTGCTGGTGTTTTGCTTCCGTCAGCGCCGGATGCGGCGTGCGGTCGGCAAAGACCAGACCGTTCATGCAGAACTGGCGATCATTCGGCGTATCGCCAAAATCACCGCCGTAAGCCGACCACGGATTGCCATTTTCATCATATTTAATCAGCGACTGATCCACCCAGTCCCAGACGAAGCCGCCCTGTAAACGGGGGTACTGACGAAACGCCTGCCAGTATTTAGCGAAGCCGCCAAGACTGTTACCCATCGCGTGGGCGTATTCGCAAAGGATCAGCGGGCGCGTCTCTCCAGGCAACGAAAGCCATTTTTTGATGGACCATTTCGGCACAGCCGGGAAGGGCTGGTCTTCATCCACGCGCGCGTACATCGGGCAAATAATATCGGTTGCGAAGGTGTCGGCTCCGCCGCCTTCATACTGTACCGGGCGGGAAGGATCGACAGATTTGATCCAGCGATAGAGTGCGTCGTGATTAGCGCCGTGGCCTGATTCATTCCCCAGCGACCAGATGATCACACTCGGGTGATTACGATCGCGCTGCACCATTCGCGTTACGCGTTCGCTCATCGCGGGTAGCCAGCGCGGATCATCGGTCAGACGATTCATTGGCACCATGCCGTGGGTTTCAATGTTGGCTTCATCCACCACATACAGGCCGTAGTGGTCGCACAGCGTGTACCACAGCGGATGGTTCGGATAATGCGAACAGCGCACGGCGTTAAAGTTGTTCTGCTTCATCAGCAGGATATCCTGCACCATCGTCTGCTCATCCATGACCTGACCATGCAGAGGATGATGCTCGTGACGGTTAACGCCGCGAATCAGCAACGGCTTGCCGTTCAGCAGCAGCAGACCATTTTCAATCCGCACCTCGCGGAAACCGACATCGCAGGCTTCTGCTTCAATCAGCGTGCCGTCGGCGGTGTGCAGTTCAACCACCGCACGATAGAGATTCGGGATTTCGGCGCTCCACAGTTTCGGGTTTTCGACGTTCAGACGTAGGGTGACGTGATCGGCATAACCACCACGCTCATCGATAATTTCACCGCCGAAAGGCGCGGTGCCGCTGGCGACCTGCGTTTCACCCTGCCACAAAGAAACCGTCACCCGCAGCTCATCGCGCAGCTCGCCGTACATCTGAACGTCTGCCTCCAGTACAGCGCGGCTGAAATCATCATTAAAGTGAGTGGCTACATGGAAATCGCTGATTTGCGTGCTCGGTTTATGCAGCAACGAGACGTCACGGAAAATGCCGCTCATCCGCCACATATCCTGATCTTCCAGATAACTGCCGTCACTCCAGCGCAGCACCATCACCGCGAGGCGGTTTTCTCCGGCGTGTAAAAATGCGCTCAGGTCAAATTCAGACGGCAAACGACTGTCCTGTCCGTAACCGACCCAGCGCCCGTTGCACCACAAATGAAACGCCGAGTTAACACCATCAAAAATAATTCGCGTCTGGCCTTCCTGTAGCCAGCTTTCATCAACATTAAATGTGAGCGAGTAACAACCCGTCGGATTCTCCGTGGGAACATACGGCGGATTGACCGCAATGGGATAGGTCACGTTGGTGTAGATAGGCGCATCGTAACCGTGCATCTGCCAGTTTGAGGGGACGATGACAGTATCGGCGTCAGGAAGATCGCGCTCCAGCCAGCTTTCTGGTACCGCTTCTGGTGCCGGAAACCAGGCAAAGCGCCATTCACCATTCAGGCTGCGCGACTCTTGGGAAGGGCGATCGGTGCGAGCCTCTTCGCTATTACGCCAGCTGGCGAAAGGGGGATGTGCCGCAAGGCGATTAAGTTGGGTAACGCCAGGGTTTTCCCAGTCACGACGTTGTAATACGACGGCCAGTGAATCCGTAATCATTGTCATAGTTGTATCCTGCGTGAATTGTTATCCGCTCACATTTTCGCATAACATACGAGCCGGACACATAGAGTGTAAAGCCTGGGGTGCCTAATGAGTGAGCTGACTCACATTAATTGCGTTGCGCTCACTGCCCGCTTTCAAGTCGGGAAACTTGTCGTGCCAGCTGCATTAAGGAATCTGCCAACGTGCGGGGAGAGGTGGTTTGCGTATTGGGCGGTAGGGTGGTTTTTCTTTTCACCAGTGAGACGGGCAACAGCTGATTGCTCTTCACCGCCTGGCCCTGAGAGAGTTTCAGCAAGCGGTCCACGCTGGTTTGCCCCAGCAGGCGAAAATCCTGTTTGATGGTGGTTAACGGCGGGATATAACACGAGCTGTCTTCGGTATCGTCGTATCCCACTACCGAGATATCCGCACCAACGCGCAACCCGGACTCGGTAATGGCGCGCATTGCGCCCAGCGCCATCTGATCGTTGGCAACCAGCATCGCAGTGGGAACGATGCCCTCATTTAGCATTTGCATGGTTTGTTGAAAACCGGACATGGCACTCCAGTCGCCTTCCCGTTCCGCTATCGGATGAATTTGATTGCGAGTGAGATATTTATGCCAGCCCGCCAGACGCAGACGCGCCGAGACAGAACTTAATGGGCCCGCTAACAGCGCGATTTGCTGGTGACCCAATGCGACCAGATGCTCCACGCCCAGTCGCGTACCGTCTTCATGGGAGAAAATAATACTGTTGATGGGAGTCTGGTCAGAGACATCAAGAAATAACGCCGGAACATTAGCGCAGGCAGCTTCCACAGCAATGGCATCCTGGTCATCCAGCGGATAGTTAATGATCAGCCCACTGACGCGTTGCGCGAGAAGATTGTGCACCGCCGCTTTACAGGCTTCGACGCCGCTTCGTTCTACCATCGACACCACCACGCTGGCACCCAGTTGATCGGCGCGAGATTTAATCGCCGCGACAATTTGCGACGGCGCGTGCAGGGCCAGACTGGAGGTAGCAACGCCAATCAGCAACGACTGTTTCCCCGCCAGTTGTTGTGCCACGCGGTTGGGAATGTAGTTCAGCTGCGCCATCGCCGCTTCCACCTTTTCCCGCGTTTTCGCAGAGACGTGGCTGGCCTGGTTCACCACGCGGGAAACGGTCTGATAAGAGACACCGGCATACTCTGCGACATCGTATAGCGTTACTGGTTTCACATTTACCACCCTGAATTGACTCTCTTCGGGTGCTATCATGCCATACCACGAAATGTTTTGCGCCATTCGGAGGGGGCACGCCGAAGTGAGATTCAAAATGCCGACGTCAGTTCACAGGTGGGTAATGATACCAACGTGTTGATTTCGTATTTTCACTGACACCAGGATCATCCTGATGTTACAAGGATTGAATGACTACAGATTAAAATAGTCATCAACAGGTTGACAGCATTACCCAGCGCCCGCTTTCCGCGTATTTTTCGATTTGCACTGCCGGGGGCACTGGCGGGTATCGCGTTCCGCACACTTTTACATTTATTTATCTGGTGACTGACCTTTTTAAGGAGACAGAATGAAAGCCGTTGGTTTCTGGCAACCCGGGAAAGTACATCCGTTATTGAAGATTTGTCGCTTCCCCACCCATCCATGCCCAAGGGGCGTGATCTTTTGATCAGAGTCAGGGCGGTCGCGGTTAACCCACGGGACCTGAAAAGCCGGCGAAACATCAGTCCCTCTGCAGGCAATCCGGTAGTTATGGGATACGACGCTTCCGGTGTTGTTGAAGCAACCGGACCAGATGTGACGCTGTTCAGGCCAGGTGACCACGTTTTCTATGCCGGTGTGCTCGATCGCCAGGGAGCCAACGCAGAGTTTCAGCTGGTTGACGAACGCATTACGGGGATAAAGCCGGCAGCACTAAGTTTTGAAGCTGCAGCGTCGGTTCCTCTGACCGGTCTGACAGCCTGGGAAATGTTATTTGATCGTCTGCAGTTGTCAGTGAACGGAGATGCTGATCAGACCCTGTTGATGCTTGGCGGTGCGGGCGGAGTCCCTTGTATGGCTATACAGCTTGCCCGCACTCTGAGTCGGGTGAACATCATCGGGACTGCCTCCCGGCAGGAGAGTGTCAGAGCGGTTCGCGGGTTTGGTGCGCATTATGTCCTGGATCATTCATGTGCGCTTGCGCCACAGGTTGCCAGCCTTGCTGGACTCCCTCCCATTACCCGGATTTTCTCAACGTACACCACGCCATCTGCCTGGGAAAATATGGCCGAAATTATTGCCCCACAAGGCCGTATCGGACTCATCGACGACCCTGAACCACTGGATCTGCGTTTGATCAAATTTAAGAGCGTTTCTGTTCACTGGGAGGCAATGTTTACCCGCCCCATGCATGCTACTGCGGACATGTCTAAACAGCATGATATTCTTAACAAACTCTCATGCATGCTGGATTCCGGTAAGCTCAAACCTCCGTTGCTGGCAGAGTATGGCAGGCTGAATGCTAAAGCACTTCGCCGGGCTCATGAGGACATGGAAAATAAAAATGTGAACGGGAAAATTGTTTTTTCAGGGTTCTGATGAACAGGCCTGTCAGAGTAAAAAAAGATTCGGGTTCAGCACAATGCTGAATTCTGTCTGGCTATAGAGTAAGAATCGTACCGGAATTGAGCATTTACCCTCAGTACCTGCGGATGAAAAAGCAGTCTGCCCTGACATACTGAACAATCCCTTCTCATAAGATGCCTCTCTTTTGCTGTTTAAAGAGCTGAGCAGTCCGGGCGGAGACTGACCTCGTTCCGCTTTCCAAGCGACCCCCTTGTTGAAAGTGCGACAAAAGAGATAGGGCGAATGACTATACTTCGCTCATAGCTGCCCGCCATGCCAGCTCAAAAAACAGGCTTAACGTAGGATATTTAATGAGATGGTCACTCCCTCCTTCCCGGTACTATGCTGAGGACAGGCTTTCATTCGGAGAACTATCATGGAAAACATTGCGCTCATTGGTATCGATCTGGGTAAAAACTCTTTCCATATTCATTGCCAGGATCGTCGCGGGAAGGCTGTTTACCGTAAAAAATTTACCCGGCCAAAGTTGATCGAATTTTTGGCGACATGCCCCGCTACAACCATCGCAATGGAAGCCTGTGGCGGTTCTCACTTTATGGCACGCAAGTTGGAAGAGTTGGGGCATTCCCCAAAGCTGATATCACCACAATTTGTCCGCCCGTTCGTTAAAAGCAATAAAAACGACTTTGTCGACGCCGAAGCTATTTGTGAAGCTGCATCGCGTCCGTCTATGCGTTTTGTGCAGCCCAGAACGGAATCTCAGCAGGCAATGCGGGCTCTGCATCGTGTCCGTGAATCCCTGGTTCAGGATAAGGTAAAAACAACCAATCAAATGCATGCTTTTCTGCTGGAATTTGGCATTAGCGTTCCCCGAGGAGCTGCCGTTATTAGCCGACTGAGTACCATTCTTGAGGATAATAGTTTGCCTCTTTACCTCAGCCAGTTATTGCTGAAATTACAACAGCATTATCACTATCTTGTTGAGCAGATTAAAGATTTGGAATCCCAGTTGAAACGAAAGTTGGACGAAGATGAGGTTGGACAGCGCTTGCTGAGCATTCCCTGCGTCGGAACACTGACAGCGAGTACTATTTCAACTGAGATTGGCGACGGGAAGCAGTACGCCAGCAGCCGTGACTTTGCGGCGGCAACAGGGCTTGTACCTCGGCAGTACAGCACGGGAGGTAGGACGACATTGCTGGGAATTAGTAAGCGAGGTAATAAAAAGATCCGAACTTTGTTGGTTCAATGTGCCAGGGTATTCATACAAAAACTGGAACACCAGTCTGGCAAATTGGCCGATTGGGTCAGGGATTTACTGTGCCGGAAAAGCAACTTTGTCGTCACTTGTGCTCTGGCAAACAAGCTGGCCAGAATAGCCTGGGCCCTAACGGCACGACAGCAAACTTATGTAGCATAACGGCAGAAATACACCGGTTTAAAGAATTACTGATCTGGTTTTGCGAATACTGATATTGATGATACTAACGGCCCACCGGCCTGTTGAGGAACCTGTAAAACGGAAAGGCTCATTGAAGCCGTATATTTTCTGGAGGTTCATCAGGCGCGGAACTCATCAAGGCGCGGGAATAAAATCCCATTCAGACGCCGGATAGATTCAAGCAAGCCAACTTGTCGTCAAAATCGGTGTTGCAAAAACGGGAGTGACCATAGATTCCGTTTTCCAAGCGGCCCCCTTTTAGGGTGAGGGGGCATGCCATAAACCAGATCGCCAAAAGGGGATGCTGCTGAAGGGACACTGTTATCCAGCGGGGTAATTTTCACGCCTTTATCCGATATATCAACATCGGGTAAATCACCGGCCAGCGCCATCGCGTTAACTTCTTCCAGACGCGATGCAAGAAGCGTCAAACGGCTCTTGATGTATTCATGGCAATCGGCCGGAACAGCAAGGGGTAACTGGTTATCCCGGAGTGATTTTTCAAAATCGTCTGACGGGATCAGATAATCATCGAAATTCCTGTAGCGGCGTGACCCCTTTACCCAGGTGTCACCTGAACGTAAGGCTCCCTTCAGTTCATTCAGCACGCAAAATTCGTAATATTTTCGGTCAATGCCGGTGGGGGTGATCACAACCTTTCTCCAGCTTTCCGGGATGAACCCGATTGGCGCGGAAGGCGGTACTTTTCGGAGTTGTTTTCTATACATATCTCTGACGGTATCCAATGCGTCACTGAGCTGCATTGCGGCGGGTGCAGCCCTGAACTGCAACACGGACAGCATCCGGGGGGCGTATTTACGCAGCGTACTGTATTTTTCTGTGATCAGATGCAACGGGTCGAAGTTGTCCTTACGTGACAGGAACCGCGTCTCTTCCACGCTGTTGATGAATTCCTGCCAGGGAAGGACGTCTTCTATTGCGGCCCAGGGATCTTCCCCGGACTCTCTGGCGTTAAGTAATGCCTGTCCGACGGTAACGTATTGCTTCAGTTTACTCTGAATCAGCTTTCCCGTTTGCTGGAGCCGCTCGGCCTGAGTACGTTTTGCCCTGCTGAACAGACTACTCAGAATACGCTCGTGCAGATCAATAACTTCGTCAGTCAGGGTGGATCTGGCCTCCGATATGATACAAACCAGCGAGGCATAACGGCGAACATCCGTGAATCTTGCCAGATCCCGGCTACTCATTTTCCTGCCTTCGCGTGCGAGTTTCAGGAGTCGGTTCTGGTGAACGGAAAGTGCAATGCCGTCAGGGAGTGCCAGCGACTCAATCGCATTTAACCGGTCGATATGTTGCAGGACATTTTTACCATTAATTTTTCCCGGAGGCTGGAGCAGCCAGGCCAGCCGTGAAGGTTGCTCACCCTCAGATACCAACAGACGGTCCAGTGCCGCTTTATGCCCTGGTTCAAGCTGCGCGGTAAGCGCAGAAAAAACCGCCCTGTTGGCAAGTGTTGTTGCTTCGGCCAGGGTTCGTTCGATCACTTCAACAGAGGGGAAAATAACCTTATTATTGTGGAGCCAGGAGAGCATTTCCTCCGCAAGTAAAAAACCTCTGTCTGTCCGCATGGCGTGGGGATAAAGGTGGCGAATACAGGTTTTTTGCAGCGCCCGGTTAAAAGGGGATAATTCCAGGTAGCGGTAGAGTTCAGCCAGATGTTCCCAGCGGGTGACCTCTCTTGATGCATACTCGGCCCACAAATCAGACTGGACTTTCAAATGAGCCGCCAGCCTGAAGACAACACAGTCGTGAGGTGAAATACTTTTGTCGGGAGGAAACCCTGGTCCTCGCAAATAACAGAGTAAAACTGCAAAGCCCAGACGGTTAGCTGGCCTGCGGTGTTTATTAATGAGCGCGAGGTCATGTTCACTCAGAAAGCACCTGCGCGTCAGAAATACGTCATCATCTGGCACAATCAACAAGCGTTCTTTTTCTTCACTACTGAGTATTTGTCTCTGTGGCATAAATGCTTCCCCTGCACATAGTTCATTAAAGTTATCATTCGCACTGACCGAAACCGGTCGGTTTCGTACGCCTCGCAAACAATATGTCCGAAAGTCAGCGAAATTTGTTTCGTACATACGTTATAATTCGGACACCCTTTGCGTACGGAAAGTTTCCTATGTCACGAGTTTTTGCCTACTGTCGGGTCTCCACTCTGGAACAGAATACAGAAAATCAGCGCCATGAAATTGAAGCGGCGGGTTTTGCCATCAGACCCCAGCGGCTGATTGAGGAACATATAAGTGGTTCGGTTGCTGCCAGCGAAAGACCAGGGTTCATCCGGTTGCTTGATCGAATGGAAAGCGGTGACGTATTGATTGTCACCAAACTTGACCGACTCGGCCGTAATGCGATGGATATCCGAAAAACAGTTGAACAACTGGCTACTTTAGATATCCGTGTTCATTGTCTCGCTCTCGGAGGTGTGGATTTAACCAGCCCGGCCGGAAAAATGACTATGCAGGTGATTTCAGCTGTGGCTGAGTTTGAGAGGGATCTGCTGATTGAACGCACACATTCAGGGATTTCTCGGGCAAGATCAGCCGGGAAACGCTTCGGTCGTCCGCCCATCTTGAGCGAGGAGCAAAAAAAAATAGTGTCAGAGCGCCTTAATTCCGGGGCCAGTATCAGTGCGGTTGCCAGAGAATTTAATACCACCCGGCAAACCATACTCCGGGTAAAAGCAGGACAGCAATAATACTGAATGTGAATAAAGCCCATAACTGGCCAGGCAGTTGAAACTGTTCTTGAAGTAAACATCTGGAAAGCATGAAACATCATTCTATCCACAGGGAGCAGTGGCTATTATAATCGAATTTCGATAACGAAATTCGATTATAATAGCCACTAAAACCAGCAATCAGGATCTGACCATGAACGATACTGCCAGGAATGATCACAGCCCCTGGGCTGTCTTTCTGATTTTCTTCCGACTTGGCCTGACATCCTTCGGCGGCCCAATTGCCCATCTGGGTTACTTCCGCGATGAGTTTGTGACGCGACGGCAGTGGTTGACCGAGCGCAGCTATGCAGATTTGGTCGCTCTGTGCCAGTTCCTTCCGGGACCAGCAAGCAGTCAGGTTGGTATAGCGCTCGGGCTGTCCCGGGCCGGTTATACCGGGGCGCTAGCAGCATGGGCCGGCTTCACGCTACCGTCAGCAGTTGCACTGATCCTGTTTGCGCTGGGGATGACCAGTTACGGGGATGTGATGCCCTCTGGTGTATTGCATGGGCTGAAAGTGGTAGCCGTTGCGGTGGTCGCGCAAGCTGTATGGGGCATGGCCCGAAATCTTTGCCCGGATATACCGCGTATTACTGTCATGGCAGTGGCAACCTGCTTTGTGCTTCTTGTGCCATCGGCCTGGGGACAGGTGGGAGTAATCGTCACTGCGGCTGTCACTGGCATGTTACTGTTCAAACCTCAGCAGACGACGGTACATGATCCGCTGCCCGTTTCAATACGGCGTCGCGTCGGATTGTTCTGGCTCACGCTGTTCTTTGTGCTACTGACAGGGTTACCATTGCTGACGGCGATATTCCCAAATCCGACGCTGTTAATGGTAGAAACTTTCTACCGGACCGGATCACTGGTTTTTGGTGGCGGGCATGTCGTGCTGCCATTACTGCAGACTGAAGTCGTTCCTTCTGGCTGGGTCAGCACTGATACATTCCTGGCTGGCTACGGCGCTGCCCAGGCCGTTCCTGGACCGTTGTTCACTTTTGCAGCCTTTCTCGGGGCTTCGATGAACCAGGTGCCTTCTGGCTGGCTGGGTGGTCTGGTTTGTCTGCTGGCAATTTTCGCACCGTCCTTCCTTCTGATTGTGGGAGCATTGCCGTTCTGGGAAAGTCTGCGCCGCAATATCCGTACACAAGCAGCGTTGCAGGGTATTAATGCAGCCGTAGTTGGCCTTCTGCTGGCAGCTCTCTATCAACCAGTATGGACGAGCGCAGTTCTCGCTCCGCAAGATTTCGGCCTTGCCCTTGTGGCACTGGTCGCTCTGATGTTCTGGAAACTGCCGCCGTGGCTGGTCGTAGTGAGTTGCGGTGTTGCGGGTTGGTTGTTGAGTTTAGCACTGTGAGGTTCCGGGCGTGACCGACAAAGATCTTTACGGCGGGATGATCCGTTTGCACATCCTGCATCATGCAGCCAAAGAACCCGTCTTTGGTCTGGGCATCATTGAGGAATTGCGACACCACGGTTATCAACTCAGCCCGGGTACCCTGTATCCGATGCTGCACGGTATGGAAAAGAAGGGGTATCTCACCTCACGACATGTTCAGGCCGGTCGACGAAGTCGGCGAGTATATGAAATCACCGGACAAGGGCACATAGCGCTAACGGACGCCAGAAACAGGGTGAAAGAGCTGTTCGGTGAACTTGTTGAAGGCAAATGATATGCCTATGGTTTTAGTCCGGTCTGCCGTCTTCTGAAAACGACAGACACATGTAAGATTATCCGCTGCCTGGCAGAAGGAGACTTTGTGAAAACGCTCATGGTGTGTATTTATACGATCAGAAGGCGTTATATTTTTTCCTGATTGACGCGGTACGAAAGTTCCTGATGACTCTCTTTTCGTTCGCTGTAGCGATCTGCAAGGTAGCTGGTTTGTCCCCTGAGCAGCAACGTAATTTTAAACAACTCCTCTGCGACATCTACGATACGGTCGTACCATGAGGACGGCTTCATCCTTCCGTTCTCATCAAATTCCTGCCAGGCTTTCGCCACCGAGGACTGGTTGGGAATTGTGAACATCCGCATCCAGCGGCCCAGAATGCGCATCTGGTTCACGGCATTGAAGGACTGCGAACCGCCGCAAACCTGCATCACTGCAAGTGTCTTGCCCTGCGAAGGACGAACCGCGCCTTCACTCAACGGTATCCAGTCGATCTGCGCCTTCATCACCGCGCTCATAGCCCCGTGCCGTTCCGGCGAGCTCCACACCATCCCGTCACACCATCTGACCAGCCCGCGTAGCTCGGAGACTTTAGGGTGCGTATCCGGGGCATCATCCGGCAGGGGTAAACCGGAGGGGTTAAAGAATTTCACCTCCGCGCCCATCGCCGTCAGCAGGCGACCTGCTTCCTCCGCGGCAAAGCGACTGTAGGAGCGCTCCCTTACTGAGCCATACAGGATCAGAATCCGTGGGGGCTCCTGCAGGTGCAGACGTTCGGCAATATGTTGATCAAAACAGTCAGTATTCAGGGCTGGAAATTGTTCCATTTTTCTCCTCCGGAGAGAACAGGTGATTTTAAAGTTAATATATATGATCTAACATATGTGTATTCTAAAGGGAACGGAGTGAAAAATGCTACAACCTGTTCAGCTTTTCAAAATCCTGTCGGATGAAACACGGCTAGCCATCGTCATGCTTCTCCGTGAGTCCGGAGAATTGTGCGTCTGCGATATCTGCGTTGCCACCTCCGAATCGCAGCCCAAAATTTCGCGACATATGGCTATCCTTCGCGAGGCTGATCTGGTTCTTGACCGTCGGGAAGGCAAATGGATCCACTATCGTCTGTCACCCCATATTCCGGCGTGGGCAGCAGAGACAATCACGACGACCTGGCAGTGTCTGCGCGAGGATGTACGTGAATGGCTGGACAAATCAGCCTGCACCTCCTGCTGAGGCAGGAAAACATATTTACAAAATCATATATGATGGGGTCTGAGATGCTTTTGGCAGGGAGTATATTTTTACTGACGCTGGTACTGGTGATCTGGCAACCCAGAGGCCTGAGTATTGGCTGGAGCGCGAGTATCGGGGCTGTGCTGGCGCTGGGAACCGGTGTCATCCATATCGCTGATATTCCCGTTGTCTGGAATATCGTCTGGAACGCGACAGCGGCATTTATTGCGGTCATCATCATCAGCCTGCTGCTCGATGAGTCCGGCTTCTTTGAATGGGCCGCACTGCACGTCTCCCGCTGGGGTAACGGACGTGGCCGCCTGCTGTTCACCTGGATAGTCTTGCTCGGTGCCGCTGTTGCTGCTTTGTTCGCCAATGATGGCGCCGCGCTGATCCTGACGCCGATTGTGATTGCGATGCTGCTCGCACTGGGGTTCAGCCAGGGCACGACACTGGCCTTTGTCATGGCTGCAGGATTTATTGCAGATACGGCCAGCCTGCCACTCATTGTTTCTAACCTGGTGAATATCGTCTCGGCGGACTTCTTCGATCTGGGCTTTACGCAGTACGCCTCCGTTATGATCCCCGTGGATGCGGCAGCGATTGCGGCCACGC
This sequence comes from Klebsiella sp. C360, assembly GCF_048822415.1. Taxonomy (NCBI): domain Bacteria; kingdom Pseudomonadati; phylum Pseudomonadota; class Gammaproteobacteria; order Enterobacterales; family Enterobacteriaceae; genus Klebsiella; species Klebsiella sp. C360. The sequence continues at coordinate 33,249 of NZ_JBMEZZ010000018.1, forward strand.
TGATCATGCTGCATCTCTTCTTCCGCAGGGATATTCCGGCAACGTATGACGTTTCGCTGCTGAAGACGCCTGCCAGTGTGATAAAGGATGCGGCAACGTTCAGGGCGGGCTGGATCGTCCTGTTATTGCTGCTTGTCGGTTTCTTCGTTCTGGAGCCGCTGGGGATCCCTGTCAGCGCGATAGCAGCTGCTGGCGCAGCAGTACTGTTTATCGTGGCGAAAAGAGGTCATGGCATCAACACAGGGAAAGTCCTGCTCAGTGCGCCATGGCAGATCGTGATTTTTTCGCTGGGCATGTACCTGGTGGTCTATGGCCTGCGCAATGCCGGGCTCACGGAGTATCTGTCTGGTGTACTGAACCTGCTGGCAGAAAAGGGGTTATGGGCAGCAACGTTCGGCACCGGCTTCCTGACCGCGTTCCTGTCGTCGGTGATGAACAATATGCCGACGGTGCTGATTGGCGCGCTGTCGATTGACGGGAGTACGGCGACTGGCGTCGTCAAAGAGGCAATGATTTATGCCAACGTGATTGGCTGCGATTTAGGCCCGAAAATCACCCCGATTGGCAGTCTGGCAACCCTGCTTTGGCTGCATGTGCTTGCCCAGAAAAATATAACGATCACCTGGGGTTATTACTTCCGCACGGGCATTATCATGACTCTGCCCGTGCTGTTTGTCACTCTGGCCGCGCTGGCGTTGCGGCTTTCCATCACTTTGTAATGAGATAAAGATATGAGCAACATTACCATCTATCACAACCCGGCCTGCGGCACTTCACGCAACACGCTGGAGATGATCCGTAACAGCGGTAACGAACCGACCATTATTTATTATCTCGATACGCCACCGACCCGTGATGAGCTGATTAAACTTATTTCAGATATGGGAATTACGGTGCGTGCATTGCTGCGTAAGAATGTTGAGCCTTATGAACACCTGGGCCTTGATGAAGAGAAATTCAGTGATGAGCAGTTGATTGATTTTATGCTTCAACATCCGATCCTGATTAATCGGCCGGTAGTCGTTACGCCGCTTGGCACTCGTCTTTGCCGCCCTTCAGAAATAGTGCTGGATATTCTACCTGAAGGTCAGAAAGGAGCGTTTACCAAAGAGGACGGCGAAAAGGTCATTGACGAAACGGGGAAGCGGGTTAAGTAACCTGTTTTTTTCGTCTCATTTTTATCGTATTCGGGTGTCTGTCTGTACCATGCAGACGCTCGCTTTTTGTAATGCCAGCTAAAGAAACAGGCTTAACGTAGGATATTTAATGAGATGGTCACTCCCTCCTTCCCGGTACTATGCTGAGGACAGGCTTTCATTCGGAGAACTATCATGGAAAACATTGCGCTCATTGGTATCGATCTGGGTAAAAACTCTTTCCATATTCATTGCCAGGATCGTCGCGGGAAGGCTGTTTACCGTAAAAAATTTACCCGGCCAAAGTTGATCGAATTTTTGGCGACATGCCCCGCTACAACCATCGCAATGGAAGCCTGTGGCGGTTCTCACTTTATGGCACGCAAGTTGGAAGAGTTGGGGCATTCCCCAAAGCTGATATCACCACAATTTGTCCGCCCGTTCGTTAAAAGCAATAAAAACGACTTTGTCGACGCCGAAGCTATTTGTGAAGCTGCATCGCGTCCGTCTATGCGTTTTGTGCAGCCCAGAACGGAATCTCAGCAGGCAATGCGGGCTCTGCATCGTGTCCGTGAATCCCTGGTTCAGGATAAGGTAAAAACAACCAATCAAATGCATGCTTTTCTGCTGGAATTTGGCATTAGCGTTCCCCGAGGAGCTGCCGTTATTAGCCGACTGAGTACCATTCTTGAGGATAATAGTTTGCCTCTTTACCTCAGCCAGTTATTGCTGAAATTACAACAGCATTATCACTATCTTGTTGAGCAGATTAAAGATTTGGAATCCCAGTTGAAACGAAAGTTGGACGAAGATGAGGTTGGACAGCGCTTGCTGAGCATTCCCTGCGTCGGAACACTGACAGCGAGTACTATTTCAACTGAGATTGGCGACGGGAAGCAGTACGCCAGCAGCCGTGACTTTGCGGCGGCAACAGGGCTTGTACCTCGGCAGTACAGCACGGGAGGTAGGACGACATTGCTGGGAATTAGTAAGCGAGGTAATAAAAAGATCCGAACTTTGTTGGTTCAATGTGCCAGGGTATTCATACAAAAACTGGAACACCAGTCTGGCAAATTGGCCGATTGGGTCAGGGATTTACTGTGCCGGAAAAGCAACTTTGTCGTCACTTGTGCTCTGGCAAACAAGCTGGCCAGAATAGCCTGGGCCCTAACGGCACGACAGCAAACTTATGTAGCATAACGGCAGAAATACACCGGTTTAAAGAATTACTGATCTGGTTTTGCGAATACTGATATTGATGATACTAACGGCCCACCGGCCTGTTGAGGAACCTGTAAAACGGAAAGGCTCATTGAAGCCGTATATTTTCTGGAGGTTCATCAGGCGCGGAACTCATCAAGGCGCGGGAATAAAATCCCATTCAGACGCCGGATAGATTCAAGCAAGCCAACTTGTCGTCAAAATCGGTGTTGCAAAAACGGGAGTGACCATAGATTCCGTTTGCCAAGCGGCCCCCATATTGAATGGCTGACGGTACTGGATTTCGATGAGATAAAAATAGACCGTATTTTTATTGCCAATATTGATGACCCGGTGAAGCGAGCGCTACTTGTTTCTGTGGTGAAAGGGTTACGTGGTACTGGCAAACCACTGGTGTTTGTAGGGGTGGAAACGCCAGGACAGTTTGAATTCGTCCGTTCTCTTGGCCTCGGTTACCTAGTTCAGGGCTGGTATACTGGAAAACCCGAAACAATATCTGCGATGAATATTCAGGGTTAAAACGATACGGGGCCCGGCCCGTATCGGCAACCCGACCCGTCAGCGTATCGCTTTCTGTCTGAAGCCGGTTCAGGTCGGCTTCTATCTGCGCGATGCGGCGGGAGATTTATTCAGAACGACTGCCGAAGTTCATCCGGCGAAGCTTATCCAGCTGCGCCTGCAGATGGTCTATTCCGTGCTCCCGGTCGGCCTGCTTTTCCAGCAGGGCGCGGTTCAGCGCTTCCTGTTCGGAAAGGCGCTGTTTCAGCAGAAGGATGTCGTCAGGGGGAGGTGTTGTTCATAAGCCCGCATTTTACCAGGCTTATTCAACGACAACCAGGATAAAGAGGCCTACAACATGGTCAGGGACGTAAGCAGTCTTTTAGGCTGCCGCCAGTCGATGCCTTCCAGAAGCATTGCCAGCTGCGCCGGGATCAGGAACACTTTGCCATCGCGGGCAGAGGGCCAGGCGAAGCGGCCGCGTTCCAGCCGTTTGGTCAGCAGGCACAGCCCGTCGCCGGTGGACCACAGCAGTTTGACCTTACTGCCGCTGCGGCCCCGGAAGATGAAGACATGGCCGGACATCGGGTCATCTTTCAGCATCGTCTGCACCTTTGCGGCGAGACCATTGAAGCCGTTGCGCATGTCGGTGATACCGGCAACCAGCCAGATTTTGGTCCCTGTTGGCAGGTGGTTATCACTTCCTTTATCTGTCCTGTGATGATCCTTATGACTTCGCCAGACTACTTCACCACACACATGGGTCTGCCAGATACCGGTTCGGGATGGATTTCCGCTTCTACGCTGAACACCGTCTTTAGAAGCTCTGGTTTCATCACTGCTTCCGGAGCACCTTGCGCCATCACGCGACCGCTTGCCAGTACCACCAGATGATCGCAATAGCGGCTGGCCTGATTCAGATCGTGGAGTACCGTCACTACGGTTTTCCCCTGCCTTTTGAGTTCAACCATCAGGCGCATCAGTTCAACCTGATGATTGATATCGAGGTAGGTCGTAGGCTCATCAAGAAGAATGAGTGGGGTATCCTGCACCAGCACCATCGCCAGAAACGCACGCTGGCGCTGGCCGCCGGAAAGCTGGGTTAACCTGCGGTCAGCCAGATTGCGCGTCCGGGTCTGACTCATTGCCACGTTGACCCGCTCGTTGTCTTCCGCGGAGAGTCGCCCCCACAACGACAGCCACGGGCTGCGGCCGTAGGAAACCAGTTCCCGTACAGTGATCCCCTCGGGGGATAAATGGTGTTGCGGCAGTAAAGCCAGGCGGCGAGCCAGCTGGCGGGCGGAAAAACCGGCTATGGGTTTTTCATCAAGCAATATCTCGCCAGAGTCTGGTGTTAACAGGCGAGAAAAACAGTTCAACAGCGTCGATTTCCCGCAACCGTTAGGGCCGAGCAGGGCCGTGATTTTTCCGGCAGGCAGGGCGAGAGAAAGTCCATCCAGCACGGTTTGTGCGCCATAGCTGACGGTCAGATTTTCAGTACGTAATCTCATTTATCGCATTCTCACAAGCAGCGAGACAAACCACGGTGCGCCGATAATGGCGGTCAGCACGCCTGCCGGAAGCTCCAGCGGCGGATGAATGATTCGTGCCAGCAGATCGGCAATGACCAGCAACAACGCGCCCGTCAGGGCCGAAACGGGCATCAGCCAGCGGTGACGCCCGCCGGCGATCCTGCGCACCATGTGCGGCACGACGAGACCAATAAAACTTATCGGGCCACAGACGGCCACGCCGGTTGCTGTCATCGCGACAGCCAGCATCAGCCCCTGGAACCGGGTGCGCTGAACCGACACGCCGAGCGTGGCTGCTCGTGCATCGCCCAGCGCCAGCAGGTCGAGATCGCGACAAAAGCGCAGGCTCAGCGGCAAAAACAGAATGAGCAACGGCACGGTAATCTTCACAAAGTGCCAGTCGCGCCCCCATAAGCTACCCGTCAGCCACAGCAGGGCACTGTTTACATCCTGCGGGTGCAGGAGCATCAGGTAATCCGTCAGGCTCGCCCAGCAGGCGGAAAGCGCCACGCCGGTGAGCGCCAGCTTCATCGGCTGGTGGGTCTTTGCCAGCATCTTCAGCAAGATCAACCCCGCCATACCGCCCGCAAAGGCCAGTAGCGGCAGCACCATCACGGATAGTGATGGCATAAGAAGCAGTGCTCCCACAGAGGCAAGGCTGGCGGCATGGTTAATGCCGAGAATATCCGGTGATGCAAGCGGGTTACGCACAATCCCCTGTACCAGCACGCCCGCCACGGCGAGGGCTGCACCGACAAACAGTGCCAGCAGCAAGCGCGGCAGTCGGTACTCCATCAATACATAATAATGCTCGCGTCCGTCCTGCCAGTCGGTCAGCAGCGCGCGCCACGGCACGGGGATCACCCCCATATGGAGTGATAACAGCGCACAGCCTGCCAGGGCAAGGGTGATGAAAATGACCAGCGCAATTTTCATCCTCGCCTCCTCACCAGCCAGACAAAGCAAGGACTGCCAATCAGCGCCAGCACTGCGCCTGCGGGCAGATCGCCGGGGAAGGCCAGCGCGCGTGCGAGTACATCTGCCATCAGCATCAGCGTGGCCCCCAGCAGCATGCTCACCGGCAGTACGTTGCGCTGATCGAAGCCTGCCCAGAAGCGCGCCAGATGTGGCACCAGCAGGCCGATAAACGCCACCGGACCTGCCACACTGACGCACGCGCCAACCAGAAGCAGCACTAACATATTGATGATCAAACGTAGTCTCGGCAGGTTCACTCCCAGCGTATGGGCGGTACTGTCGCTGACGTTGAGCAGGTTCAGTTGATTCGCCAGCAGCAACACGACAGGGACTGCAGTGACCACCACCGGCAAGAGCTGCCAGACATCCTGCCAGTGGGCGTGGGACACTCCGCCTGCCAGCCAGTAAAAGATGCCGTAAGCATGATCTTCGGCCAGCAGTAGGGTGATGCGGGTCAGGGCCATACAAAAGGCCGACAGCGCGATACCCGCGAGGATCAGTTTGTTTCTGTCCTGGGTATGACGAAACCCGCCTCCTGCGGTCATGACCAGCAGCCAGCTCACGCCGCCCCCGCATGCCGCGATGAACGACAGGGAATAGCCTGCAACCGGCGTCGGACTCAGCGCGCTGGTAAGCGCCATAGCCAGCGCCGCGCCGCTGTTAATGCCGAGCAGTGAAGGAGAGGCCATTGGGTTGTGGGTCAGGGTTTGCAGCAGCGTGCCCGCGAGCGCCAGGCTTGCGCCGATCAGAACGGCGACCAGGCTTCGCGGCAAACGAAGGTTTTGCACCAGCGCTTCTGGTAGCGTTGGCGTGTGTCCAGGCAGCAGGGCGCGGATTGCGTCTGCTCCGGAAACAGGAATGGCCGAGTAGCAAAACAGACTCAGCCAGAAAATAATAATAAGTACTGCAACGGGAAGCCCCCACAGCAGCACCGGGTGTTTTAGCGCGGTCATTTCACATCGGTAAGCGGCTGATGGTGGAAGATTTTTACCGTGTCAGCGGCAATACGCTCTGCGGCAAAAATACCGCGCATCCGCGCCCAGGCGTTACTGTCGACTGAAGCAACCTGCTGCTTCTGCGCGGCGGTTAATATCTGCCAGAGCGGATCTTGTTGCCAGCGTTTAACAATGCTCTCTTCGCGATAGTGGGCAACCAGCAGCCAGGCAGGATTGACCGCCAGCAGTTGCTCCAGGCCGATGGACGGCATGGACGCGCCCGCCATCACAGCGGGAACGTTCAGCCCCAGAGAAGCCAGCACGCTGCCGGTCCAGGTCTCCTGGGTATGCAGGTTGAATAGCTGTTCGCGTGATGTGCCAAAGGCCACGCGTGTCCCTGTGGGAAGCTGGCTGGCCCACTGCGCCATCTTCTCTTTATGTTGTTCCAGACGCGCCTGCATCTTTCGTTTTTTACCTACCACTTCGCCGATGATAGCCGCTGAGTGCAAATTTTCAGCGTAGGTTTCGTTGCGGGACTTAAGCAGCAGTACCGGCGCGATTTGCTGCAAGGCGGTGTAAATCCCCGCATGGCGACTGCTGTCGGCAATGATCAGGTCTGGTTTCAGGGCAGCAATGGCTTCCAGGCTCGGCTGCGCGCGCGTTCCGACGGACTGCCACGGTTTCAGGTGCGCACGCACTTCGGGCAGGATGCGTTTTGCATCGTTATCGTCGGCAATACCGATCGGGCTGACGTCCACGGCGGCCAGCGCATCGGCGAACGAGAGTTCCAGCACCACAATCCGTTGTGGCGTTTTATCGAGTGTAAACGTGCCGTGTTCGTCCTGAACCGTGGCGGCAAAGGCGTGGCCGATCACCAGCAGCAGGCCTGCAAAAAGAAAACGGATAAATGCCAACATAGTCACATTCCAGCTAAAAGCCCGGCAAGCCGGGCGTTAACACATCAGAACTTCAACGACCCCTGCATATACAGCGTGCGCGGCTGGCCTGCGTAGATGCCTTTGTTGTTGTCGTCATAAGAGCGGATGAAGTAGTCCTGGTCGAAGATGTTTTTCACACCGAACGCCAGGTTCAGATCTGCCATCTGCGGGCCAAAGTCATACGCCACGCGTGCGCCCCAGAGCATGAAGCCGGGAATGCGGCCGGTACTTCCGTCGGCGCTCTCTTTCACCGTATTGGCGTTATCCGCAAACTGGCTGGACTGGAAATCGCTGTTCAGATTGAACGTCCAGTTGCCCGGCTTGTAGTCCACGCCCAGCGTGCCTTTATGTTTCGGGGAGAATGGCACCTGATTGCCATAGGTGTCGCCTTTCTCGCGGATTTCCGCGTTCACATACGCATAGCTGGCGTAGACGGAAACGTTATCAAGCGTTGGCGTTAGCGTACCCAGGTCGTAACGTGCCTGCGTTTCCAGCCCGGTATGGCGCGTTTTGCCACGTGCAGTGACGGTGTCGTTGGTCTGGTTGGAGTCGTACTGATTGTTAAAGTTAATTAGGAACAGCCCCATTTCCGCCGTCAGCGCGCCGTCGTCGTAGCGGGTACCGAGTTCCCAGGTTCGCGCTTTTTCCGGTTCCACATTGCCGCTTTGCACAGCCTTGCCAATCTGGCTGTACTGTACGGTGCCGAACGAGCCTTCAGTGTTTGCATAAAGATTCCAGCTATCAGTCAGGTGATAGAGCACGTTCAACGCCGGAAGCGGTGCGTTATAGCTCACCTCTTCGTGCGTGCCTTTGATGGCGTTGTTCTGGTATGACTCGATATGTTCGAAACGCATACCCGGCGTGATGGTCCAGTTGCCGATGTCGATTTTGTCATCCAGATACCAGGCGTGCGCCTCGGTGCCGGAACGCGTGTCGCGGTCGTAAGGGCTTGAGCCGGACGGCAACTGCCCGCTGCTGGTGGCGGTGTAGTAACGCATTTCATGCGTTGATTCATTCACATAGCGATAGCCCACGCCCACTTCGTGCGCGTAAGGGCCGATCATAAAGCTCTGGCTGTAGCGTGGCTCAATACCGCGCACCCAGTAGTTACGCGGCGAGAGGGTGATGCGTTTGCCTTGCTCCAGGTAGCCGCTGCGCAGGGTTTGGGTGTAGAACCCCAGAATGTTGAATTTATGCTGGCTGTCCGGCTGGAACTGGTAGCCCAGGCTCGCCAGCTTGCGACGGCCCCAGAAGCGGTCATACGGGCGGGTGGATTGCCAGCGATCGGCGTCGTAATCCGCGCGGGACAGGCCGCCGGGCATGTCGGCTGCACCATCGTAATATTGCAGCAGGCTGTTGAAGGTGTGCACCTTATTCGGCGCATATTTGCTTTTCAGCATCAGGTCGTCGATGCGGGTGGCGCTGTGCTCGCGCCAGTCACTGCCGCGCGTGCCGGAGTAGAGCAGCGCGGTGCCAAAACCGTTGTCCGCTGTGCCGCCCACCATCAGGTTGTGCGTCTCTTTCGGGTTGTTTTGTGAAGAGGTTGGGCTGAGCTGACCTTCCACCCCCGCCTCGATACCAAAGTCCTGCGGAATGGCGCGGGTAACAAAGTTCACCACGCCGCCCACGCTCTGCGGTCCGTAACGCACCGCACCACCACCGCGCACCACGTCAATGGCATCCATGTTGCCGAGCGAAACGGGAGCCAGTGAAAGCTGCGGCTGACCGTAAGGGGCAAAGGGGACGGGGATGCCGTCCATCAGGACGGTCGAGCGGCTGGCGAGGCGTGGGTTCAGGCCCCGGATGCCAAAGTTCATCGCCAGGTCGTGGCTGCCGGTGCCGTTGTTTTCCGGCGCGCTGACGCCAGGGATGCGGTTAAGCACCTCACGCATGGTGGTTGCGCCGGTTTTGGCGAAATCCTCACGGCGGATCACGTCACGCGCGCCAGCATGTTCAAATACGTCGTTTTCACGCGCATCGCCCAGCCAGTCGCCGACCACGGTCAGGGCATCTTCTTTTGGCGCGGGCGCGGTCTCCAGCGTCCAGCTGTTATTTCCCAGCGGTTTTACCTGCAGTCCGCTGCCGTCCAGCAGCTGTTGCAGGCCGCTCTCGACGTCGTAATCTCCGTGCAGGCCGTTGCTCTGCTTGCCGCGCGTCAGGCTGGCGTCAACCGAGAGGGTAATTCCGCTGTGTGCGGCATACTGATTGAGCGCTTTGTCGAGCGATCCCGGTGCGATATCAACCTGTGCAGCAAAAGCGGAAAACGAGAGACCGGCCAGCGGCAGCAGGCTCAGGCGAATGGCGTTAACCAAAGGTGTTGTTTTACGAAAAACGCGTAACGGCGTCATACCTTCTCCATCATCATTTTTGTTGTGTTCAGCTATGAGTCGAACGAGAAGGGTAAAAAGGACAATCGAAATGAGAATTATTTTTCTTACAGCGGTGAAATGTTTATCCAGTACCGCGTAATAGACTGAATTTTAACGGGAAGCGTTTGAGCGATAACGTTCAGGATCGCATCGGTATTTTTCAGCGGGAACGTCCCGCTCAGGCGCAGCCCGGCAACGGCGGGATCGCAGCGCAGCACGCCGTTGCGGTAACGGCTTAGCGTGGCTATCACCTCACCCAGCGGTTTATCGCTGAAGCTCAGGATGCCCTTCGTCCAGCTTGTACTCTCGTCATCCAGCGGTTTCACTGCGCCAAACTCAGAGGCGCTGAACTGCAGGCTTTCACCAGCGTTCACGATGCGTTTTTGCGCGGGGGCACTGGCGAGAAGTACTTCCACGGCGTGCTGCTGCACGTCAAGCTGCGTGAAATTATCCTGCTGGCGGACGGTAAATTCTGTCCCTAAAGCGGTGAGTTGGCCCTGACGGGTCAGGACGCGGAAGGGGCGTTGCTGCGCATCTTTCGCGGTAGTAATGGCGATTTCACCGTACCAGAGCCGGACGGTGCGCTGATGCGCATCAAAACGCACATCCGCCGCGCTTTGGGTATTCAGCGTGAGCAGGGAGCCATCTTCCAGTTGCTGACGGCTGACTGCGCCTTTGGTGGTGCGGTAATCTGCCCGCAGACCTTCGCCGGTTTCCGACTGCCAGAGTTGCCAGCCTCCGCCAGCGCCGAGCAACAGCAGTAATCCTTTCATCACGTGACGGCGGGTGAGGCGGGTATCGTGCAGCGCCCGGCTGGCAACGTCGCCAGGCACACCGCCAAGCTGGTTGCGCAGGTTTTCAACCTGCTGCCAGGCCCACTGGTTATCCTGATCCTGTTCATACCACTGTTGCCAGCGCGCTTCCTGTTGTGGGCTGACGCGCTCGCCGCTTAGCACGGCATACCAGTGGGAAGCTGAACGCAGCGCCTGACGGCGGGAATCGGTTAACGAAGGATTCATAACCCATGCTCCAGACGAAACAGCAGGCAGTGCTCGACGGCTTTCGCCACGTATTTTTTCACGGAGCTGACGGAAACACCGAGTTTGTGCGCAATCTCGCTGTATGTCAGGCCATCCAGTTGCGAAAGCAGAAACGCTTCACGTGTTTTTCCGTTTAGCCCGTCCAGCATGCTGTCGACGAGTTGTAGGGTCTCGAGCTGGCTTTCGCGTTCCTCAGGTGAAGGCGCTACCCCCTCCGGCATAAGCGCCAGCATCTCCAGATACGCTTTTTCCAGCGCGTTTCGGCGAAACAGGTCCACCATCACGCGTTTGGCGATAGTGCACAGGAAAGAGCGAGGATCGCGGATCGCCGAGAGCGTTTCGCTGCTCATTACCCGCAAAAAAGTGTCCTGGGCAATGTCATCTGCATCAAAGGCAGACTGGAGTTTGCGCGTCAGCCAACTTTTCAACCAGCCGTGATGGGTGCCATAAAGCGACTCGAACGTTAAGGAAGCTGTGGTAGTGGCACGGTCAGACATGCGGAGTGCATCAAAAGTTAATTATCACGTAGCCATATTAATATGAGAATGGTTATCATTACAATTGGAAATAAAATTGTTTCCAATAAACATTTTTAAAATGTTGTTTTTCTAAGTGTTATAAGGTAGGTATAAAATGGGATGGATCCTATGCTTCTGGCATCTGTCGGTCAGAATGACATCATGATGTGGTCTGCTATTATTGACATCCTCCCCGCCCTTTAGGGCGGGGAGGATGTCAACTATGAGTGTTGCCTGAAATGTCGCCAGCCCCCGGTACAGCAGAAGTATCTCGGGCTTTCTGCGTTTGCTCCTGGTGGGTATGGCCCCCGCAAGCGGGGGTTATTGCTAACTGTCGTTTCAACAAAAAGTAACTTTTTTCACTTTGCCCCTCAGTACAAATTAGGGGCTTGCCGCGGATGTACCATGCCTGAATATCTTCGAGTGATGATTTGGTGCGGCTTTGTTGAATAAATCAGATTTCGGGTTCCACCTGACTGACCTGCTGCCAGAGCGGGGCGTGATGCTCCGGCACGGTCTGCCAGCCGGATGCAGCCGAACAGAGACGGTGCGATGCCATCTGCTGCTCATTATTTTCTTATCAAGGCGCAGCACAGGAGTCATTCGGCATGCTTATATATTAGCTGCAATAATATTATGCTCAGGACCATAGGGGAAATGAGTTATGTTCTCTGCTGCCATTTCGGTTACGACCAGGATATCGTGTTCGCGGTAACCACCGTGCCCCGGCATGCTCTCCGGCAGCATGATCATCGGCTCCATCGAGACAACCATTCCTGGTGCCAAAACGGTCTCAATATCCTCGCGCAATTCTAAACCGGCTTCACGACCATAATAGTGACTCAGTACGCCGAATGAATGACCATAACCAAAGGTCCGGTACTGCAGAAGACCATGCTCGCGATAAATTTCATTAAGCGAGGCGGCAATGTCGCAACAACGTGTGCCTGGACGGATTAACTCCTGCCCACGGCGGTGCACTTCGCAGTTGATCTCCCAGCAACGTAGTTGCTCATCGCTGGGCTGACCGAAGAACAGTGTTCGTTCCAGCGCGGTATAGTAGCCGGCAATCATTGGAAAACAGTTCAGCGATAAAATATCGCCTGCCTTGAGACGACGGGATGTCACCGGATGGTGTGCTCCATCAGTATTCAAGCCAGACTGAAACCACGTCCAGGTATCACGCAATTCAACATGCGGCAGGCGTTTCGCGATTTCCCGGGTCATCGCTGACGTGGCCGCCAGTGCGATTTCATACTCGGGAACATTTTCGGCAATCGCCTCGATACATGCCGCACCCCCGAGGTCGGCGACCTGGGCACCAAATTTAATAAGCGCGATCTCTTCGGCAGACTTAATCATGCGCATACGCATCGTCGCCGGGGCAATATCAACAAACTCTGTCTGGGTTAAGTAATGACAAAATTTAGCACGCTGTTCGATCGTCACATGGTCGCCTTCAAGGGCAATCCGCCGGCTATCATCAGGAACCACTTTGCGCACTGCCCGGTAATAGTTATCACGCTGCCAGTCCGTGTAAACGATATTTGCACCGTAGCTACGACGCCATCCCTGGCCGCCATCGATATTGGTGGTAATTAAAAATGACTGGCTCGGCGTCACCACCAGGGCATACTGGCGTCCAAAGCTACAATATAAAAAATCGCCGTAATAATTAATATTATGAACCGAGGTTAAAATAACTGCATCAATACTATCTGCCTCCATGATGGCGCGTAATCCTGACAGTCGGCGCTGCATTTCATGGGTGCTGAACGTTCCTTTTACTTTTTGTCCATTAGCTAATTCAATAATATCTGGCATGCTCATGATAAACTCCGTTGTTGATAATGGCGTGTTGTCATCATCTGGAAAACGATATCTTGCGACAAACGGAGATTATTAATTTGTCGTCATTAGCTGGCCTTATGCAGTGTATATTCACTGAGGATTTGCTTGCGTTCTGCAATATGACGCGCGGTTTCCTCCGTCAGCCAGTTGATCAACGCCTGAACGCGTGGCCGTTTCTCATTATTACGCGGACAGGTTAACCACACCTGTCCGTCTTCGACGATATCTGTAAAAGGGCGTATCAGTGCGCCATTGCGAACCTCCGTTGCACACAAAGAGTGACGACTTAAGGCGATCCCTTGTCCGGCGCAGGCGGCCTGGAGCACGAGGTCGGCACGGGAAAAGCCGGTTCCAGCCTCAACATCCAGGTCATAGAGCCCGAGGCGGGCAAAATAAGATCGCCAGTGGGTGCTATAGGCATTTTGCGGCATGGAATCATGTAGTAAGCGTAAACCGCAGAGATCGCTGTAATTTTTCAGAGGTCGGTTTTTCATCAAATCCGGGCTGATCACAGGATAGATCACATCATTGAACAGGTGTCGTTGAATTAAATTTTTATCGTCAACCCAAAAAGGAGTAATGGCGATATCGACTGCGTCAGATTTAAAATTGGCGGGTGTCATATCGGCATCAATTTCCAGACTGACAGGGTAGTGCTCATAAAACTGATGTAATCGGGGAAGCAGCCATTTGGTTGCAAAGGACGGCATAACCCGAATCTTTATGGTGCCCTCAAGAGTTTCTTCACCGGTTTGGTGCAGCGTGGTTTCAAGGATGGAAAATGCCTGACGCACCCCGATAAACAGCTGTTCACCCTGCGGGGTTAAGCGTAACCCTGCGGGAGTCCGGTGAAAGACAAGATAGCCAAGATGTTGTTCAAGTAATTGAATTTTCTGGCTTACCGCACTCTGAGTAAGAAAAAGTTCCTGCGCGGCACGGGTAAAACTAAGATTACGCGCCGCGGCATCAAAGTAGCGCAAACCGTCCAGGGACGGCAAACCTGGTTTAGGTTGCATCATCGGTTTCTCTGTTGCTAAATAACCTGCAATAAGCACTATTCATGCCAAAGGCACCATTAGCCGTGCTAATAGTTATCAGTTAGAAACCACCGTTTGTCGCCGCTAAGAGAATGAATAAATATTATCAGCGTCATTCAAATTCGCGGAGAAATCTCATGAAAAATAAACTGTGGCTGTTACTGTCAATGTCTGTCATACAACTTTCACCATTAATGATACCCACTGCCCAGGCTGATTTGCTGGATGATATTAAGCAAAAAAAAGAAATAGTGATTGCCACAGAAGCGCGCTATGCCCCTTTTGAAATGCTTGAAGATGGCAAAATAGTCGGTCTGGGAAAAGATATTCTCACGGAAGTCATGAAGGGATTACCCGGGGTGAAAGTGGTTCAGCTGGATATTCCATTTCAGGGGATTTTACCCGGACTGGAAAGCAAACGATTCGACTTTGTGGCAACCTCTTTAACCATCACCCGCGATCGAGAAGCTAAATTCGCCTTTACCGCTCCCTTTTCTGACGCCAGCGTAGCCATTCTGAAACGCAAAGGGGATAGCCGTATTAACAGCGCCAAAGATCTCCAGGGCATGATTGTCGCCAGTCAGGCCGGGGCGCCGCAGATTGCTGTGCTAAAAGAGTATGAAGCATCGGTACTTAAACCCACCACCGGTCACGGCGTTAAAGAAATAAAAGCCTTTATTGATTATAACGAAGCTTACGCGGCATTGGCGGCACATCGTGTTGACGCGGTTGTGCAATCGCTGCCGAACCTCGCGCCGTTGGTGAAGACACGTGGTGATACGTTTGAAATTGTACGCCCGCCGTTTGGCCCGGCCACCTGGTATGCATGGGCCGGAAGAAAAGATGCGGATAGCGCCTCACTGGTCAAATTTGTCAGCGACGGCATTGTGCAGTTGAATAAATCGGGAAAACTGGCGCAGCTACAAACCAAATGGCTGGGTTTTTCTATGGCCGTTCCAGAGCAAGTTCCAACCCCGGCAAACTAATTTGATGGATACTGGAGGGCAATATGTTTGATATTTCGGTGGTGTTTCCCTATTTCCCTCAGCTATTAATCGGCGTGCTCAGTACTCTGGCTGTATCACTGAGCGCAATTTTCACAGGATTGATCCTCGGTTGGTTAATTTGTCTGGGGTTAAATTCTCCGCAGCGTCTCGTGCGCTGTTTTTGCAAAACCTATGTCAGTTTTTACCGTGGCACGCCGTTACTGGTCCAGTTGATATTAATATTTTATGCTTTGCCGGCCGTGGGGATCACGCTTTCGCCATTGCTGGCGGCGGTTGTTGCCCTCTCATTAAATACCGCGGCCTTTCAAGGGGAGATTCTTCGGGCCGGTTTTAACATGTTACCCAAAGGCCAGCTGGAGGCAGCACGAGATTTTGGCTTTTCAGCGGCGCAAACCCTGTTTTATATTCAGATGCCGCAGGTGTTGCGTACCATGATGCCGGCATTGATTAATGAAACCATTGATATTATCAAAAATTCGGCACTGGTCTCGGTGGTGGCGGTCCATGAGTTGATGAGAGTGACGCAAACGTTGGCCTCAACCACCTATCGGCCGCTGGAGTTTTATACGGCATGTGGGCTCCTTTATTTCCTGACCTCATGGGGGCTGAGTATCGCTGGCGTCAGGTTAGAGAAAAACCGCTCATCTTCGGCTAAAAGGGTATTAGCAAAATGAATGTTGAGATACTTTTTACCTATAAAGATGCCATCGCCGCCGGTATTTTAATGACCCTAAAAATGAGCCTCGGCGGTATCCTGCTGGGGCTGGCGATCGGTCTGTGTTTTTTTCTCCTCGAAAGACAAAAACCAGCGCTACTTAATGTGATATACCATACATGGATTAATGTTTTTCGCGGCACGCCGTTACTGGTACAGCTATTTTTAGTCTTTTATGGTGGGCCCTATATTGGTATTAACCTCGAGGCCCAACAGGTCGGAGTACTGTGCCTGGGCTGTTATGGTTCCGCTTATTTTTCGGAAATATTCCGTGCAGGTCGCAATGCTGTCTCTGGCGGACAAAGCGAAGCGGCGGCAGACCTTGGTTTAAGTCCGTGGCAAATATTTACTTTCATTGTCTGGCCGCAAATGTTCGCGAGAATTATCCAGCCACTGATTGGTCAGAGCGTTATTCTGGTAAAAGAGTCGTCGGTGCTGTCGATTATTACGGTTGGTGAACTCACCAATACCGCCATGGCCATTGCCAACCAGACCTATGCGATGGTTGAAATCTACTCCTTAATGGCCATTGTCTATTGGGGAATCGCGATCGGTATCTCCCGTTTGGGTAATAAAATAGAGCGTCATTATTCTTATTCTCAATTAAGCCGAGGTTAATAGTATGCGTGATTATGCTATTGAGATTAACAGCCTCAATAAATATTATGGCGAAAACCATGTTTTACGTGGCATCAATGTCAGCATTACTCCCGGAGAAGTCATTTGCGTGATTGGCGGCTCAGGGTCGGGTAAATCCACGCTGTTACGCTGCATTAACTTTTTGGAGGATTACAGCTCCGGCAGCATTGTGGTGAATGGCGAGTGCGTCGGCTATGAACCACTCAGCGGCGAAAAACGCCGGCGTTTAAGCGACAAGGAAAACCGTAAGGCATTACGCGACGTCTGTATGGTCTTTCAGCAGTTTAATCTGTGGCCGCATATGACGGTACTCGATAACGTAGCCACGCCGTTGCGACGGGTTAAAAAGGTCTCCCGTGAAGCAGCCTACGCCGAAGCGAAAAAGCAGCTGGCGCGGGTTGGTCTGGCAGACAAAGCCGATAGCTGGCCCGCGATGCTATCCGGTGGTCAGCAGCAGCGCGTTGCCATCGCCCGGGCATTGACCATGAAACCCGCCATTATGTTGTTCGATGAACCGACTTCAGCGCTTGATCCGGAGCTGGTCGGGGAGGTGCTAAAGGTCATCCGAAATCTTGCCGATGATGGTATGACCATGATGATTGTGACCCATGAGATGGGGTTTGCCGCAAAAGTCTCCGATCGTGTGCTGTTTCTTGCCGATGGCTGCATTGAAGAGCAGGGACCGCCGGCGCAACTGTTCCATCGGCCGAAAAGCCCGCGGCTGCAGTATTTTTTGTCGTCGTGGAGTGAGCGTCAGTCGGGGACGAGATTACCTGAAACGGCATTTCAGGAGTCAGCATGAAGCTGGGGATTATATTTGGCGCCCTGGCTGGCGCATGCTGGGGATTCATCTTCCTGCCACCGGTACTGCTACCCGAGATCTCACCACTGCTGTTAACCTGCGGTCGCTTTGCTACCTACGGAATACTGGCGGCAATATTACTTATACCTCAATGGCGCAACATTGCCCGCGTCTGGCATCATCGCGATCTGCTGACGCTGATCCGTCTTTCGCTGATGAGCAATGTCCTCTATTTTCTGCTCGTCGCGGTGGCCGTAAAGCAGGTCGGTATTGCCGCGACATCGTTAGTGATAGGTTTAATTCCGGTGATGGTTCCGGTGCTTGGTCGCAGGGACCAGCATGCGCCGCCCTTCAGGCAATTATTGCTGCCGATGGCGGCTATCATTGCCGGAGTGGTGCTGATTAATCTGCATGCGCTACAAACATCCTCGCACCAAGTTACAGAAGGAAAACGGCAGATGCTGGGGATGCTTTGTGCCTTCGCTGCATTACTGTGCTGGAGCCGTTACGCTGTCGAGAACTCCCGCTGTCTGAAAAACCTCCCTTACAACAGCAACCAGTGGTCGCTCCTGATAGGCCTGTGTACGGGATGTATTTCGGTACTGCTGTGGCTCGTCGCCAGTATATTCAGGTTTTCTGCAGTTGACTTGTCGTTACCGGAACACACTCAAACGCTCTTTTGGATAACGAACATGATGTTAGCCGTGGTCTCCTCATGGCTGGGATATCTGGCGTGGAATCTCTGTTCC
>NZ_JBMEZZ010000019.1:0-37363 GCF_048822415.1 Klebsiella sp. C360
GTTGCTGAAACTGCCGGTGCTGACGGCCTCAAAATCGCTGAGACGTTCCCGGAAGGCCGGGGCAGCCCGCATGGATGCGGGCTGAGGGCCGTGTTTTGCACGGACGCTGCCTCGGCCCGACCCGAAGCCTGCCGGGATAAGTCGAAGGGACCGCGTAGCGGCGATTTTGCTGGCCGGAGCCCGGGGGTACAGGGGGCGGCGGCGACTGGCCGCCCCCTGTGCGCTCCCTGCGCCATGCCAGGCATAACGCAGACGATTAACCGGGAGCGCAAATTTCACTGAAGTTACACGTGGTAAACGCGTTGTCTGGCCGGGGAAGTTGCAAACCGAAAACAGTGTCTACGGCGACCCGCAGGCGCATATACCCCAGGCCCGGCAAGCGCAGCGCCGCCGGGCGATGAGCGCTGGCACGCAACCTCCTTTGTGCCGGATGGCGGCTTCGCCTTATCCGGCCTACAACGACTACGCTTATCCGGCCTACGGCATCCCCCCGCAGGCTTATCCCGCGCCGCAGCGCAACCGACGCCAGGCGGCCTATCTCACGCCTTCTGCTTGGCCTCGGACTCCTGACTGCTGTTCAGCGCCAGCGAAACCGCCAGCGTCTGGGCCAGGCACAGGGAAGCAACCTGCGAGCGGAAGCCATCCACCTGCGCTTCCCGCACCACAAAGCAGACATCGCTGAAGGCCGCCAGCGGGCTGACCTGGCTGTCGGTAATGGCGATCTGCCGCGCTTTGCGCTGCGCGCCCAGCTCCACCAGCTCGACCACTTCCCGGGCGTACGGCGAGAAGCTCACCGCCACCACCACGTCTTTCGGGCCGACCAGACTCAGCTGTTCGGTGAACATGCCGCCGAGGCCGTCGATCAGAAAGGCTTTGCGATCGAGGTGGCGTAGCGCATAGGTCAGATAGGAGGCGACGCTGAACGACCGGCGCAGGCCAATGACGTAGATATTTTCCGCCTCGCCCAGCAGGGCCACCGCGCGCTCCAGCTCATCGCTGGAGGTCTGCATCGCCAGCTGCTGCAGCGCCTGGTTGTTCACCATCGTGAACATATTGAGGATCTCCGTCGGCGTTTCCGGCGGGCTGGACTCATCGCTGGTGGTCTGGCGGAACAGACGGGCGCGCTCGGTATAGTTGGCGGTCTCTTCCATCAAATGCTGCTTGAACATCTGTTTCATTTCGTTAAAGCCGCTGAAGCCGAAGGCGTTGGCAAAACGAATCAACGTGGAAGGGGGAACATCCGCCTGTTGCGCAATGGAGGCCACGGTATCGAAAGCCACGCTATTGCTGTTATCAAGGATATAGCGGGCGACCTGTTTCAGACGTTTGCTTAACGTATCGTAGCGACGCCTGATTTCATCCTGCAGGATGGTCAGCTGTGTTGGGTTATTGGCCATAGAGTGCGCTCTGAGAAAATGGAAGGAATATGGCTTCCAGTGTACCAAATGAAGCGAATTTTTCATTTATTGCGACGAAATACGCGATTCATTTCACGAAGAAACAGAAAAACGCCCGCTCCGCAAGGTGACGGAGACGGGCGTTGGGGGATCAGCGGCGGGCTTCGCGCCAGTAGCCAATAAGCGTCAGGTAGTTGCGTTTCACTTCCTCTATCAGCGCCTCATCGCTGAGCTCGCCCTGCATCCAGCGCCGCGACGGCTGGCCAAAGATGGTGCGCCCGACGGCGAAACCTTTGATCATCGGGTGTGCGGCCGCTTCGGCGAAACCGGCGCGCAGTTTGTCGGAAGGCGCATCGAGACCGAGGATCAGGATCCCGCGGCTCCACGGATCTTCGCGCTCGATAAGGGCGGTGATCTGCTGCCAGCTGGCGCTGGAGAGCGGCGGCAGCTTCCACCAGTCCGGCTTGATCCCCAGCTGATAGAAGTGCTCCAGCATGGTGTGGTAATGGCGCTCGTCTTTGTCCGGGCCATTTTCCGGGAGGATCACCTCCAGCAGCAGCTCGTGGCCTGATTTGTTACAGGCCTGCCATACCTCGAGCAGCAGAGCGTCCTGCTCTTCACGCAGCGCCGCCGGGTCGTCCGGGTGATAGAAGACCAGACATTTGACGACATGCTCCAGCGGCCAGTCGATCAGCTGCGAGCCGATGTTGCCATGCTCCAGACGCAGCGGGCGCGAGCTGGGCAGTTCGATAGGGCGTCCGATCCACCAGCCCTTGCCGGTAATGGCGTTCAGCGCACGCTGGCCGTAGGTGCCGTCGGCCAGAATGCCGCTGCGCTGGTCAAGACCCGCCTCCTGCGCCGCCGCTTCGGCCGCGGCCAACAACAGCAGCTTGAGCTGCGGAATGCAGGCTTCATCGCGCCCGGTCTCCCGCGCCAGGTCGGCCAGCTGTTTGCGATGGTCGAAGGCGAAAATGCACAGCTCCGGCCACTGCTGGCGGCGGCTGGTCACCCGGTGCAGATGGTTGAGGCGCTCGTCGACGTCCGGGCGCGGCACCGATTCGGCGCGCTGCAGGTAGTCATCGAGTTCGACTTTGGTCGGCATCGCCGGCGCGCAGCCGTGGCGGGAGACCACCAGCGCCCCGCAGGCGTTGGCGTAACGGCAAGCCTGCTCCCAGCCCTCGTCGTTAAGCCAGCCGCGCAGCAGGCCCGACATAAAGGCATCCCCGGCGCCCAGCACGTTGAGCACTTCCACGCGCACGCCCTGCTGCAGCGGCACCTGGTCCCAGCTATCCGGGATGTCGCCTTCCAGCACCACGCAGCCCATCGGTCCGCGCTTGCAGACGAGGGTGGCTTTGGTGGCATGGCGCACATTTTTCAACGCGGTCAGGGTATCGGTGCTGCCCCCGGCAATATGAAACTCTTCTTCGGTTCCCACCACCAAATCGAACAGATGCAGCACTTCCTGCAGCTGGCTGGTGACCGGCCCGGACTCAATGAAACGGGTTTCGCCATCGCCGAGCGAGGTGAGCCCCCACAGCACCGGACGGTAATCGATATCCAGCGCGGTACGCAGGCCGTGACGGCGAGCGTACTCCAGCGCCTTCAGCACCGCGGCGCGGGTGTTGGCGTGCGACAGGTGGGTGCCGGTCACCGCCAGCGCCCGGGAGGAGGCAATATACTCCTCGCTGATGTCGTCAGGCGTTAAGGCCATATCGGCGCAGTTATCGCGGTAGAAAATCAGAGGGAAGGTCTCCTGATCCTTGATCCCCAGCATCACCAGCGCGGTCAGGCGGGATTTGTCGGTAATCAGATACTCGGTATCCACCCCGGCGCGGTTGAGCGTTTCACGCAGGAAACGGCCGTTGTGTTCATCGCCAACGCGCGCCAGCATGGCCGATTTCAGCCCCTGAATCGCGGTGCCAAAGGCCACGTTGCCGGAGGAGCCGCCCAGATATTTCGAGAAACTGGCAACGTCTTCTAGCCGCGAACCGATCTGCTGGGCATAGAGGTCGACGGCCACCCGACCTATACAGATGACGTCGAGCCGCTTTACTGCTGCATTCATAGCTAGGATTTCCTTTTTGGTGTCTGCTGCCTGGAAGGGTCGGGATCCCGACGTCGACTCCGTGAACAGCCTGAGGGTTATTGGTTACCCTTAGTTTGAGAAATAAATATTTCATTTGCAAACTCGTTCGAAATTAAAAAACCAAAAGTGTGAGGGATCTACCACTCTGCCGCACTGAGCCTCGCGTTAGCGCGGATCGCCCCCTCTGTCGACCCGGAGAAAAATGAAACGCCAAACGATAGCCATTTACCTATGATTTTTAAGGGGATGTTGCCGTCTGGCGCCGCCAAAAAGGGTCCGAAAACGTGTCAGGAATGTAAGTGAAACGTATGAAATGGGTAGAGAGTTTGATCCTTCTCGCAAAATGAAATATTTCTTCTGTATTTGTATTTAATGAAAAAAATGTTTGCCTATAATCCACAGGTATTCCAGTGACGTGAACGACGGCCCCGGCGGCATCGGCGCGACGCCACACACAAATACTGAACAATAAGGATTGTGCAACATGGGCAAACTGAGACTGACAACGGCGCAGGCGCTGGTGAAGTTCCTCGATAACCAGTACCTGGAAGTGGATGGCGAAGAGCTGAAGTTCGTGAAAGGCATTTTTGCGATTTTCGGCCATGGCAACGTCCTGGGGCTGGGGCAGGCGCTGGAGCAGGATAGCGGCGACATGCGCGTCTATCAGGGGCGCAACGAGCAGGGGATGGCCCACGCGGCCACCGGTTTTGCCCGCCAGGCCCTGCGCCGGCAGATTATCGCCTGCACCTCCTCCATCGGTCCGGGGGCGGCCAATATGATCACCGCCGCCGGCACCGCCAGCGCCAACCGCATTCCGCTGCTGCTGCTGCCGGGCGATGTCTTCGCCACCCGCCAGCCGGACCCGGTGCTCCAGCAGATTGAACAGAGCTACGATCTCAGCATCAGCACCAATGACGCCTTCCGTGCGGTCAGCAAATACTGGGACCGCATTACCCGCCCGGAACAGCTGATGAGCGCCTGCATCAACGCCATGCGCGTCCTGACCGACCCGGCGGAAACCGGCGCGGTGACGCTGTGCCTGCCGCAGGATGTGCAGGGCGAAGCCTGGGACTACCCGGAATCCTTCTTTGCGCGTCGCGTACACCGTCTCGATCGCCGCCCGGCCAGCGCCGCGCAGCTGGCGGACGCCGTGGCGGCCATCAAAGCCAGCCGTAAACCGCTGATCGTCTGCGGCGGCGGGGTGAAATACTCCGGCGCGGGCGAAGCGCTGTCCCGTTTCGCCGAGCGCTACGGAGTGCCTTTTGCCGAAACCCAGGCCGGGAAGGGGACGGTGGTCTCTTCTCACCCCCTGAACGTCGGCGGCGTCGGCGAGACGGGCTGTCTGGCGGCGAACCTGCTGGCGAAAGAGGCCGACCTGGTAATCGGCGTCGGCACCCGTTTCAGCGATTTTACCACCGCCTCGAAATGGATTTTCCAGCATCCGGAGGTGCGTTTCCTGAATATTAACGTCAACAACTTCGACGCCTGGAAGCTGGACGGCATTGCCATGCTGGCGGACGCCCGGGAGGCGATGACCGCCCTCGACGCGGCGCTGGCGGACAGCGGCTGGCAGGCCGGCTGGGGCGCGCAGATCGAGAGCGTGCAGAACCGTCAGTTAAAAGAGACCCAGCGCGTGTACCAGGCGGTGTGGCAGGAGAAATCCTTTGTGCCGGAGATCGACGATCATCTCGATCGCGAATCGGTATATCGCGAGTTCCGCCAGATCACCGACTCCACCCTGACCCAGAGCAGCGTCCTCGGGGTGCTGAATGAAACGCTGCCGGCCGAGGCGGTGATCGTCGCGGCGGCGGGCAGCCTGCCCGGCGATCTGCAGCGCGTCTGGCGTAACCGCGCGGAAAACACTTATCACGTGGAGTACGGCTACTCCTGCATGGGATACGAAGTCAACGCGGCGCTGGGGGTGAAGCTGGCGCAGCCGCAGAGCGAAGTCTACTCCCTGGTCGGCGATGGCTCGTTCATGATGCTCCACTCTGAGCTGGTCACCTCCCTGCAGGAGCGGGCGAAGATCAACGTCGTGCTGTTCGACAACATGGCCAACGGCTGCATCAACAACCTGCAGATGGAGCACGGGATGGACAGCTTCGGCACCGAGTTCCGCTACCGTCAGCCGGAAACCGGCCAGCTGCAGGGCGGCCTGGTGCCGGTGGACTTCGCCACCATCGCCGCCGGCTACGGCTGCAAAACCTGGCGCGTCACCACCCTGGACGAACTGCGCCACGCGCTGGACGCCGCCCGTCGCGAAACGGTCAGCACCCTGATTGATATTAAAGTGCTGCCGAAGACCATGGTGCACAAATACGGCAGCTGGTGGAACGTCGGGGTCGCCCAGACGGCGCTCTCTGAGCGGATCCGCAAAGTTGCGCAAATGATTAATGAAAAGCGCGCCCAGGCGCGTGATTACTAACACGAACATCCACCCTGAATCCTACAGACTTACGGAGAAAACCATTATGTCGCTCAAATTAGGTGTCATCGGCGCTGGCGCTATCGGTAAAGAACACATCCGTCGCTGCACCCAGGTTCTGCAGGGCGCCACCGTTGTGGCGGTGTCTGATATCAATGCCGACAACGCCCGTGCGGCGGTCGCGCTGCCGGGCGTGCAGGCGGAAGTCTACGCCGACGGCCACGACGTGATTAACGCCAGCGATGTCGATGCCATCCTGGTCACCTCCTGGGACCCGACCCACGAAGAGTACACCCTGGCCGCCATCGCCGCCGGTAAGCCGGTGTTCTGCGAAAAACCGCTGGCGATGTCTGCGGAAGGCTGCCGCCGTATCGTCGATGCTGAAATGAAGGCCGGCCGTCGCCTGGTGCAGGTTGGCTTTATGCGCCCATACGACGAAGGCTATCTGGCGCTGAAAAAAGTGATCGACGATGGCGATATCGGCGCGCCGCTGATGCTGCGCTGCGCCCACCGCAACCAGTCGGTTGGCGAGAACTACACCACCGATATGGCGATCACCAACACCCTGATCCACGAGCTGGACGTGCTGCGCTGGCTGCTGAACGATGACTACCGTTCCGTGCAGGTGCGCTTCCCGCGCTCCACCTCGCACACCCATGCGCGCCTGAAAGATCCGCAGATCGTCTCCTTTGAAACCAAAAAAGGCACCCTGATCGACGTCGAGGTGTTCGTGAACTGCCAGTACGGGTATGACATTCAGTGCGAAGTGGTCGGCGAGACCGGGATTGCCCGTCTGCCGGAGCCGTCTGCCGTCCAGATGCGCAAGTCCGCCAGCCTGTCGACCGCCATTCTGACCGACTGGAAAGACCGCTTTATCAAAGCCTACGACGTCGAGCTGCAGGCCTTTATCAACGACGTCAAAGCCGGTCAGCTGCACGGCCCGTCGGCCTGGGACGGCTATGCGGCGTCGGTAGCGGCGGACGCCTGCATTAAAGCGCAGGGAACCAGCGAGCCGGTTGAGGTGACGCTGCCTGAGTGCCCGGCATTCTACAAACGTTAAGCACGCTTTGCCGACGGAACTTCTTTGCACAGGTAACGACGATGAAAATTGCCTTTGATGTGGATGTGATTAAGGACCTCGGGATCACCCGCATGGTCCATCAGGTAGCGGAGTGGGGCTACAAGTACATTGAACAGTCGCCGCACCCGCAGATAAACCCGTTCTACAAGCACCCGCGCGCCAGCCGGGAGATCATGGCCGAGTACAAGCAGGCGCTGCGCGATACCGGCCTTGAGCTGTCGTCGTTTATCTGCGTCTACCGCTGGTCCGGCCCGGACGAACTGCGCCGCCAGGCGGCGGTGAAAAACTGGAAACGGCTGGTGGAAATTGCGGTGGAGATGGGCGTTCAGGTGATCAACACCGAGTTTTCCGGCGATCCGAATCAGCCTGAGATCTGCGATGAAATGTTCTATCGCTCGATGGAAGAGCTGTTGCCGATTTTTGAGCGGGAAGGCATCCGCGTGGAGATCCAGGCGCATCCCTGGGATTTCTGCGAAGAGAACAATGAAACCGTCGATATCGTGAAGTCGTTCCGCAGCGATAACGTGAAGTACGTCTACAGCGTGCCGCACACCTTTTTCTACGACAAAGGCGTCGGCGACGTGGCGAGCATGCTGCGCTATGCCGGGAGCGATCTCTCCCATGTGCTGATTGCCGATACCCGCAATCATACGAAACATTGCCGCTATATCGTTAACCCGCCGGGCGTGGATGCCGTGGTGCACCAGCACGTAGGCGTCGGAGAAGGGGATGTGGATTTCGACGCGCTGTTCCGCACCCTGCGCGAAATGAAATTCGCCGAGCAGACCTTCAAGGTCGGCGGGGAGCCGATTGTCGCCACCTCGCTGTTTGGCTACCCGGAAAAAATGAAATACCAGGCAGTGGAAACCCGTGAACTCATTGAACGTGAATTGCTGCGCCGCTAAGGCGCAGCGGCAGGAGCCCTACTATGAACAAAGATAACGTCAAACTGGCTATCGCCCCGATCGGCTGGACTAACGATGATATGCCGGAGCTCGGCAGCGAAAACACTTTCCAGCAGATCGTCAGCGAAATGGCGCTGGCCGGCTTTACCGGCAGCGAAGTCGGCAGCAAATATCCGCGCGACCCGGCGGTCCTCAAGCCGATGCTGGATATCCGCGGCATTCAGATCTGCAACGCCTGGTTCAGCACCTTTTTCGCTAACGGCCAGCGGGAAAAAACCATTGATGAATTCGTCAATCACATGAACTTCCTCCATGCGATGGGCGCGAAGGTCATCGGCTGCTCCGAGCAGAGCGGCAGCATCCAGGGGCTGGATAAGCCGATCCTCGGCGATGCGAAGCCGTGCTTCAGCGACGAAGAGTGGCAGCGGGTGGCGGAAGGCTACAACACCCTTGGTCGCCTGGCGGCGGAGAAGGGGATGCAGGTCTGTCTGCACCACCACATGGGCACCGGCATCCAGACCACTGCGGAAATCGACAAGTTTATGTCGCTGGTGGACGAGCGCGTCTTCCTGCTTTTCGACACCGGCCACGCCTGGTACTCCGAAGGCGGCGAAGCGCCGATGCTGGCGATCCTCAAAAAGTATCTGCCGCGCATCAACCACGTCCACCTGAAGGACGTCCGTCCGCCGGTGATCGACCAGGTGCGCCGCGACGGCCTGTCGTTCCTCGACGGCGTGAAAAAAGGCACCTTCACCGTCCCGGGCGACGGGGTGATCGATTTCCGTCCGGTGTTCAAGCTGCTGGACGACTTTGGCTATAAAGGCTGGATGGTGGTGGAAGCCGAGCAGGATCCTGCCCTGGCCAATCCTTTCGAATACGCCGTAAAAGCGCGCAAATATATCCGCGAAACGGCAGGGATCTAATCGTTGTGACATTTTCAGGCCATACCGGGTATGGCCTGCTTTTTTCCTTTCTCAATCCCTGTTCCCGCTTGCAAACCGCCTGACTGGATCTTAACCCCGGCGCCGGACTGTCCCCTTTCCCTCAGGGAGAGGGCCAGGGTGAGGGTGGCGATGACGGGTAAAGCGTCACTTCACTTCCGCCAGCGCGGTTTTATCCACATAAGGTTTCATCAGCGCGTCGGCTTCCTTCTGCGCCGCCTGAACCGCCGCTTCCGGCGTCACTTTGGCATCGTTAACCACCGCCGCCAGCTGGTTCTCCATCGCCTTACGCACCGCCACGGTCTCCCAGGTGGAGTACCACGGATGGGCGTACTTCAGCTGCTCAAGCGCGATCGCCGCCCGCGGATCCTGCTGCAGATAGGCCTTCATCTCCGGCGTATCGTATGACGCCTTGCGCGGCGAGAAGTAGCCGGTAAAGCGGCTCCACGCGCCGTTCACGTCGGGGCTCACCAGATAGGTCAGGAACTGATACGCCGCTTTCTTCTGCGCCTCGTTGATGCCTTTAAAGCTCACCAGGCTGGCGCCGCCGATCGGCACCGCGCGCTGCTCTTTGGCCGGCAGCATCGCCACCCCAAGCTCAAAGTCTTTGCTGTTCTCGCGCATAAAGCCCAGCGCGCCGGTGCTGAGCATCGCCATCCCGAGCTTGCCGGAGAAGAACGCGGCGCTGATCTGCTTCGAGTTCAGCACCCCGGACGGCATCACCTTGTCCTTGTAGATCAGATCCTGCCAGAAGCGCAGGGCGCCGATGGCGGTCGGCGAGTTGTAATAAACCTCGCCCGGATAATCTTCGTTAAAGTATTTTCCGCCGTTGGCGCGCACCAGCGCCGAGAAGATCCAGCCGCCGTAGTCGTCGTTGGTCGACGGCAGCATGATCCCCCACTGGCCGGTGCTCTCGTCGGTCAGCTTTTTGGCATCGGCCAGCAGCTCGGCCCAGGTCTGCGGCGGCTGTTTGATCCCGGCCCGATCGAACATCGTCTTGTTGTAGTAGAGGATCGGCGTCGAGTTATGGAACGGGATCGCATAGGTGGTGCCCATCACCTGGGCGTTCTTATGCATCGCGGGCCAGAATTCCTTTTGCAGAAAATCGCCGGCCTTTTGATCGCCATATTTAAACAACTCATCCATCGGCAGGATCTCATCCTTCAGCGCCAGATCGGTGGTGAAGTTAGCGGACATGATCACCAGGGCCGGCGGCTGGCCGGCCTTCTGCGCCGATTCAGCTTTGATCTTGGTGGTGTCGTAGTTGCCGGTGAAGATGCCGCGCACTTCCACATCCTGCTGCGAGTCGTTGAATTGCTTAATGACGCGGGTCATCTCCATGGTCAGCTTGCCGTCCACCGGCGCCGGGAACATGAAGTCTATTTTCTCTTTCGCCAGCGCCGCGCCGCTCAGGGCGAGGCTGAGGCCAACCGCGACTAGCGTA
Source organism: Klebsiella sp. C360 (assembly GCF_048822415.1). NCBI lineage: Bacteria > Pseudomonadati > Pseudomonadota > Gammaproteobacteria > Enterobacterales > Enterobacteriaceae > Klebsiella > Klebsiella sp. C360. The sequence goes on from NZ_JBMEZZ010000019.1 coordinate 10,280, forward strand.
AGGGGTTTAAACATGATTACACTCCATCAGTAAATTATGCTGGGTCTCAGCATGAAAAAGATGCACATCGGCAGGCGAAAAGCCGATCGGTAGCGACTCGCCTTTCTCCGGCACCGTGCCGCGGTGGCGGCGGCTAAAGCGCAGGGTGCCGATCGGGGTGCTGACGTGGAGCAGGTAGTCGGCCCCCATCAGTTCTCGTTGCAGAACGGTGGCCGGCAGGCGCAGATGGCTCTCCTCCACGCGGTCGGTAATATGTTCCGGGCGAATGCCCAGCCAGACGCGGGTCTGATCCCGGTGGCGCGGCGGCAGCGGATGGCGCTGTTCTCCCAACAGTACTTCACCGTTGGCGCAGGGCAGCGACAGCAGGTTCATCGCCGGCGAACCGATAAATCCGGCGACGAACAGGTTGGCCGGGTTGGCGTAGAGATACTCCGGGCGCCCGACCTGCTGCACGTGGCCGCCGTTCATCACCACGATGCGGTCGGCCATCGACATCGCCTCGGTCTGGTCGTGGGTCACATAGATGGTGCTGGTTTTCAGCTGCTGATGGAGCGCCATAATGCTGTCGCGCACTTCGCTGCGCAGACGGGCGTCGAGGTTGGAGAGCGGCTCGTCCATCAGGAACAGCCGCGGATTACGCACAATCGCCCGGGCCATCGCCACCCGCTGGCGCTGGCCGCCGGAGAGCTTCGCCGGTTTGCGGTCGAGCAGCGCCTCCAGCTGCAGCATCTGCGCCACGTTGTCCACCCGCGGCTGCCAGCTGCTTTTCTCTTCCTTGCGCACCTTCATGCCGAAGGTGATGTTGTCGCGCACCGACAGATGCGGAAACAGGGCATAGTTCTGGAAGATCATCGCGAAGTTGCGCTCGCGCGGCGTGGTGGCGGTGATGTTCTCATCATGCAGCCAGATTTGGCCTTCGCTGACCGGCTCCAGGCCGGCGAGCAGGCGCAGCAGGGTGCTTTTTCCGCAGCCCGACGGGCCGACCAGCACCACGAATTCGCCTTCGTGAATATCCAGCGACAGGGCGCTGAGCGCCGGCTTGCCGTCGAAACGTTTACTGATGTTTTGCAGACTGAGCATGGCGGTTAGCGCTCTTCCGTTGGGCAACTGATGTTTTCGTCGTACAGCCACGGCCCGGCGTAGTGGGCCAGCGAGTGCAGGTAGCTCACCCACTGCTCACCGACCTGGCGGTGCATCAGACACGAGGCCGGAGAAAGGTCGTAATAGGGCCGGGTGTCTTCGTGGCAGTACGGCACCTGATGGACGGTGCCGGGGATAGTGGAGATCAGCGCCTGGCGATACTGGGTCATGGTCAGGCTGTGGTTGTGGCCGCAGAAGATGCGCGTCAGCGACGGGAAACGCTCCACCAGCGCCAGCAAACGGTGGCCGTTTTCGCAGGCGATCGGGTCCATCTGCGCATTGCCCAGCGGCAGCGGCGGGTGGTGCATAAACACCGTTGCCGGTTTGTCGCCGCCCTCGAACAGCTGGGCTTCCAGCCAGCCGATGGTCTCGTCGGTCAGCCAGCCCTTCGAGGTGCCGGCGCGGCTGGAATCGATAAACAGCAGGCGGGTGGCGAAGTCATCCACCGCATAGCGCATATTTTGCGCATCGTTGCCCAGCTGCGGGCACAGCGGGTGAAGATGCTCCAGAAAATGGGCTTTGTCGTCGTGGTTGCCGGGGATCAGATACAGCGGATAGTTCAGGCTGCCGAGGATCTGGCGGGCCACCTGATACTCCGCCGGGCGGCCGCAGTTGACGATATCCCCGCTCACCACCACCGCGTCCGGACGCTCGCGCAGCGCGTTAAGCTGGGAGACCACCTCGGCGTTGGCGGCGTTGACGTCGATAAAGCCGTACAGCATCTCGCCGCGGCTGCGGAAATGGGTATCGGAAATGTGCGCTAACAGCATGAATCACTCCTTATTTGATCCCGGAGAAGCCGAAGCTCCGCAGGAACTGTTTCTGAAAAAGGATGAACGCCAGCATCAGCGGCAGGCAGACCATCAGCGTTCCGGCGCCGATGGTGCCCCACTGGCCGCCGGATTCGGCGCCCATGGCGAAGGAGACCAGCCCGACGGTCAGCACCTGCTTATCGGGATCGTTGAGCATCATCAGCGGCCACAGGTATTCGTTCCAGTGGTAGGTAATGCTGACGGTGGCGAAGGCCAGCACCGACGGCCAGGACATCGGCAGCAGCACGCGGAACAGCACCTGCCACCAGCGGCAGCCCTCCATCAGCGCCGCCTCCTCCAGCTCTTTCGGAATGGCGAGGAACGCCTGACGCATCAGGAACACGCCGAACGCCGAGGTGAAGTAGGGCATCATCACCCCGGTGAGGGTGTTGAGCAGGCCGAAGGTTTTCAGGGTCAGCATGTTCGGCACCATCATCACTACCGGCATGATCATCAGCTGCACCAGGAACAGGAGAAACAGCGTCTGCTTGCCGCGAAACTCGTGGCAGGCGAAGACGTACCCGGCGGTGGTGATGGTCAACAGCTGCACGAAGAAGGTGCCGAAGGTGAAGATAAGGGTGTTGGCGTACAGGCTCAGCCAGTCGGCGCTGTTCCAGGCGTCGCGGAAGTTATCGAGGGTCAGCGGCAGGCGCGGCAGCAGCGAGGCCATATCTTCCCCGAAGGTGGTGGCGCTGAACGAGGTGGCCAGCATCCAGATAAACGGGCTGATCCACAGCAGCGCCAGGCAGCACATTAATACTGTGAGCGTAAAGGGCGATGAGCGGCGCAGGCGCAGCCACAGCGGACGGGCGGCGGCGGGCGTGCGGACCAGCAGCGGCGAGATGTCAGCGCTCATAGTGGGATCCTTTCTCCAGAAGTTTCAGGTTAATCAGCGAGAAGGCGAACAGCCCGGCCAGGGTCAGGAAGGTGGCGGCGGAGGCTTTTCCGAGGTCATGGGTATCCCAGGCGAGATTCTGGATGTAATAGAGCAGCACGGTGGTGGCGTTGTCCGGCCCGCCGCGGGTCATCACCGCCACGTGGTCGATCTGGGTGATGGAGTAGATCAGCGCGGTGGTGATCACAAAGCTCAGGGTCGGGCGCAGCAGCGGTAGCGTGACCTTAAAAAAGACCTGCGTGCGGGTAGCCCCCTCCATCAGCGCCGCTTCCCGCGTCGAGGCCGGAATGCTCTGCAGCCCGGCGAGGAAAAACAGCATGTAATAGCCGGCGAACTTCCACACGCCGATCAGCGCCAGGGCCAGCAGCGCGCTGTTGCTGCGCCCCAGCCAGTTGTTGTTCATCGGCCCGAACAGCTTCGCCAGATAGTGGTCGAGCAGGCCGAGGCCGGGCATAAAGATAAACAGCCACAGCGCGGCGGCGCTGACCATCGGGATAATCATCGGGAAGAAGAAGGCGGTGCGCAGCCAGCGGTTAACGCGATGGTTCTCGCTCAGGGCGACCGCCAGCAGCAGGGCGAGGGTCACCCCGGGCACCACCGTCAGCAGGATATAGAGCAGGTTATTGCCCAGCGACTGCCAGAAGACGTTATCGGCAAACAGGCGGGCGAAATTATCCAGCCCGACGTACTGCGCGCCGTCGCTGGCCATGCGGGTATCAAACAGGCTGTCATACACCGAACGCCCCAGCGGGAACCAGGTAAAGAGCAGTAAAAACAGCAAGGAAGGCGACAGGATCAGCCAGGGAAGCCAGGTCTTTCTCATGGTGACGCGCATCTCGTTCAGCCATTTATCGAAGCCCGGATTGTGGGAAGCAATGACTACAGAGGCATGGCGGGGAGATGACGGTTTGATGAAGCGACGGGGAAAACGCCGGGCGAGTGGGCCGCCCGGCGGGAGAGAACCATCAGAAGTCGGCTTTCAGCACCGCGCGGTAGCGGGCTTTGCCTTCGCGAACGTGTTTCAGCGCTTCGTTAATCTGCGACATCGGGAACAGCTCGGTGGTCGGGGCCACCTTGCTGCGGCCGGCAAACTTCATCAGCGTGCGCAGTTCGGACGGGTTACCGGTCGCCGAGCCGGAGATGCTGCGGTCGCCGCCGATCAGGGTAAAGGCCGGCACCGGGAAGGGCTTCATTACCGCGCCGACGGTGTGGAAGTTGCCGCCGTACGCCAGCGCTTCAAAGTACGGCTGCCAGTCGAGGTCGACGGCGACGGTGTTGATAATCAGGTCGAACTGGCCGGCCAGCGCTTTTAGGGCTTCAGGATCGCGGCTGTTGACCACGCGATCGGCGCCCATCGCCCGCACTTCCTGCTCTTTGGCCGGGTTGGAGCTGAAGGCGGTCACTTCCGCGCCCATCGCCCGCAGCAGCTTAATGGCGATATGGCCGAGGCCGCCGATGCCGATCACCCCGACGCGGCTAGTGGCGGTGACGTGGTGGGTCAGCAGCGGTTTAAAGACGGTGATGCCGCCGCACAGCATCGGGCCGGCGGACGCCAGATCGATGCTCTCCGGCAGGGGGATCACCCACTGCCAGTCGGCGCGCAGCTTATTGGCGAAGCCGCCGCGGTTGAGAATGGTCGGCACCGAGCCTTCCAGGCAGTTGATCTGGTTGCCGCTGATGCAGGCGTCGCAATGGCCGCAGCTGCGCGCCGTCCAGCCGATGCCGACCTTCTGGCCAATCTTCAGCCCTTTATCCTGCGCCGCGCTGCCCAGCGCCGCCACCCGGCCAATCACCTCGTGACCGGCCACCAGCGGGTAGCTCGACATCCCCCATTCGTTGTCGATCATCGACAGATCCGAATGGCAGATCCCGCAGTATTCCACCTCAACTTCGACATCTTCCGGCTGCAGCTCGCCGGCATCGTATTCCCACAGCGACAGTTCGGCGCCCGCTTCTTTGGCGGCGTAGCTTTTAATGATGCTCATGTTTGTTTCCTTGGGGTTGGCGTGATAACCCAGAAAGTGTAGAGCATGGTATTCCCCGGCGCTTGGCAATCGGAGGGGTAGCGAAGCGGGCGGACCAGCCGCCCGTTAAGGTCAGCGGCTGGCCAGCGGCCACTGATTAAGCCGGATGCCGCGCTGCGGGGCGTTCTCGGCAAAATCATCCAGCACCGCCTGCACGTCCGGGTCGAGGTAGCCGACGCTGTCGTGCTCGACGATCACCACGCTCTTTTCCGGAATTTTCGCCAGCAGGGCCAGCAGATGCGGATTGTGCATAAAGGTCAGATTCTGCTGGATGCGCAGCACGTAGTGGTCATCGTAGCGCGCCAGCTGCAGCGAGTGGCGATGGCTGCGCCAGAGGCTGAACGCCATCTGGGTGGCAAGACCAATCCCGATCCCCGCCAGCATGCCGAAGGCGATAATCCCGCCGATGGTGGCGAGGAAGGGGACGTACTGCGCCGCCCCCTGGCGGAACTGCTCGATGAACAGCCGCGGCGTCGCCAGCTTATAGCCGGTATAGAGCAGCACGGCGGCGAGGCTGGCGAGCGGGATCAGGGTCAGCAGGCCGCTAAACCACAGGCCGCAGATCAACAGCAGCACGCCGTGGATAAAGATCGACAGTTTGCTCTGCGCGCCGTTGCTGACGTTCACCGAGCTGCGGACGATCACCGCGGTGATCGGCATCGCCCCCAGCACGCCGGAGAGCAGGTTGCCGACGCCCTGGGCGACCATTTCGCGGTTCGGCGAAGGGGGCGGATTTTGCGGGCGCAGCTTTTTCAGCGCCTCCTGGCTGAGCAAGGTTTCGAGGCTGGCGACCAGCGCCAGGGTCACCGCCACCACCCACACCGACGGATTGCGCCACGCGCTCCATGCGGGAGATTCCAGCTCGCCCAGCAGATCGCCGAGGCTGCCGAACGCCGGCAGGGTAATACGCGGCAGGGCGGCCAGCTGCTGCGGCGCAAAATGGGTCAGCAGCAGGGTGGTCACGCAGCCGAGCAGGACGGCGATCAGCGGCCCGGGGATCCAGCGCAGGCTCTTCACCCGGCGGATAAGCGGCGAGCCCCACAGCCAGAGCACCAGCAGGCCGCCCGCGGCGACGGCAATCGCAGTGACGGAGAAAGCGGCATTGCCCTGAACCACTTCGGCAAGCCCGGTCTCTTCCGCCGTACCGAGCGCAACGGGGATCTGCTGCATAATTAGCAGGATGCCGATCGCCGCCAGCATGCCTTTGATGACGCTGGCGGGAACCAGCGAGATAAAGCGCCCGGCGCGCAGGATGCCGAACAGCAGCTGCAGCACGCCGGCCAGCACCAGCGCCATCAGGAAGAGGGAGAAAGAACCCAGGGATTCAATGGCGGCGACGACGATAGTGACCAGTCCGGCGGCGGGGCCGCTGACGGCGAAGCGGGAGGGGCTGAGGGCGGTGACGACCAGGCCGCCGATGATGCCGGTCAGCAGGCCGACGAAAGGCGGTAAGCCGCTGGCCTGGGCGATGCCGAGGCACAGCGGCAGGGCGACAAGGAAGACGACGATGCCGGCGAGAGAGTCCTGACGAAGCGTGTTCATGGGGCGTGCTCCTGCGGTGAGAGGTGTTCGACGAGGGTGGTTAAATGGCCGGAAGCCAGATCGTAGACGCAGCCGTGCAGGCTGAGCGGCCGCCCGCTGGCGAGCACCGTCTGCACCGGCTCACTCTCCAGCAGACGGGCGAACTGGGCGCGAACGTTGGCTTCCACCAGGGCGTCCAGCGCGTGGCGAGAGCGCTCCGCGTCGGTGCTGGCGCTGGCGCCGGAGGAGGCTGCAACACAACATCCATCGGCGATCTGCGCAATTTCGTGATGCAGGGTGTGGCGCAACTGGCCGATGCGGCGAGCCAGCGCCGAGGATTCCTGCGCCAGCGGCAGGGTGGGCAGAGAGAGCGCCGCCTGCACGCCGCCGCAGCCGTAGTGGCCGCAGAGCACCACCCGCTCCACCTCAAGGTAGTGGAGGGCATACTGCAGGACGCTCATGACGTTGTCGTCGGCGGGATCGAGCATGTTGGCGATATTGCGGTGGACAAAGAGCTCGCCGGGCTGGCTGCCGGTGAGCACCTCGGCGGGAACGCGGCTATCGGAGCAGCCGATCCACAGCGAGTGGGGCCGCTGCCCGTCGACCCATTTTTCGAAATAGTCCGGGTCATGCTGACACTTCTGCAGCGCCCAGCTGCGGTTGCGGGCCAGCAAAGGTTTTAACGTCGTCACAAGTATTCTCCTGAGTTAATTCATCGAGTGAATATGTCCATCAAGACTCGTACAGCGACTAGTAAAAATAGTGTTTACCGGAACCCTTCACGCCTGAGGAAAATCCTGGAATAAACGGCAAAAAGAAAACTTTTCATTAATGTAAAGTTATAAAAATATTGATGAAATTAATATCATGCTGCGGAACGGATGAATAACAAAAAGGTATTGGCTAAAACTTTCTGGAATATATGGGAATGATGGTGGGAGGGGTTGGGAGAATAGTGGGGGAGTGGATTTTGGGGATTTGTTTGGGGAGAGATGGATTGTGATGGGGATGCGGGTGAGAGTGAGGTGAGAAAAATTTGAGATGAGTTTGAGTGGTGGTAGGGCGCTATTGAGGGGAAGGGGTATAGCTGGCAGGTGGGGTTGGGTCGCGGGGTTGTGAGAGGAGGGGGGCTGGTGGCCGTCGCGCTATGGAACGGCGGCAAAAGGTGACGCCGCACAGGATAGCGCTGTTTTTTTCAACACTTAGCGCAATGACGACACGCTGTCGCTTGCATGGCCGCCGCCGACAGGTATAATCCAGAACGTTTCCGCATCCCCTTCAGTGCCGAAGTGGCGAAATCGGTAGACGCAGTTGATTCAAAATCAACCGTAGAAATACGTGCCGGTTCGAGTCCGGCCTTCGGCACCAAGTGATGCAATAATTAGCTACCTAAGGGTGGCTTTTTTTGTGTCCATCTCCGTCCAAATTCGTGCATATCCGTCTGTAATTCAAAGATAATTTATTTTTCGGTAATAGACATATTCATTTTGTGGTTTTTCCGTGTTGGTCATTTTTCATCCATTGACAACCACGCGATTTGGGGGCAAAAAAGGGGGCAAACCCGGTTCGATAGAGGAATGACCCCCCAAATGGCGCTTACAGATCTCGCAATCCGGCATGCCAGGCCGCTTGGCAAGGCATACAGGCTCTCTGACTGTCGCGGTCTTTACATTCAGGTTAACCCCAGCGGATCTAAGCTGTGGTATCTGAAATTTCGCTTTGGAAACAAAGAGAACCGTATGGCATTAGGCCCTTATCCGCTTATTTCTCTCGCACTGGCAAGGGAGAAGCAAGCGGATATAAGAAGGCTTATTTTAGAAGGCATTAATCCGGCGGAAAAACGCAGAGAGGAAAAGCGGGGTGGAGAGCCCCTTTATACGTTCTAGTCCGTGGCGCGCGAATGGGTCTCCAGCAACGTGAACTGGTCGGCGGAACATAAGAAGCGGGTGCTGCGTTATTTCGAGCTTTACGTATTCCCCACGAACGGCAGCTGGGATATTACCAAAATGAAGGTCAAAGACCTGCTGGTACCCATCAAAGAGATGGAGAAAGCGGGCAAACTGGACGTTGCTTCCTGGCTTCAGCAACGTACCGCTTGCGTGATGCGCTATGCCGTCCAGAACGGCATTATCGATCATAACCCCGCATCAGATTTAACCGGCGCGGTCTCCACGCCCAAAGTACGTCATCACCCGGCGCTGGATCTGAATCTTATCCCTGATTTTCTGGAAAGAGTCGACGACTTCAAAGGACGTAAGCTGACACAACTGGCGGTAAAGCTGGCGTTGTTATTATTCATCCGCTCCAGCGAACTGCGCTTTGCCCGCTGGGATGAGATAGACCTGCATAACGCCATGTGGACCATTCCCGCCGAGCGTGAACCGATCCCCGGCGTTAAATACTCTGCGCGTGGCGCGAAGATGCGATCTCCACACCTGGTACCTCTGTCACATCAGGCCATCGAACTGCTGCGCGAGGTGCGGCAGCATTGCCGACCGGGAACTGAGCTGGTGTTCCCCGGCGACCACAATTACCGCAAACCGATGAGTGAAAACACCATCAACAAAGCGCTGCGGGTGATGGGCTACGACACCCAGAAAGATGTCTGTGGCCACGGGTTTCGCACCATGGCCTGTAGCGCGCTGGTGGAGTCGGGCCTGTGGTCAAGCGACGCGGTAGAGCGCCAGATGAGCCATCAGGAGCGCAAGCGCGTTCGTGCGGCGTATATCCATAAGGCGCAGCATCTCGAAGAACGCCGGGAAATGATGCAGTGGTGGGCGGATTATCTGGATGCGAACCGCTTCAGGCATGTGGTGCCGTATGGCTTCAAAAAATCGCCGGGAGGCGCACTCGACCATATGAGCTTCCAGGAGCGTAATGACCGACAAGTGGAGGAGCTGAAAGCCCGGATACTGGCTGATTCGGAATGGCTGACGGCGTCTGAGTTATCGGCAAAAGCGGGTTTTCGTTCTGCCGATCCTGAAGCTGGCCCGAAAGGCTGGAAAGCCGCAGGTAAGATTTTCTCGCTGAAGGTCGACGGGGAGGATTTGTACCCGGATTATGTTCTGGATGAGAAAATGCGACCTCTCAAGGTTGTCAGGCTTATTCTTTCGCTGTTCAAAGAGCGTAAAACGCCGTGGGGGCTAGCTATCTGGTTTGGCTCGGCAAACCGCAGGTTGAGAGGTGGGAAGCCGAAAGATCTGCTGATTTCAAAGTCAGAGTTGGTTCTGATGGTTGCCCAAGAGGAAATTGAGATGAGGGAGCATGGGTGATACAGATGTTTAATCATTCTTGATACGGAGAACGTTTATGTAGGGTGGGTTGTCAATTGAATTCGCAAGCAATCAAGGGTCTTAATGGCTTGAAAGAGTTAGGGAAGACATTTTGCGTTGTTACCAGAAGAAGGTATTAGTAGTAACTTAACCTGATGATACCTTTTAGTAGGGTAAGATTAAATTTGGCAGTCAGCTAAGAGCTGTGAAGCGGACATTATGTGTGTAAATAACCTAGAGTGCGCACCGGAAGCGTCGAGATAATTCATGGCGATTCACAATTAATCCGCATATCTTCATACCAAAACAGGAAGAACGGCTAGTATTGGATAGCTATCTCAAAACAGTACGTGATTGATATTTTTACTATAATCAGGTGCCTCATCATAAACTGGACTGACACACAGAAAATGGCGATGGCATCGTAGGGAAGGAATTGTATGAGTTACAAAAATTGGCATGCCTATCAAGAAGCCACAGCGAAAGTATTTCGAGATCTTGGGTGTAATGCTCAGATTGATTTTCGCACAAAGGGTGCTCGTGCAACACATGATATCGACGTCTACGCGACCTTTTTTCGTTCAGGTATTCTCTGTACTTGGGTGATCGAATGCAAATTATGGAAAACTCGCGTCCCCAAGGAAAAAGTGCTTATCCTCAAGAGCATCATTGAAGACCTCGGTGCTGACCGGGGAATTATTGTCAGTGAGGTTGGTTTTCAATCTGGGGCATATGATGCTGCGCGTGGGACAAATATTACTCTTGTGACGTCATTGGATGAATTTTCCCGCACTGCACTGGCAGCAGCGTCAGAAGTCCCGCTTATTCTGAACAGCAGTGGCGAAGGAGAGCCTATCTATCAATTTCCAAACCTAGCTGGGCCGCATGACTTACTTCTGTATAACAATGTCATTATTAGTGCAAATTGGATCGGGTGTAGTATTGCTATTATTAATCCTGCTTCCAAAGCGATCATCCGTACTATTGATCTCGATAAATACGAGAAAGTCTCTCCGCAAACCGGCGCTAGAGAAATACTCAGCCATCCACCAGGGAGTTTGGTTATTGCGGATGGGCGTTTGTTTGTAGGTCAAGTTTTCTCGGAAGTTATATTAGTCATTGATCTGGCGACTCATGCTATCGTTAAAAGAATAGCAATACTGGGTGGAGGGGAAGGACAATTAGCGGTGTCGCATGATGAGAAAAAAGTGTATTTTGCGAGTAACACTATTAATCAGTTTTATATTATTGATAGCGCCACTTACGATGTTACAACAGTGCCGTATCCTGAAGGCGGTCGGGGTTGCATGTCGCTGCTCCGACATCCAACACAACCGCTTCTCTACATTGGTGTTTCGCGTGGTGGTCGCATCAATGGACAACGATATCCGCACGCTAACTCTTATTTAGCGATTTATGATCTCAGTCGTCAGATTTATTTGGTCGACACTCAGCTTGCTGAAGTGAGAAATGGTCGAGCAGATGACGCTACCCCAGCATGTTTGACTTACGACGATATTCACAATCGAATTTATATCGGCATGTTCCAGTCCCAACGGGGGATCTGCGTACTAGATGCGGAATCTGGGAGGCCAGTTCAGGATATTCGATTTGAGGCTAATTCTTGGAGCAAGCCATTTTCATGGGTGGACCCCTTATCGCAAGCACTCACAGTTAGCTCGTTACTGTCAGTAAATCGCAACAATAATGAACTGGTAGTGCTTGACCGCTCGTCACTCCATCTCCAGAAAAGCATATTTCTTGGTAATGCTTCTAATGGTCCACGTGCAGTCTTAGTATGGCAAAATCAAGCCATCGTTAGCTATCCCGGTCGAAATGGATTGATCTTCATTTCTCTAAATAGCAGTTCCTAATTGCGCTACAGTTTATGCTAAGCCTTGCTGCATAAAGGAATGCTTATTATCGGGTAAGGAGTCCAGCAACCTTAGGGCTTCACTGTTCATTATGAACGATTGGATGAAATTTACTCAAAACAATAAACTTGATCGGTATTCGGAACAGCTATTTAGTTTTGCCGACGGTCTGAGTTATTGTCGTCTCATACCGTACAGCTCTTACAACTTAGTCACTAATTTGATCAATGATATTTGGTAGTAATAACGCACGATGTTAATTTTCGTTGCAATAGTCCCTAATGAAAATCCTAACAACAGCGCCCAGAGCAAACCATGCAAGATAATTAAAATATCCCACCAACCTTCATTCTAGGATATTAAAGAATAAACCAATCCCAACCAACAAGCTCTTTTATGGTTAAAGACGAAAGTAAGAATAGTGTAAAAATCGCGCTTTTCTCACTAAAGAATAGCTTTACTCTATTCTCACCATTAGCAATTTTCACCTGCAAACAATACTCGGCGTAATCACATTCTTTCACCGGATAACGCAGAAAATTACGAGCATAAAGTTCATCGTGATAAAAGATTAGTCAACGCTTGTGTTTTCCAATGCACTAACCCTGCTAAGGTACCTAACGGTTCAACCAATAATGAAACTAAAGGAAACAATACCGCCATGATAAATAAAATTTTGGCGAATAAACGCAACCCGCCTGATGGGCATATACGATAAAGGCAAACCGTAAGAAACAGCAACACAACTCATACCGCAAAACAATAACCAATAAGAAGCCTTTTTAGGCTTCTTTCAAGAAGCTCATACTTTGATAATGAAACCGGTTGATAACGGTTAAGATACGCCAGTATTTCAGTTTATTGGCTATACATACCCATTCCCTGATAATTTACTTGAATTTTTATTCCGTCAGTTCTTTCTATTATCTCACCTCCCTAAACTTGCAATGTTTCGTTAAGAACGAATATATAGGACCAATATTTTTATAGGTAGAGGTTCTATCATCTCGCCAATTAGTGATTCTATGCTCTCTACATTTTGTAGAAGTTATTATTATACTTTCTTTAGCCCTGGATAAAGCAACATAGAGAGCGCAATCATTTTCAAATTTTGCGTTTTTATAAGCCCAAAAAGCTTGGTCCTCTAAGCCAAGAAAAATAACCACTTTATATTCCAGTCCCTTGCATTTATGCACGTTCATCACCTGAACGGAATTTTCCGCCTGAAACATCAACGCCGCCTCGTTAAGAGAGTGTGTTGCGTCTATTGTGTAGCGCAAATGTTGCTCAAGATTACGCCAGATCTTATCCCAATAATCAGCGGACTTATACTGATTCCATCGCCCCACCATTCTTTTCACACCAAATAGAGTTATAATATCCTTAATGCAGGTTATCAATGAATCGGGGCTAGGCTCACCGCCTAAATTTTTCTTATTTTCCGCTATGTTATCCGACAATACTTTAATCAATGCATCTTCTTTTTCATCGCCGCGGGAGACTCGATGCAACTCAAGATATAAATCACAAAGCTCGGTATAGCTTGATGATGAGCGTGATGTATAAACCTTGAAGAGCGCAGAAAATATTTTCCCTAATGGTTCTTTTAACACATCTTGCAATTCCGATAAATCAAGATTTCTAATCCCTTTAGTCGTTAACTTATCTCGAAGTTTTTCCGTATATTGCTCCGACTGCTGTTTAACCAGTACACAAATCTCTTTTTCTTCAATGCCAGAAGTGATGAATCTTGCGATTTTATCAGCAATATCATCCGCTTCAGAAAGCTCATTATCATAATAGTGAATAGTGCAATTATCGATACTTTTGATTATTGGCGTAAAGTTAGCATCATTTTGTACAAAATGAATAAAGCATCTTAAGACCTCTTGAATTTCCTCACTAGCTCTAAAATTATGCACCAATAGTTTTTTGGTTGTATTAAACTCTTTTTCACAATCTTCAAACACTGTTTTCTTGGCACCAGCCCACAACATAATGCTTTGGTTGATATCGCCCACCGCTAGCAATTGCGTTCCTTTGTCTTTAAAAAGAAGCTTAATCATTTCATACTGATCAGAGCGGGTATCTTGAAACTCATCGATAAAAACATGTGAATACGTCAACGAAAAAAGATCAACAATATCCGTTCTAATTGTTAAAATATCTAATGCCAAACTCCTTATTAGATCAAATGATATCTTATCCTTGCCATTATTGGCTTTCTGATTAAACACTAAATCATAATTGTTTAAGGGTCTTTTATTCTCAGGCAAAACATCTTTAAAACGGTCAACAATACTCTTGCAAAAAGCATCGAAAGTATACGAATCAAAGCGCTCACCTCTTTGTCCACATCTTTTCATCACACGTGTTTTGATATTCTCTTGCGCCTCTTTTTTATATGAAAGGCATAATATGCGTTTAGGCCACATGCACTTTCCTGTCTGCAACAAGTAATTAGATTTCTGAGCTAAAAGCTCCGTTTTACCCGCCCCCGCGCCAGCAAGTACAGAAACGGATTGATCACAGAATATAATATCCATTAACTCCTGTGTCGGCTCAATGCCCTCAGAAGGTAGCCATTTACTGGTCATTCAATAACCTCCGCCAATAACGATACAGTCTTGTCAGCTACCCGAATTAACACTGGAGGCAATTTTTCTCTGATTTCATCCGGCGTATATTTTTCTTCAATTTTAGAAAACATTCTAACATGAGAGGCTGGCTTACTTTTATTGGATAAAAAGCGATAGCGATACCACAGGAAATATTTTAGATAATCAACAGAAAATTCGTAACGGACGTCGGAGTTGCCTTTTTTCAATACTGCATTTATCAGCTCTTTTTTTTGTTCTTCCTGTTCTTCCTGTTCTTCCTGTTCAATATTTTTAGGCCCTCTTTCCCCATAGACCACATCTTTTTCACAGAAAATATCAGGGAATGCTTCAATCATTGCGTAATCGATATCTAGAGGCGATGAAAAATAAATATTATGATTCTCCAACGCAGCCACAACATTATATGAATCACCGTCAGTACGCGGAAGTTTAAATGTTGTTGGATCTCGTTCGTCATCCCATGCAGGTATTTTTTCTTTTGTCTTGCCATATTTTCCACCACAGAAAATAGACAGTTGCTCAATAGCATATCTAAGTCGGCCGAACCCACCGCCATTTCTATCGATATCGAAATCCAGTAAAGTGATAAAGGGAATCTGTAATGACTTCAACAGACGCCAAAAATGATTCACATGACGTCCACCAAGAGGAACAACAGAGATAGAATGGCTATCAATCTCCGTCGAATACAGCTCAAGCACCTTTGGAATTATAATTTCCTCACTATCCCCTTCGCCAAATATCACCAGTTTAGAAAAATAGATTTCAGGGTATGATTTAACTGCCTCTTTAATAAACTTAGAAAGCTCGTCTTCTTTTTCCGGTAGCGTTAATGCGCTTACTACCGTGCTTTTTGATATCTGATCCAATCTAAAGTGACGTATTTGCTCGGGCTCGATTCGGCTTAAAATGGAAGATGAATGGGAAGAAATAATAACTTGGCACAGCTCATTACGACCATAATCTTTCACTAACTTAATTATTCTACCTAAGTAATGAGGAGAAAGATGGTTTTCAGGCTCTTCCAGAGAGATCATACTAAAAATAGGCAATCTCATTTTTTCAGGATTAAAATTAGAAGCCGCGCCTGAGGAAATCAACTCCCTAGTCTTCTTATCAATATCAAACATTGCCTTGATAAGAGAAAAATAGACCAATGATTTTTGCCCATCGCTTAGTCGGTCTACATTAATCGTGTTGCCGGTTTCATCAGGGTTAAATTGAAGTTGTATTAATTTTAGTATTTCATCGATATTAGCGAGTGGAAAATTCAGCGACGCCTGAGATAAATAACGCCCCTTGTAGATATTCCCCCAACTGGCGTTAATCGCCGCCGCAATCTCATTTAATGCAGGATTACTCTTCGTTAATGCGTTTAACTTAGCTGCTTGCTCCTCTAATACTTCCTGGCTCCCTCCAACCCATTCAATCGCTTTCAATAAGCGTCCAAGCACCGCTTTCGATGAATATTTTAATTGCAATAAAGGATCTCGGTTGGCTGGAACATAACTCACTTGAATGGCGTTTCTTACTGCGGCGGAAAGCTTCTGCTTACTGCTCTCTTCAACAACCTCGTCGCTGGTACTTACTACCCAGATATCTTCGTCAATATCCCCCATGGGATTTGCTTCAAAAGAAAGTTTCCCCTCTAATCGCACCCTAAAAAGAATATTCCCATCAGATTTATCAATGGTAAGATGTTCAATTAACGGAGGGATGGAAATTTTGCCTTCTTTGGGTTTAGGAAAGCTAAACCAAGTTTCTATAATTAAGCTTCTGGTTTTTTCATCTTTCCCATCATCCGCATTATGGAAGTCATTTATTGATAAGCTTCGAAGGGAATTATCCACCGAAAAAAGCTTATTAAGCGCCTCCATAGCTGTACTCTTTCCAGTTCCATTATGGCCAATAAACGTGGTTAATTCATGCTCAAGGTCAATGGTTTGGGGATTTTGATTGGAAATGCTTTTAAAGCCGGAGATAAAAATTTTCTTAAGTTGCATATATCAAGTCCTGATTATACAAATACGCAATCCTGATGCACATTAATTCATGGTATTGATTTTATTTTTAAAATCAATGCTTGAATGCATGTAATGTCAACAAAAGAAGCATTAAAGAGGTACTCGTCACATAAATTTTTTGCCCAATAAACATTTACTTACTGCTTCCCTGCACTGCATCTCTCATCCGGCTGCCATACACCTGTGACTTCAATCGATGGATGTAACACACAGCACGAAGCCGCCAGCCCTCTGAGGTTAAGGGCTTGTACGAAGCGGACATACTGGCATCTCTTGGTTTTGTGTTCACTTTAGTTATGTTCAAAAATATCAATTAAGCCATTACAGATCCGCTTTTCAAGTTACATAGTCTCGCTTTGGGTTGGCTATGATGCAACTATTTAATATACACTATTAATTCAGCTTGCCTTATTTTTAGCTTCAGACTTAATTGCCTTTGCAAAATGGGACATCGTTTCAATTGCCTCCCTGGCAAAACTCACCTCGGATTTTTTCAAAAGATATGATTCGGGCCATTTTATTTCTTCTTCAAGAACCCTAAGCATAGCTTGATACTTTGTCTCATCACTACGATTATTGTCGCCAAGGCTTTTAATAGCCAAGTACGACATCATGTATTTGTCAAATATAGATTTTACTTTAATATGGTATGTTGATGTATCAACAAAGTGACGATATTTTTTTAAAAACCAAGCTGATAAAAATTCGATGAAGATAAATAATAGAGAGCAAGAAATCATCCCATAAATATATTGTTCTTTGAATCCAGTAAGCCAGGATAGTACTTGCCACACAATTATTGAAGTTATGAAAAAGGTTATTCCGCCTTTTGAGTATGAAGTACCTTTGTCGAGGAGTATTGAGGCTTTTTTGTCTGATGTATATGCTTGCTCCAATAAAACTCGACGAATTTCATTAAAGTAATTTTCAAATGAATCAAACATATTAGCTTGATCTAAAGTTTTAGATTCAATCGCCTTAGACACTATTTCTTCGATGTTGTCTGTGGAAAAACTGTCAGATTTGGATTTAGTAGAATTTAATTCACTAAGAATTTTTTTTTGAAACGTTTGATCTCTACTGTCTCGATTGTCATCAACATCAATGAAACGGTCCTCTCGTTTAAATTTTTTAATCTTGCTTATCTCCCCCATTAATATTGTTAACCCTAAGAAAGCAGATATGACACCTAATGTCATTGGACCGAATTTTTCGAAAAAATATGTTAAATTGTATTGTGACTTCAGTAAAAAGGGAATGCCTAATCCAGCATAGATTAAAACTACCGCTAACAAAAATTTTGGTTTGTAAATTAATTTTATTAACTCTGGTCTATCAATGTTATCACGACTAATCTTGTATTTTTCTTCTTCAGAGTTGCTCATTTTATCTACCTTAATGAATCATAATTTCACCATTTTCTAATATCTTTAACCTAGAGTCGACTTTTTTGTTGTCAATGTTTCGATTATAGACTGGTTTTTCAAGTTCGTCCGCTTCAGCACAAAGCCGTCTGTCAGATTAGGTTTCGCTCAGTGGATTTGCATCTTACTGATTCAATTCCCGTAACAATCTGGTGTTGATATACAGCCTTTTACGGTCAACACTCATTTCTCTCAGTACGCCTATTTCGAGCTGTTTGGGGTATAGCTGATGCTGTCTGGCGTTTGGCTATGCCTCGTTCAACGAGGTTATCGATCCGACAATACGGCAGTGCAAAAAGTGCCTGAATAAGTTCATGGGTGTGGATTTTCGGCAGCTGCTTGCGTACATACTCTATGGTTTCTGCCATCAATGCCCGAACAACCAAAATCTTATCAGTCGTCCATCGGGACGTGTTCTCCACTGCTTTCAACATAAAAAATATCCAGATTCCTAATCACTTTCTTTTGTCACTCTGTAGACTGGCCCCATAGACCACCAGACACTTCGCCTCTCTTAAAATAAGAGGTAGTCTTAGACCTATGTTTAATACCAGTCAGAACGATAAGATGGTTGGAGTGTTATCAGGACCTGAGCGGCGTCGGCGTCGTACACCGCAGGAAAAAATTGCCATTATTCAGCAGACTATGGAGCCCGGTATGACCGTGTCTCATGTCGCGCGCCTGCATGGCATCAATGCAAACCAGATATTCAAATGGCGCAAGCAATATTAAGACGGTTCACTGACGGCTGTTGCATCGGGCGAGGAAGTGGTGCCGGCCTCCGAACTCGCTGCCGCCAATAAGCAAATTCGCGAACTCCAGCGCCTTCTGGGCAAAAAGACGATGGAAGCCGAGATACTCAAAGAGGCCGTGGAGTTCGGCCGGGCAAAAAAATGGATTGCGCATGCGCCCTCGTTGCCTGGGAACGACGAATAAGCGACGTTTGCAGAAGTCTTGGCGTGTCGCGTGCGCAGTTGAGCATTCGGGTTCACCGGCCATCTGACTGACAGGATCGCAGACGGCAGCCCCGTTCTGACGATACCACCGTATTGTCCCGGATAAACATGGCGGTGGCTGACCTGCCGACGTATGGTTATCGCCGTGTGTGGGCGCTGTTGCGACGGGAGTCTGAGCAGGACGGGCAGCCTGTTGTGAACGCGAAACGGGTGTACCGCGTTATAAGCACCCACCATCGGCTTCTTGAACGTAAGCCTGCTGATAACCACCGAAAACGGGCCCATAAAGGACGCGTGGCGGTCGCTGAAAGCAACCGGCGCTGGTGTTCAGACGGCTTTGAGTTCCGCTGTGACAATGGCGAAAAGTTGCGGGTAACCTTTGCCCAGGACTGCTGTGACCGGGAGATCATCGACTGGGCCGCGGGCACGGGCGGCTATGACAAAGAAACCGTGCAGGATGTGATGCTGGGCGCGGTGGAAAAGCGCTTCGGGCAGCGTCTGCCGTCAGAGCCGCTGGAATGGCTGACGGATAATGGTTCGGCTTACAGGGCGCATGAAACACGGGCGTTCGCTCGTATGTTGGGGCTTGAGCCATGCACAACAGCAGTGAGGAGCCCGGAAAGTAACGGTATAGCAGAAAGCTTCGTGAAGACGATAAAGCGGGATTACATCAGCATCATGCCCAAACCGGACAGCGGGACGGCGGTGATGAATCTGGCGGTGGCGTTCAGTCATGACAACGAACATCATCCACACAGCGCGCTGGGGTATCGCTCACCACGGGAATATATACGCAGAAAGTTATCGCAACCATAAGAGAGAAAACGCGTCTGGATATATAGGGGCAAATCCAAAAAGCGAAGGGCAATCTTTCTATTTTCTTGACCCGGATGGTCACAAGCTGGAGTTGCATGTGGGAGATTTAGCATCTCGACTGGTGCAATGCCGTGAGAAGCTTTACTTTGGAATGCGTTTCGGACCTGGAAAATAATCACGCAACTTTGTGATCTTTCACCCAGTATTCAATTTTAAGTCCCATTCTGGGGGCAAATTCCCAAACTAAAACCTCACAACTCATTAATTTTCAATAAACTAAACGAAAAGGCGAGTCCGGCCTTCGTACCAACTCACAAACATCAATATCAAAACAACCAATAAATAAGTCCTTTAATCTAGCCACGACCAATCATTGATCAACCACGAAATCCTCTCCGAAACACATTCACAATCCTTAAACCCTACGCTCAACATTAAACCCCACACACCATCCCCCCTCACCCCCTGAACACCTCCCGCCGGTGCCACGCCACAAACCCCTCCTGCGGATAGCATTCTTTCCCCAGCGGCAAGGTAATCGGCTTACCATCAAAATCCCAGAACAGCCTGCCAACGATGCCCCCGCCGTTCACCGCCGGCGAAACCTGGATGCGCATATCCTCATCCAGACCAATGGATCCTTTATCAAAAGCCTTATGGTGAATCGCGCAGAGCGCCAGGCCGTTAGGGATTTCGCAGGGGCCGCCGTGTTGCTTCCATTTAATATGGGCCGCTTCCAGGGCGACGGAGGTATTATCATGGCGCATATTGAAGCCGCAGATCGCGCACTCATAGTTATAGGCGCGCAGCACCTGCTGGCGAAAATGTGGGTCGCGCTCTTTACGGATCTGCTGCAGATCAAACCCCATCTCTTCTGCCAGCTCTTCCTGAATACTCTCCGGGAAATGCGCTTCGAGGATCTGATGGGCGAGAGTATTGATCAGCTTCTTATTTCTGTTGAGTAGCGCAAAATGCGGCTCATCGAAGCCGCCGGCGACGTGGCAGAGCTCCAGCTCTTTGCCGGGCGGCTGTCGGATGCCTTGGGTTGAGCACTGTTCGCTGTTGTGCAGCTCCCAGAAGCCGTCGCCTTTCAGGCGCCAGAAGGGCATGTCCGGCCGGTACTGGCGGCGCTGCGGGCCAAAGCGTTCCAGCAGGCTATGCAGCTCATCACGTATCTCCGAGGCGTAGTCGAACATCCGCGCATGGCCTCGCTGGTACTGTGAGAGGACGTACAGCAGCAGCAGTGGCTTATGCGGTGCACGCTGTTCGCCTTTGCGCCAGATGGTGATGTTCTCGATCGCGTGTTGCAGGGTCGTGCTGGAGGGCATAGCGTTACATTGGCAGCTAAATAAATGCGATGATGCTCGCAAAATCCTTGCCGATCAACCTACCAGATGCGGCGATTCTACGTGGATCGCTATTTAACTATCACTGCCAGTTATTTGTTCGAAAAGCCCATAGCTTTCTATTTATACTCAAGCTTCGCGCCATCAGATAGCTATGTCTTATGAAAAAACTACCGGACCATTTATCCAGGGAATGCATCATCGCCGCCATTCGCGCTTACGATGCAGGCGTTGCGCATCAGTTTAAAAGCGCGCGTCTGTATGAGATCGAGTTTGAGGGGCGTCGGTATCCTTCAAAAGCCATCGTCGGGTTAGCGGCCACGCTTGCGACGGGAACGGAATTTACCCCGGCGGATTTCAGCGGGGGGATTAAATCAAAATGCGTGCGTCTGTTACTGGAGCAAGGATTTACGATCGCGTCGCAGGGCGCTGGCGATGACGAGGTTGCGCTTTTCCCCGATGAGGGGCAGACGACCATGGAGTACGTGGAAGGGGCGGCGTTGCAGGTGGTGGTCAATCGCTATGAGCGCGACCGTCAGGCTCGTCAGGCGGCGCTTCGCCTACACGGCTGCCGGTGTCAGGTATGCGGTCTGGATATGGCCAGCCGCTATGGCGAAATCGGCCAGGGTTTTATCCATATCCACCATCTCATTCCGCTGGCCGGGATAAAGCAGGACTACCGTCTGAACCCTGAAACCGATCTGATCCCGGTATGTCCCAATTGCCATGCAATGCTGCACCGGCGAGATCCGCCGTTTACTCCCGAAGAGCTGAAGGCCCGGCTGCGCCCCGCAGACTGACATCCGACAGCACTCGCTTTAATTACATCACACACAGCACAAACCCCACGCTACCTTACCGGTAGCGTGGGTCCGCTCTCCCTTACTTATCCCGCGTCTCGCCAGCCTCCCAGCTGTAGCTGCCATCGGCCGCTAACCTATCGCCCAGCTCCTGATACTCGAACTGATAAAACTCAGCCTGGGTGCCGTACCCGGCGTAGTCTACCGCCGCCAGGCCGACGAACGCCCCGGTAAAGAACCCGCCGTAGCTCTGCAACACATAGTCATCGGACAGCACCGCGGCATCCAGCTGGACCGGGATCTCGGTGAACGTCACGCCATCGAAGCTGTATTCATAGCTGTAGGTCTGCTTGCGGACTTTGGTCCGGAACCAGACGTATTCCACGCCGTCCGGCACCTTGATGGCGTTATCTTTCAGGTACGATGTGTATTTCCCGCGGTTATTTTCGCCGACTTCGATGACCTTGCCGTTAATTTCATTCCAGGTCAGGAAGACGAAGCTCCAGTGGCGGTCGTTATAGTAATTCGTTAACCCGGCCATCTGCTGGTAGCTGAAGGGCTCGAATTTCACCTTCACCGCGGCGTCAAAATAGAAGGCCTGCCAGCGGCGGGCAATCAGCGACAGGTCATGCGTATTGGCTAACGAACCCTGGCCGATTAAGGTTAATTTGCCGTTACCGGTGGTGCCCATTTTGGCCGTAAACGGCACCCGCAGGGTATTCCAGTTCGGGTCGAGCGCTGGCGACGTAAAGTCATCCTGCTGGCTATTATCGCTGGCGCTTTCGGTGAAGATGGCGTCTTTCGGCCCTTCGACGAAGGTTTTCCCGCCGTGACCGCCTTCAATACGCGGCCAGCCCTCGTCATCCCAGTACACTTTCTGGATCGCGGTTTCCCGGCCGAGGGTTGACCAGCCGCGCGGGTCGTAGATGGATTCCCCCGGGCGATTCCACGGCCGGGCGCAGAGCGAGGCGTAATACCATTCGCCTTCCGGAGTGGAGACCAGTGCGCCATGGCCCTGTTTCTGGATGTAGCTGTCCGGGGTGTCGACGTTGGTTAAGAACACGTCGCCCGGCTCGGTTTCAAAGCTGTCGGCCTCGAGGGTTTTCGACCGCGCCACCACCTCCTGGTGGGTAAACACGGTGCCGCCCTGGGCGGCAAACAGGTAGTAGTAGCCGTTCAGTTTATAGAGGTGCGGCCCCTCGACCAGCGCCACGGCGGTGCCGCGGTAGATGGTGCGCGCGGTTTCCGGCATTAACTTCAGCGTGTTGGTATCCAGCTCCGTTAAGGTAATGCCATCGAAGGGGTGATGGTACTCCCGGTGATCCCAGGTTTGCTGGACGATATATTTCCGGCCATCGTCGTCATGGAACAGCGAGGCGTCAAACCCGACGCCGTTCAGCTTGATCGGGTCGCTCCACGGGCCCTGAATATCCTTCGCGGTGGTCAGGTAGTTGGTCATGTCTTTGAAGGCGCCTTCGGTGACCTTCACATCGGTATACACCAACCAGAATTGCCCGTCGGCCCAGGAGAGCGCCGGCGCCCAAATGCCGCCGGAGGAGGGGTTGCCCTTCATGTCCAGCAGGGTGGTGGTGGAGAGCGGCGAAGGCAGCAGGTTCCAGTTTTTCAGGTCTTTCGACTCATGTAAACGCACGCCCGGGAACCACTCAAACGTCGAGTTGGCAATATAGTACGTATCCTCGACGCGAATAATACTGGGGTCGGCATTAAAGCCGCGTAATATCGGGTTTTGAATAAGTGACATTTCATTACACCTTTTAAAATGGAAAGTGACGAATCGGTCTGATTTATAATTTTTTTAACTACACGCGGATCTCATCCAGCTGACGGTTGATGTCGGTAACATGTTTATCGGAGATCGGATAAACCTGGATAATCACCATCGAAATAGCGGCCAGCGCGATCGGGATCCACACCGCGGTCATAATAATCCCGTCGATGGCGCTGGCGCTTTGCACGGCGCCGCTTTCATTAAAGCCATACACCGCCAGCAGCCACAGCGGGATCGCGCCGCCGATGGTGAAGCCGATCTTGAAGAAGAGTCCCATAATGGCATTGATAATGGCGGCATTGCGTTTGCCAGATTTTAATTCGCCGTACGCGATGACTTCCGGTACCAGCGCCCACATAAAGCCGGTGGCGGAGGTTAAGCCCCACTGTTTAATAAAGGTGGCGATGTAGGCCAGCCACAGCGCGTCGTGCATCCCTTCGCGGGACCAGACGTAGGTCAGCAGTTCGCCGACGATGAACATGGCGAGGAACAGATGGAAGAAGCCTTTTTTACCAAAGATTTTTTTCAGTTTCGGCCAGAAAATCGGGAAGGCGATGCCGGGAATAGACGCGACGAGACCCACCGCGCCCATCCATTCGGAGTGGCCGACGACGTACTGGTTGAAGAAGCCGTTAACGGTGTTCATGAAGAACATGAAGGTAAAGGCCAGCATAAAGAACATACCCAGAATAACCAGCGGGCGGTTATGTCGGAGCTCGTGGAAAAGGTCGGTGGTTTTGACGTTGGCGGTCTGCTCGGCGGTCGCGACAACGCGTTCTTTGGTGAATTTATAACAGATAAACAGAGCCACCGCGCCGATGATCATATAGATGGCGTACACGCCAAACCAGGCGTAGTTCGCCGACGGATCGGCATAATTCCCCAGATTCAGCTCAAGGCCAAAAAAGCCGGTGTCTTTTAGGCTGCGATCTTTCGGCGCCGCCATCTGCACAAACATCGGGAACAGGGTATAGACCAGCAGGTTGGCGCTGTTGGCCAGCATCATGCGGGTACTGGTGAGCTTATCGATCGATTCCGGGTCGCGGGTCAGCGACGCATTCAATGAGCCATAGGGAATATTGACTAAGGAATAAACCAGGTCCAGCGCCAGATAAATAATAAAGGCGAAAGCCACCGAACCTTTCACTCCGGGGATGGGCGCGAACAGTAATGCCGAGAGGATCACCAGCGGCACGCCGGCTCGTAACAGCCACGGACGATATTTCCCTGCTTTCGAGGTTCGTTTATCCACGTAGGTGCCGACCATCGGATCCCAAAACACGTTAATTATGCGGACAAAAAGAAAAATAAAGCCTGCCGTTGCCGTGCTGATGGTATTTACCGTCAGCATATGCAAAGCCAGAAAACCCCCAATTGTGCCGAAAACCAGGTTTTGCGCAAAGTCGCCCATGCCATAACCAATTCGTTCTCCGCGGGTTAATTTATGATATTCATCATGCCGACTGTGCATTATGTTTTTACTCATTCTAAGCAGACTCCGGTTTGTTTTGTGTAGGTGAAACACTTTCTGACACAGTTGACATGGAAGAATCTATTACGTTTTTAAATTAAGTAATTATGTTTTTTTACTTCTGTGATCCTCGAAGCAAAGGCCTGTATCACCTGCGTTGAGCCGCCATCCGCCGCTAATTTTTTGGCAGACAGGCAATGTGACAAAACCGGCATTTTAATTCGCTATGCCCACCTGAATTCCCCAGGAAGTGTACTCTATACGCGCGCGAAGCGAGATATTTAAAATAGTTTTATTTGCGAGATGGCTCACATTTGAGCATTTTCTCAATCGCTGAGTGAAATAACGTAATTGAGCAACCGACGATGAGAATACACGATGTGTCACAGTTGTTAATTTTCGGCTTCCTCAATTTCGGAGTTCATCATGCAAACTTATTTTGACCAGCTCGAACGCGTTCTTTTTGCCGGACCTAAAACCGATAATCCTCTGGCGTTTCGCCACTATAATCCGGATGAAATCGTGCTGGGAAAACGCATGGCAGATCATCTGCGTTTTGCCGCCTGTTATTGGCATAACTTCTGCTGGAATGGCGCGGATATGTTTGGCGCCGGCTCGTTTGAGCGTCCCTGGCAGGCCGCGGGCGATGCGCTGGAAATGGCCAAACGCAAAGCGGGCGTGGCGTTTGAATTTTTCTACAAGCTCAACGTGCCGTATTACTGCTTCCACGATGTCGACGTCTCGCCAGAAGGCGCGTCGCTGAAAGAATATTTGCACAATTTCGCCGTGATGACCGAGGTGCTGGCGGAGAAACAGCAGCAAACCGGCGTGAAACTGCTGTGGGGCACCGCCAACTGCTTTACCCACCCGCGCTACGGCGCCGGGGCGGCGACCAACCCCGATCCGGAGGTGTTTGCCTGGGCGGCCACGCAGGTGGTGACCGCCATGAACGCCACCCACCAGCTCGGCGGCGAAAACTATGTTCTGTGGGGTGGCCGCGAAGGTTACGAGTCCCTGCTGAATACCGACCTGCGTCAGGAGCGCGAGCAGATTGGCCGCTTCCTGCAGATGGTGGTGGAGCACAAGCATAAGATTGGCTTTGGCGGCACGCTGCTTATCGAGCCGAAACCGCAGGAGCCCACCAAGCATCAGTACGATTACGATGTCGCGACGGTGTATGGCTTCCTGAAGCAGTTTGGTCTGGAAAATGAGATCAAGGTGAACATTGAAGCCAACCACGCCACTCTGGCGGGGCACTCTTTCCACCATGAAATCGCCAGTGCCATCGCGCTGGGGATCTTCGGCTCCGTTGATGCCAACCGCGGCGATGCGCAGCTCGGCTGGGATACCGATCAGTTCCCGAACAGCGTGGAAGAAAATACCCTGGTGATGTACGAGATCCTCAAAGCCGGGGGATTCACCACCGGCGGCCTGAACTTTGACGCCAAAGTTCGCCGGCAGAGCACCGACAAATACGACATGTTCTATGGCCATATTGGCGCCATGGACGTGATGGCGCTGTCTCTCAAGCTGGCCGCGCGGATGATTGAGGATGGCAAGCTCGATCGGGGTCTGGCAAAACGCTATGCCGGCTGGCAGGGCGAACTGGGGCAGCAAATTATGGCCGGCCGTATGTCGCTGGATAATATTGCCCGGTACGCTGAGCAGCATAATCTGAATCCGCAGCATCACAGCGGGCGTCAGGAATTACTCGAAAATCTCGTCAATACCTATATCTTTGGTTAATTTTTGCTGACATGCCCCTGCGGGGGCATGTATTCCGCCGTCTGCCCGCTGCCGGGAAATAGCGTTTATTTGTTCGTGTTGTATTTATGCTGTCTGTGCCGAAAGGCTATCTGTTTGACTGTCTATAGAGGAACAATCCGCCGCGCGGATGGTTCTGCCATTGTGCCACCTGTTTAATATCAGTGAGGGAGGGCGAGTAGCGATAATTGTGTAATGCCTCTGTGACCGTACAAAATAAAAAATAACTTGTTCTGATGATAGCGACATATTCTGTCAGCTCAGAATAGGCTGGTTATTGTCTGAATAAAATTAACCTATATTGAGAAACTCATGACAATGATAAAAAAACTTCCATTAACCATGGCGGTTATCGCCGCGTTTTTTCCGCTTACCTCTGTAATGGCGCAAGAATTTACTCAGGAACAGATCGACGCCATCGTCGCCAAAGCCGTTGATAAAGCGCTGGCCGACCGCCAGGCGAAAATTGACGCCGCGGCCGACAAAAAGGTCGACGTCATTACCAACCCGCAGACAACCGCCGCCTCGCCGGATA
>NZ_JBMEZZ010000020.1:0-34163 GCF_048822415.1 Klebsiella sp. C360
TGGTCTGCGTTTCGCAATCCGTGAAGGCGGTCGTACCGTTGGCGCGGGCGTGGTTGCTAAAGTTCTCGGCTAATCGCTGATAACATTTGACGCAATGCGCAATAAAAGGGCATCATTTGATGCCCTTTTTGCACGCTTTCACACCAGAACCTGGCTCATCAGTGATTTTATTTGTCATAATCATTGCTGAGACAGGCTCTGAAGAGGGCGTTTATACACCAAACCATTCGAGCGGTAGTGCGACGGCAAATCAGTATCCTTCTTTGCAACAGCAGGGCAGGGGCGACAGAACCGTCAGCGTTGAAGCAATTTGAATAGTTAAGTGTATAATCCGAAACTTAATTTCGGTTTGGATCGCCTCGCCCCCGCGGGGTGAAATTGTTTGTAGAATACTTCTGACAGGTTGGTTTATGAGTGCGAATACCGAAGCTCAAGGGAGCGGGCGCGGCCTGGAAGCGATGAAGTGGATTATCGTTGCCGTGCTGCTGATCGTGGCGATCGTGGGCAACTTCCTTTATCGCGACATTATGCTGGCGGTGCGTGCGCTGGCCGTGGTTATTCTTATTGCTGCTGCCGGTGGCGTCGCGCTGTTGACGACGAAAGGTAAGGCGACCGTTGCTTTTGCTCGCGAAGCGAGAACCGAAGTTCGTAAAGTGATTTGGCCGACTCGCCAGGAAACGCTGCATACTACGCTGATTGTTGCTGCCGTGACTGCAGTAATGTCACTGATCCTGTGGGGACTGGATGGTATTCTGGTTCGCCTGGTCTCCTTTATCACTGGCCTGAGGTTCTGAGATGTCTGAAGCTCCTAAAAAGCGCTGGTACGTCGTTCAGGCGTTTTCCGGTTTTGAAGGTCGCGTAGCCACGTCGCTGCGTGAACATATCAAATTACACAACATGGAAGAGTTATTTGGCGAAGTCATGGTCCCGACCGAAGAAGTGGTTGAGATCCGTGGCGGCCAGCGTCGCAAAAGCGAACGTAAATTCTTCCCGGGCTACGTTCTGGTCCAGATGGTCATGAACGACGCAAGCTGGCACCTGGTGCGCAGCGTACCGCGCGTGATGGGCTTCATCGGCGGTACCTCTGACCGTCCGGCGCCGATCAGCGACAAAGAAGTCGACGCCATCATGAATCGTCTGCAGCAGGTTGGCGATAAGCCGCGTCCGAAAACGCTGTTTGAACCGGGTGAAATGGTTCGCGTTAACGACGGTCCGTTCGCTGACTTTAACGGCGTGGTGGAAGAAGTGGACTATGAGAAGTCCCGCCTGAAAGTTTCCGTTTCTATCTTCGGTCGTGCGACCCCGGTAGAACTGGACTTCAGCCAGGTTGAGAAGGCGTAAGCCGGCGATCAAAAAAGCAGCGATTTAATCGTTGCATAGGGCGCGAAATTGGCATACAATTTCGCGCCTTTTGTTTTTATGGGCCCGGCCCGTAAAACGATGTTTAATCACGGGGAGCTTCTCTGAAGCGTTAATACCCAATTTGAGGATTTAAGAATGGCTAAGAAAGTCCAAGCCTACGTCAAGCTGCAGGTTGCAGCTGGTATGGCGAACCCGAGCCCGCCGGTCGGCCCAGCACTGGGTCAGCAGGGCGTGAACATCATGGAATTCTGCAAAGCGTTCAACGCCAAAACTGATTCCCTGGAGAAAGGTCTGCCGATCCCGGTTGTTATCACCGTTTACGCTGACCGTTCCTTTACCTTTGTTACCAAGACTCCGCCGGCTGCTGTTCTGCTGAAGAAAGCTGCAGGCATCAAGTCTGGTTCCGGTAAGCCGAACAAAGATAAAGTGGGTAAAATCTCCCGCGCTCAGCTGCAGGAAATCGCGCAGACCAAAGCTGCCGACATGACTGGTGCCGACATTGAAGCGATGACTCGCTCCATCGAAGGTACTGCACGTTCCATGGGCCTGGTAGTGGAGGACTAAGAAATGGCTAAACTGACCAAGCGCATGCGCGTGATCCGTGAGAAAGTTGATGCAACTAAACAGTACGACATCAACGAAGCCATCGCTCTGCTGAAAGAGCTGGCCACCGCTAAATTTACCGAAAGCGTAGACGTTGCCGTTAACCTCGGCATCGACGCGCGTAAATCTGACCAGAACGTCCGTGGCGCAACTGTACTGCCGCACGGTACTGGCCGTTCCGTTCGCGTAGCCGTATTTACCCAGGGCGCAAACGCTGAAGCTGCTAAAGCTGCAGGCGCTGAGCTGGTAGGTATGGAAGATCTGGCTGAGCAGATCAAAAAAGGCGAAATGAACTTTGACGTTGTTATTGCTTCCCCGGATGCAATGCGCGTTGTTGGCCAGCTGGGTCAGGTTCTGGGTCCGCGTGGCCTGATGCCGAACCCGAAAGTGGGTACCGTAACTCCGAACGTTGCTGAAGCGGTTAAAAACGCGAAAGCAGGTCAGGTTCGTTACCGTAACGACAAAAACGGCATCATCCACACCACCATCGGTAAAGTGGACTTTGACGCTGACAAACTGAAAGAAAACCTGGAAGCTCTGCTGGTTGCGCTGAAAAAAGCAAAACCGACTCAGGCGAAAGGCGTGTACATCAAGAAAGTTAGCATCTCCACCACCATGGGTGCAGGTGTTGCAGTAGATCAGGCTGGCCTGAACGCTTCTGCAAACTAATGCCTTTACGTGGGCGGCGAATTTGTCTACAATCTTCGCCCACGTTTGCTAACGATGGTTAGCAGGTAACCGAATTGTTCGTTGGAGCCTGGCCTATCCAGGCCTCCGTCGAAGACCGCAGGTGTTTCGCAAGAAACTTAATCCCCTGCGTAGACGGTGACAGAACGCTAAGATTATTTTTGGATATTCTGGCTTGTTTCTGCTCACCGTATTTAGACGCTCTTTTCGTTGAATTGAGTGAAGTGAGTTCCAGAGCATAGGCTCTGGCAAACATCCAGGAGCAAAGCTAATGGCTTTAAATCTTCAAGACAAACAAGCGATTGTTGCTGAAGTCAGCGAAGTAGCCAAAGGCGCGCTGTCTGCAGTAGTTGCGGATTCCCGTGGCGTAACTGTAGATAAAATGACTGAACTGCGTAAAGCAGGTCGTGAAGCTGGCGTATACATGCGTGTTGTTCGTAACACCCTGCTGCGCCGCGTCGTTGAAGGTACTCAGTTCGAGTGCCTGAAAGACACGTTTGTTGGTCCGACCCTGATTGCATACTCTATGGAACACCCGGGCGCTGCTGCTCGTCTGTTCAAAGAGTTCGCGAAAGCGAATGCAAAATTTGAGGTCAAAGCCGCTGCCTTTGAAGGTGAGCTGATCCCGGCGTCGCAGATCGACCGCCTGGCAACTCTGCCGACCTACGAAGAAGCAATTGCACGCCTGATGGCAACCATGAAAGAAGCTTCGGCTGGCAAACTGGTTCGTACTCTGGCTGCTGTACGCGATGCAAAAGAAGCTGCTTAATCGCAGTTATCATTGTAAAGCATTCGCTTACGTATAAACTTATTCTGATATTCAGGAACAATTTAAATGTCTATCACTAAAGATCAAATCATTGAAGCAGTATCCGCTATGTCCGTAATGGACGTTGTTGAGCTGATCTCTGCAATGGAAGAAAAATTCGGTGTTTCCGCTGCTGCTGCTGTAGCTGTAGCTGCTGGCCCGGTTGAAGCTGCTGAAGAAAAAACTGAATTCGACGTAATTCTGAAAGCTGCTGGCGCTAACAAAGTTGCTGTTATCAAAGCAGTACGTGGCGCGACTGGCCTGGGTCTGAAAGAAGCTAAAGACCTGGTAGAATCTGCTCCGGCTGCACTGAAAGAAGGCATCAGCAAAGACGACGCTGAAGCTCTGAAAAAATCTCTGGAAGAAGCTGGCGCTGAAGTTGAAGTTAAATAAGCCAACCCTTCCGGTTGCAGCCTGAGAAATCAGGCTGAGGCTGGTGACTTTTTGGTCACCAGCCTTTTTGCGCTGTAAGGCGCCAGTAGCGTTTCACGCTGTTTGACTACTGGTTTGCCTCTCAATGCTTGTTTCTATCGACGACTTAATATACTGCGACAGGTTAGGGTTCCTGGGCTGTGTAAATCGCAATGAAATGGTTTAAGCGTGATAGCAACAGGCATTGCGGAAAGTGTTCCATTTTCCGGTCAACAAAATAGTGTTGCATAAAAAACTGCCCTCTGCGGGCAGATGGGTCGACTTGTCAGCGAGCTGAGGAACCCTATGGTTTACTCCTATACCGAGAAAAAACGTAT
Organism: Klebsiella sp. C360; assembly: GCF_048822415.1. Taxonomy (NCBI): domain Bacteria; kingdom Pseudomonadati; phylum Pseudomonadota; class Gammaproteobacteria; order Enterobacterales; family Enterobacteriaceae; genus Klebsiella; species Klebsiella sp. C360. Next base: position 4,210 of record NZ_JBMEZZ010000020.1, read on the forward strand.
TCGTAAGGATTTTGGTAAACGTCCACAAGTTCTGGATGTGCCATATCTCCTTTCTATCCAGCTTGACTCGTTCCAGAAGTTTATCGAGCAAGATCCTGAAGGGCAGTACGGTCTGGAAGCTGCTTTCCGTTCCGTGTTCCCGATTCAGAGCTACAGCGGTAATTCCGAGCTGCAATACGTCAGCTACCGTCTGGGCGAACCGGTTTTTGACGTTAAAGAATGTCAGATCCGTGGCGTGACTTACTCTGCACCGCTGCGCGTAAAACTGCGTCTGGTGATCTACGAGCGCGAAGCGCCGGAAGGCACCGTCAAAGACATTAAAGAACAAGAAGTCTACATGGGCGAAATCCCGCTCATGACCGACAACGGTACCTTCGTCATCAACGGTACCGAGCGTGTTATCGTTTCTCAGCTGCACCGTAGCCCGGGCGTCTTCTTTGACAGTGACAAAGGTAAGACTCACTCATCCGGTAAGGTTCTGTATAACGCACGTATCATCCCTTACCGCGGTTCCTGGCTGGACTTCGAATTCGACCCGAAAGACAACCTGTTCGTTCGTATCGACCGTCGTCGTAAGCTGCCGGCTACCATCATCCTGCGCGCGCTGAATTACACCACTGAGCAGATCCTTGACCTGTTCTTCGAAAAAGTGGTCTTTGAAATTCGCGACAACAAGCTGCAGATGGAGCTGATTCCGGAGCGTCTGCGCGGTGAAACCGCCTCCTTCGATATCGAAGCCAACGGCAAAGTGTACGTTGAGAAAGGCCGTCGCATCACGGCTCGCCATATCCGTCAGCTGGAAAAAGACGATATCAAGCATATCGAAGTGCCGGTTGAATATATCGCGGGCAAAGTGGCGGCTAAAGACTATATCGATGAAGCGACTGGCGAACTGATCTGCCCGGCGAACATGGAGCTGAGCCTGGATCTGCTGGCTAAGCTGAGCCAGTCTGGCCACAAGCGCATCGAAACGCTGTTTACCAACGATCTGGACCACGGTCCATACATCTCTGAAACGGTACGCGTCGACCCGACTAACGATCGTCTGAGCGCGCTGGTAGAAATCTACCGCATGATGCGCCCTGGCGAGCCGCCGACTCGTGAAGCCGCTGAAAGCCTGTTTGAGAACCTGTTCTTCTCCGAAGACCGCTACGATCTGTCCGCGGTTGGTCGTATGAAGTTCAACCGTTCTCTGCTGCGCGACGAAATCGAAGGTTCCGGTATCCTGAGCAAAGACGACATCATCGAAGTGATGAAGAAGCTCATCGATATCCGTAACGGTAAAGGCGAAGTGGACGATATCGACCACCTCGGCAACCGTCGTATCCGTTCCGTTGGCGAAATGGCGGAAAACCAGTTCCGCGTTGGCCTGGTACGTGTAGAACGTGCGGTGAAAGAGCGTCTGTCTCTGGGCGATCTGGATACCCTGATGCCTCAGGATATGATCAACGCCAAGCCGATTTCCGCAGCAGTGAAAGAGTTCTTTGGTTCCAGCCAGCTGTCTCAGTTTATGGACCAGAACAACCCGCTGTCTGAGATCACGCACAAACGTCGTATCTCCGCACTCGGCCCAGGCGGTCTGACCCGTGAGCGCGCAGGCTTCGAAGTTCGAGACGTACACCCGACTCACTACGGTCGCGTATGTCCAATCGAAACGCCTGAAGGTCCGAACATCGGTCTGATCAACTCCCTGTCCGTATACGCGCAGACCAACGAATATGGCTTCCTTGAGACGCCGTATCGTAAAGTGACCGACGGTGTGGTTACCGACGAAATTCACTACCTGTCTGCTATCGAAGAAGGCAACTACGTTATCGCTCAGGCGAACTCCAACCTGGATGAAAACGGCCACTTCGTAGAAGATCTGGTGACCTGCCGTAGCAAAGGCGAATCCAGCTTGTTCAGCCGCGACCAGGTTGACTACATGGACGTATCCACCCAGCAGGTGGTATCCGTCGGTGCGTCCCTGATCCCGTTCCTGGAACACGATGACGCCAACCGTGCATTGATGGGTGCGAACATGCAACGTCAGGCCGTTCCGACTCTGCGCGCTGATAAGCCGCTGGTTGGTACCGGTATGGAACGTGCTGTAGCCGTCGACTCCGGCGTTACTGCCGTTGCTAAGCGCGGCGGTACCGTTCAGTACGTGGATGCTTCCCGTATCGTTATCAAAGTTAACGAAGACGAGATGTACCCGGGCGAAGCGGGTATCGACATCTATAACCTGACCAAATACACCCGTTCTAACCAGAACACCTGCATCAACCAGATGCCTTGCGTGTCCCTGGGCGAACCTATCGAGCGCGGCGACGTGCTGGCCGACGGCCCGTCCACCGACCTCGGTGAGCTGGCGCTGGGTCAGAACATGCGCGTCGCGTTCATGCCGTGGAACGGCTACAACTTCGAAGACTCCATCCTCGTTTCCGAGCGTGTTGTCCAGGAAGACCGTTTCACCACTATCCACATTCAGGAACTGGCGTGCGTGTCCCGTGACACCAAGCTGGGGCCGGAAGAGATCACCGCTGACATCCCGAACGTGGGTGAAGCTGCGCTCTCCAAACTGGATGAGTCCGGTATCGTTTATATCGGTGCGGAAGTGACCGGCGGCGACATTCTGGTTGGTAAGGTTACGCCGAAAGGTGAAACCCAGCTGACGCCGGAAGAGAAACTGCTGCGTGCGATCTTCGGTGAGAAAGCGTCTGACGTTAAAGACTCTTCTCTGCGCGTACCGAACGGTGTCTCTGGTACCGTTATCGACGTTCAGGTCTTTACCCGTGACGGCGTAGAAAAAGACAAACGTGCGCTGGAAATCGAAGAGATGCAGCTGAAGCAGGCCAAAAAAGACCTGTCTGAAGAACTGCAGATCCTCGAAGCCGGTCTGTTCAGTCGTATCTACGCGGTGCTGGTCTCCGGTGGCGTTGAAGCTGAGAAGCTCGACAAACTGCCGCGCGATCGCTGGCTGGAACTGGGCCTGACTGACGAAGAGAAACAAAATCAGCTGGAACAACTGGCTGAGCAGTACGACGAACTGAAACACGAGTTCGAGAAAAAACTCGAAGCGAAACGCCGCAAAATCACCCAAGGCGACGATCTGGCACCGGGCGTGCTGAAGATTGTTAAGGTATACCTGGCCGTTAAACGCCGTATCCAGCCTGGTGACAAGATGGCAGGTCGTCACGGTAACAAGGGTGTTATCTCTAAGATCAACCCGATCGAAGATATGCCGCACGATGCTAACGGTACGCCGGTAGATATCGTCCTGAACCCGCTGGGCGTACCGTCTCGTATGAACATCGGTCAGATCCTGGAAACTCACCTGGGTATGGCTGCGAAAGGCATCGGCGATAAGATCAACGCCATGCTGAAACAGCAGCAGGAAGTCGCGAAACTGCGCGAGTTCATCCAGCGTGCCTACGATCTGGGCGCTGACGTTCGTCAGAAAGTTGACCTGAATACCTTCAGCGATGAAGAAGTTCTGCGTCTGGCTGAAAACCTGCGTAAAGGTATGCCGATCGCAACGCCGGTGTTCGACGGTGCGAAAGAAGCGGAAATTAAAGCGCTGCTGCAGCTGGGCGACCTGCCGACTTCCGGTCAGATCACCCTGTTCGACGGCCGCACCGGTGAGCAGTTCGAGCGTCCGGTAACCGTGGGTTACATGTACATGCTGAAACTGAACCACCTGGTCGACGACAAAATGCACGCGCGTTCCACCGGTTCTTACAGCCTGGTGACTCAGCAGCCGCTGGGTGGTAAGGCGCAGTTCGGTGGTCAGCGCTTCGGTGAGATGGAAGTGTGGGCGCTGGAAGCATACGGCGCAGCCTACACCCTGCAGGAAATGCTCACCGTTAAGTCTGATGACGTGAACGGTCGTACTAAGATGTATAAAAACATCGTGGACGGCAATCACCAGATGGAACCGGGCATGCCGGAATCCTTCAACGTACTGTTGAAAGAAATTCGCTCGCTGGGCATCAACATCGAACTGGAAGACGAGTAATTCTCGCTCAAACAGGTCACTGCTGCCGGGTTAACGCCCGGCAGCGGAATGTGCTAACTCCGACGGGAGCAAATCCGTGAAAGACTTATTAAAGTTTCTGAAAGCGCAAACTAAAACCGAAGAGTTTGATGCGATCAAAATTGCTCTGGCTTCGCCAGACATGATCCGTTCATGGTCTTTCGGTGAAGTTAAAAAGCCGGAAACCATTAACTACCGTACGTTCAAACCTGAGCGTGACGGCCTTTTCTGCGCCCGTATCTTTGGGCCGGTAAAAGACTATGAGTGCCTGTGCGGTAAGTACAAGCGCCTGAAACACCGCGGTGTGATCTGTGAGAAGTGCGGCGTTGAAGTGACCCAGACCAAAGTGCGTCGTGAGCGCATGGGCCACATCGAGCTGGCATGTCCGACTGCGCACATCTGGTTCCTGAAATCCCTGCCGTCCCGTATCGGCCTGCTGCTGGATATGCCGCTGCGCGATATCGAACGTGTACTGTACTTTGAATCCTATGTGGTTATCGAAGGTGGCATGACCAACCTCGAACGCAACCAGATTCTGACTGAAGAACAGTACCTGGACGCGCTGGAAGAGTTCGGTGACGAATTCGACGCGAAGATGGGTGCGGAAGCGATCCAGGCGCTGCTGCGCAATATGGATCTGGAGCAGGAATGCGAGCAGCTGCGTGAAGAGCTGAACGAAACCAACTCCGAAACCAAGCGTAAAAAGCTGACCAAGCGCATCAAGCTGCTGGAAGCCTTCGTACAGTCTGGCAACAAGCCGGAGTGGATGATCCTGACCGTTCTGCCGGTACTGCCGCCAGATCTGCGTCCGCTGGTTCCGCTGGATGGCGGTCGTTTCGCGACGTCTGACCTCAACGATCTGTATCGTCGCGTGATCAACCGTAACAACCGTCTGAAACGTCTGCTGGATCTGGCTGCGCCGGATATCATCGTACGCAACGAAAAACGTATGCTGCAGGAAGCGGTAGATGCCCTGCTGGACAACGGTCGTCGCGGTCGTGCGATCACCGGTTCTAACAAACGTCCTCTGAAATCTTTGGCCGATATGATCAAAGGTAAACAGGGTCGTTTCCGTCAGAACCTGCTCGGTAAGCGTGTTGACTACTCCGGTCGTTCTGTTATCACCGTAGGCCCATACCTGCGTCTGCATCAGTGCGGTCTGCCGAAGAAAATGGCGCTGGAGCTGTTCAAACCGTTCATCTACGGCAAGCTGGAACTGCGTGGCCTGGCCACCACCATCAAAGCCGCTAAGAAGATGGTTGAGCGCGAAGAAGCTGTCGTTTGGGATATCCTGGACGAAGTGATCCGCGAACACCCGGTTCTGCTGAACCGTGCGCCGACCCTGCACCGTCTGGGTATCCAGGCATTCGAACCGGTTCTGATCGAAGGTAAAGCCATCCAGCTGCACCCGCTGGTTTGTGCGGCATACAACGCCGACTTCGATGGTGACCAGATGGCTGTTCACGTACCGCTGACGCTGGAAGCCCAGCTGGAAGCGCGTGCGCTGATGATGTCTACCAACAACATCCTGTCCCCGGCGAACGGCGAACCAATCATCGTTCCGTCTCAGGACGTTGTACTGGGTCTGTACTACATGACCCGTGACAGTGTTAACGCCAAAGGCGAAGGCATGGTGCTGACTGGCCCGAAAGAAGCTGAGCGTATTTATCGCGCCGGCCTGGCCTCTCTGCATGCGCGCGTTAAAGTGCGTATCACTGAATACGAAAAAGACGACAATGGTGAGTTTGTCGCGAAAACCAGCCTGAAAGACACGACCATTGGCCGTGCCATTCTGTGGATGATCGTACCGAAAGGTCTGCCGTTCTCTATCGTGAACCAGGCGCTTGGTAAGAAAGCGATCTCCAAGATGCTGAACACCTGTTACCGTATTCTGGGCCTGAAACCGACCGTTATTTTCGCGGACCAGACGATGTACACCGGCTTTGCTTACGCAGCGCGTTCAGGTGCATCCGTTGGTATCGATGACATGGTCATCCCGGAGAAAAAATACGAAATCATCAGCGAAGCGGAAGCGGAAGTTGCTGAGATTCAGGAACAGTTCCAGTCCGGTCTGGTGACCGCGGGCGAACGCTATAACAAAGTTATCGATATCTGGGCTGCGGCGAACGATCGTGTATCCAAAGCGATGATGGACAACCTGCAAACCGAAACCGTGATTAACCGTGACGGTCAGGAAGAGCAGCAGGTTTCCTTCAACAGCATCTACATGATGGCCGACTCCGGTGCGCGTGGTTCTGCTGCACAGATTCGTCAGCTGGCCGGTATGCGTGGTCTGATGGCGAAGCCGGATGGCTCCATCATCGAAACGCCGATCACCGCGAACTTCCGTGAAGGTCTGAACGTACTCCAGTACTTCATCTCCACGCACGGTGCGCGTAAAGGTCTGGCGGATACCGCACTGAAAACAGCGAACTCCGGTTACCTGACTCGTCGTCTGGTCGACGTTGCCCAGGACCTGGTCGTCACTGAAGACGACTGCGGCACCCTGGAAGGCATCACTATGACGCCGGTTATCGAAGGTGGCGACGTTAAAGAGCCGCTGCGCGATCGCGTACTGGGTCGTGTGACGGCGGAAGACGTGCTGAAGCCGGGTACCGCGGATATTCTGGTTCCACGCAACACGCTGCTGCACGAGCACTGGTGTGACCTGCTGGAAGCGAACTCCGTTGACTCCGTCAAAGTGCGTTCCGTTGTATCCTGTGACACCGACTTTGGTGTATGTGCGCACTGCTATGGTCGTGACCTGGCGCGTGGCCACATCATCAACAAAGGTGAGGCTATCGGCGTTATCGCGGCACAGTCCATCGGTGAGCCGGGTACACAGCTGACGATGCGTACGTTCCACATCGGTGGTGCGGCATCTCGTGCGGCTGCTGAATCCAGCATCCAGGTGAAAAACAAAGGTAGCATCAAGCTCAGCAACGCGAAGTCGGTTGTGAACTCCAGCGGTAAACTGGTTATCACTTCTCGTAACACCGAGCTGAAGCTGATCGACGAATTCGGTCGTACCAAAGAGAGCTATAAAGTGCCTTACGGTGCGGTTATGGCGAAAGGCGACGGTGAGCAGGTTGCCGGCGGTGAAACCGTCGCAAACTGGGATCCGCACACCATGCCGGTTATCACCGAAGTGAGTGGTTTTATCCGCTTCACTGACATGATCGACGGCCAGACCATTACTCGTCAGACCGACGAGCTGACCGGTCTGTCTTCGCTGGTGGTTCTGGACTCTGCAGAACGTACCGCAGGTGGTAAAGATCTGCGTCCGGCGCTGAAAATCGTTGATGCTCAGGGCAACGACGTTCTGATCCCAGGTACCGATATGCCTGCTCAGTACTTCCTGCCGGGTAAAGCGATTGTTCAGCTGGAAGATGGCGTACAGATCAGCTCTGGTGACACCCTGGCGCGTATTCCGCAGGAATCCGGCGGTACCAAGGACATCACCGGTGGTCTGCCGCGCGTTGCGGACCTGTTCGAAGCACGTCGTCCGAAAGAGCCGGCTATCCTGGCTGAAATCAGCGGTATCATTTCCTTCGGTAAAGAAACCAAAGGGAAACGTCGCCTGGTTATCACCCCGGTAGACGGTAGCGAGCCGTACGAAGAGATGATTCCGAAATGGCGTCAGCTCAACGTGTTCGAAGGTGAACGTGTAGAACGTGGTGACGTAGTTTCCGACGGTCCGGAAGCACCGCACGACATTCTGCGTCTGCGTGGCGTACATGCTGTGACCCGTTACATTGTTAACGAAGTCCAGGACGTATACCGTCTGCAGGGCGTTAAGATTAACGATAAACACATCGAAGTTATCGTTCGTCAGATGCTGCGTAAAGCCACCATCGAAAGCGCAGGCAGCTCCGACTTCCTCGAAGGCGAGCAGGTGGAATACTCCCGCGTCAAGATCGCGAACCGCGAACTGGAAGCGAACGGCAAAGTGGGCGCAACGTTCTCCCGCGATCTGCTGGGTATCACCAAAGCGTCTCTGGCCACCGAGTCCTTCATCTCCGCGGCATCGTTCCAGGAGACCACTCGCGTGCTGACCGAAGCAGCCGTTGCGGGCAAACGCGACGAACTGCGCGGTCTGAAAGAGAACGTCATCGTGGGTCGTCTGATCCCGGCCGGTACCGGTTATGCGTACCACCAGGATCGTATGCGCCGTCGCGCTGCTGGCGAACTGCCGGCGGCACCGCAGGTGAGCGTGGAAGAAGCATCTGCCAACCTGGCAGAGCTGCTGAACGCAGGTCTGGGCGGTTCTGACAACGATTAATCGTTGATGCACTGCTAAAAAGCCGGTCAGGTCTCCTGACCGGCTTTTTTATTGCCTGTTCTCCGCAGTCCGTATCTTTAATTACATTTACGCCATATCCAGGATGCAATTTTTTAGCAATTAATTCATAAAAAATATCCATTAGCCTTTCACCTCAAAAACCTTTCTTTATATATGGGTAAAACTTCTACTCATATCAAAAAATAAACAATTCAAAGAGGATATATTCAAAATACCTGATGAATCATGGGATTACTGCTGCTGCTTTATCTTCGGCGCGACGGCCTGGAGAGGGATCGCTGCATCTCATGCTTCCCCCAACAAGGCGCAGAAATAATCCCGGCAGGTAGGGATCATTACTTTAGGTCTGAGCGGACAGGCTCTGGGGGCTGCATGGAATTCGCGATACAACTCATTATTATCTTAATTTGTCTGTTTTATGGTGCCCGAAAAGGCGGTATTGCGCTGGGGCTGCTGGGCGGCATCGGTTTAGTGATCCTCGTCTTTGTTTTTCATCTCCAGCCGGGTAAACCGCCGGTTGATGTGATGCTGGTGATCATTGCGGTGGTGGCCGCCTCGGCGACGCTGCAGGCGTCCGGCGGCCTGGATGTCATGCTGCAGATTGCCGAGAAGCTGCTGCGGCGAAACCCAAAATATGTCTCTATTGTGGCGCCTTTCGTCACCTGCACGCTGACTATCCTCTGCGGTACCGGTCACGTGGTGTATACCATCCTGCCGATTATCTACGATGTGGCGATTAAGAATAACATTCGCCCGGAGCGTCCGATGGCCGCCAGCTCCATTGGCGCCCAGATGGGGATCATCGCCAGCCCGGTCTCGGTGGCGGTGGTCTCGCTGGTGGCGATGCTGGGGAATTTTACCTTTAACGGTAAACATCTCGAGTTTCTCGATCTGCTGGCGATAACCATTCCTTCCACACTGCTGGGCATTTTAGCCATTGGCATCTTCAGCTGGTTCCGTGGCAAAGATCTGGATAAAGACGAAGCCTTCCAGGCGTTTATTGCGGTACCGGAGAACCGCCATTACGTCTATGGCGATACGGCGACGCTGCTGGATAGAAAGTTGCCCACCAGCAACTGGATAGCGATGTGGATTTTTCTGGCCTCCATCGCTGTGGTGGCGCTGCTCGGCGCCTTCTCTGAACTGCGTCCGACCTTTGACGGTAAACCGCTGTCGATGGTGCTGGTGATCCAGATGTTTATGCTGCTCTCCGGGGCGCTGATCATCATCATTACTAAAACCAACCCGGCATCGATTTCCAAAAATGAGGTCTTTCGTTCGGGAATGATCGCTATCGTCGCGGTGTACGGCATCGCCTGGATGGCGGAGACCATGTTTGGCGCTCACATGACCGAAATTAAAGGCGTGCTCGGGGAGATAGTCAAAGAGTATCCATGGGCCTATGCCATCGTGCTGCTGCTGGTTTCGAAGTTTGTGAACTCGCAGGCGGCAGCGCTGGCGGCGATTGTTCCGGTGGCCCTGGCCATCGGCGTCGACCCGGCCTATATCGTGGCTTCTGCGCCGGCCTGCTATGGCTACTATATTCTGCCGACCTACCCCAGCGATCTGGCGGCGATCCAGTTTGATCGCTCAGGGACCACCCATATTGGCCGCTTTGTGATTAACCACAGCTTTATCCTGCCCGGGCTCATCGGCGTTGGCGTCTCCTGCGTTTTTGGCTGGGTATTCGCTGCGATGTACGGCTTTCTGTAAGCGGGGACGGGCGCCGGCAGCGACGCCCGTTCAATTCGAGAGATTATTGCGCGAGGGGCAGGCGACGGTATAGTTCAATCATATCGGTCGCCAGATCCTGAATGACCATGGCGTTCATCAGATGGTCCTGAGAATGCACGGTGATCAGGTTGACCGGTAGCTTACCGCTGCCTTCATCCAGGCCGATAAGCTGGGTCTGAATTTTATGCGCATGTTTGACGAACTCATGGGACTCGGCCATGGCCTGCTCCGCTGCGGCAAAATCGCCTTTCCGCGCCAGCTGTAGCGCCGTCAGCGCCGCGCTGCGCGCAGAACCCGCGTTAACCAGCAGCTCCATGATGATCGTTTCTAAATCTTCCATCGATTACTCCAGCATCTTAAGGGCTTTATCCAGAACGGCATCACCTTTCATCATGCCGTAGTCCATCATATCGATCACGGCGACCTTTTTGCCGAACGGGTCGGCCAGCGCCTGCAGCTTCGCCTGCTCATATTTCACCTGCGGGCCGAGCAGAATAATGTCGGCGGCGGCCAGATTATCTTTAAACTCGGCGACCGGTACGGCCTTGATTGAGACCTCAACACCTTTCTTCTGCGCGGCATCTTGCATACGCTGAACCAGCATGCTGGTAGACATACCGGCGGCACAGCACAAAACGATATTCTTCATAGTCAGTGGCCCTTGTGTTCCGTGATGTCTTATGTTTATCGCGGCCCTGGCGATGCGACAACCGCTTTACCGTGATTGTGTGTAAGTCATCACACAAAAATTGAAACCGGTTTCATTTTTGCCGGAAAAAATAAAAAAGCCCACCGAAGTGGGCGGTTGCGGCGCTAAAGCCCTAGGCGCGCAGGATACGGTTTTTACCCTGCTGTTTGGCTTTGTACAGCGCTTCATCGACGCTCACCACCAGTTTATCCAGCGGCTCCATGTTCCATTCCCCCAGCCCGGCGCTGAAGGTGACCGTCAGGCCATCTTCGCGCCAGGTGCGCCGTTCGACGTTTACCCGCCATGTTTCCAGCAGCGTGCGGGCGTTATCAATATGTTCGGCAGGAAAGACCACCGCGAACTCTTCACCACCATAGCGATAGAGGGATATCTCCAGTGGCTGGAGGACCTGCAGCCCTTCGCGGGCGACGTTACGCAGAACGATATCGCCGTTGAGGTGACCCCAGGTGTCGTTGATCGATTTAAAGTTATCGATATCGACCAGAGCGAGGGCGAACGGCTGATGATCGTTCATCAGCGCGGCAATATCGCTGTCGAAGGCGCGGCGGTTCTTGCAGCCGGTGAGCGCGTCAATGGTCGCCTGGCGGACGTAGGTCAGTTCGCGCTGCTTATTAGTTTCAATGGCTTTACTCAGCATCGCCTCGAGGCGTGGGGCGCGTTTGACGTCGCCGGTTTTAATCGCATTGATGATATTCATCAGCACGGTGCGGGAGGCATGACGCAGATAAAGGCCGAACAGGATGATGATGATCGCCGCGAGGGCGAAACCGCCGATCACTAAATTGGTTTCATGGCGCGTCAGATTAACCAGGGTAGTGTTATCGACACGGAAAATCACAAACCAGTCGGGATTGGTAAAGGAGTAATAGTAATACCAGGTGTCGCTCCCGGGATCGTAAAGCTGCCCCTCGCCGCTGGTCATTTTATCCATCAGCTCATTACTGACGAAGGGTTTAAATAGCGCGCCAGGGTCGGAGTGCAGGACCACTTTGCCATCACGCTGCACCACAAAAAACTCGCCCTGTACGGGGGCCACCATCTGGCGCAGCGCGAACCCCATGGAGGTGAGATCGAGATGAAAGGCCAGGCTGCCCTTGAGTTTCCCCTCCGGGGTGATGATGGGTTTGAAAATGGTAATCGTCGGATGGTGGGTAAAAAAATCCATATATGGGCTGGTGTAGTGGCTGAAGGTGCTGGCTTCCGCCTGTTTGATAAACCAGGGTCGCGTTCTGGGATCGAAAGCCTGACTGTCTTCATTTTCCAGCACCTCCGGGGCGCGCAGATAGTGGCCCTCGGTATCCGCCAGCGAGATGGATGAGACGCTCGGCATCATGTTCTGTAACTGCATCAGCGTCGTTAACCCTTTCTCCGGTTCCACATTGACTGCGCGATTCAGTTCGTCATTGCGGGCAAAGAAGGCGACCGCGCGCCCAAGGATAAAATCATTTTCCCGCAGCAGGGTTTCCGTGTAGTTGATCGCCAGGTTGTGGGTAAAGTTGCGGTTAATGTCGTGATAATCTTCAAGAAAATCTTTTCGCTGCGCCAGGGTGACAAAAATAGCGATCAGCATAAAACTGAGCAAGATGCCGGCAAACCCCACGACGATCGGCGTCGTGAAAGAGAGCTTTCTGTTGTGTAGAGCCATGAATCGTTAATCGTCCCGGATGTATAAACCATGGGGTCCGAACGCAGGTTGCGACTGCGACGCCTGCCGATCGAATCAGTTAACTATTGCTCAATTATAACTCTGAGGCCTTCATGTATCGTGATTTATATTCGGCGACAATGAACAGGCCCTCGATCAACGCGGAGAGGCAGGGCGAAAATGAGGAAGAAAAGGTTCGCCCTGGTCAGCGTCCGCTGCTGACCCGGGCAGAATAGAAAAAGGGCGCCTGGCGGGCCAGCCTCCGTTTTTCATCTCTCGTGCAGGCGCGCAAAAATATCAGGCGCTTACACTGTACATCATGAGGTTTGCGAGGCGCGTCCCAGCCAGCTGTCCCAGTCTTTCCACACCGGCTGCAGGCCGCGGGCAGCCAGCGCGCTGGCGACTTCTTCAGGCCGACGGTCATCGTGTGGCGCGAACTGCTCAAGCTCCGGATGGTCGTCGGCGTAACCCCCGGGCTGGGTTTTGGAGAAGGCGCTGACGTTATTGATCGCCAGCGGGATCACCCGGTCGCGGAACCAGGGGGATTCGCGGGTGGATAGCGATAGCTCAACCTCCGGCGCCAGCAGGCGGAAGGCGCAGATGGTCTGCACCAGCTGACGCTCATCCATTAGCGAGGCTGGTTCAATGCCGCCGGCGCAGGGACGCAGACGCGGGAAGGAGACCGAATAGCGGCTGCGCCAGTAGCGCTGCTGCAGCCATAACAGGTGCTCAGCGACCATAAAGCAATCCACCCGCCAGCTGTCGGAAAGGCCGATCAGCGCGCCAAGGCCGATCTTATCGATCCCCGCCTCGCCCAGGCGATCCGGCGTATCCAGCCGCCAGAAGAAATCCTGCTTTTTCCCTTTCAGGTGGTGCTGAGCGTACATGCTTTCGTGATAGGTCTCCTGATAGACCATCACCCCGTCGAGCCCCAGGGTTTTCAGCTCGGCATACTCGTCGGTCGCCAGCGGCTGCACCTCCATATGCAGCGAGGCAAACTGGCTGCGGATTGCCGGCAGGTGCTGGCGGAAATAATCCATTCCCACCTTGCCCTGATGCTCACCGGTCACCAGCAGCAGATGCTCAAAGCCCAGGTCGCGGATCGCGGCGCACTCGCGGGCAATCTCGGCAGCATCCAGCGTCTTGCGCTTAATGCGGTTGCTCATCGAGAAGCCGCAGTAGGTGCAGTCGTTGGCGCACAGGTTGGAGAGATACAGCGGCACGTAGAAGCTGACGGTATTGCCGAAGCGCTGACGGGTAAGCCGCTGCGCGCGCTGGGCCAGAGGTTCAAGATACCCGGCCGCCGCCGGCGAAAGCAGGGCCATCATGTCGTCGCGGGTCAGCTGTTTGGCCGCCAGCGCCCGTTCGACATCGGCGGCGGTTTTACCGTTGATGCGCAGGCGGATGTCGTCCCACTCCAGCTGCCGCCAGCGATCGCTGAAGGTTTTCATGCCAGCGCCTCCAGGAATCCGGTGAGCGGGCTGGTGGCCTGCGCCTGCGCGCTGCGCGCCCCCGGTCCGGCCTGACGGGCCAGCAAGCCGGCCTCGACCGCCATACGGAAAGCGTGGGCCATGGCCACGGGATCGTCGGCGACGGCAATAGCGGTATTGACCAGCACCGCGTCCGCGCCCATTTCCAGCGCCTGCGCCGCATGGCTTGGGACGCCGATGCCGGCGTCGACCACCACCGGCACCGTCGCCTGCTCGATAATAATCTCCAGCATGGCTTTGGTTTCCAGCCCCTGATTGGAGCCGATCGGCGCGCCCAGGGGCATCACCGCCGCGCAGCCAGCCTCTTCCAGCCGTTTACACAGCACCGGGTCGGCGCCGCAGTAGGGCAGCACCACGAACCCTTCGCGGACCAGCAGCTCCGCCGCTTTCAGGGTTTCAATCGGGTCGGGCAGCAGCCAGCGGGCGTCCGGGTGGATCTCCAGTTTCAGCCAGTGGGTGCCCAAGGCTTCCCGCGCCAGGCGGGCGGCAAACACCGCCTCTTCCGCTGTCTTGGCGCCCGAGGTATTCGGCAGCAGGCTGACTCCCGCCGCCAGCAGCGGGGCGAGGATGGCGTCATTGTGCTGACGTAAATCGACGCGCTTCATCGCCAGGGTGACCAGCTGGCTGCCCGAGGCGCGAATCGCCTCAACCATCACCTCCGGGGCGGCGAATTTGCCGGTACCGGTGAAAAGATGGGATTCAAATGTTTTGTCTGCAATACGTAACATGTCAGCCTCCAGCGATAACCTGAAAAAGCAGGACTCGATCGCCTTCCTGCAAGAGATGATCTTCCCACCGGTCGCGCGGCAGAATGTGTTGATTGAGCGCCAGCGCGACGCCCGGCTGCAGCTGTTCGAGCTGGGTCAGCAGGGCGCTGACGCTGAGATGGTCGGCGCACGCCAGCGGCTCGTCGTTAAACCAGATCTGCATGCCGCCCTCCGCAAACCGGGCAGCCCCGGGAACGCTGTAGCGCCAGGTTACGCCAGTTGCTGGTGCGGGCGTCGAACAGCCGCAGAGTGTTGCGCGGCGTCGTCATGCCGCTGAGCAGCTTAATGGCCTCCAGCGCCTGCAGCGTGCCCATCATGCCGACCACCGGACCGACGATCCCCGCGGTGCGGCAGTTGCGCTGCGGTTCGTCGCTATCCGGCCACAGGCAGCGATAGCAGCCCTGCGTCCAGGGGGGGGTGAGCACCATCAGCTGACCGCCGAAGCCGACGGCGCTGGCGGTCACTAACGGGATGTCGAGGGCCACGCAGGCGGCATTGATCGCCTGGCGGGTGACCATGTTATCGGTACAGTCCAGCACCACGTCCGCTTTCTCCACCTCGGCGCGCAGCGCCTCGCCGCTTAATCGCTGCTGGAGCGCAACCAGTTTGATCTGCGGATTTAGCTGGCTGAGCCGCGTCTTTGCCGCCGCGGCTTTTGGCCGATCGATATCCGCGCTGGTGAACAGGATCTGCCGCTGCAGATTGCTGAGATGCACGGCGTCGTCATCGGCCAGGGTCAGCGTCCCGACGCCAGCCCCGGCCAGATAGAGCGCCGCCGGGGAGCCCAGCCCGCCAAGGCCGATAATCAGCACCCGGCTGGCTAACAGCTTCTGCTGCCCCTCGATGGCGATATCCTCCAGCAGCAGCTGACGGCTATAGCGCATAAAGTCGTGATCATTCATCGCCCGCTCCCGCCAGCGCCAGCAGCTGGTCGGTCGCTGCCCGCCAGTCCGCCGCCTGGGTGATGGCGCTGACCACTGCGATGCTGCCGACGCCGGTCGCCAGCACCGCCGGGGCCTTTTCAAGGCTAATTCCGCCGATCGCCACGGTGGGGTAATCCGCCAGGCGTTGGATATGTCTGGCAAGCTGCTCGAGCCCCTGCGGCGCGGAGGGCATCTGTTTGGTTTGCGTCGGGAAGACGTGACCCAGGGCGATGTAAGAGGGGCGCGCCGCCAGGGCGACATCAATCTCCATATCGTCATGGGTGGAGACGCCCAGACGTAGCCCGGCTTGGCGGATGGCGCTCAGATCGGTGGTTTCCAGATCTTCTTGTCCGAGATGCACGCCGTAGGCCTGGTGCTTGATCGCCAGTCGCCAGTAATCGTTAATGAACAGCCGGGCGTGATAGCGGCGGCCAAGGGCGATGGCGGCGATGACGTCATCCTCCACCTCGCTGTCGCGTCGGTCTTTGATGCGCAGCTGAATAGTACGCACGCCGGCTTCGAGCAGGCGCTCAATCCACGCCACGCTGTCCACTACCGGGTAGAGTCCGAGACGAAACGGGACGGGTGGAAAATCAGGCTGATACATCAGACTTCCTCCTGTTTCAGGTAGATTTCGCCGCCGCGGGCGCGGAAGTGATGCGACATATCGGCCATGCCGGCGTCGATGGCCTGTCTGGCGGCGTAGTCGCGGACTTCCTGAGTGATCTTCATTGAGCAGAATTTCGGACCGCACATGGAGCAGAAGTGGGCAACTTTGCCGGATTCCTGCGGCAGGGTTTCATCGTGATAGGCCCGGGCGGTAAATGGATCCAGCGCGAGGTTAAACTGGTCTTCCCAGCGGAATTCAAAACGCGCCTTCGACATGGCGTTATCGCGGATCTGCGCCCCGGGGTGACCTTTCGCCAGGTCGGCGGCGTGGGCGGCGATTTTGTAGGTAATCAACCCCTGCTTCACATCCTCTTTGTTGGGCAGGCCGAGATGCTCTTTTGGCGTGACATAGCACAGCATGGCGCAGCCGAACCAGCCGATCATCGCCGCGCCGATGCCGGAGGTGAAATGGTCGTAGCCCGGCGCAATGTCGGTGGTGAGCGGCCCGAGGGTGTAGAACGGCGCTTCGTGGCAGTGCTCCAGCTCCTCGGTCATATTGCGGCGGATCATCTGCATCGGCACGTGGCCGGGGCCCTCGATCATCACCTGCACGTCATACTCCCAGGCGATTTTCGTCAGCTCGCCGAGAGTGCGCAGCTCGGAGAACTGCGCTTCGTCGTTGGCATCCTGAATGGAGCCGGGGCGCAGGCCATCGCCCAGCGACAGCGACACGTCATAGGCGGCGCAGATTTCGCAGATTTCGCGGAAATGCTGGTAGAGAAAGTTTTCCTGATGGTGCGACAGGCACCATTTGGCCATGATTGAGCCGCCGCGCGAAACGATGCCGGTCAGACGCTTCGCGGTCATCGGGACGTAGCGCAGCAGTACGCCGGCGTGAATGGTGAAGTAGTCGACGCCCTGTTCGGCCTGTTCCAGCAGGGTATCGCGGAAGGCTTCCCAGGTGAGGTTCTCGGCGATGCCGTTGACTTTCTCCAGCGCCTGGTAAATCGGTACGGTGCCGATCGGTACCGGGCTGTTACGCAGGATCCACTCGCGGGTTTCGTGGATATAACGGCCGGTGGAGAGATCCATCACCGTATCGGCGCCCCAGCGGGTGGACCAGACCAGCTTCTCGACCTCTTCTTCGATGGAGGAGGTCACCGCCGAGTTGCCGATATTAGCATTCACTTTTACCAGGAAGTTGCGGCCGATAATCATCGGCTCAGACTCCGGGTGGTTGATATTGGCCGGGATGATGGCGCGCCCGGCGGCCACTTCATCACGGACGAACTCAGGGGTAATGTTTTCCGGCAGGCGGGCGCCGAAGCCTTCGCCGGCATGCTGCTGGCGCAGAACTTCGCTGCGAATACGTTCGCGGCCCATGTTTTCGCGAATGGCGATGAACTCCATCTCCGGGGTGACGATCCCCTGGCGGGCGTAGTGCAGTTGGGTAACACATTTGCCGGCAACGGCGCGTTTTGGCTTCAGCTGGCTATTGAAGCGCAGCTCATCAAGGCCGTCATCGGCCAGCCGCGCTTTGGTATAGGCCGAGCTGCGTTCGCTGAGCGGGGCGCAGTCATTGCGCGCGTCGATCCACGGTTGGCGCAGCCTGGCAAGCCCCTGGCGGACATTAATGCCAATATCCGGGTCGCCATAAGGCCCGGAGGTGTCATACACCGGGATCGGTTCGTTGGCTTCGTAATGGGGGTTATCGTTATCGCCGCCGACGAGGGTTGGGCTGAGCTGGATTTCACGCATTGGGACGCGGATATCCGCTTGTGAACCTTGAATGTAGATACGGCGCGAATTAGGGAAAGCAGCGCCTTCCAGCGTATCGATAAATCGCTGCGCGTGCTCGCGTAGCTCACGACGGGTCAGTTTGGTAGTAGACATAGCGCATTCCAGATGAAAAGGACATGGCTTGTCAGACGACGGATGGAGTAACAGATGCGATCGGCCCTGACGGACTGACGCGAACAGCAGTTTACTCTTGTTCCCTTCGCAGGTATTAGCCTGATCAGGTTCCGCGGATCCCGAATTAACGGTCTCAGCCTTTTCCACGTTAGCCTTCACATGGAAAATAAGCACTCCGACAAGATGACATCCCCTCCGGAGAGGGGGAATGAAGGTAAACTACTCGTTAATTGCGCACAACTCAAGCGGTCGGGGCAATATTATCGCGCACCTCATCGTTCAGATGATGGGCGACGGCGAGGGCGATCAGTTTATCTTCTAGGGCGAAACGCGCTTCCAGCGACTCGCCGATATCCGACAGCGCCTGCTGAAATTCAAGGTAGTTATCATGATCAATGGCGTTTTCGAGGCAGGTATCGTAGTAGTCCATCATCTGCTGGGTATTGGCTTCCAGCTGCGGGTAAAGCCGGGTGGCGGCTAAAAGTGGGGTATCGCCTTCCATTTCGCCAATAATGCGTTCATAAATACTAAAATGACCGGACGAGAGGTAATCCACCAGACTTTGGCAAAAGTCATCCAGCGCCTTTTCGTTTAGCCGCATAAACGACTCTTTGCCCGGTTTCAGGCCAACCAGATTGTAGTAAGCCACGAGCAGATGCTTACGCACTTGTAGCCAGCGATCGACCAGTTCATTACTACCGCCAACGCGCTCCGTCAGATTTTCCAGCTGGTTTAGCATGATTGACTCCGCTAGTTTTGATTTAAATCTGCTCACCAAAAATGTAAAAATAATGTTAACAACATGCCAGTGAAGCAAAGGTAGTGCAATAGATATGGATCGTATTATTGAAAAATTAGATCGCGGCTGGTGGGTTGTCAGTCACGAACAAAAATTATGGTTGCCTGGTGGAGAATTACCACATGGCGAAGCGGTTAATTTCGATCTTGTCGGCCAGCATGCGCTGCATATCGGCGAATGGCAGGGCGATCCGGTGTGGATGGTGCGCCAGGATCGCCGCCATGACATGGGATCGTTACGCCAGGTGCTGGATCAGGATCCGGGACTCTTTCAGCTGGCGGGACGGGGGATCCAGCTCGCCGAATTTTATCGATCGCATAAATTTTGCGGCTACTGCGGTCACCCGATGCATGCCAGTAAAAGCGAATGGGCGATGCTGTGCAGCCACTGCCGTGAACGTTACTACCCGCAAATTGCCCCGTGCATTATCGTCGCTATCCGTCGCGACGATGCGATCCTGCTGGCGCAACATACCCGACATCGCAATGGGATACACACCGTGCTGGCTGGGTTCGTCGAGGTCGGCGAAACCCTCGAGCAGGCCGTTGCCCGTGAGGTGATGGAGGAGAGCGGTATCCGGGTGAAAAATCTGCGCTACGTGACTTCTCAACCGTGGCCGTTCCCGCAGTCGCTGATGACTGCCTTTATGGCAGATTACGCGGAGGGCGATATCGTGGTGGATAAAAAAGAGTTACTCAGCGCGGACTGGTACCGCTATGACGATCTGCCGCTTCTGCCGCCGCCGGGGACGGTGGCGCGCCGGCTTATCGAAGATACCGTCGCGATGTGTCGGGCAGAGTTCGAGTGACATGTTACACTGGGCGTATCAACGCTAAAGGAATGTAAAAATGACCGAACTGAAGAACGATCGTTACCTGCGCGCGCTGCTGCGTCAGCCGGTTGATGTCACCCCGGTGTGGATGATGCGCCAGGCGGGCCGCTATTTACCGGAGTACAAAGCCACCCGTGCGCAAGCGGGCGACTTTATGTCGCTGTGTAAAAATGCCGAGCTGGCCTGCGAAGTGACGCTCCAGCCGCTGCGTCGTTACCCGCTGGACGCGGCGATCCTCTTTTCGGACATCCTGACCATCCCGGACGCCATGGGGCTGGGGCTGTACTTTGAGGCAGGCGAAGGCCCGCGCTTCACCTCGCCGGTGAAAAGCAAAGCCGACGTCGACAAGCTGCCAGTCCCGGATCCCGAGCAGGAACTGGGCTACGTGATGAATGCCGTGCGCACCATTCGCCGCGAACTGAAAGGCGAAGTGCCGCTGATCGGTTTTTCCGGTAGCCCGTGGACGCTGGCGACCTATATGGTGGAAGGCGGCAGCAGCAAGGCTTTCACCGTCATCAAAAAGATGATGTACGCCGACCCGCAGGCGCTGCACGCGCTGCTGGATAAGCTGGCGAAGAGCGTCACCCTGTATCTCAACGCGCAGATCAAAGCCGGCGCGCAGTCGGTGATGATTTTTGACACCTGGGGCGGGGTGCTGACCGGCCGCGACTACCAGCAGTTCTCCCTCTACTACATGCATAAAATCGTCGATGGCCTGCTGCGGGAAAACGAAGGCCGCCGCGTGCCAGTGACGCTGTTCACCAAAGGCGGCGGTCAGTGGCTGGAAGCAATGGCGGAGACCGGCTGTGACGCGCTGGGTCTCGACTGGACCACCGATATTGCCGATGCCCGTCGTCGTGTGGGCAACAAAGTCGCGCTGCAGGGCAACATGGATCCGTCCATGCTCTATGCGCCCGCCGCGCGTATTGAAGAAGAAGTCGCGACCATCCTCGCCGGCTTTGGTCAGGGGGAAGGCCACGTCTTTAACCTCGGCCACGGCATCCATCAGGACGTTGACCCTGAGCATGCGGGCGTCTTTGTTGAAGCGGTGCATCGTCTTTCCGCACCCTATCACCAGTAGGAGATCAGCCATATGGATTTAGCCGCACTCCGTATCCAACAGCAACAGTTAGCCGCGTCGGTAGAGCGGGCGGATCGACTGGATCGCGACCCGCCAGTATTGATCGGCGGTGCGGATGTTGGGTTTGAGCAGGAAGGGGAGGTCACCCGAGCTGCGATGGTGCTGCTGACCTGGCCTGAACTGGAGCTGGTGGAGTATCAGGTGGCGCGCGTCGCCACCTCCATGCCCTATATTCCCGGCTTTCTCTCGTTTCGCGAAACGCCTGCGCTGCTGGCGGCGTGGGAGCAGCTTTCGCAAAAACCGGACCTGTTGTTTGTTGACGGGCACGGTATTTCCCATCCCCGGCGGCTGGGCGTCGCCAGCCATTTTGGCCTGATGATCGACGTGCCGACCATCGGGGTGGCGAAAAAACGGCTGTGTGGAAAAATCGGCGAACTGGGTGATGCCCCCGGCGCGCTGGCCCCGCTGATGGATAAAAATGAACAACTGGCCTGGGTCTGGCGCAGTAAAGTCCGCTGCAACCCGCTGTTTATTAGCACCGGCCACCGGGTGGGCATGGACAGCGCCTTAATGTGGGTCGAACGCTGCATGCGAGGCTATCGTCTGCCCGAGCCGACGCGCTGGGCTGATGCGGTGGCGTCCCGTCGTCCGTCATTTGTGCGTTGGCAAGCAAATCACAGCTGATTCAGGTACACTGCGCCTAATTTCTGACTTCGAGAATTCATCATGTTACAAAACCCGATTCACCTGCGCCTGGAGAAGCTGGAAAGCTGGCAGCATGTCACTTTTATGGCCTGCCTGTGCGAGCGTATGTACCCCAACTACGCGATGTTCTGCAAGCAAACCGAGTTTGGCGACGGCCAGCTGTACCGTCGTATCCTGGATCTGATCTGGGAAACGCTGACGGTCAAAGATGCGAAGGTGAATTTCGACAGTCAGCTGGAGAAACTGGAAGAGGCGATCCCGGCGGCAGATGATTTCGACCTGTACGGTGTTTATCCGGCCATAGACGCCTGCGTGGCGTTGAGCGAACTGATCCATTCCCGTCTGAGCGGCGAAACGCTCGAGCACGCGATCGAGGTGAGCAAAACCTCCATCACCACCGTGGCGATGCTGGAAATGACCCAGGAAGGCCGCGAAATGACCGACGAAGAGCTGAAAGCGAACCCGGCGGTAGAGCAGGAATGGGACATTCAGTGGGAAATTTTCCGCCTGCTGGCCGACTGCGAAGAGCGTGACCTTGAGCTGATAAAAGGCCTGCGCGCGGACCTGCGTGAGGCCGGCGAGAGCAATATTGGTATAAATTTTCAGCAGTGAGACCAGAAAACGTGATTTACCGCCTGAATTGTAGCGTCTGAAGGCTTCCATTCCGCCCCCCGTCTGGTCTACATTTGGAGGGCGAAAAAAAGTGGCTATCGGTGCGTGTATGCAGGAGGGTGCTTTTTTGGCATTTCCGTCGCACTCGATGCTTAGCAAGCGATAAACACATTGTAAGGATAACTTATGAACAAGACTCAACTGATTGATGTAATTGCGGACAAAGCTGACCTGTCCAAAGCACAGGCTAAAGCTGCCCTGGAATCTACCCTGGCTGCAATTACTGAGTCTCTGAAAGAAGGTGATGCTGTTCAACTGGTTGGTTTCGGTACCTTCAAAGTGAACCACCGCGCTGAGCGTACTGGCCGCAACCCGCAGACCGGTAAAGAGATCAAAATCGCTGCAGCTAACGTGCCGGCATTTGTTTCTGGCAAAGCACTGAAAGACGCAGTTAAGTAAGACCGCGTGGCAGTGAACAGTTTTATCGAAGGGGCTATTAAGCCCCTTTTGTCTGTCTGGCGCCGGCCTCTGGCGCTGGCGGGCATCCTGTTGCTAACTGCCTGCAGCCATAACGCGTCGCTACCACCGTTTACCGCCAGCGGTTATGCGGACAACCAGGGGGCGATGCGTATCTGGCGTAAAGATTCTGGCGATGAAGTCCATCTTCTCGCCGCCTTCAGCCCGTGGCGTCACGGGGACACCTCGACCAGCGAATATCGCTGGCAGGGCGATCAGCTGACGCTTATTGAACTCAATGTCTACGGCAAGCCGCCGGAACATATTCGCGCCCGCTTCGACGCGCAGGGCGATCTGAGCTTTATGCAGCGGGAAGTTGACGGGCAGAAGCAGCAGCTCTCCAGCGACCAGGTCGCGCTGTACCGTTATCGCGCCGAGCAGATCCGCCAGACCAGCGACGCCCTCCGTCAGGGTCGGGTCGTCCTGCGTCAGGGGCGCTGGAACGCCGCCGCGCATACCGTCCTGACCTGCGAAGGGCAGACGGTGACGCCCGACCTCGATAGTCGGGCTCTGGCGCACATTGAACGCCGCCAGAGCCACGCTTCCGCCGCGGTGAGCATTGCCTGGCTTGAGGCGCCGGAAGGCTCTCAACTGCTGCTGGTGGCCAATGAAAACTTCTGCACCTGGCAGCCGACGGAAAAAAGCTTCTAACCTTTACCAGTGATTCATGCCCCTATGACCGCCGCCGCTACCGCGACAGCCGCCATATCCCATGCCTGCGCCGCGGGGAACGCCTGCCTCAGCCAGCGCGAGATCAAATTTCACCCGCTGCTGATCCAGCTTCTGGCGTAAGCCTTCCATCTCCTGAGCGACGGCTTCAATCTTGCCGCTGTCCGGCTTTTGCGCCGTGAGCAGCGCATTGTACTCATAGCGTTTGGACTGAAGCTGCTGGCGAAGGACGCTGGTTTGCGCATAGTAATCGTTATGCAGCTTTTGCGCGGTAGCCTGCTGCTCCTGGGTCAGCTGGCTGTAGCCCTGGTTGCCCATCCCGTTATTGTTGCCCCAGTGGTGGTTGGCCCAGGCCGCGTTGCTGCCGAAGGTCAGCGCGGCAAGGGCGACGAGGGCTAGGGGTAAGTTACGGTTCCGTTTCATGGCATTTTCTCCTGTGTGGTTTCTCTCGGTATTGCATCTTCCATGCCAGCCTGAAGAAGCCCGTCCGAACAGGTCTGCCGAGGCCGTGGCAGAGAAGGCGAGTAAAAATGACCCGTTCCGCCCGGGACCGGCGAGTCATTTTTACTCGCTAAAGCGCAGGCGATATGTTTGAGAGCAGGTTTGGCCGTGCGGAAACATGGCATGATTTCTGCTGAAAGATCCTGCTGATAGCGAAAAGGAGATGACAAGGACTCGCCGATGAAGATCAAACCTTTTTCACGGGACGCTGCCGCTGGCGCGCTGAGCTGGCTGCTGACCGGTACGGTGGTGCTGCTGGTGGTGCTGTTCTCCGCGATGATCGTCCGCGATTACGGTCGTGAGACGACCGCCGCCCGACACACTATTGAGGAGAAGGGGAGCGTACTGATCCGCGCGCTGGAGTCCGGCACGCGCGTCGGCATGGGAATGCGGATGCATCACGCGCAGCTGCAGGCCCTGCTGGAAGAGATGGCCTGGCAGCCGGGCGTCCTGTGGTTCGCGGTGACTGATGACAATGGCACCATCATCGCTCACAGCGATCCGCAGCAGGTGGGCCAAACGCTCTACAGCCCCGCGCAGATGCGTGCGCTGGCGGTTGGCGAACAGGCGCGCTGGCGGCGGCTTAGCGAGCCGCAGCCGGCCATGGAGGTCTATCGCCAGTTTCGCCCGCTCAATCCGGCCCGCGGCCACCATAGGGGCATGATGAATCGCGGCGACAGCGCCCTGGCTCAAGCCACCGTCCCGCAGGTGATTTTTATCGCCTTTGATAGCAGTGAGCTGGATGCCGCGCAGGCCCGCGGGCAGCGGAACATGGTCATCATGCTGGGCGCCGCCGCGCTGGTGACAGCGGCAACGATCCTCGCCCAGTTCTGGTTCCGCCGCTATCGCCGCTCGCGAAAACAACTGCTGGAGGCGATGGCCCGCAAAGAGAAACTGGTGGCGCTTGGCCATCTGGCGGCGGGCGTGGCGCACGAGATCCGCAATCCACTCTCGTCGATTAAAGGGCTGGCGAAATATTTTGCCGAGCGCACGCCGCCGGGCGGCGAGTCGCATCAGTTAGCGCGGGTGATGGCCAAAGAGGCCGACCGCCTGAACCGGGTGGTCAGCGAACTGCTGGAGCTGGTCCGGCCCGCGCATTTAAATTATCAGCCGGTGGATATCAACGCGCTTATCCACCACTCATTACAGCTGATCAGCCAGGATGCGCAGAGTCGCGGGATCGCGCTGCAATTCACTCCGCGCCCGGAGCTCTCCACGATCAACGCCGATGCCGACCGCCTGAACCAGGTGCTGTTGAACCTGTACCTGAACGCGATGCAGGCGATTGGCCGTGACGGCGTCATTCGCGTATCGGCAAGCGAAGCTGACCGTCAGCGGATGAAAATCGTCGTCGCAGATAGCGGTAAAGGGATGACTGCCGAAGAGCTGCAGGCCATCTTCACCCCCTATTTCACCACCAAAGCGGACGGCACCGGGCTGGGGCTGGCGGTGGTGCAGAATATTATCGAACAACATGGCGGGACGATCCGCGCCGAAAGTCAGCCGGGGGCCGGAGCGATATTTACGCTTTGGCTACCGATTGATGCTCAACGGAGGGAAGATGAGCAGCGATAAGGTACAGATTCTGGTTGTCGATGATGACATCAGCCACTGCACGATCCTGCAGGCGCTGCTGCGCGGCTGGGGCTATCAGGTGGTATTAGCCCACAACGGCCTGCAGGCGCTGGAGCTGATCCATCAGCAGGTCTTCGACCTGGTGCTGTGCGATATTCGCATGGCGGAGATGGACGGTATCGCGACATTAAAAGAGATTAAAGCCTATAACCCGGCGATCCCGGTGCTGATCATGACGGCATTCTCCAGCGTCGATACGGCGGTGGAGGCCATCAAGTCCGGGGCGCTGGATTATCTGATTAAACCGCTGGATTTTGACACGTTACAGCAGACGTTAGTCCAGGCGCTGGCACACACCCGGCATAGCGAGGGCGAACACCCCGCCGCAGCGAGTTCGCGTTGGGGCATGATAGGCGACAGCCCGGCGATGCAGGCGCTTCTTAATAATATTACGCTGGTAGCCCCTTCGGATGCGACGGTGCTGATCTATGGAGAGTCGGGAACCGGTAAGGAACTGGTGGCGCGCGCCATCCACGCCTGCAGCGGGCGCGGTGATAAGCCGCTGGTGACGCTCAACTGCGCGGCGCTGAATGAGTCGCTACTGGAGTCGGAACTCTTCGGGCATGAAAAAGGGGCGTTTACCGGCGCGGATAGGCGACGTGAAGGGCGCTTTGTCGAAGCGGATGGCGGCACGCTGTTCCTCGATGAAATTGGCGATATCTCGCCATTGATGCAGGTCCGGCTGCTGCGGGCGATTCAGGAGCGGGAGGTGCAGCGGGTCGGCAGCAACCAGACGCTTGCCGTTGATGTGCGGCTGATCGCCGCCACCCACCGCAACCTCGCGGAAGAGGTAAGCGCCGGGCGTTTTCGCCAGGATCTCTATTACCGGCTGAACGTCGTGACTATTGAGATGCCGCCTCTGCGCCGGCGCCGGGAAGATATTCCGCCGCTGGCGCAGCACTTTCTCAAACGCTATGCCGAACGCAATCGTAAGGCGGTAAAGGGGTTCACGCCACAGGCGATGGACCTGCTGATCCACTACTCCTGGCCGGGCAACATTCGCGAGCTGGAAAACGCGGTGGAGCGGGCGGTGGTGCTACTGACCGGGGACTATATCTCCGGGCGGGAATTGCCGCTGGCGATCGCGGGTACGCCGCTGCCGTCAGGCGGGAGCGAGGAGGGGCTGATTCAGCCGCTAGTGGAAGTCGAAAAAGAGGTGATTCTGGCGGCGCTGGAAAAAACGGGCGGCAACAAAACCGAAGCCGCCCGTCAGTTAGGCATTACGCGGAAAACGCTGTTGGCGAAACTTAGCCGTTAGCCTTTTCGCGCTCAATGGCGCGCCAGCCGATATCGTTTCGGCTAAAGCTGCCATCCCAGCGAATATCGGTCAGCAGCTGATAGGCGCGCTGCTGCGCCTGCGCTACGGTATCGCCCAGGGCGGTGACGCACAGTACGCGCCCGCCGTTGGTGACCACGCGCTGGTCGTCAGACAGTTTCGTGCCGGCGTGGAAGACTTTACCGTCTGCCGCTTCCTGCTGCGGCAGGCCATGGATCTCATCGCCCGTGTTGTAGTTGCCCGGATAGCCGCCGGCGGCAACCACTACCCCCAGCGATGCGCGGTCATCCCACTCGGAGGTTTTCTCATCCAGCTTGCCGGCGCAGGCGGCGAGGCACAGCTCTACCAGGTCAGATTTCATGCGCAGCATGATCGGCTGGGTTTCCGGATCGCCAAAGCGGCAGTTGAACTCAATGACCTTTGGGTTGCCCTGCTTGTCGATCATCAGACCGGCATACAGGAAACCGGTATAGGTGTTGCCTTCCGCGGCCATGCCCTTCACGGTTGGCCAGATAATACGCTCCATGGTGCGCTGATGGACTTCATCAGTCACGACCGGCGCCGGAGAATAAGCGCCCATCCCACCGGTGTTCGGGCCGGTATCGCCGTTGCCGACGCGTTTGTGATCCTGGCTGGTGGCCATCGGCAGGACGTGCTCGCCGTCGACCATCACAATAAAGCTGGCCTCTTCGCCATCGAGGAACTCTTCAATGACGATGCGGTGTCCGGCGTCGCCAAAGGCGTTACCGGCCAGCATGTCTTTGACCGCCGCTTCGGCTTCCTCAAGGGTCATCGCCACGATAACACCTTTACCCGCCGCCAGACCGTCGGCTTTGATGACGATCGGCGCGCCTTTCTCGCGCAGGTAAGCCAGCGCTGGCTCGACCTCGGTGAAGTTCTGGTATTCCGCCGTCGGGATATGATGACGCGCGAGGAAATCTTTGGTGAAGGCTTTCGAGCCTTCCAGCTGCGCCGCGCCTTCGGTTGGCCCAAAGATGGCGAGCCCGGCGGCACGGAACGCGTCGACCACGCCAATCACCAACGGCGCTTCCGGACCAACGATGGTCAGGTCGATATTTTCATCCTGAGCGAAGCGCAGCAGCGCCGGAATATCGGTGACGCCGATGGCGACGTTTTGCAGCGACGGCTCCAGCGCGGTACCTGCGTTGCCCGGCGCAACGTAGACGGTATCAACCAGCGGCGATTGGGCCGCTTTCCAGGCCAGGGCGTGTTCACGCCCGCCGTTGCCGATTACTAATACTTTCATCTGCAGCTCCATGAATTAATGGCGGAAGTGGCGCATATCGGTGAAGATCATGGCGATGCCGTGTTCGTCAGCGGCGGCAATCACTTCGTCGTCGCGGATAGAGCCGCCCGGCTGGATAACGCAGGTGATGCCGACCGCAGCCGCGGCGTCAATCCCGTCGCGGAACGGGAAGAAGGCATCGGAGGCCATGGCGGAGCCTTTCACTTCCAGACCTTCGTCACCGGCTTTAATCCCGGCAATTTTCGCCGAGTAGACGCGGCTCATCTGGCCGGCGCCTATGCCGATGGTCATATTGTCTTTGGCATACACGATGGCGTTGGATTTGACGAATTTCGCCACTTTCCAGCAGAACAGCGCATCGCGCAGCTCTTGCTCGCTCGGCTGACGTTTACTGACCACGCGCAGTTCGCCTGCGGTGACCATACCGAGATCGCGGTCCTGAACCAGCAGGCCGCCGTTGACACGTTTGAAATCGAGACCGGCAACGCGCGCTTCCCACTGACCGCAGGTCAGTACGCGGACGTTCTGCTTCGCGGCAGTGATTTTCAGCGCTTCTTCGCTGGCGGACGGGGCGATGATCACCTCGACAAACTGGCGAGAGATGATCGCCTGCGCGGTGTCGGCATCCAGCTCGCGGTTGAAGGCGATGATGCCGCCGAACGCGGAGGTCGGGTCGGTTTTGTATGCGCGATCGTAGGCGTCAAGGATCGAGTCGCTGACGGCAACGCCGCACGGGTTAGCGTGCTTAACGATCACGCAGGCCGGTTCGTTGAACTCTTTCACGCACTCCAGCGCCGCATCGGTATCGGCAATATTGTTATAGGAGAGCGCTTTACCCTGCAGCTGGGTAGCGGTTGCCACGGAAGCTTCTTTGACATTCTCTTCTATATAGAAGGCAGCCTGCTGGTGGCTGTTTTCGCCGTAGCGCATATCCTGCTTCTTAATGAAGTTCAGATTCAGGGTGCGTGGGAAGCGGCCAGCGGCTTCTTTGCTTTCGCCGTGATAGGCCGGAACCATGCTGCCGAAGTAGTTGGCGATCATGCTGTCGTACGCGGCGGTGTGTTCGAAGGCTTTAATGGCGAGGTCGAAGCGGGTGTCCAGCGTCAGGGAGCCTTCGTTGGCGTCCATTTCATTAATGATGGCGGTGTAGTCGCTGCTCTTCACCACGATGGCGACATCTTTGTGGTTCTTCGCCGCGGAGCGGACCATGGTTGGGCCGCCGATATCGATGTTTTCCACCGCGTCTTCCAGCGAGCAGCCTTCACGAGCGACGGTTTGGGCAAACGGATAGAGGTTAACGACCACCATATCGATAGGCGCGATACCGTGCTGCTGCATGATGCCATCATCCTGACCGCGACGACCGAGGATGCCGCCGTGTACTTTCGGATGCAGGGTCTTCACGCGTCCATCCATCATTTCCGGGAAACCGGTGTAGTCAGAGACTTCGGTTACCGGCAGGCCTTTATCTGCCAGCAGGCGGGCGGTGCCGCCGGTGGACAGCAGCTCGACACCACGAGCGGAAAGCGCCTGCGCGAATTCGACGATACCGGCCTTGTCAGAAACACTGAGCAGAGCGCGGCGGACTGGACGACGTTGTTGCATGGTATTAAATCCCCAGGATTTGAACATTACAGAGAGCGTTAGGTGAGTTTTTGCCTAAAAACTCACCTAACGCACCCAACCGGGCATCCGTGTCATAGCGCGGCATTGTAACGAAAACGTTTGCGCAACGCTCGCGAATTTTTATCTTTCTCTTTAGGCCGATGGTTCTTCTTCTATATAGCTGCCGATCCGCGGGGCGTTCGGTCATGTTTTGACGCTCTCCTGTGGATAATTCTGTGTGTAAAGAGGTATAAAGCGGGGTTTTGCTGGGGAATGCAGCAGTCAGTCATTTTTCTGCCATTTTTCTATTGCGGGCGCTCGAGAACTCCCTATAATGCGCCTCCATC
>NZ_JBMEZZ010000021.1:0-26066 GCF_048822415.1 Klebsiella sp. C360
CGGTCTGCGTTTCGCAATCCGTGAAGGCGGCCGTACCGTTGGCGCGGGCGTTGTAGCTAAAGTTCTGGGCTAATTCGTTAGCTTTGAATAAAAAAGGGCGCTTCGGCGCCCTTTTTGCTGTCCGTCGTTCAGCGAAAAGGGCGGTGCTACTGGCGATTCATAACGTGCGCTGCGGCGGATAATAAGTAAATGGTCTATTGTAATCATAACTATTCTCATTTAATATTTGTGCATAAATTGAACGGGAGTTTATATGTACGTTTGTTTGTGCAATGGCGTCAGCGATAAAAAAATTCGCCAGGTTGTTCGCCAGTTTCAACCGCAATCTTTTCAGCAATTACGTAAGTTTGTTCCCGTTGGAAATCAATGCGGTAAGTGTGTTCGCGCGGCGCGGGAAGTTATGGAAGATGAATTAACCACCATGCCGGAATTCAAAGAAATCGCCTGAAGTCCACGCTTCTCTTTTGACATCCCTATAGGCCGGACTACGCTTCAATGAGTGGAAGCGGAGGGACTATATAATGAAAGGTGATGTCAAAATCATAAGTTATCTCAATAAATTATTGGGAAATGAGCTGGTCGCAATTAATCAGTACTTTCTCCATGCGAGAATGTTCAAAAACTGGGGCCTGATGCGCCTCAACGATATTGAGTACCACGAATCCATCGACGAAATGAAGCACGCCGATAAATACATCGAGCGTATTCTTTTTCTCGAAGGTATCCCGAATCTGCAGGATCTCGGCAAACTTGGCATCGGTGAAGATGTGGAAGAGATGCTGCAGTCCGATTTAAGACTGGAGCTGGAGGGGGCGCAAAACCTGCGCGAGGCGATCGCCTATGCCGACAGCGTCCATGACTACGTCAGCCGCGATATGATGATTGAGATCCTGGCGGATGAAGAAGGCCATATCGACTGGCTGGAAACCGAACTCGATCTGATCGGCAAAATCGGTCTGCAAAATTACCTGCAGTCGCAGATCAAAGTGTCAGACTAGCCAGCGTCTGACACCCGCACCAGAAACCCGCGGCCGCCAGAAATGGCCCAAACGGCAGCGGGTTGTTCCCCCTCCATTTACTGCTTCCGCCGTACCTGGCGTACAAACCTGATACTGCCCACACCGCGCAGGCGAGCAGCGATGCCACCAGTAGCAGCTGCGGCAGCAATCGCCAGCCATGCCAGGCGCCGAGGGCGGCGAGATATTTGATATCCCCATACCCCAACCCCTCATAGCCGCGGATCCCGCGATATAGCCAGTAAAGCGCAGCCAAACTGAGATAGCCGGCTATCGCCCCCCAGACGGCATCATGAAGCTGGTACGGCGCCAGACAGAGATAAAAAAGCAAACCACTCCACAGCAGGGGACAGGTGTAACGGTCGGGCAGCAGGCCGTGACGCAGGTCCTGGTGACATAAGGCTAAGGTCAATCCGCTATAGCACAGCAAGAAGGGGAGGGCGGCGAGCATGGTTAACCCCGCAATCGTCAAAGAACATCGTCTCACTATGCTTATTGTCCCCGTACAGTGCAAAAGGGACTTCCCTGGAATGGATGGCGCCATCCGCGTTAATTTGCCGCGTTGTCACCCCGTACCGTTCGCTAGCGCGAAGGTGCGCAAATCCTGGTGATGATTTTCTAAACAGCACTTGCGTAGCGCCAGAATTTGCGTATAATGCGCGGGCCTGTCAAAGTTGACGGCCGGTTCAATATGAACCCTGGTAATCGCAGTTGGGTTATCAAACAATGTCCCCAATCGGGGGGCTATGTAAGAACGGTTACACTCTCCCATCAATCGTAATGGGTATGAGGAGTAATCATTTCGTCTATAAAATAATTGGAGCTCTGGTCTCATGCAGAACCAAAGAATCCGTATCCGCCTGAAAGCGTTTGATCATCGTCTGATCGATCAATCAACCGCGGAAATCGTCGAGACTGCTAAGCGCACTGGTGCGCAAGTCCGTGGTCCGATCCCGCTGCCGACCCGCAAAGAGCGCTTTACCGTTCTGATCTCCCCGCACGTCAACAAAGACGCGCGTGACCAGTACGAAATTCGCACTCACAAGCGTCTGGTTGACATCGTTGAGCCAACTGAAAAAACCGTTGATGCTCTGATGCGTCTGGATCTGGCTGCCGGTGTAGACGTGCAGATCAGCCTGGGTTAATCAGGTCATCGAGCGATTGAGAGGTTGAAACAATGATTGGTTTAGTCGGTAAAAAAGTGGGCATGACCCGCATCTTCACTGAAGATGGCGTTTCTATCCCAGTAACCGTAATCGAAGTTGAAGCAAACCGTGTTACTCAGGTTAAAGACCTGGCTAACGATGGCTACCGCGCAATCCAGGTTACCACCGGTGCTAAAAAAGCTAACCGTGTAACCAAGCCGGAAGCGGGTCACTTCGCTAAAGCTGGCGTTGAAGCTGGCCGTGGTCTGTGGGAATTCCGTCTGGCTGACGGCGAAGAATTCACCGTAGGTCAGAACATTAGCGTTGAACTGTTTGCTGACGTTAAAAAAGTTGACGTAACCGGTACCTCTAAAGGTAAAGGTTTTGCTGGTACCGTTAAGCGCTGGAACTTCCGTACCCAGGACGCTACTCACGGTAACTCCTTGTCTCACCGCGTTCCGGGTTCTATCGGTCAGAACCAGACTCCGGGCAAAGTGTTCAAAGGCAAGAAAATGGCAGGTCAGCTGGGTAATGAGCGTGTAACCGTTCAGAGCCTGGACGTAGTACGTGTTGACGCTGAGCGCAACCTGCTGCTGGTTAAAGGTGCTGTCCCGGGTGCGACCGGTAGCGACCTGATCGTTAAACCAGCTGTGAAGGCGTGAGGAGATAGCAATGGAATTAGTATTGAAAGACGCGCAGAGCGCGCTGACTGTTTCCGAAACTACCTTCGGTCGTGATTTCAACGAAGCGCTGGTTCACCAGGTTGTTGTTGCTTATGCAGCTGGTGCGCGTCAGGGCACTCGTGCTCAGAAGACTCGTGCTGAAATCACTGGCTCCGGTAAAAAACCGTGGCGCCAGAAAGGTACCGGCCGTGCGCGTTCTGGTTCTATCAAGAGCCCGATCTGGCGTTCCGGTGGCGTGACCTTTGCTGCTCGTCCGCAGGACCACAGTCAAAAAGTTAACAAGAAGATGTACCGCGGCGCGCTGAAAAGCATCCTGTCCGAACTGGTACGTCAGGATCGTCTGATCGTTGTCGAGAAGTTCTCTGTTGAAGCGCCGAAAACTAAGCTGCTGGCACAGAAACTGAAAGACATGGCTCTGGAAGATGTGCTGATCATCACCGGTGAGCTGGACGAGAACCTGTTCCTGGCCGCACGTAACCTGCACAAGGTTGACGTACGTGATGCGAACGGTATCGACCCGGTTAGCCTGATCGCCTTCGACAAAGTCGTAATGACTGCTGATGCTGTTAAGCAAGTTGAGGAGATGCTGGCATGATTCGTGAAGAACGTCTGCTGAAGGTGCTGCGCGCACCGCACGTTTCTGAAAAAGCGTCTACTGCGATGGAAAAAACAAACACCATCGTTCTCAAAGTTGCTAAAGACGCGACCAAAGCAGAAATCAAAGCTGCTGTGCAGAAACTGTTTGAAGTCGAAGTCGAAGTCGTTAACACCCTGGTTGTTAAAGGGAAAGTTAAACGTCACGGACAGCGTATCGGTCGTCGTAGCGACTGGAAAAAAGCTTACGTCACCCTGAAAGAAGGCCAGAATCTGGACTTCGTTGGCGGCGCTGAGTAAGTCGGAGGAGTAATACAATGGCAGTTGTTAAATGTAAACCGACATCTCCGGGTCGTCGCCACGTCGTTAAAGTGGTTAACCCAGAGCTGCACAAGGGCAAACCTTTTGCTCCGTTGCTGGAAAAAAACAGCAAATCCGGTGGTCGTAACAACAATGGCCGTATCACCACCCGTCATATCGGTGGTGGCCACAAGCAGGCTTACCGTATTGTTGACTTCAAACGCAACAAAGATGGTATCCCGGCAGTTGTTGAACGTCTTGAGTACGATCCGAACCGCTCCGCGAACATCGCGCTGGTTCTGTACAAAGACGGCGAGCGCCGTTACATCCTGGCCCCGAAAGGCCTGAAAGCTGGCGACCAGATTCAGTCTGGCGTTGATGCTGCAATCAAAGCAGGCAACACCCTGCCGATGCGCAATATCCCGGTTGGTTCTACCGTTCATAACGTAGAAATGAAACCAGGTAAAGGCGGTCAGCTGGCTCGTTCCGCTGGTACTTACGTTCAGATCGTTGCTCGCGACGGTGCTTATGTCACCCTGCGTCTGCGTTCTGGTGAAATGCGTAAAGTCGAAGCAGACTGCCGCGCTACTCTGGGCGAAGTTGGCAATGCTGAGCATATGCTGCGCGTTCTGGGTAAAGCAGGTGCTGCACGCTGGCGTGGTGTTCGTCCTACCGTTCGCGGTACTGCGATGAACCCAGTAGACCACCCACATGGTGGTGGTGAAGGTCGTAACTTTGGTAAGCACCCGGTATCCCCGTGGGGCCTGCAGACCAAAGGTAAGAAGACCCGCAGCAACAAGCGTACTGATAAATTCATCGTACGTCGCCGTAGCAAATAATTTTAGAGGATAAGCCATGCCACGTTCTCTCAAGAAAGGTCCTTTTATTGACCTGCACTTGCTGAAGAAGGTAGAGAAAGCGGTGGAAAGCGGAGACAAGAAGCCCCTGCGCACTTGGTCCCGTCGTTCAACGATCTTTCCTAACATGATCGGTTTGACCATCGCTGTCCATAATGGTCGTCAGCACGTTCCAGTATTTGTTTCCGACGAAATGGTCGGTCACAAACTGGGTGAATTCGCACCGACTCGTACTTATCGCGGCCACGCTGCTGATAAAAAAGCGAAGAAGAAATAAGGTAGGAGGAAGAGATGGAAACTTTAGCTCAACATCGCCATGCTCGTTCTTCTGCTCAGAAGGTTCGCCTTGTAGCTGACCTGATTCGCGGTAAGAAAGTGTCGCAGGCCCTGGATATTCTGACCTACACCAACAAAAAAGCTGCTGTACTGGTCAAGAAGGTACTGGAATCTGCCATTGCTAACGCTGAACACAACGATGGCGCTGACATTGATGATCTGAAAGTTGCGAAAATTTTCGTAGACGAAGGCCCGAGCATGAAGCGCATTATGCCGCGTGCTAAAGGTCGTGCAGATCGCATCCTGAAGCGCACCAGCCACATCACTGTGGTTGTGTCCGATCGCTGAGACTCTGGAGACTAGCAATGGGTCAGAAAGTACATCCTAATGGTATTCGCCTGGGTATTGTCAAACCATGGAACTCTACCTGGTTCGCGAACACCAAAGAATTCGCTGACAACCTGGACAGCGATTTTAAAGTACGTCAGTTCCTGACTAAAGAACTGGCTAAAGCGTCTGTATCTCGCATCGTTATCGAGCGTCCGGCTAAGAGCATCCGTGTGACCATTCACACCGCTCGCCCGGGTATCGTTATCGGTAAGAAAGGCGAAGACGTAGAAAAACTGCGCAAGGTCGTAGCGGATATCGCTGGCGTACCTGCACAGATCAATATCGCCGAAGTTCGTAAACCTGAACTGGACGCAAAACTGGTTGCTGACAGCATCACTTCTCAGCTGGAACGTCGCGTTATGTTCCGTCGTGCGATGAAGCGTGCTGTACAGAACGCAATGCGTCTGGGCGCTAAAGGTATCAAAGTTGAAGTTAGCGGCCGTCTGGGCGGCGCGGAAATCGCACGTACCGAATGGTACCGTGAAGGTCGCGTACCGCTGCACACTCTGCGTGCTGACATCGACTACAACACCTCTGAAGCGCACACCACTTACGGTGTAATCGGCGTTAAGGTATGGATCTTCAAAGGTGAGATCCTGGGTGGTATGGCTGCTGTTGAACAACCGGAACCGGCTGCTCAACCTAAAAAGCAGCAGCGTAAAGGCCGTAAATAAGGAGCGTCGCTGATGTTACAACCAAAGCGTACAAAATTCCGTAAAGTGCACAAAGGCCGCAACCGTGGTCTGGCGCAGGGTACGGATGTTAGCTTCGGCACTTTCGGTCTGAAAGCTGTTGGCCGTGGTCGTCTGACTGCACGTCAGATCGAAGCAGCACGTCGTGCTATGACCCGTGCAGTTAAGCGTCAAGGTAAGATCTGGATCCGTGTATTCCCGGACAAACCGATCACCGAGAAGCCGCTGGAAGTTCGTATGGGTAAAGGTAAAGGTAACGTGGAGTACTGGGTTGCCTTGATTCAGCCGGGTAAAGTCCTGTATGAAATGGACGGTGTACCGGAAGAGCTGGCCCGTGAAGCATTCGGCCTGGCAGCAGCGAAACTGCCGATCAAAACCACCTTTGTAACTAAGACGGTGATGTAATGAAAGCAAAAGAGCTGCGTGAAAAAAGCGTTGAAGAGCTGAACGCTGAGCTGCTGAACCTGCTGCGTGAGCAGTTCAACCTGCGCATGCAGGCTGCAAGTGGCCAGCTGCAACAGACTCATCTGCTGAAGCAAGTGCGTCGTGATGTTGCACGCGTTAAGACTTTACTGACTCAGAAGGCGGGTGCGTAATGACCGATAAAATCCGTACTCTGCAAGGTCGCGTAGTTAGCGACAAAATGGAGAAATCCATTGTTGTTGCTATCGAACGTATGGTGAAACACCCGGTTTACGGCAAATTCATCAAACGTACGACCAAACTGCACGTACATGACGAGAACAACGAATGCGGTATCGGCGACAAGGTTGAAATCCGCGAATGCCGTCCGCTGTCCAAGACTAAGTCCTGGACGCTGGTTCGCGTTGTAGAGAAAGCGGTTCTGTAATAGAGTACGCATTCTCGATACGGATAAACGGCTCAGCGATGAGCCGTTTATTTTTTCTACCCATATCTGGTTTGTGGTGTTATAATGCCGCGCCCTCGATATGGGGCTTTTTAACGACCCTAATTTTCGGGTCTCAGTAGTAGTTGACATTAGCGGAGCACTAAAATGATCCAAGAACAGACTATGCTGAACGTCGCCGACAACTCCGGTGCACGTCGCGTAATGTGTATCAAGGTTCTGGGTGGCTCGCACCGTCGCTACGCAGGCGTAGGCGACATCATCAAGATCACCATCAAAGAAGCAATTCCGCGTGGTAAGGTCAAAAAAGGTGATGTGCTGAAGGCGGTAGTGGTGCGCACCAAGAAGGGTGTTCGTCGCCCGGACGGTTCTGTCATTCGCTTCGATGGTAATGCATGCGTTATTCTGAACAATAACAGCGAGCAGCCTATCGGTACGCGTATTTTTGGGCCGGTAACTCGTGAACTTCGTACCGAGAAGTTCATGAAAATTATCTCTCTGGCACCAGAAGTACTCTAAGGAGCGAATCATGGCAGCGAAAATCCGTCGTGATGACGAAGTTATCGTGTTAACCGGTAAAGATAAAGGTAAGCGCGGTAAAGTTAAGAATGTCCTGTCTTCCGGCAAGGTCATTGTTGAAGGTATCAACCTGGTTAAGAAACACCAGAAGCCGGTTCCGGCTCTGAACCAACCAGGCGGCATCGTTGAAAAAGAAGCTGCAATTCAGGTTTCTAACGTTGCAATCTTCAATGCGGCAACCGGCAAGGCTGACCGTGTAGGCTTTAGATTCGAAGACGGCAAAAAAGTCCGTTTCTTCAAGTCTAACAGCGAAACTATCAAGTAATTTGGAGTAGTACGATGGCGAAACTGCATGATTACTACAAAGACGAAGTAGTTAAGAAACTCATGACTGAGTTTAACTACAATTCTGTCATGCAAGTCCCTCGGGTCGAGAAGATCACCCTGAACATGGGTGTTGGTGAAGCGATCGCTGACAAGAAACTGCTGGATAACGCAGCAGCTGACCTGGCAGCAATCTCCGGTCAAAAACCGCTGATCACCAAAGCACGCAAATCAGTTGCAGGCTTCAAAATCCGTCAGGGCTATCCGATCGGCTGTAAAGTAACTCTGCGTGGCGAACGCATGTGGGAGTTCTTTGAGCGCCTGATCACTATTGCTGTACCGCGTATTCGTGACTTCCGCGGCCTGTCCGCTAAGTCTTTCGACGGTCGTGGCAACTACAGCATGGGTGTCCGTGAGCAGATCATCTTCCCAGAAATCGACTACGATAAAGTCGACCGCGTTCGTGGTTTGGATATTACCATTACCACTACTGCGAAATCTGACGAAGAAGGCCGTGCTCTGCTGGCTGCCTTTGACTTCCCGTTCCGCAAGTAAGGTAGGGTTACTTAATGGCTAAGCAATCAATGAAAGCACGCGAAGTAAAGCGCGTGGCTTTAGCTGATAAATTCTTCGCTAAACGCGCTGAACTGAAAGCTATCATCTCTGATGTGAACGC
Organism: Klebsiella sp. C360; assembly: GCF_048822415.1. NCBI lineage: Bacteria > Pseudomonadati > Pseudomonadota > Gammaproteobacteria > Enterobacterales > Enterobacteriaceae > Klebsiella > Klebsiella sp. C360. The sequence goes on from NZ_JBMEZZ010000021.1 coordinate 8,341, forward strand.
AACCGACGAAGATCGTTGGAATGCCGTTCTCAAGCTGCAGACTCTGCCGCGTGATTCCAGCCCGTCTCGTCAGCGTAACCGCTGCCGTCAAACAGGTCGTCCGCATGGTTTCCTGCGGAAGTTCGGGTTGAGCCGTATTAAGGTCCGTGAAGCCGCTATGCGCGGTGAAATCCCGGGTCTGAAAAAGGCTAGCTGGTAATTGTCACCAATTGAATCACGGGAGTAAAGACAGATGAGCATGCAAGATCCGATCGCGGATATGCTGACCCGTATCCGTAACGGTCAGGCCGCGAACAAAGCTGCGGTCACCATGCCTTCCTCCAAGCTGAAAGTGGCAATCGCCAACGTGCTGAAGGAAGAAGGTTTTATCGAAGATTTTAAAGTTGAAGGCGACACCAAGCCGGAACTGGAACTGACTCTTAAGTATTTCCAGGGTAAAGCTGTTGTAGAAAGCATTCAGCGTGTCAGCCGCCCAGGTCTGCGCATCTATAAGAAAAAAGATGAGCTGCCGAAAGTTATGGCCGGTCTGGGTATCGCAGTTGTTTCTACCTCTAAAGGTGTTATGACTGATCGTGCAGCGCGCCAGGCTGGTCTTGGTGGCGAAATTATCTGCTACGTAGCCTAATCGGAGGAAAAAATGTCTCGTGTTGCTAAAGCACCGGTCGTTGTTCCTGCCGGCGTTGATGTAAAAATCAACGGTCAGGTTATTACGATCAAAGGTAAAAACGGCGAGCTGACTCGTACTCTCAACGATGCTGTTGAAGTTAAACATGCAGATAATGCACTGACCTTCGGTCCGCGTGATGGTTACGCAGACGGTTGGGCTCAGGCTGGTACCGCGCGTGCCCTGCTGAACTCAATGGTTATCGGTGTTACCGAAGGCTTCACTAAGAAGCTGCAGCTGGTTGGTGTAGGTTATCGTGCAGCGGTCAAAGGGAATGTAGTAAACCTGGCTTTAGGTTTCTCTCACCCGGTTGATCATCAGCTGCCTGCGGGTATCACTGCAGAATGTCCGACTCAGACTGAAATCGTGCTGAAAGGCGCTGATAAGCAGGTGATCGGCCAGGTTGCAGCAGATCTGCGCGCCTACCGTCGTCCTGAGCCTTACAAAGGCAAGGGTGTTCGTTACGCCGACGAAGTCGTGCGTACCAAAGAGGCTAAGAAGAAGTAAGGTAACACTATGGATAAGAAATCTGCTCGTATCCGTCGTGCGACCCGCGCACGCCGCAAGCTCCAGGAGCTGGGCGCAACTCGCCTGGTGGTACATCGTACCCCGCGTCACATTTACGCACAGGTAATTGCACCGAATGGTTCTGAAGTTCTGGTAGCTGCTTCTACTGTAGAAAAAGCTATCGCTGAACAACTGAAGTACACCGGTAACAAAGACGCTGCTGCAGCTGTGGGTAAAGCTGTCGCTGAACGCGCTCTGGAAAAAGGCATCAAAGATGTTTCCTTTGACCGTTCCGGGTTCCAATATCATGGTCGTGTCCAGGCACTGGCAGATGCTGCCCGTGAAGCTGGCCTTCAGTTCTAAGGTAGAGGTGTAAGATGGCTCACATCGAAAAACAAGCTGGCGAACTGCAGGAAAAGCTGATCGCGGTAAACCGCGTATCTAAAACCGTTAAAGGTGGTCGTATTTTCTCCTTCACAGCTCTGACTGTAGTTGGCGATGGTAACGGTCGCGTTGGTTTTGGTTACGGTAAAGCGCGTGAAGTTCCAGCAGCGATCCAGAAAGCGATGGAAAAAGCCCGTCGCAATATGATTAACGTCGCGCTGAACCACGGCACCCTGCAGCACCCGGTTAAGGGTACTCACACGGGTTCTCGTGTATTCATGCAGCCGGCTTCCGAAGGTACCGGTATCATCGCCGGTGGTGCAATGCGCGCCGTTCTGGAAGTCGCTGGGGTTCGTAACGTTCTGGCTAAAGCGTATGGTTCCACTAACCCGATTAACGTGGTTCGTGCAACTATCGACGGTCTGGAAAACATGAAGTCCCCGGATATGGTCGCTGCCAAGCGTGGTAAATCCGTTGAAGAAATTCTGGGGAAATAAGCCATGGCAAAGACTATTAAAATTACTCAAACCCGCAGTGCAATCGGTCGTCTGCCGAAACACAAGGCAACGCTGCTTGGCCTGGGTCTGCGTCGTATTGGTCACACCGTAGAGCGCGAGGATACTCCTGCTGTTCGTGGTATGGTCAACGCGGTTTCCTTCATGGTTAAAGTTGAGGAGTAAGAGATGCGTTTAAATACTCTGTCTCCGGCCGAAGGCTCCAAAAAGGCGGGTAAACGCCTGGGTCGTGGTATCGGTTCTGGCCTCGGTAAAACCGGTGGTCGTGGTCACAAAGGTCAGAAATCTCGTTCTGGCGGTGGCGTACGTCGCGGTTTCGAGGGTGGTCAGATGCCTCTGTACCGTCGTCTGCCGAAATTCGGCTTCACTTCTCGTAAAGCGATGATCACCGCAGAGATCCGTCTCTCCGATCTGGCTCACGTAGAAGGCGATGTAGTAGACCTGAACGCGCTGAAAGCGGCTAACATTATCGGTGTCCAGATCGAGTTCGCGAAAGTGATCCTGTCTGGTGAGGTAACTCGTCCGGTAACTGTTCGTGGCCTGCGTGTGACTAAAGGTGCTCGTGCTGCTATCGAAGCTGCTGGCGGTAAAATTGAGGAATAAGTAGCAGATGGCTAAACAACCGGGATTAGATTTTCAAAGTGCCAAAGGTGGCCTTGGCGAACTGAAACGCAGACTTCTGTTTGTGGTCGGTGCGCTGATAGTGTTCCGTATTGGCTCTTTTATTCCGATCCCTGGTATTGATGCCGCTGTACTTGCCAAACTGCTTGAGCAACAGCGAGGCACCATCATTGAAATGTTCAACATGTTCTCTGGTGGTGCTCTCAGCCGTGCTTCTATCTTTGCATTGGGGATTATGCCGTATATCTCGGCATCAATCATCGTGCAGCTGCTGACGGTGGTTTATCAACCGCTGGCGGAACTGAAGAAAGAAGGGGAGTCTGGTCGTCGTAAGATCAGCCAGTACACCCGCTACGGTACTCTGGTGCTGGCGATATTCCAGTCGATCGGTATTGCTACCGGTCTGCCGAATATGCCTGGTATGCAGGGCCTGGTGATTAATCCAGGCTTTGCATTCTATTTCACCGCTGTTGTTAGTCTGGTCACAGGGACTATGTTCCTGATGTGGCTCGGCGAACAGATCACTGAACGCGGTATCGGTAACGGTATCTCGATCATTATCTTCGCCGGTATCGTTGCGGGACTCCCGCCGGCCATCGCCCATACTATCGAGCAAGCGCGTCAAGGCGACCTGCACTTCCTCCTGTTGCTGTTGGTTGCAGTATTAGTATTTGCAGTGACCTTCTTTGTTGTATTCGTTGAACGTGGGCAACGCCGCATTGTGGTAAACTACGCGAAACGTCAACAGGGTCGTCGTGTCTATGCTGCACAGAGCACACATTTACCGCTGAAAGTGAATATGGCGGGGGTAATCCCGGCAATCTTCGCTTCCAGTATTATACTGTTCCCGGCAACCATCACGTCATGGTTCGGGGGTGGTACTGGTTGGAACTGGCTGACAACAATTTCGCTGTATTTGCAGCCTGGGCAACCGCTTTATGTGTTACTCTATGCGTCTGCAATCATCTTCTTCTGTTTCTTCTACACGGCGTTGGTTTTCAACCCGCGTGAAACAGCAGATAACCTGAAGAAGTCCGGTGCATTTGTACCAGGAATTCGTCCGGGAGAGCAAACGGCGAAGTATATCGATAAAGTGATGACTCGCCTGACTCTGGTTGGTGCGTTGTACATTACTTTTATCTGCCTGATCCCGGAGTTCATGCGTGACGCGATGAAAGTGCCGTTCTACTTCGGTGGGACCTCGCTGCTTATCGTTGTTGTCGTGATTATGGACTTTATGGCTCAAGTGCAAACTCTGATGATGTCCAGTCAGTATGAGTCTGCATTGAAGAAGGCGAACCTGAAAGGCTACGGCCGCTAAAACTGGTCGCCCGAGAAGTTACGGAGAGTAAAAATGAAAGTTCGTGCTTCCGTCAAGAAATTATGCCGTAACTGCAAAATCGTTAAGCGTGATGGCGTCATCCGTGTGATTTGCAGTGCCGAGCCGAAGCATAAACAGCGCCAAGGCTGATTTTTTCGCATATTTTTCTTGCAAAGTTGGATTGAGCTGGCTAGATTAGCCAGCCAATCTTTTGTATGTCTGTACGTTTCCATTTGAGTATCCTGAAAACGGGCTTTTCAGCATGGTGCGTACATATTAAATAGTAGGAGTGCATAGTGGCCCGTATAGCAGGCATTAACATTCCTGATCACAAACATACCGTAATCGCTTTAACCGCTATTTTCGGTATCGGCAAAACCCGTTCTAAAGCCATCTGCGCTGAAACGGGCATCGCTGAAAATGTTAAGATCAGTGAGCTGTCTGAAGAACAAATTGATATTCTGCGTGAAGCAGTAGGTAAATTTGTCGTTGAAGGTGATCTGCGCCGTGAAATCACCCTGAGCATCAAGCGTCTGATGGACCTTGGTTGCTACCGTGGTTTGCGTCATCGTCGTGGTCTCCCGGTTCGCGGTCAGCGTACCAAGACCAACGCACGTACCCGTAAGGGTCCGCGTAAACCGATCAAGAAATAATCGGGGTGATTGAATAATGGCAAAGGCACCAATTCGTGCACGTAAGCGTGTAAGAAAACAAGTCTCTGATGGCGTGGCTCATATCCATGCTTCTTTTAACAACACCATCGTTACCATTACTGATCGTCAGGGTAACGCACTGGGTTGGGCAACAGCCGGTGGTTCCGGTTTCCGTGGTTCTCGCAAATCCACTCCGTTCGCAGCTCAGGTTGCAGCAGAGCGTTGCGCAGAAGCCGTAAAAGAATACGGCATCAAGAATCTGGAAGTTATGGTCAAAGGTCCGGGTCCGGGTCGCGAATCTACCATTCGTGCACTGAACGCCGCTGGTTTCCGCATCACTAATATTACTGATGTGACTCCGATCCCTCATAACGGTTGTCGTCCGCCGAAAAAACGTCGCGTATAACGCTGCGTTTTCCAGGTTAGTTGGAGAAAGAAAATGGCAAGATATTTGGGTCCTAAGCTCAAGCTGAGCCGTCGTGAGGGCACCGACTTATTCCTTAAGTCTGGCGTTCGCGCGATCGATACCAAGTGTAAAATTGAACAAGCTCCTGGCCAGCACGGTGCGCGTAAGCCGCGTCTGTCTGACTATGGTGTGCAGTTGCGTGAAAAGCAAAAAGTTCGCCGTATGTACGGTGTGCTGGAGCGTCAGTTCCGTAACTACTATAAAGAAGCAGCACGTCTGAAAGGCAACACCGGTGAAAACCTGTTGGCTCTGCTGGAAGGTCGTCTGGACAACGTTGTATACCGTATGGGCTTCGGCGCCACTCGTGCTGAAGCACGCCAGCTGGTTAGCCACAAAGCGATTATGGTAAACGGTCGTGTTGTTAACATCGCTTCTTATCAGGTTAAAGCGAATGACGTTGTCAGCATTCGTGAGAAAGCGAAAAAGCAATCTCGCGTGAAAGCCGCTCTGGAGCTGGCTGAGCAGCGTGAAAAGCCAACCTGGCTGGAAGTTGATGCTGGCAAGATGGAAGGTACGTTCAAGCGTCAGCCGGAGCGTTCTGATCTGTCTGCGGACATTAACGAACACCTGATCGTCGAGCTTTACTCCAAGTAAAGCTTAGTACCAAAGAGAGGACACAATGCAGGGTTCTGTGACAGAGTTTCTAAAACCGCGCCTGGTCGATATCGAGCAAGTGAGTTCGACGCACGCCAAGGTGACCCTTGAGCCTTTAGAGCGTGGCTTCGGCCATACTCTGGGTAACGCACTGCGCCGTATTCTGCTCTCATCGATGCCGGGTTGCGCGGTGACCGAGGTTGAGATTGATGGTGTACTGCACGAGTACAGCACCAAAGAAGGCGTTCAGGAAGACATCCTTGAAATCCTGCTCAACCTGAAAGGGCTGGCGGTGAGAGTTCAGGGTAAAGATGAAGTCATCCTTACTTTGAATAAATCTGGCATTGGCCCTGTGACCGCAGCCGACATTACCCACGACGGTGATGTCGAAATCGTCAAGCCGCAGCACGTGATTTGCCACCTGACTGATGAGAACGCTGCTATCAGCATGCGTATCAAAGTTCAGCGCGGTCGCGGTTATGTGCCGGCTTCTGCCCGAATTCATTCGGAAGAAGATGAGCGCCCAATCGGCCGTCTGCTGGTCGACGCCTGCTACAGCCCTGTAGAGCGTATTGCCTACAATGTTGAAGCTGCGCGTGTAGAACAGCGTACCGACCTGGACAAGCTGGTCATCGAAATGGAAACCAACGGCACAATCGATCCTGAAGAGGCGATTCGTCGTGCGGCAACCATCCTGGCTGAACAACTGGAAGCTTTTGTTGACTTACGTGATGTACGTCAGCCAGAAGTGAAAGAAGAGAAACCAGAATTCGATCCGATCCTGCTGCGCCCTGTTGACGATCTGGAATTGACTGTCCGCTCTGCTAACTGCCTCAAGGCAGAAGCTATCCACTATATCGGTGATCTGGTACAGCGTACCGAGGTTGAGTTGCTGAAAACGCCGAACCTGGGTAAAAAATCTCTTACTGAGATTAAAGACGTGCTGGCTTCCCGTGGACTGTCTCTGGGCATGCGCCTGGAAAACTGGCCACCAGCAAGCATTGCTGACGAGTAACCGGATCACAGGTTAAGGTTTTACTGAGAAGGATAAGGTCATGCGCCATCGTAAGAGTGGTCGTCAACTGAACCGCAACAGCAGCCATCGCCAGGCTATGTTCCGTAACATGGCAGGTTCGCTGGTTCGTCATGAAATCATCAAGACGACCCTGCCGAAAGCGAAAGAACTGCGTCGCGTAGTTGAGCCGCTGATTACTCTTGCCAAGACTGATAGCGTTGCTAATCGTCGTCTGGCATTCGCCCGTACTCGTGATAACGAGATCGTGGCAAAACTGTTTAACGAGCTGGGCCCGCGTTTCGCGAGCCGCGCCGGTGGTTACACTCGCATTCTGAAGTGTGGCTTCCGTGCAGGCGACAACGCGCCGATGGCATACATCGAGCTGGTTGATCGTGCTGAGCCGAAAGCAGAAGCTGCTGCAGAGTAATCTGTAGTAACGTAAAAAAACCCGCCCCGGCGGGTTTTTTTATATCTACCCCATCCCCACTTCACTACAATATCTGTACTCTTTTTGTTCATCCCCCGGAGCCGTAGAATGTGGTTACTGGATCAGTGGGCAGAACGCCATATCCTCGATGCCCAAACCAAAGGCGAGTTCGATAATTTACCCGGTAGCGGCGTGCCGCTAACGCTCGATGACGATTCGCATATACCGGCCGAGCTGCGGGCAGGCTATCGCCTTCTGAAGAATGCAGGGTGTCTTCCCCCGGAGCTGGAGCAGCGCAAAGAAGCGGTGGCTCTGGCAGACTTGCTTAAGGGGGTCCGTCAGGACGACCCGCGGCATGCCGAGCTCAGCAAGCGCCTCGCTCTGCTCGAGCTTAAGCTGCGTCAGGCAGGACTGAACACCGACTTTTTACGCGGTGAGTACGCCGATGCGTTGCTGCACAAAATTAATCAGGAGTGAATATGTATCGTATTGGTGAGCTGGCAAAACTGGCTGATGTGACGCCAGATACCATCCGTTATTATGAAAAACAGCAAATGATGGATCATGACGTGCGCACTGAGGGGGGATTTCGTCTTTACTCGGATAACGATCTTCAGCGTTTGCGCTTTATTCGCTATGCCCGTCAGCTGGGCTTTACTCTGGAAGCGATCCGCGAATTATTGTCGATCCGTATCGATCCGGAGCATCACACCTGTCAGGAGTCGAAAGGGATCGTTCAGGCGCGATTAAGCGAAGTTGAGGCGCGGATCAACGAGCTACAAACGATGCGTCGCTCTCTGCAACGGCTCAATGATGCGTGCTGCGGCACAGCTCACAGCAGCGTTTACTGTTCGATCCTCGAGGCCCTTGAGCAAGGCGCCAGCAACGGCAATACCGGGCGTTGATTTTTTGTGCGCGCGGATCTACACTCGCGCGGAATTCACACATCCACTGGAGTTACTATGAGTCGCTATCAGCATACCAAAGGACAAATTAAAGATAACGCCATTGAGGCACTTCTCCACGATCCATTATTCAGGCAGCGCGTAGAGAAGAACAAGAAAGGGAAAGGAAGCTATCAACGTAAAGATAAACATGCAGCAAGGAATGACCGGGAGGCCAGTGGCAAGCAAGCGAATCGCTTTTTTACCACTGGCCTTCTGCTTTCACTGCTGATTAAGAACGGTTGTTTTGTTCTTTCAGCAGATCGCGAATTTCGCTCAGCAGGACTTCTTCTTTAGAGGGCGCTGGCGGTGCCGCCGGAGCCTCTTCTTTCTTACGATTTAACTTATTCATCAGTTTAATCGCCATGAAAATGGCAAATGCGACGATGATGAAATCGAAAACGTTCTGAATAAACACCCCGTAGTGCATCACCACTGCCGGTACATCACCCTGGGCATCGCGCAGCGTGACGGCAAACTGTTTAAAATCGATCCCGCCAATCAACAGGCCGAGCGGCGGCATAATAATATCCGCGACCAGCGACGAAACAATTTTACCGAATGCTGCACCGATGATCACACCCACTGCCAAATCGACAACGTTCCCGCGCATCGCGAATTCGCGAAACTCTTTTAAAAAACTCATTTTATTCTCCTTGAGCCAGCTGACGTTGTAAGTTTAACAAATGTATTTTCATTTGCCATTCCCCGTAGAGCGTTACAGGAAAATATTAACCATTGAATAATAAGGGATAATAAAAGGCGCCTGTTCGACGCCCTGGGAATTACAGGAAGAAGGGGCTTGGCTGGAACAGCCTTTCTACATCGGAAATAAACTTTTTATCAGTCAAAAACATGATCACATGATCGCCCTGCTCGATCCGCAGATTATTATTGGCGATCATCACGTCATTCCCGCGCACGACGGCGCCGATGATCGTGCCTGGCGGAAGCTTGATCTCATCGATCGACCGCCCGACCACCCGCGAGGTGCTCTCATCGCCGTGTGCCACTGCTTCGATCGCTTCCGCAACGCCGCGGCGCAGGGAGGAGACGCCGACAATATCGGCTTTACGGACATGGCTGAGGAGGGCGGAAATCGTGGCCTGCTGAGGCGATATCGCGATATCAATGACGCTACCCTGAACCAGATCCACATAGGCTCTGCGCTGGATCAGCACCATGACTTTTTTGGCCCCCATTCGCTTGGCCAGCATCGCAGACATGATGTTTGCTTCGTCATCGTTAGTGACGGCAATAAACAGGTCCACCTGGTCAATATGCTCTTCGGCCAGCAGCTCCTGATCCGATGCATCACCGTAGAAGACGATAGTATGCTGCAGTTTTTCTGCCAGCTCAGCGGCTCGCTGCTGATTGCGCTCGATAAGCTTAACGCTGTAGTCTTTTTCCAGCTTATGGGCCAGGCCCGCGCCAATATTGCCGCCGCCGACCAACATGATGCGTTTGTAAGGTTTCTCCAGACGCTGGAGTTCGCTCATGACCGCGCGAATATGCTGCGAGGCGGCAATAAAGAAGACTTCATCACCGGCCTCGACAATCGTCGAACCCTGTGGGCGGATGGGGCGATCGTGGCGGAAAATGGCGGCCACGCGCGTATCGATATGCGGCATATGCTCGCGCATGGTGGACAACGCATTCCCCACCAGCGGACCACCGTAATAGGCTTTCACCACGGCGAGGCTGACTTTACCTTCGGCGAAGTTCACGACCTGCAGCGCGCCGGGATATTCTATCAGGCGATGAATATTGTCGATGACCAGCTGTTCCGGAGCGATTAAGTGATCGATGGGCACAGCTTCAGAATTGAAGAGCTTTTCCGCATCGCGGACGTAATCAGGCGCACGAATACGGGCTATACGGTTTGGCGTATTGAATAATGAATAGGCGACCTGACAGGCCACCATGTTGGTTTCATCCGAACTGGTGACCGCCACCAGCATATCGGCATCATCGGCTCCTGCCTCGCGCAGTACGCGGGGGTGAGAACCGTGCCCCTGGACGACACGCAGGTCGAACTTATCCTGCAGGCTGCGCAGACGGTCGCCATTGGTATCAACCAGCGTAATATCATTGTTCTCGCCGACGAGGTTCTCCGCCAGCGTGCCGCCGACCTGGCCGGCGCCCAGAATAATAATCTTCATCTGCAGTGATCCATTAGTTCCGACGTTTGATTAGCTTAGCGTAAAAGAAGCCATCGCCTTCTTCCGCACCCGGCAGATTTTGCTGTCCCGGGCTTGCCGGCGTACCGGTTGCGTGAAGCTCTGCATCCGGGGTCCGCGCGAGGAACGCGGCAATTTGCTGACTATTCTCTTCCGGCAGAATAGAACAGGTAGCGTAAACCAACGTGCCGCCTGGCTTCAGATGCCCCCAGATGGCATTGAGGATCTCGGCCTGCAGCTGGGCTAAATCGCCGATATCCCGATCCCGGCGCAGCCATTTGATATCCGGGTGGCGGCGGATAACGCCGGTGGCGGAACAGGGGGCATCCAGCAGAATACGATCGAACTGCTCGCCGCCACACCACTGCTCAGGGAAGCGACCATCGCCCTGTTTGACTTCGGCTTTCATGCCCAGCCGTTTCAGGTTGTCATAGACGCGGGAAAGACGCTGTTCATCAATGTCCACCGCCATGACCTCAGCCTGGGGAGCGACTTCCAGAATATGCGTCGTCTTGCCGCCCGGCGCGGCGCAGAGATCGAGAATGCGCTCGCCGTTTTCCGGCTGCAGATAGCGCATGCAGCCCTGGGCCGAGGCATCCTGAACGGTTACCCATCCTTCGGCAAAACCTGGCAACGCATGGACCGGGGCAGGGGTGGCCAGACGCACGGCGTCGGGATAGTCAGGGTGGGTGAAGCCCTCTAAGCCGGCCTCTTTAAGCAGAGCAAGCCATTCGTCTCGGGAATGATGGTTGCGGTTAACGCGCAGCCACATCGGCGGGCGCTGGTTGTTCGCATCGACGATCTCCTGCCATTGTTGCGGCCAGGCCTGCTGCAGACGCTTCAGCAGCCATTTGGGATGAAGGTAGCGGTTTTCCTGCCCGGCGAATTCTGCCAGTAGCTCTTCCTGCTGGCGCTGAAACTGGCGTAACACCCCATTGATCAGCCCTTTAAGCTGCGGGCGCTTAATCGCCACCGCGCCTTCTACCGTTTCAGCCAGCGCGGCGTGCGGAGGGATGCGGGTGTAGAGTAACTGATAGAGCCCAACCATAATCAGAAAGTGCACGGTGCGCTGTTTGCCGGTCATCGGACGCACCATCAGCTTGCTGATAAGCCACTCCAGCTGGCTGAGCGTACGCAGTACGCCAAAACACAGCTCCTGCAGCAGCGCTTTGTCTTTATCGCTGACTTTTTGCTGTAGAGGGGGCAGGACGTTGCTTAAAGACTGACCTTTTTCAACGACTTGCTCGATAGCCTGGGCGGCCAGGCTGCGTAAATTTATATTCTTTTTCATAAGCGCAAAAATAAAAATGCCCGGCGAACCCGGGCTTCAGAAGAGACGACCGTCAGGCGAGACGGGTGCCAGGAGTAAACCACTCCCGGCGGGAATTGAGTAAATCCTGGGCGCTCATCGCTTTTTTACCCGCAGGCTGTAGCGACTCCAGACTGAGGATCCCATCGCCCGTGGCGACCTGGATACCCTGTTTGGTTGCTGCCACGATAGTACCCGGTTCGGCATGCGCAGCTTCGGCAATGACCGATGCCCGCCACACTTTTAGCGGCTGCCCGTCAATTTCCAGCCAACTCATTGGCCACGGATTAAAGGCGCGGATGCAGCGCTCCAGCTGTGCGGCAGAAAGCGACCAGTCGATGCGAGCTTCTTCTTTACTCAGCTTCTCGGCGTGGCACACCAGCGATTCATCCTGTACTTCAGGCTGTGCGGTGCCGTTGGCCAGCTGGGCTAAGGTTGCCAGCAGACCTTGAGGGCCGAGCTCGGCCAGCTTATCGTACAGGCTGCCGCTGGTATCCTCTGCGGTAATGGGGCAGGAAAGCTTATACAGCATATCACCCGTATCAAGGCCGACGTCCATCTGCATGATGGTTACGCCTGTTTCGCTATCCCCCGCCCACAGCGAACGCTGGATCGGCGCTGCGCCACGCCAGCGCGGTAGCAGGGAGCCGTGAACGTTGATGCAGCCCAGACGGGGCATCTCCAGCACCGCTTTCGGGAGAATCAAACCGTACGCCACCACCACCATGATATCGGCGCCGAGATCGGCGACTAATTGTTGGTTGTCCTGCGGACGCAGGGAAGATGGCTGGAATACAGGTAAGTTATGGGCTTCAGCCAGCACCTTTACCGGGCTCGGCATCAATTTTTTGCCGCGGCCAGCAGGACGGTCTGGCTGAGTGAATACGCCAACAACCTGATGTTCAGACGACAACAGCGCGTCAAGATGACGCGCTGCAAAATCGGGGGTGCCGGCGAAAATGATACGTAGTGATTGTGACACGGTATTCCTTGTTATCAGGCACGGGAACGTAAACGATCCAGTTTCTCAACCTTCTGACGAATGCGCTGTTGTTTGAGCGGTGACAGATAATCAATAAACAGTTTGCCGACCAGATGATCCATCTCATGCTGAATACAGATAGCCAGCAGGCCATCGGCCTCCAGTTCAAATGGCTTACCGTCGCGATCCAGCGCTCGGATCTTCACTTTTTCCGCACGCGGCACCAGGGCGCGCTGTTCCGGAATCGACAGGCAGCCTTCTTCGATGCCCGTTTCGCCATCTTTCTCCAGCAGCTCCGGGTTGATTAACACCAGCTGCTCTTCACGATTTTCCGACACATCAATAACGATAATGCGCTGATGGATATCGACCTGGGTCGCGGCCAGACCAATGCCCTCCTCAGCGTACATGGTGTCGAACATATCATCGACGATACGCTGAATTTCCGCATTCACTTCTTTGACCGGCTCGGCGACTTTGCGAAGGCGCTCGTCCGGAATATGTAACACTTGCAAAACTGCCATAAAGTTCCAGAGTCGTATTCAGGAGTTGATAAGATTATTAGCTCTATTCTAGACAAAACACCCTGCAATTGACAGTCTCACTGTCCAATCGCAAAGATTGTCAATACCGCTTATGGCAGGGGGTAAGGATGACGCCCGACGAGATTTGGCTGCGGCTGATGAAGGTCAGTAACTTGTATGGCGACAGAATGCTGAAGATCGCACAGCGCTTATGCGCAGCCGCCAGCGTTGATCGTGAAGCGCTGCATGCTGTCGGGATGTCCGCGGCGCAAGCAACGTTATTTTTTCGGCTTGACGGGCCTGAGCTTGACGAGACGCGGCGCTGGCTGGAGAACCCGGAACATCATCTGTTACGGGCCGACGATCCGCGCTTTCCGTTTCGGCTAAGGGCCATCGCTGATTACCCCGGTGCGTTGTTGGTCAGCGGCGATCCCGCTCTGCTTCACAGCGCGCAGCTTGCCGTTATTGGTAGTCGCCTGCATTCCTGGTATGGCGCTCGCTGGGGGAAGCTGTTCAGCGAAACGTTGGCGCGTAAAGGAATGACTATCACCAGTGGGCTGGCGTTAGGCATTGATGGCGTAGCGCATCGCGGCGCGCTCGCGGCCGAGGGCAAAACCATCGCGGTACTGGGCAACGGACTGGGTAAGGTTTATCCGCGGCGCCATGCAAGCCTCGCCCAGCAGATCATCGATAATGGCGGTGCGCTGGTGTCTGAATTTCCACTAATAACGCCGCCGCTTCCCGCGCATTTCCCCAGGCGCAACCGGATTATCAGCGGCCTGAGCCTGGGCGTGTTGGTGGTTGAGGCGGCATTGCGAAGCGGCTCGCTGGTTACCGTCCGCTGTGCTCTGGAGCAGGGAAGGGATGTGTTTGCCCTGCCTGGGCCGATAGGCAATCCGGGATCGGAAGGCCCACACTGGTTAATTAAGCAAGGCGCGGTGCCGGTGACCTCGCCAGAGGATATTGTGGAATACTGGCACAACGAGCTGACCTGGCTAACTGATACGTCTGATTCGATAAATAATTGCGCCGATCAGCCGTCTGTAGCATTGCCATTTCCGGAGCTCCTGGCTAACGTAGGAGATGAGGTAACACCTGTTGACGTTGTCGCTGAACGTGCCGGCCAATCTGTGCCAGTAACCGTAGCTCAGCTACTTGAACTGGAGTTAGCAGGCTGGATCGCAGCTGTACCCGGCGGCTATGTCCGATTAAGGAGGGCAAGCCATGTTCGACGTACTCATGTATTTGTTTGAAACTTACATCCATAGCGAAGCAGAAATGCGCGTGGATCAGGACAAACTGACGCGGGATCTTACCGACGCAGGTTTTGAGCGGGAAGATATCTATAACGCGTTAATGTGGCTCGAGAAACTGGCTGATTATCAGGAAGGTCTCGTTGAACCCATGCAGCTCGCTTCCGACCCACTGTCGCTTCGGGTATATACCGAAGAGGAGTGCCAGCGTCTGGATGCCAGTTGCCGGGGATTTTTACTCTTCCTCGAGCAGATTCAGGTGTTGAACCTCGAAACGCGAGAAATGGTGATAGAGCGCGTACTGGCGCTGGATACGGCAGAATTTGAGCTGGAGGACCTGAAATGGGTCATCCTGATGGTACTGTTCAATATTCCGGGCTGTGAAAACGCCTATCAGCAAATGGAAGAATTACTCTTCGAAGTAAATGAAGGTATGCTGCATTAATCTTTTTGCAGCAACATCGAGTTGTTATGACCAAATCAGCACTGTTTTCGGTGCGTAAAAATGAGCCCTGCCCGCAGTGCGGGGCTGAACTGGTGATCCGTTCCGGGAAACATGGCCCGTTTCTCGGCTGTTCGCATTATCCGGACTGTGACTATATCCGTCCCCTGAAAAGTCAGGCGGACGGGCATGTCGTTAAGGTGCTGGAGGGGCAAGCATGCCCATCGTGCGGCGCGGTTATGGTGCTACGCCAGGGGCGTTTTGGGATGTTCATTGGCTGTAGCCGCTATCCGGAATGCGAACATACCGAGCTAATTGATAAACCAGATGAGACGGCTATTGCTTGCCCGCAGTGCGGACAAGGCCATCTGGTCCAGCGTCGTTCCCGTTTCGGTAAAACCTTTCACTCCTGCGATCGCTATCCTGATTGCCAGTTCGTTATCAATTTTAAACCGGTGGCGGGCGAATGCCCTGAATGCCATTACCCGCTGTTAATAGAAAAGAAGACGGCGCAGGGGCTCAGACGCTTCTGTGCCAGTAAACAATGTGGAAAGCCGATCCCGGCGGAATAAATCAGTGAACAATAACCTGCCCTCAGAAGCCGTCGCCCATGCCGTGGCGGTCCTGAATAATGAACATGTCATCGCCTATCCCACGGAAGCTGTTTTTGGCGTCGGCTGCGACCCTGACAGCGAAACGGCCGTTATGCGTCTGCTGGAGCTGAAGCAGCGTCCTGTTGAGAAGGGATTGATCCTTATCGCCGCTAGCTTTGAGCAGCTGAAGCCCTATATTGATGATTCTCGGTTAAGTGACTCGCAGCGGGCAGCAATCTTTTCCTGCTGGCCAGGACCGGTGACGTTTGTATTCCCGGCTCGTCCTGAAACGCCACGCTGGCTGACGGGTCGTTTTGATTCGCTGGCCGTACGCGTAACCAACCATCCGCTGGTGATTGAATTGTGCGAAGCCTACGGAAAACCGCTGGTCTCGACGAGCGCCAATCTCACCGGTCAACCGCCTTGCCGCACTACCGCAGAGGTCCGTGCTCAGTTTGGTGACAGCTTCCCGGTCGTGGATGGCGCTACGGGCGGACGTCAAAATCCATCTGAAATACGTGATGCCCTGACGGGTGAACTGTTCCGCCAGGGGTGAATCATGGAAACCTACGCTGTTTTTGGTAATCCGATTGCGCACAGCAAGTCGCCTTCTATTCACCACCTTTTTGCCCGCCAGTTAGGCATTACCCATCCTTATGGACGTGTGCTGGCGCCGCTGGACGATTTTGTCTCTTCTCTGAATCAGTTTTTTGCGGAAGGAGGAAAGGGCGCCAACGTTACCGTCCCTTTCAAAGAAGAAGCCTTTGCGCGCGCGGATGAACTGACAGAACGCGCTGCGCTGGCGGGAGCGGTGAATACCCTGAAACGTCTGGAAGATGGGCGTTTGCTGGGCGACAACACGGATGGTATTGGTCTTCTGAGCGATCTGGAGCGTCTGGGATTCATTAAGCCACGCCAGCGGATCCTGCTTATCGGTGCCGGTGGCGCATCGCGTGGGGTACTGCTGCCGCTGCTGTCGCTGGGGTGCGCTGTGACGATCGTCAATCGCACCTATGCTCGTGCCCATGAGTTAGCCACGCTCTTCGCCCATACCGGCAGCGTCAGCGCCCGGGAAATGGATACCTTAGCTGGGGAAACTTTCGATCTGATCGTCAATGCAACATCCAGTGGGATAGAGGGTGATGTGCCGGCTATCCCGGCGTCTGTTGTTAACCCCGACGTGTATTGCTATGACATGTTTTACCAGAAAGGGGCGACGCCATTTCTTCAGTGGTGCCAGCAGCATGGCGCAACCCACTGCGCTGACGGGCTGGGAATGCTGGTGGCGCAAGCCGCCCATGCCTTTCTGCTATGGCACGGCGTCCTGCCGGCTATCACCCCGGTTATAGAAAAGCTGCAACAGGAACTGAATGCATGAATCAGGCGATTCAGTTTCCCGATCGGGAATTATGGGATGCTGAACGGCAGGGCGTGGTTTTTCCCGCGCTGGTGAATGGGATGCAATTAACCTGCGTAATTTCAGGGCAGATCCTGCAGCAGCGTTTTGGCGCAGAGGGGCCAGCGCAGTGGCTGGCCGCATTCCGGGAACATCGTTGGGATCTTGAGGAAGAGGCTGAGGCATTGATCCGCGATAATCAGGAGGATGCTCAGGGTTGGGTCTGGCTCTCCTGATCCAGATATTCATCTTTCCATTTCACATAGTTATTTGCTGAATATTTTAGGCCTTCCCGCTCCGCCTCTGTCAGGGGGCGGATCTGTTTGACCGGATTGCCAAAGTAAAGGAAGCCGCTTTCAAGCTGTTTATTCTGCGGCACCAGACTTCCCGCGCCAATCATGACGTCATCACCAACCACGACACCATCTAACAAGATCGAACCCATACCAACCAGCACGCGGTTGCCGATAGTGCAGCCGTGCAGCATCACTTTGTGACCAACCGTCACATCCTCTCCAATGATCAGTGGATTTCCCTCAGGCTTGTAAGAGGATCTATGGGTCACGTGTAGAACGCTGCCGTCCTGAATATTGCTACGTTGACCTATCGACACGAAATTGACGTCGCCGCGAATGGCGACCAGAGGCCAGACGCTGACGTCATCGGCAATTCTGACATCACCGATGACGACGCTGGATGCGTCAATCATGACGCGAAGACCGATTTGCGGGAAAAATGTTTTATAGGGACGCAGGTGAGCAGACATGTTGACCTCAAAAATACGGGAGCGTAAGAAGACTTTGGTGGCTTTTATCTCGCTCTGCAACCCCTGAAAACGGTGAAAATTGAGCAAATCGCGCAATTACACGGCGAAAAGGGTGAAAAATCACCATTCAGAAAAAAAGATCGAAAAAAGGCTTGTGCAAAAAAATGGGA
>NZ_JBMEZZ010000022.1:0-22606 GCF_048822415.1 Klebsiella sp. C360
TCATAAATCGCATGCTGAAGCATTTTAATACGATCTGACAATGTGTCGGCGTCCGACATATGCCGCCATTCCCCCTCAATAGTGGGTTTCCAACCATCCGGGAGATTGAGCGTGATCAATACCTTTGTATCACGAATAATCACCCCGTCAGTGAAAGGATTAAGACCACTCCTTACGGTATTGTTTATCTGTATATATTCAAGTTTCATCTTGTTTCCTCATGTTGTCCGGATCGCAAGCATAGATATCTGAACTCAAATTGCCTAGCTAAGCGTTTGGATATGCCGCTTTTTACCCCTTATACAGCGAAGCTGGCCAATGGCCAGCCCGCATGGACTTATCGCTTTTGCCAGTATATCAGCATGGCAAGGAACAGGATTGTTGCCCCCTGAGAAGCGGGTGAGGCAGTCAGGAACGTCTCCAGCAATGGCATTATCGTAAATCTCCGCATTATTAATTTAAGGTGTGTCATAGGCCTTGGCCCCGTTTACAGGAAGTAGTGTTCTGTCACGACGGCAGCCAGGGTTAATAAAAACGATTCGAATATGCCTGCAGGGACGATAGAAATCTTCGTGCGGGTTGTCACGTTGGCGGAGTAGGTCAACAATGAAGAGAACAAGCTTTATGCCTTACGTCGCGGAAAATTAAATGTAAGGCGTTGAAAAGTCGCTTACGCAACTCAGTTATGGCGGGTCGGATCTCTCACAACCGGTGGAACTGGACTGTATGTTCTGTATGTCTAAATTCCGGCCACGGATATGAGCGAGCCAGCAGTGCTCGCCGCAGCCGAGCGACAGGGCAAAGCCCCGAGTGAGCGAGGAAGCACCAGGGAACAGAACTCATAAATTCTGCATACGCTCAATGCCTGAAAAATCACCTCCCCTAGGGATTATCCACTTATCCACGGGGATATTTTTATAAGATCTTTTTTAATAGTTGTTAGATCTTTATTTTTAGAATGCTCACAGGCCTTTATCCATGCGGGTTCCAGGGAGGGATCTGTGACAAACCGCCCTTTCAGTGTGACAAATTACCCTCAAATAGCCGTCCTTTCTGTGACAAGTTGCCCTTAACCCTGTGACAAATTGCCCTCAGGAAGTGTTGCTTTTCACAAAGTTATCCATCCCTGTTGACTCTGTTTTATAAAGTGTGACAATCTGAAAACCTGTCACACTTCACATGGACCTGTCATGGCGGAAATAGCGGTTATAAACCATAAAAAACGTAAAAATAGCCCGCGGATTGTCCAGTCAAATGAGCTGACTGAGGCGGCATATAGTCTTTCCAGGGATCAAAAACGTATGCTGTATCTGTTCGTTGATCAGATCAGAAAATCCGACGGCTCCCTGCAAGAACATGATGGCATTTGCGAAATTCACGTTGCTAAATACGCTGAAACATTCGGGCTGACCTCCGCTGAAGCCAGTAAGGATATACGACAGGCTTTAAAAGGTTTTGCAGGTAAGGAAGTGGTTTTCTATCGCCCTGAAGAGGATGCCGGCGATGAAAAAGGGTATGAATCCTTTCCCTGGTTTATCAAACGTGCGCACAGTCCATCCAGAGGGCTTTACAGCGTACATATCAACCCATATCTCATTCCCTTCTTCATCGGGCTACAGAACCGGTTTACGCAGTTCCGGCTAAGTGAAACAAAAGAGATTACCAATCCGTATGCAATGCGTTTATACGAATCCCTGTGTCAGTACCGTAAACCTGATGGCTCAGGTGTCGTGTCTCTGAAAATCGACTGGATCATGGAGCGCTACCAACTACCTCAAAGCTACCAGCGTATGCCGGATTTTCGCCGGCGTTTCCTGCAGGCAAGTGTTGATGAGATCAATAGCCGGACACCAATGCGCCTCTCTTACATCGAGAAAAAGAAAGGCCGCCAGACGACTCATATCGTATTTTCCTTCCGTGATATTACCTCGATGACAACAGAATAGTTTGAGGGTTATCTGTCACAGATTTGAGGGTGGTTCGTCACATTAGATCCGGCAGGTTGAGGGTGATTTGTCACAGTTTTGCTGTTCCATCCCTGGTGGCCTGCGCTTATTCATAGTTTTTTGGCTATAACCGGTAGTGAAACCAAGTTTGAGGGCAATTTGTCACAATACATGAGTGCAGTTTGTCACAGTTAAATGAGTGCAGTTTGTCACAGTTAAATGAGTGCAGTTTGTCACAGTTAAATGAGTGCAGTTTGTCACACTAGGTCTTCCCCTCTTCCCGTTAGTCATGTGACATGAGGGGGCAAGTTCGTCATAATCAATGAGGGCAGATTGTCACACTTGTTGCTCTGATCAGGCTATCCGTGTGTGCCTATACTTGTGGTGTTTCCCGCAGCCCTGGCCGTCCATGAAGTTGACCTGTTTCCCACAGAGGATGGATAACTCTTCTTGTGCTGAGCGTAAGAGCTATCTGCCTGTACAGTTCCTCCCCGCTTCCTCGCCAGTTCGCTCGCTACGCTCGGTTACATGGCTGCGGCGAGCGCTGATACCCTTCTCTATACCCTTTTGTACGAGTTGTTGTGTGATGGTCATAAGTGCGTCTGCGTGTTGCGGCACTGTGATTGAGTGGCACGCCCGTCGAGCTTCTCCCCCCTCCTGTTGAGAGCGAAATCAAAACAATATGATTTTTTGCTTGCAACATGACTCTTTTTGTTCAAAATGACAAAAAACGTCATGAGGTGATAAATGGACAATATTGAGCAGTTACGGAAAGTTGCTACACGTGCAGGTAAGCTTCTGACATCTTTGAGCGAGAGTATCCGCCAGCAAAAAGAGGAATTGAAGCTTACCGAGTTCTATCAGGAATACAGCAAAGCCGCTCTGTATAAGCTGCCTAAGCTCAGTAAAGGCAGTGTTGAGTATGCTGTGGCCGAAATGGAAGCCGGTGGCTACATTTTCAAAAAGAAACCTTCTGGTAATACAATGAAATACGCGATGACGATTCAGAATGTCATCGATCTGTATAACCATCGTAAAGTACCCAAGTACAGGGATCGCTTCGATAAAGCCTTTACGATTTTTGTATGTAATCTTAAAGGTGGTGGTTCCAAGACAGTTTCTACCGCTTCATTATCACATGCTTTTCGAGCTCATCCTCAGCTTCTGTTCGAAGACCTGCGTATTCTGGCCATCGATTTCGATCCGCAGGCATCTCTGACAATGTTCCTGAGCCATGAGAATTCAGTGGGCCTGGTTGAAAATACGGCTGCTCAGGCCATGCTCCAGAACGTGTCTCGTGAAGAATTACTTTCCGATTTTATAGTACCGTCTATTATCCCTGGTGTTGATGTAATCCCCGCTTCCATTGACGATGCATTCCTTGCTGAAGGCTGGAAGGGATTGTGTGAAGAACATCTTCCAGGGAAAAATATTCATGCTGTGCTTAAAGAGAACATTATCGATAAGCTCCAGCATGACTACGACTTTATTTTCCTTGATAGTGGTCCTCACCTTGATGCGTTCCTGAAAAACTGCATTGGGGCGGCAGACCTGATGTTGACCCCTCTTCCACCGGCTACGGTTGATTTTCATTCTTCCCTGAAGTTTGTGGCCAGCCTCCCTGCCCTCATAGATTCCATCGAAATGGATGGGCACACCTGCAATCTCATCGGTAATGTCGGCTTCATGTCCAAGATCCTGAACAAGTCTGATCACAAAATTTGCCATAGTCAGGCCAAAGAGGTTTTCGGTGCCGATATGCTAGACATGGTTCTGCCGAGACTGGATGGTTTCGAACGCTGCGGGGAGACTTTTGACACAGTTATTTCAGCAAATCCAGCAACCTATGATGGAAGTACAGAGGCACTAAAAAGCGCAAAATCAGCAGCGGAAGACTTTGCGAAGGCAGTCTTTGATCGCATCGAGTTCATTCGTACTAACGGAGGTATGTGATGTCGAATGAGAAAAGAAAAACCATCGGCAGACAGTTAAATACTCAGGCGTCAATGGTCGAAATGACGGACACCGGTAGAAGCCAGGTATTTACCTTAAAAACCGGCAGGAAGGTAACGTTCAGGTTTGTTCGGGTGCCTGCATCTGAAGTTGAAAGTAAGACCTTCGTAAACCAGGAAAACAACGGAAGAGATCAACTTGCACTGACCAGGGAGTCCCTGAAATCCATTATCCAGACGATTAAGTTTCAGCAGTTCTTTCCCTGTATTGGTATTAAGCAAAGTGAAAGGATTGAGATACTGGATGGTTCAAGACGGCGAGCCTCAGCAATTTTTGTCCGTACAGGCCTTGATGTAATGGTCACCGAAGAACATTTATCAGCTGATGAAGCTCGCCAACTGGCTAAAGATATCCAGACAGCTAAAGAACATAATCTTCGGGAGATTGGCCTGAGATTGATCGCTCTTAAAGAGTCCGGATTTAATCAAAAGGAAATTGCTGAACTGGAGGGGTTATCTCAGGCTAAAGTTACCAGGGCGCTGCAGGCGGCGGCCGTACCGCAAGACTTGATTTCTCTGTTCCCGGTTCAGTCGGAGCTATCGTTTAGTGACTATAAACTTCTTTTAGAAGTTAATGAAAAACTCAGTGAAAAGGGATTAACGCCTGAAGAACTCATTCAGTCTGTATCAGCTCAGCTCGATGCAATTTTGAGTGATGGCGAACGACCAGAAGACGAACAGAAAGCCAGTATTCTGAAGCTGATTTCTCAGGCATCTCAGGCATTGATAGATCCATCTCCCAAGGAAAAGTCAGTGGTTTCCCCACTCTGGTCTTTTGAAGAAAAGGACAAGTTCGCGCGTAAGCGTGTGAAAGGGCGTACGCTGACTTATGAGTTTAGCCGTATGTCAAAAGTGATTCAGGATGAACTGGACAAGGCTATCAACGAGGTCCTTGACAGAAATTTGAGTCAATAATTTCGCCATGGCGATTTCACATCTAACTTATTGTAATTAGGCAGTTTAGGCTGAGAATTTCAAGGTGAAATCGCCAAAGTTTCACGCCAGTTTCGCTGCAGGAATATCTGACCATCGTGTCGTATAAGCAGGAGAAAGCATCTCCCGTTTCATCTGCCATTCCGGGGCCATACCCCGCCCCGCAAACCATACTTTACCCAGCCCTGAGTTGTTGATCCCGTCCAGAACCCTCATCAGCTCAGCACTGTGAGGGCGTGGCGGGCGTTCGTCGAACAGCTGCAGCTGCGAAACGCCGGAGCCGGTGAAGTCATTCAGCATAACTCCGGCTTTGGCATACCGGTGCCCATCCCTCCAGATACGCTCCAGAGCCGTTGTGGCGGCTGCAATGATGTCCCTGGTGTCCTGAGTGGGTGTAAGAAGTTTTTCCGTAGCCACGTTGCCGTAGTAAGGCTCTTTAACGGCGAACGGAGACGTTTTGATGAAAACCGAAATATGCCGGCAATACTGGTGCTCTTTACGCAGCTTTTCAGAGGCCCGCTCTGCGTGCTGACAGATAGCCTGACGGAGCGACTCGTACTCCGTGATCTTCACGCCAAAACTGCGGCTGCAGACAATTTGCTGTTTCGTCGGAGGGGCTTCCTCAAGCGAAAGGCAGCTTTCCCCGTTCAGTTCCCGTACCGTTCGCTCAAGGACGACAGAAAAATTTTTGCGGATGAAGGCCGGGTTCGTCAGAGCCAGATCGAGCGCGGTCTTTATGCCCAGCACATTTAGCTTGCGTGCAATACGGTTACCAACCCCCCAGATTTCTTCAACCGGCTGCAGTGAAAGCAGTTTCCGCGTTCTCTGCGGATTTCCCCTGGTCAGAGCGAGTACGCCACGAAACTGTTTCCACTCTTTTGAGGCCCACTGGGCTGATTTTGCGAGGGTTTTCGTTGGTCCGGCGCCCACGCCAATGGTCAGGCGGGTACAGTCATACACGTGCTGACGCAGCTGCCGGCCGAAGTCCTCAAGCTCCATACAGTGCTCCACGCCGGTCAGGTCGAGGAACATCTCATCAATTGAATACTGTTCCACCCTAGGGGCCAGTTCCTCCAGGCAGTTCATCACGCGCGCCGACATCGAGGCGTAAAGTTCATAGTTACTTGAAAACGCATATATTTTTTCCGGGTACCTTTCGTTTTTTATCTGAAACCACGGAGTCCCCATTTTGATCCAGGGCTTCGCCTCGGCGCTGCGAGCGATTACGTTCCCGTCGTTGTTGCTCAGGACGACTATTGGCTTTCCTTTCAAATCCGGTCGGAAAACACGTTCACAGCTGGCATAGAAGCTGTTCACATCGGCCAGGGCAAACATCAGTACATCTCTCTCGGGCGGTGGATGATATGCGTGACGACGCCAAAGATATCCAGCTCGTCGGGGTCAGGATAAATCGGCGACCAGGAGGCATTCATGGGCTGCAGCGTCAGTCGTGGCGTCAGCAGAAGCCTTTTCACCGTAAACTCCCCCTGTACGCTGGCGACAACGATATCGCCGTGCCGCGGCTTTTCAGCACTGTCCACAACCAGCAGATCGCCATTGTACAGACTGCCGTCGGCCATGCTGTCTCCGCTGGCACGCAGATAGTAAGTCGCGCTCGGATGCCGTATGCAGTAATCATGGAGATCCAGATCGGACTCGACATAGTCAGCTGCAGGGCTGGGAAAACCGCAGCTGGCCAGATCGGCAAACAATGGATGGGCCTGTGGCGGGAGTTCTTTCCCGGTGCTGAAAAGCTGTAGTTTCATCTTTCCTCCTGATATCTCAAAACACTGGTTATGCATACAGTATATTTGACAGCGTGACGATAATCCAGAACGCCCGCCGCACGAACATTTTGAGTAAATAAAGGTGCTCAAAATGTCATTGTTAATCATTTTGATGTATTTATATTACTCATATTGAGAAATATAACTTTGTTTTTTTCATTTTGCTCTTATAATTAGTATCAAATTGAGTGTAATTAACGGAGCATAATGATGAATATTTACTGCGATGATGGTTCAACTAATGTTAAGCTGGCATGGTTTGAAGGAGATGAGCTTCAGACACGGGTCTCTGCGAACTCCTTCAGGCATGGCTGGAAAGTGGCGGAATTCAGTGCGGCAACGTTCAATTATCAGGTGGGCACGCTGAAATACACCTGGGACAGCGTCAGCCGGGATGCCATCCCGACAACAAACGTGGAATATCAGTACGGTGATCTCAACCTGCTGGCTGTGCATCATGCGCTGCTGAACAGCGGACTGGAGCCGCAACCGGTGAGCCTGACCGTGACGCTGCCCCTGAGTGAATATTACGACGGGGACTGCCAGCGGAACGAGGAGAACATACGACGCAAACGAGAAAACCTGATGCGTGAGCTGGTTCTGAATAAGGGCAGAGCATTTACCGTAACGGACGTGAAGGTGATGCCGGAATCACTGCCGGCGGCGTTCTCCCGTCTCGCGGAGCTGAAGCCCGGACCCGCTGAGACCACCCTGATTATTGATCTCGGCGGAACCACGCTCGATGCCGGCGTGATTGTCGGACAGTTTGATGATATCAGTGCGGTACACGGTAATCCGTCTGTCGGCGTGTCACAGGTCACCCGCGCAGCTGCAGGCGCGCTGCGGGCGGCAGACAGCGAAACCAGCGCGCTTATTGCCGACACGGTCATCCGCAACCGCAATGATCGTCAGTATCTGCAGCGTGTGATCAACGATGCAGGTAAAATTGACGAGGTTCGGAACAAAATAACAGAGGCAATCACCTCCCTGGGTGCGCGAGTCACCAGTGAGCTGACTGCCTTCAGGAACGTTAACCGGGTATTCCTGGTCGGGGGAGGGGCCTCCCTCATAGAAGAAGCTATCCGTCAGGCCTGGCCTCTGGCCCCTGACCGTATCGAGGTTATAGGCGATCCGCAGATGGCGCTGGCCAGGGAGATTGCCCTTTACAATAAAGAGGACTAAACGTGCCGGACGGCCAGTATTCTTTCTATCTGCACAGCGACGATCGCACCGACATCGCGGCGATGGCAACCATCAGCACCATCTCACAGCCCCTGCGCGGTGAGTTCATCCGTACCGCCGCCACCGCCGGGGCGGTGGTATACCAGGTGGATGCCCGTTTACCGGCGCTGATCCCGGTGTTCTTTGCCGGGCAGCTGAGCGCTGCCCGCCTTTGCGCTGTTATGGCCCTGGTCTCCGGAACCTGGTCCTCACTCACAGGACTTCCAGATGAGCCCGAAAATGGTGAGGCTGCTCTGCCCATGTCACCGGAGACGGAATACCAGCGCCGGCGTTACACCCTGACGCTTCAAAATGGCCGGAGTGGGGAACGGGTGGAAAGTGTGCTGACGGAAGCGTCATCCCGTCTGCGTGGGGATCTGCTGAGAAACCTGATTATCACCGGTCTGGCCCTCCACACGACGGCACCGGAACTGCCGCGCCTGTTGACCAGTATGCCGGTACCGCCCACCTCGGTCAGTGAGCTGCAGGCACTGGTTCAGCAGATGGCCGGCACCACTGCCGTGAACAGGGCTGCTGCTGCAGTACCGGATACGCCGGCAACATCTGCCATGCCGGTGTCTGGTTCGGATACCCGGGAAATAAAGAAAAATATGCGGCGTGCATTCGGTGACTAAAAGTACGAGTCACATCCAGTAATATACCGATATCAAATGGTTTTCATCCCCAGGGAGATTCTCATGTCACCAGGATTCAGAAGTGTTCTCCGTTTCGCCCGCATTCCCGTCGACAGCAGTGAACTGGTCCGCAGGAAATTCGGCAGCCGACTGATTGGCATTGTGACGCTGTGTCTGCTTCCGCTTCTGGTTTTTGACGTTCCGCAGTGGGTTTTCATTTTGTCGCAGGTCATCTGGGGGGCAGGCGTCTATATTGGCCTGTCCGTGGCCGGAGACAAGACCCGGCCACGCTGATATCCTTTCCGCTTTGCTTAAAAAAAGAACAGCTGACGCGGCGCCTGTCTTAGTGCTCTTCTCCGCCACCTGCCTCCAGGTTATCCACAGCGTTAAACAGACGTTTTGTGGATAGCGGGTTCCCGACAGTTTCTTCTGCTTTCACCCGTTAACCCGTGCCTCCGCTGCCGCACGCTGCCAGTGTGCCGCGTCCGGTTTGCCACGGGACGGGCGCCTTTACAAATCCTGCCTGGCGTGGTGGCGGTTTGCGCCATGCTGAGGAACGCCCTTCAAGCCGCTTTCGCGGCATAACCTCGCCGTCGAAAAGGGTGCGGCAGATGGTGTATTACCTGGTATCCGCGACTGACCTGGAGCAGGCCGAAGCGGGTGTCCTGGAAATGGGGCGCACCTGGTGGCCATCCCTGAAACGCGAGGATGACCGGCATCGGTAGGAGTATCCCGGTGGTCTGGTTTGACAGCATCATTCTGCTCGAGGACGTGGAGAACAGCACCCTGCGCGGGCTGAAGTTCCT
This sequence comes from Klebsiella sp. C360, assembly GCF_048822415.1. Taxonomy (NCBI): domain Bacteria; kingdom Pseudomonadati; phylum Pseudomonadota; class Gammaproteobacteria; order Enterobacterales; family Enterobacteriaceae; genus Klebsiella; species Klebsiella sp. C360. Next base: position 9,341 of record NZ_JBMEZZ010000022.1, read on the forward strand.
CGATGTGTGGACCGTGACCGGCGCGCCGGATGCCCCGGTACTGCGTGACGAGTGGGGGAATGACTGGCGGGATACCACACGCTGACATGACATCTGCCGGGCAGAGCTCCTGCCCGGTACGTCAGAAAATAATGATGTCGCGTTGCTCCGCATCGATGCCGCGCCTGGCGCGGGGATAGTCACTGCCCGGAGCCAGTGTGCCGCGCCCGGGTGGACACGGGACGGGCGGCTTTTCCGCTCCTGTCCGGCGTCGTTGTGATTTTACGCCATCCACTCGCATTCTGATGATCGCCCTTCAAGCCGCTTTCGCGGCATAGCCTTGCCGTCGGAAAGACTGACGGCTGCGGTATTCCACGGTCAGCTTGACCCGTTACCGGTCGCGGCGTACAGGCTCCGGGCAGCAGGGAACGGACGTCGTACCGACGTCCTCCTGAGTGCCCCCTGTCACCACGAGGTATCCCTATGTCCCGTTTTATCCTGGGTAACTGTATCGATATTATGGGCGGCTTTCCCGATCGCGCCGTCGATTTCATTCTGACCGATCCCCCGTACCTGGTCGGCTTCCGTGACCGTTCCGGCCGCACCCTCGCCGGCGACAAAACTGACGAATGGCTTCAGCCTGCCTGCAATCAGATGTACCGCGTACTCAAAAAGGACGCGCTGATGGTCAGTTTTTATGGCTGGAACCGCGTCGATCGTTTTATGGCCGCGTGGAAAAGTGCCGGGTTCAGCGTGGTCGGGCATCTGGTGTTCACCAAAACTTACGCGTCCAAATCCGCCTATGTCGGCTACCGCCATGAATGCGCCTATGTCCTGGCAAAAGGCCGTCCGCCTCTGCCGCAGGACCCGCTGCCGGACGTGCTGGGCTGGAAATACAGCGGCAACCGCCACCATCCGACCGAAAAGCCAGTGACCAGTCTTCAGCCGCTGATCGAGAGCTTCACACACCCGAACGCCATTGTTCTCGACCCGTTTGCCGGCTCTGGTTCCACCTGTGTGGCTGCCCTCCAGGCTGGGCGCCGTTACATCGGTATTGAACTGATGGAGCAGTACCACAACGCCGGAATCGCCCGCCTGTCAGCTGTCCAGCGCGCCATGCAGCGCCCGGCCGCCAACGACGTCTTTTATCCGGAGGCCGCGTAATGAACTATGCCGGACACGAAAAGCTGCGCGCAGAGGTGGCGGGACTGGCCAACAACATGTGTGACCTGCGGGCAACGCTGAACAACATGGAGCACCGCTACCGCTTTGATTCCGATGTGCTGGCCGAACGCCTGACCCGCCAGACGCTTTTTCGCATCAATGCCCTGTTTATGGCGGCGTACAACGACATTCTTGAGCTGGATGCCTGCTTTAAGGACTAAGGAGAAAAACCATGTACGGAACCTGTGAAACCCTCTGCCGGTTGCTGAGTGAGCTCTATCCCGCAGAAACCCCGCTGAACCTGATTGTCTGGTCCCCGGAGGATATCGAAGCGCTGGCCGGTGGGATGGAATGTGTCGTATCTGAACAGGACATAAAGGCGGTGCTGGAGCGCATGGACGCCATACCGGAAGACCAGCGGCTTGAGTCGGGTGTGTCTGCCGGTGCGGTGATGGACCTGATCGATGAGGTAAAAGAGGCCGTTCCGGGAGTCCTGGTGCCGGCTGACCTGCTCGAAACCCTGCTCATCACCACGGAACAGGCGTTGTGGGGCAGGGAATGGGCCGCCCGGGACGGTAACTATCCTGTGCCGGAAAGCGTTACTCACCGCCTTGCTGATGCAGCAAAAGTGCGTGCATTACTGAAAAACTGACATCCACACGCCGCCCGGGCGGCGTGTCATTACCCTGTTTCGAGGAAGATACCATGCAGGAAACCACCACCTTAAACGCCCTTGTGATGCGCCGTGCACGTGATCTGCTGGCTGATTACGGATGGCCGGTCCATACCGATGTTGGCCAGCGTGATCCGGTAAATAAACCGGGATGGATAAGTATTTATGTCCGTCTGGACGCGGCCGCTATTGTTCACCTGCTTCCTTTGCTTTGTACCGGTGGAGTACCCGCAGCGCTGCAAACTGCCATGACAAAAATAGCCGGGACGCCAGCGCAGATTATTTTATCCGGCAGCCGCTATGCCGACGCGCCGCAACTGCCGGAGGACGGAACACAGATAACCTTTCCCTGGGCCGGGGAATGGCTGACAGAGCCTGAAATTCAGGCTGTGACGGATTGCCTGTTTCGTGCCGTGCGGGATATTTCCCGGCAGGTCCGGGAGGATGCGCGCCGGATTGAGGCCGCGCTGACCACGCGCGGGGAAACGCTGTTTTACCGCCAGACACGAAATTTCCGTCTGGTTGTGAAGGAAAGTGATATGCCCTGCTGGCTGGACGAAGAGGACGACAATGTACCGGTGGTACTGGATGCCCTCCTGAACAAAGGCGCGCGCTACAGTGCCGTTGAGTACTTTGTTATCAGCGACAAAGTGGATCAGATCCTGGCATGTGGGCAGATATGTGATGTGTTACGGATACCGGGAGAGCCTGCGCGCCGGTGGATGGATTTATCCCTGTTACATGAGGTCATGGCAGAAGCGCGCGCAGAAATCACCTTTGTCCGCAGTGCCCTTTCAACAATCCGGTCAGTGTCGTGAACCGCCGGGGGTTGCGGCCCCCGGGAGCATCCTGGAAGGATAAGGCTGTCGCCGGCTCCGCTTTTCCTCGGCCCCGTCCCTGCGTGACGTTGCCTGAGAGCTTTCCACTCTGTCAGTGCTGTGCGTGTGCGGGCTGTGCCGTGCCTCCATCGTAGCCGGGCGGCCGGGAATGCAAGGGTGCGCTTCGCCGCTGCGGTCACCCGGTCCTTCCTTCCCGTCTGCCGGGATTTTCCGGTCGTTCGCCCGCTCAGGATTCACGGACTCACCCTGCAACTCCCGGCTGCCGTGTGCGTCAGGCTGCGGCTTCCCTTGCGCCCCTGCATTCCCGACTGATCGCCCGCCTGTTATGGAGGCACGGCACCGCCCGGTGTCGCAGTCCATGTGATGACGGAGGTTTTACCATGCAGTATGTGACAACGCGCCCTGTCCTGAATGTTGAAGAGTCCGATCGGCTTTCTTTCCTGCCGTACATGTTCGGCACGGATTTCATGATCGCAGAATTACAGGTGTATGCCCTGGCGAAAAAATGGATGCCTGAAGTTGACGGCGGTTTCTGGCACTTCATCCGCTTACCAGAAGGGGGTGGCTACATGATGCCTGATTGCGGGCGGGTTCATCTGGTGAACGGTGAAAACTGGTTCGATCGTACCGTCAGTGCCGACGCGGCGGGCATTATTCTGACCAGCCTGGCAGTTAACCGTCGTCTGGCGTCCTGGCATGACTGCGGTAACCCGGCCCTGACCCACCTTTACATGCTGCGTGATGCCCAGATCTGGGATCACATTACCTTTCACCCGGAATGCAACGCCATTTACGCCGCGCTGGACTGATTAACGACCCGGACGGCATGTATCCAGTAACGGAATCATACACGGCGGGGAAATCCCGCCGGTTAAGGAGAATACCGATGAATATTGCAACAGAAACCCGTGAAATACTCCGACAGTACAAAGCCCTGATTAATGCCCGCCGCCGTGATGCCGGTCAGCGGGAACTGACAACCGCACAGGTCATGGATGAAATCTGCGAGTACATGACCTGTCAGTGTGCCGTGTATCTCGCCGGTCATTTCATCTTACAGGGTGGAAAAGGACGGTAAGCACGATGGCAGGCGCAGGAGGAGAGGGCGCCTGTCTGCCCGCGCGCAAAACCCTGGCAGGCTGTGCCTGCCGGAGAGGCGTTTCGCCGCGCCTGCGGCGCCGCACACGCTCTCTCCGTTACTGGTCGATAAGATCGACGAAAGGGGATACTCTCTCCTGAGTTGTTTCTTAACCGGTAATGCCGATGTCAAAGTGGAATATCGCCTCTTTCTCAAAAGAAGAACAGGACAAAGTCTCCGTCGATAAAGCGGCCGCTGCCGTCGCATGGCAGGAGCGTATGAACAAGCCTGTTGTGCCCGAACTCGCGGAGCGTGAACAGCCTGGGCATCTCCGTGAGTATTTCCGGGAAAGATTGCGTATTCACAGACTGAACAGTCAGCAGCTGCCGCGCGCAAATGCTCCTGAATATCAGAAGACAGAAGAAAGTTAAGGAGAGTGGGCCAGTGGTTGCTTTCCTGAATTCAGCCTGGCACAGCATTGTGCTGTACAGAAAAGGAAAAAATTTCCGTTCCTGACGTTCCTTTTTCACGACGGGCGTCCAGGCGGGCTGTCGTGAACGGAGCCAGCCTGGCTGTCTCCGCCCTGCCGGGCTTCCATCCCATGACGCAACGTCAACGGCAGGCTTACAGCCTCCGTTCCGGAGGCGCCGCCCTGTCGCGCCGTGCCCTGCGCTCCCTGCACCCCGGCCAGTGACCGCCGGGCTGTAAGGGGCACCGCCGTTTCGCGTGCCGCGCTCCGACGCTGCGGCGGGTCCCCGCTCTGTTCCGCTCCTGGTGCATCACCCGTTTAAGCCCCTTTCGCCTGGGCTGAGACAAGCACAACCCGCCTGGCTGTCCAGGGCCGGCGTGGCCTTTCGCAATAAATTTTCCCCGGCCATTCCGCAGGCTCCATTAGACCGGAAAAAATTTCCCGCTCACCCCGGACATCTGCACCGGGCCGTGCTCGTTGACGCCCTTGCGGCGAAGGTTCTCAAACGGGTGAAGTTTATACCATCGGGAATATCGCAGCCGGTTCCCGCAAACGTCAAAACCGCGGCTCCTGAAACTCAACGGGTGATGTTCTTTAAAAATCAGGAAAAAAACGATGCTGATTAAAGGAGGCAGAAGAAGCAGACAACGAACCGCAGAAATGAAAAAAGCAGGGTAGCCCCTGCTTAATCCACGCCGTAAAAATCGCTCGAACGGTTCTACGGCTTCATTAACTACCAGAAGGAGTTAACGTAATGATCGTTACTATTGTTTCACCTTCCGCAGAGGCTGTAAAGCCCCGCCGTCATCCGCGCATTTTCCGCGCCGATATTCCCGCGCCGGAGATTGACCCCGCGTTAAAGGCTTTTGGCCGCCATATCGCCAGAAGTCACCGCAAGGGGCGCGGCGTTCATATCCCCGCGATGAAAAACGCCGCTTTTGGGCAGGTGCTCCGCACGCTCGAACTGAAACGCGCATTTAACTGATGAGGTGAGCCGCCCCGCGAGGGGCGGCAACCGCAGGAAGGAGAAAAGTTATGACTCAGGCTTTTGCACAGACACTCAGTGCTGACACTATCCCGCAGACCGGCGCTGAAGAGGAGATCGGCCAGATGTATCGGGGGACCTATTCCCCGGATGATAACAAGTTGCGGCTTTATGCCTCGCTCCGTCTCGATGAAGAGACGTATAAAAAAGTGCATGATGCGGGGTTCCGGTGGGCGCCGAAACAGGGACTGTTTGTGGCGCCAGCCTGGACACCGGGCCGCGAGGATGTGTTACTGTCTCTCGCCGGTGATATCGGGGACGAAGACAGCACACTCTTTGACCGTCAGGAGCAACGCGCGGAACGCTTTAACGACTACAGCGACAAACGCGCCGGTGAATCTGAGCGGGAGCTTGCGCATGTGGACGCGCTGGCGTCGGCTATCCCCTTCGGTCAGCCGATCCTGGTTGGCCATCACAGCGAACGCCGCGCGCGCCGGGATGCGCAGAAGATTGAAAACGGTATGAAACGCGCGGTGATGCTGTTCGAACGCGCAGAATACTGGGAAGAGCGCGCGCAGGCCTCTTTACGGCACGCGAAGTACAAAGAGCGTCCGGATGTGCGTTACCGTCGTATCAAAAAAATTGAGGCGGAATTACGCAAGGCAGAAAAGCACATTGCCCGGTCTGAAAAGTATCTGACGATGTGGCGCGCGCAGACTCTTGATCTGAAAATGGCGTTACTGGTCAGTAATTATGACCATATTTATGCCAGCTTCACGCTAGACAAATACCCCCGCCCGGCAGAGAAAAGCCAGTATGAGGGCTCGATGTCTCTCCATTCTGCCCTGTCTGAGGACATCATTACTTTTGAACAGGCGCGGGATATTGCGATCCGCTGCCATGAACGCACAATCCGCCATCAGCAACGCTGGGTTCATCATTATCGCAACCGTCTGAGCTATGAGCGCGCCATGCTGGATGAAAGCGGCGGTGTGGTCACCCGGACACAGGAATTTGAGCCTGGCGGGCAGGTGCTGAGCCGGGGCGAGTGGTTAACCATCATCCGCATCAACAAAAGCAATGGTCAGGTTAGTTCGGTGGAAACTCCCTGTTACCGTTTTCTGGGCTACGGCGGCACCATGAAACTGACCCCGGACCGCATCACTGACTATAAAGCTCCCTCAGCCGAAGAGGTCAGCACCGCGAAACAGGCCGCAAAACGTCCCCCGATCGTCAACTATCCGGGGGAGGGATCCCGGGAGATGACCAAAGCCGAATGGGCCAGAATGCCGGGGGACTATAAGGCTGTCCGGGGTGTGGCCGAAACTGAGACGCACGGCGCGTACCGCTTTCGCCGCTGCATGACGCACGGCTGTACGCTGGTGAATGTCTATATCACTGACATGAAAACCGTTGAAATTCCGAAAAAATGACAGGCAGACTCCCCGGCAGGTTGCCGGGGAGATCAGGGAGGTTGACTTATGCACAGAGAACTCAGGGCGCGTATTCAGACGATGCGGGCCAGGCTGGATGACCGGATGCCTGTGACAGAAATCCGGGCCAGTTCACAGCTGTTTGTCTCGCCCGATCCGCTCTGTCGTCGGCTGGTCAGTCTGGCGGAGGTGGTGGACTCTGATCATGTTCTGGAGCCCAGCGCCGGAACGGGCGCCATTCTACGGGCGGTCAGGGAAGGCGCGCCACGGGCACAGTGTGACGCCGTGGAGCTGAACGCGGATTTGGTCTGCCATCTCCGGGATCATTTCCCGGGCGTCAGCGTCTGGCTGGGTGATTTTCTGGAATACCGGCCGGAAAAGCACTACAGCAAAATTATCATGAATCCACCGTTTAACCATGCGCAGGATATCCGGCATATACAGCGGGCAGTGACGCTGCTGGCACCCGGCGGCGTGGTCACTGCGGTCTGTCTGAACGGGCCGCGACAACAATCCATACTGAAGCCGCTTGCTGATGTCTGGGAGCCATTGCCGCGAGGCACATTCACGTATACCGACGTTTCAACTGTTCTGCTCAGGATAGCTGCCTGAAAGCCGGTTAGCCCGGCGGGGGAGTGTGCCCCCGTCTGGCCGCGCCGGAAAAGGCCGCACGCCTGCGGCGCAGGAGGACCGGGCCGCGCTGACGCGCCGCCGGCTCTCCCTCTCCGCGTTCATCCTGTCCCTCTCTTCCTTCTGGTATTCTGGTTTACTGTTGTTCCTTTTTTCTTGTTCCGGATGAGCCGCTGATGGAGCGTGGTCATCCATCTGTTTCTGCCGGCTTTTCTTTTTGCTCTTCGTTTATTTCAGGTCCTGCAGTGGGCGTCCGGGCGGGCTGTCGTGAACGGAGCCAGCCAGGCTGTCTCCGCCCTGTCGGGCTTCCATCCCATGACGCAACGTCAACGGCAGGCTTGCAGCCTCCGTTCCGGAGGCGCCGCCCTGTCGCGCCGTGCCCTGCGCTCCCTGCACCCCGGCCAGTGACCGCCGGGCTGTAAGGGGCACCGCCGTTTCGCGTGCCGCGCCCCGACGTTGCGGCGGGTCCCTGCTCATTTCCTCTCCTGTGCCTTTTCACCGTTTAAGTCCCTTTCGCCGGGGCTGAGACAAGCACAACCCGCCTGGCTGTCCAGGGCCGGCGTGGCCTTTCGCAATAAATTTTTTCCGGCCATTTCGCTTCTCTCCATTAGACCGGAAAAAATTTCCCGCTCACCCCGGACAGCTGCACCGGGCCGTGCTCGTTGACGCCCTTGCGGCGAAGGTTCTCAAACGGGTGAAGGTCATACCTCCGGGAACAAAACAGCAGGTTCCCGCAAACGTCAAAACCGCGGCTTCCGGTAACTCAACGGATGATGGGGTTTTAAAAGCAAAACAACGGAGTAAGGAGAGTCATCATGGCAGCACGAGGCATCAATAAAGTCATTCTGGTTGGTCATCTGGGGCAGGACCCGGACGTGCGTTATATACCCAACGGGAGCGCGGTGGCCAACCTGACGCTGGCCACATCGGAAACATGGCGTGACAAACAGAGCGGGGAACTGCGCGAAAACACCGAATGGCACCGTGTGGTCATGTTCGGCAAGCTCGCGGAAGTGGCGGGGGAATACTTGCGTAAAGGCGCTCAGGTCTACATCGAGGGCCAGCTGCGCACCCGCAACTGGCAGGATGAGGCCGGAATCACACGCTATGTCACCGAGGTGCTGGTCGGGCAGAACGGCACGATGCAGATGCTGGGTGGGCGTCGTGAGGGCAGTTCGTCAGAGAGCGCCGTACCTCATCAGCCCGCACAGCCGCAGACTCCGGTACAACCTGCTGAACCCCCTGTGGCATCCCCGAAAGCGAAGGGCGGTAAAAAAGGCCGTCAGAGTGCCGCGCCGTCCCAGCAACCCCCGCAGCCGTCCCCGGATGATTACCCGCCGATGGATGACGATGCCCCGTTCTGATAACCCGTTTCAGGCCGGCCCTGCCCAGGTGGGGCCGAAAGGAGAGAGATGAGTATTTACGATAACGGTCCGTTACCGGATGACACCTTCACCAGAGCACAGGCTGAAGCGGTGGCGGCACAGTTTGAAAATGTCGCCATTGAAGACGATCAGGGTTCGCATTTTCGCCTGGTCGTTCGTCAGAACGGCGAAATGGTGTGGCGCGCATGGAATTTTGAAGCGGATGCCGGGAAATGGCTCAACCGTTATATCGAACGTTATGGCATCCGTAACACGCAATAAGCAGTAAGAGGTGCCGGACAGGGGGGCTGTCCGGCAGACAGTCATCAATATCAGAGAGGTATCAATTATGTCTGCAACAGAGTCTAAGGTAAAAACTGCACCAAAAACCAGCAAAAAATCGGTGAAACCTGCCGAAGCCGCCGCCCTGAAAGCGGCTCTCGATGCCGCGCCGATTGAGTATGTCCCGGTGACGGCACTGGTAAAATCTCCCCTGAACGTCAGGACCATCCCTTATCCGGTGGAGAAAGTACGCTCAATGGCAGACTCCATTGAAGCGCTTGGCCTGTTGCAGAATCTGGTCGTTCATTCTCTTCATGACGGGCAGTGTGGTGTGGCTGCAGGTGGTCGTCGCCTGAAAGCTCTGCAGCTCCTGCAGAGTGAAAACCGTATCGATGCCGGATATCAGGTGATGGTGAAAAAGGTACCTGATGAACTGGCTGTTGCGGCATCAATGGCAGAAAACGAACAGCAGATGGCAATGCATCCGTCTGAACAGATCGCCGGGTTCCGCACGCTGGCAGCACAGGGGAAAACCCCCGCGCAGATTGGTGACTTGCTGGGGTTCGGTACCCGTCATGTTCAGCGTATGTTGAAGCTGACCGAACTGGCTCCCGACATTCTGGAGGCGCTGGCGAAGGATGAAATCACCACCGAACACTGCCAGTCACTGGCGCTCGAAAGCGATCAGAAACGCCAGGTGGAAGTGCTGGAATCCGCCCGCAAACGGTCCTGGAATAATGAAGTATCAGTGTCCTCGATCCGTAACCTCATTACCTCAGAAGAGGTCTCCACAAACGGCGACAAATTCCGCTTTGTGGGAGAGGCCGCATTCAGTCCGGAAGAAATCCGGGTTGATCTCTTCAGCAGCGAAAACGGCGGCTATGTCAAAAGTGCTTCTCTCGATACCGCCCTGCTGGAAAAACTGCAGAGTATCGCGGAACACCTTCGCGAAGCAGAAGGCTGGTCATGGTGCGATGGCCGCCTTGAACCGATTTCTCACTACGGGAAGGATACTAAAATCTGGCGTCTGCATGCTGTCCCGCCTGTGGCATATACCGAAGCCGAATCGGAACGACTTGCCTTCCTTGCACAACGCGAAGAAGAACTCGAAGTACAAAATACCGGGGATGACGGGGAGCGTGTTGCAGGTGAACTCAATGAGGTCTGGCATGAACAGCAGACCATTGAGTTTCGCGCTGAACACCGGACATGGCCCGATGAAATGAAGCAATCCGCCGGAGTGGTGGTTTCCTGGACTGGTCAGGAGGTGAAAGTACAGCGCGGTGTGGTGCTGTGCGCCGATGAAAAAATAAAGGAGAAGGATGCATCCACCGATCAGGCTCCTGAAAAAGTCGATCCGCTGGACGCCGTCGGTGTCCCGTTGCTGACCCGCCTTTCTTCTGAACGCACACTGGCGGTTCAGGCGGCCCTGTTGCAGCAGCCGCAGAAAGCCATCGCGCTGATGGTCTGGAAACTGTGTAATTCGGTTTTCCATACCACGACGTCCGTCAAAGAGCCGTTCTGCATTAGCGTGAGTGTGTCGCATTACGCGCTGACCCGTGAAGCACCTGACGGTGAAAACAGCGTTGCGTTTCAGGCAATCCAGGCTGAAAAAGAACGCCTTGAAGCCCTGCTGCCGGAAAACTGGCGAAAGGATATGACCACCTTCTTTACGCTCGATGGCGCAACCCTGATGGCGTTGATGGCTTTCTGCACCGCCTGTTCTATTGATGGTGTACAGGGCAAGGATGAGTTTGGTCGTAAACACCAGAGTTCGCTGGATGGGGTGGAAAACGCCATCCAGTTTGACCTTCGCGACTGGTGGAAACCGACGGCTGATAACCTTTTCTCGCACATGAAGCAGCCACACATTGTACAGGCACTCTCTCAGGCCGGACTGACTGGCGCAGCACAGGACGCCGCGAAAATGAAGAAAAAGGATGCCTCTGAACATGCAGAGCACTTCCTGTCAAAAACCCGGTGGGTTCCGGAATGGATGACCAGTGCCGACAACCAGAAACAGCCTGCCGCAAAGTCTGAACTCAGTCTGGCAACGAGTCAGAGCGATACAGACGCTGATGTCGACCACGTCACCGACCATAACAACCCGGCCTGCGCCGCCTGATAACGGAGACGCCGCCCTGGGGGGCGGCGGTAAGGAGAAACCTATGCACACGATCATTACCACCGATGTCCTGAAAACCATGTTCGCCGGAGAGCTGGAAGACTACCGCGCCGCCGGTGAAGATTTTCGCCGTGAACTCACCCATGCCGTGATGCGGGATCTGTCCTGTCCGGAGAGCTGGGACGTCAACGGAGAGTACAAAAGTGAATTCGGCGGATTCTTTCCGGTACAGATCCGTTTTTCCCCCTCTCACGGTCATTTTGATGTGGCGGTCTGCAGTCCGGGAGAGCTGAGTACGCGCTGGATGGTCGTTTTTGTGACCCGTGGCGGCCAGCCGTTCTCCGTTGTTCGTAGCATGGAAACATTTAACCCGGAGTTGATCTCCCACACGCTGGCACTGATAGCGTGTCTCGATACTGACGGCTATTCCTTTGCCAGTATCATCAGCACCCTGGCTCAGGAGGGCGAACTGTGATCCCCTCATCCCATGCCATTGTGACCCTGAAACCTGCACGCCAGGCTGCTTTGCAGGCCATCATGTTCGTGGAAGACGCCCGGTTTCGGGGCGCTCGTTTGCCCTCGATGCCCCATGTCCGCACGTTCCTGCGCATGCTGACCGGTTGCAGTCGAATTAACAGCGCCGTCGCCCGGAGTATTCCCGGCCTGCACCGTGATCCGAAAGACCGGCTGAATAATCTGAAGCAGGTGGAAGAGGCACTGGATACGCTGATTGCCAGTCAGGGGGAATGCTGCCCGCTGCCGCTGACAACCGATGTTCAGGCTGAACTTTTTCCGGAAGTGATTCACACCCGAACCGATCGGCGGATGCAGCGTGAAAATATTGCGTTCACCCGGAGAGTTCGGCGTGAAGGCAAAGAGATAGCACATACCTGGTTGCTGCGACAGAACCTGCTGGGGCAGGCTATCACGGAGCTTAACTTTCAGTCACCGGAGACCGTTAACACCTGGTACCGCCAGTGGGCTGACGAGTTTGACGCGCGGGATCTGGAGCCTGCCTTCTGGAACTGGCGATCGCGGTTTGCCTCGCTGGTCTCCCTGGACTGGCTGCGGGATGCCGGGGAGCCGCTGTATGGTGTCATGCATGAAATCAGCTTCATTGTGAGAGAGACACCGGAGTCTGTGCGTCAGGCAGAACGCTGGCAGGTCCCGAACAAGCTGACACACCGGAGCCGCGGATGAAGTGGCGCTATTCCCCGCGCTGGAAACTGGACCGGACCGCATAAACTGGTCTCCGACGTCGTGGAAGCCGGGAAACCTGCTCCCTAATCGATCATGTCGCGCTGGGTGGCGGGCGCAGGATATGCGGTGTGCGTGGGTTTTCTCTTTGGGAGGCAGAGCGTGCCGCTTAGATTGGTGCCCGGACAAAGGCAAGCAGAACAAATCCACCCCTGGATTATCGAAATACTGGCCTTGTCCGGGCAATCCATCGTAGCCATTTGAAAAGCCACAGGCACGTAAAAATTCTTTCAGTCCGTGATAATGACCAGGCCGCTAAGATAACTGCCAGAAAATTAGCTTATAGGTTAACTTTACTTTGATTAAAATTAGCCTGTAGGTTAATATACAGGAAACGGGAGGTCACATGTTTAGCGTCGTTTATCATCCGGATGCCAGGGAAGAAGCCACAGCATTACCCGTAAAAATCAGGGTGAAGTTTGACCGTCTCATCGGCAAACTGGAATATGATGCCCGGTTGCTGCGGGAACCAGACACCAGGCCTCTGGGCGATGGACTTTTCGAGATCCGCACGATGGGGACGGACATCGCCAGGGGCATATGGGTATACCACAAAGGCAATACCATCATTATGCTGCGGGTTTTCATCAAAAAGTCACAGAAAACGCCAGCGAAAGAAATCGATCTCGCCAAAAAGCGTTTAGCGGAGGTACTCAATGAAACTGGTAAGCCATAAAGAACTGCATAGCGAGTGGATGCAGGACGATGAATATCGCGCTGCATGGCAGGAAGAAGAACGCAAGGAGAAGCTCAGAGAGCTGCTGGCAGAATGGCGTAAGCATGACAACCTGACAAAAGCGCAGGTTGCTGAACGCATGGGGGTTACACCTCCGGTTATTTCCCGCCTGGAAAACAACATCACCAAAGCCAGCATTGACACGCTGACCCGATACGCTCATGCCTGCGGTATCAAGAAGCCTGTCATTGCACTGTACTGAGCAACCGGCCGGGGCTGGCCTTTTGTTTCTGTCAGCCCCAGCATTTTGTC
>NZ_JBMEZZ010000023.1:0-21621 GCF_048822415.1 Klebsiella sp. C360
TTCTACGGCACGTTTGAAGGCGCGCTGAAAGGTCTGGTCATACATGTGATGGCGACGCACGACACCGCTCCGTGGATCGGTCGAATGCGTGTGCTGCGCAAAAACCCAGAACCACGGCCAGGAATGCCCGGCGCGCGGATACTTCCGCTCAAGGGCGTCGGGAAGCGCAACGCCGCTGCGGCCCTCGGCCTGGTCCTTCAGCCACCATGCCCGTGCACGCGACAGCTGCTCGCGCAGGCTGGGTGCCAAGCTCTCGGGTAACATCAAGGCCCGATCCTTGGAGCCCTTGCCCTCCCGCACGATGATCGTGCCGTGATCGAAATCCAGATCCTTGACCCGCAGTTGCAAACCCTCACTGATCCGCATGCCCGTTCCATACAGAAGCTGGGCGAACAAACGATGCTCGCCTTCCAGAAAACCGAGGATGCGAACCACTTCATCCGGGGTCAGCACCACCGGCAAGCGCCGCGACGGCCGAGGTCTTCCGATCTCCTGAAGCCAGGGCAGATCCGTGCACAGCACCTTGCCGTAGAAGAACAGCAAGGCCGCCAATGCCTGACGATGCGTGGAGACCGAAACCTTGCGCTCGTTCGCCAGCCAGGACAGAAATGCCTCGACTTCGCTGCTGCCCAAGGTTGCCGGGTGACGCACACCGTGGAAACGGATGAAGGCACGAACCCAGTGGACATAAGCCTGTTCGGTTGGTAAGCTGTAATGCAAGTAGCGTATGCGCTCACGCAACTGGTCCAGAACCTTGACCGAACGCAGCGGTGGTAACGGCGCAGTGGCGGTTTTCATGGCTTGTTATGACTGTTTTTTTGTACAGTCTATGCCTCGGGCATCCAAGCAGCAAGCGCGTTACGCCGTGGGTCGATGTTTGATGTTATGGAGCAGCAACGATGTTACGCAGCAGGGCAGTCGCCCTAAAACAAAGTTAGAAAAGGGAAAGTATGAGCAAGTTATCTGTATTCTTTATATTTTTGTTTTGTAGCATTGCTACCGCAGCAGAGCCTTTGCCAGATTTAAAAATTGAAAAACTTGATGAAGGCGTTTATGTTCATACTTCGTTTGAAGAAGTTAACGGGTGGGGCGTTGTTCCTAAACATGGTTTGGTTGTTCTTGTAGATGCTGAAGCTTATCTAATTGACACTCCATTTACGGCTAAAGATACTGAAAAGTTAGTCACTTGGTTTGTGGAACGTGGCTATAAAATAAAAGGCAGTATTTCCTCTCATTTTCATAGTGACAGCACGGGCGGAATAGAGTGGCTTAATTCTCAATCCATCCCCACGTATGCGTCTGAATTAACTAATGAGCTGCTTAAAAAAGACGGTAAGGTTCAAGCTAAAAATTCATTTGGCGGGGTTAACTATTGGCTAGTTAAAAATAAAATTGAAGTTTTTTATCCAGGCCCAGGACACACTCCAGATAACCTAGTAGTTTGGCTGCCTGAAAGGAAAATATTATTCGGTGGTTGTTTTATTAAACCGTACGGTCTAGGTAATTTGGGTGACGCAAATTTAGAAGCTTGGCCAAAGTCCGCTAAATTATTAATATCCAAATATGGTAAGGCAAAACTGGTTGTTCCAAGTCACAGTGAAGCTGGAGACGCATCACTCTTGAAACTTACATTAGAGCAGGCGGTTAAAGGGTTAAACGAAAGTAAAAAACCATCAAAACTAAGCAACTAAATTTCTAATCGGGTAGCCGGAGGTATCTAGCCTCCAGCCCCCACACCACCCTGCATGCGGCTCCGCACAGGGCGGTTCATTTAGAACTCCTAACCTGTTATTTGGCTAGGATAATGAACTGCAATCCATCCATCTCTTAGTGAATACAATCCAGCTTTCTCTAGGTACTCGTTACTCAGCGCTTGCTGTATGCCTGGCGTTTTCGAACTACGCCAAGGGCCTTTACTTGTGAGTCCACAAGCAACGGCAGCTTGGATCCTGACACCTCGTTTAAGTAGGTTCTGCACCTTAGTCCGTGGTTTTCGCCACTGACGCCAGTAGCACATACGCACTCGGCGACGGATCCAGTGGTCTAAATCGACGCAACCTTGATAAGCGTTGGCTATGCCAAAGTAATTGATCCAACCTTGCATATATTGCCGCAGTTTAAACAGTTGATAGCTCATGCTGACTCCCCAATTGCGGTTCGTCAGTCGTCGTATCTTTTGTTTGAAAACGTGCAACGTGTTGGCATGCCATTGGATCTTTCCTCGGTTAAAGGTGAAGCCAAGGAACTTGCTTTGACCTACCTTAACTACTTGGCTTTTATGCTCGTTAACGATCAGTTTTAGCTTCGTACCAAGATAATGAGTAATACTCTTGAGAACACGTTCTCCCGCCCGTTGAGACTTCACCAAGATGATAAAGTCATCAGCGTAGCGGGCGAAGTGATGTCCTCGGCTTTCCAATTCTTTATCCAAACTATCCAGCATGATGTTTGATAATAAGGGTGAGAGTGGGCCGCCCTGAGGTACACCTTCGAAGCTTGCTTCAAATTGGTCGTTGACCATGACGCCCGCTCGCAGGTATTTGCCAATAAGCGCTAGCAGACGCTTATCCTGCACCTTACTCCTTAACTGAGTCATCAACAGATCGTGGTTGACGCGGTCAAAGAACTTGGACAGATCAACATCAACGGCAAATTTGCGCTTCTGTTTGATGATATTCCTGACTTGTAGTACCGCCTGCTGGGCGTTTCTGTTCGGCCTAAAGCCGAAGCTATTGACTGAAAAGTAGGGGTCAAACAACGGCGTGAGTATCTGAGCGATTGCTTGTTGTATCACACGATCAATCACGGTGGGGATCCCCAATTTGCGTTTACCGCCATCGGGTTTATCGATCTCCACGCGCCTGACCGCTGAGGGTTGATATTCTCCTCGCTCAAGCTGAGATTTACACTGTTGCCAGCCGCCTTGTTGCATCCAGCGCGGGAAGGCTTCGATGGTCATGCCATCGATACCCGACGCGCCTTTATTGGCTTTCACTTGTCGCCAAGCTCGGTGTAGATTCTCAGGTTCGAGTAGTTGCGGAAATAGATTGCTGCTGAAGGCTGGTTGCGGGCTAATACGCTGTTGATAGTAATCGTCTGACGACGTAGTGAGTACCGACAAGTTTGGCAAGACTCCTCCTTCTTCTAAATGTTCAGGCCTTCACCATATCCCATCCATTACGATAGGCGTTGGGCTACTATGCCGTCTGCTGACTTCTGCTTAATCACATGCCGAGTTGCCCCGTCATGCGCTATCGGTTTTCATCTAATTCGCTCTTTCCAGTTGATGAAATTGAAAAGCCAAGACACTTGTAGACCAGAGCCTTACTGGTTAATGACCGATCGCATGCTAAGCAGATCTCCCCAGATAAGGACATGAACTTTCTTTGCACTGCTGCATCATTTACGGTGGCCGTTAGATCACGTGGTTTCGTCGTCTTGTGCCAACTCACCTTCAGCCTACGCCTCATATGATGTTCTTGTTCATCAGCTCGCAAATTTGCTAGCGGCTTCCTTCAGACCGCCCCTCACGGGTAAGCCCTTGCCATTCGCTAGTAGTTAACGTTTAATAACAGCATGTTATCGAACGGTGACCTTCCTACAGAGGACTTTCACCTCATTAGTTCATGCCCATGCTGGGCGTACACAAAGCTATGCAATCGACGGCAAAAAGCTTCGTTCGCTTCGCGCACTACGCCTTTTCCGCGATTGATAGCGACGTTATGTGAATATTGAAATGAGCATTCCAAAGAAAGGAAGTAGAAAAATTATCGTGGGCGAAAATGAGTTTTTGTGGCTCATTAGGTCAAAACTCACATATTCGCAGGACTGTTTAGGTACAGAAATGACTGCGGTCGTTGAACCGGATGCCGGTCCTCACTGATGAAGAAGTGAACACCGTACGGGAATCGTGCCGGCAGCTTGGAGCTATCGGCCGGAACCTCAACCAGGTGGCCAGGGCCTTGAACATCGAGTTCAGGGAAAGTGACAAGCTCAAGCAAGAGGCCATCGAAAAACTGGCCGAACGGATCGACCAGCATTTGGACCATGTGTCTGAGCTGTTCGATAAGACCTGGAGCCGGTGGCACGATTGTCATTTTCAGAAGACGACTGCACCAGTTGATTGGGCGTAATGGCTGTTGTGCAGCCAGCTCCTGACAGTTCAATATCAGAAGTGATCTGCACCAATCTCGACTATGCTCAATACTCGTGTGGGCTCTGTTGCAAAAATCGTGAAGCTTGAGCATGCTTGGCGGAGATTGGACGGACGGAACGATGACGGATTTCAAGTGGCGCCATTTCCAGGGTGATGTGATCCTGTGGGCGGTGCGCTGGTATTGTCGCTATCCGATCAGCTATCGCGACCTTGAGGAAATGCTGGCGGAACGCGGCATTTCGGTCGACCATACGACGATCTATCGCTGGGTCCAGTGCTACGCCCCGGAGATGGAGAAGCGGCTGCGCTGGTTCTGGCGGCGTGGCTTTGATCCGAGCTGGCGCCTGGATGAAACCTACGTCAAGGTGCGGGGCAAGTGGACCTACCTGTACCGGGCAGTCGACAAGCGGGGCGACACGATCGATTTCTACCTGTCGCCGACCCGCAGCGCCAAGGCAGCGAAGCGGTTCCTGGGCAAGGCCCTGCGAGGCCTGAAGCACTGGGAAAAGCCTGCCACGCTCAATACCGACAAAGCGCCGAGCTATGGTGCAGCGATCACCGAATTGAAGCGCGAAGGAAAGCTGGACCGGGAGACGGCCCACCGGCAGGTGAAGTATCTCAATAACGTGATCGAGGCCGATCACGGAAAGCTCAAGATACTGATCAAGCCGGTGCGCGGTTTCAAATCGATCCCCACGGCCTATGCCACGATCAAGGGATTCGAAGTCATGCGAGCCCTGCGCAAAGGACAGGCTCGCCCCTGGTGCCTGCAGCCCGGCATCAGGGGCGAGGTGCGCCTTGTGGAGAGAGCTTTTGGCATTGGGCCCTCGGCGCTGACGGAGGCCATGGGCATGCTCAACCACCATTTCGCAGCAGCCGCCTGATCGGCGCAGAGCGACAGCCTACCTCTGACTGCCGCCAATCTTTGCAACAGAGCCTCCGTCGCCATGCTCACCTCGCTTTGGTGCACACGAGTATTGAGCATAGTCGAGATTGGTGCAGATCACTTCTGATATTGAACTGTCAGGAGCTGGCTGCACAACAGCCATTACGCCCAATCAACTGGTGCAGTCGTCTTCTGAAAATGACACTGTTTGTATATAATCATGAAAAAATGGTGAGTAGAGTTTCAGGGTAACAGGGGATGCTTATGTCGGTTTTCCACAACTGGCTACTTGAGATCGCATGTGAGAATTACTTCGTCTACATCAAACGCCTTTCCGCCAACGATACCGGCGCAACAGGTGGTCACCAGGTAGGGCTTTATATCCCTTCAGGTATCGTTGAAAAACTCTTTCCGTCTATCAACCATACCCGTGAACTGAACCCTTCGGTTTTTCTCACCGCACATGTGTCATCGCATGATTGCCCTGACAGCGAAGCCAGGGCAATTTATTATAACAGCCGTCATTTTGGTAAAACCCGGAATGAAAAAAGGATTACCCGCTGGGGTAGAGGCAGCCCACTTCAGGATCCTGAAAATACAGGGGCTCTGACGCTCCTGGCTTTCAAGCTTGATGAGCAAGGGGGGGACTGTAAGGAAGTAAATATTTGGGTATGCGCCAGCACTGATGAAGAGGACGTCATTGAGACCGCTATTGGTGAAGTTATACCCGGAGCGCTTATATCCGGCCCCGCAGGACAGATTCTAGGCGGACTATCTCTACAGCAAGCGCCAGTAAATCATAAATATATTCTACCTGAAGACTGGCACCTGCGCTTTCCGTCGGGAAGTGAAATTATTCAGTATGCAGCCAGCCATTATGTGAAAAATTCCCTTGATCCGGATGAGCAACTTCTTGACCGCCGGCGCGTGGAGTACGACATATTTCTATTGGTTGAGGAACTGCATGTTCTGGATATCATCCGGAAAGGATTTGGCTCTGTGGATGAATTTATTGCGCTGGCCAATTCTGTCAGCAATCGCCGTAAATCCAGAGCCGGGAAGTCGCTGGAACTGCACCTGGAGCATCTATTCATTGAGCACGGCCTGCGACACTTTGCGACGCAGGCCATCACAGAAGGTAATAAAAAACCCGATTTCCTTTTCCCTTCCGCAGGGGCTTACCACGATACTGAGTTTCCCGTAGAAAATCTGCGCATGCTGGCAGTCAAGACTACCTGTAAGGATCGCTGGCGTCAGATACTGAATGAGGCCGATAAAATTCATCAGGTGCATCTGTTTACACTCCAGGAGGGAGTTTCTCTGGCTCAATATCGGGAGATGCGGGAGTCGGGTGTCAGATTGGTCGTGCCATCATCTCTGCACAAAAAATACCCGGAGGCGGTGAGAGCTGAGCTAATGACGCTAGGTGCGTTTATTGCTGAGCTGACAGGGCTTTACGCAGATATTCCATAGATTATCTCCCGGCATAAATACCGGGAGGAGCGATCAGATTCGTTCAACCTTGCACGAATCGGCATTAACCGCTTTCAGGATATAAGGTTCAAGCAGTTTGGCTACGGCTTCAAACACGGGCACCACTACGGAGTTACCGAACTGCCTGTACGACTGAGTGTCTGACACAGGAATGCGAAAAGGCCTGCCATCTACTTTTTCAAAACCCATAAGGCGCGCGCACTCTCGCGGAGTCAGCCTGCGGGGCCGATGCGCCTGATTTTCTTCGTTCGCGAAGTCTGTTTCACCTGTGGCCATATCCCAGCCACGGTCTATCAGAATTTCAGACCCGTCTTTGTGATAGCGAGCAGAAAGCGTACGGGCAATGCTTTCTTTATTTTCAGGATTAACGAGGCCAAAACCGAATCCGTTACCCTTAGCTGCGTGCTTTTTGGCGTAGTTATAGAGATACTCCCAGAGTTTCGGCGTCAGTATATATTTGCTGTCAACCACGGGTTCCAGCAGTTCGCCAAATGACGGACGCTGTTCCGGATAAAAACGACTAATATCGCGCAGGGTAAAGCCCTGGTGAATGTTCAGATCACGGCGGAAACCGACCAAAACGATACGTTCTCGGTGCTGAGGTAAAAAGTGCTTTCCGTCGATAACTTTAGGATCGTTTTTGCCCATCTCAGCTGCATCCGCAACTTCATAGCCCAGTTCGTCGAGGGTATCCATGATGACTTTAAAGGTTTTACCCTTGTCATGGCTCTTCAGGTTTTTAACGTTTTCAAGAACAAAGATGGCAGGTTTTTTTGCGCGGATAATACGCGCCACATCGAAGAAAAGCGTTCCCTGAGCCTCACATTCGAAACCATGCGCGCGCCCGAGCGAGTTTTTCTTGCTTACGCCCGCAAGGCTAAACGGTTGACAGGGGAAACCTGCTAGAAGTACATCATGATCCGGCACATGCTCATTAATGTAAGCATAGGCATCGTTTTCAGGTACTTCAGGTTTATCACTGAGCGTGACTTCACGAATATCGAGATTGAAAGTGTGTTCCTGAGCATCGTTAAACCAGTTAGCTTTATATGTGCGCACAGCCTCTTTATTCCATTCACTGGTAAAAACGCACTGGCCACCGATGGTTTCGAAGCCCTTCCGTATACCTCCAATCCCAGCAAACAGGTCAATAAACCGGAAGGCATAGTCAGGGTGATGTGCAGGCGCTTCCGGAAGCATTTTTCGTAGAAGTTCCTCTTCGGCTAACGTCAGCGTCTTAGGTGAGCACTTACCATTAATCCAGCGATTAAGAGTCTCGCGACTCCACTCATTTTTACCAACTTTTCTAAGCAGTTCAGCCACGTACTTCTGGTCATAGATTTCCAGCACCTGCCCGAGCAGCTTTTTATCATTTTCCTGTCGCAGTTGTTCTTCCGCTTCTGCTTTCTCAAGCAGATCCTGCGCCAGTAATTCAAATTCAGACATATTGCCTCCATTGGGTCTTATGGGTGAAACTGTATCACTCATTTGACCCAGATTGAATGTTTTTATCTGGATATTTAAACAGGTTTATTGTTAGGTAACGCACGTTGGCCACGCTGGAGCGTCTTCTGGGCCTGCTGTCGGCCTTTGAGGTCGTGGTATGGATGACGGATGGCTGGCCGCTGTATGAACCCCGCCTGAAGGGAAAGCTGCACGTTATCAGCAAGCGTTACACTCAGCGCATTGAGCGACATAACCTGAATCTGAGACAACATCTGGCAAGGCTGGGACGGAAGTCACTGTCGTTCTCAAAATCGGTGGAGCTGCATGACAAGGTCATCGGGCATTATCTGAACATAAAACACTATCAGTAAGTTGGAGTCATTACCGGTTCTCTTTGTCTTTTAGTGATTCTATAAACCTCATTACGTCTGAATATAAAAATCTATTATTTGATTTATGTGGCTCATGAGGTTGTGGGATGGTCTTGTTTTTGAATGTGCCAGTTTTCTTAATGGCAAAGATTAACTCACCTTCTGTTATTCCTAACATTTCAGCAAATGTTTTTGCTTCTATAGTTACTGACTTCATTTAATTAACTCTCATGGTATCGATTTTCTTTACCGGCATCTTTAACAATGGTGCTCGTTTCTAGTGTTGCTGCGGTACGCTTCATCATCGTCTGCGGGGCGGTTGCGATAGTGAAGGAGCTGCCGGGCGTGAGCAAATCTATCAGGCGCTGGCCGCTGATAATCTCCATCCGTTCACTGGCAATACTGACAGATTTTGAACCTGCGCCGGTTTTCCCGGTATGGCAAAACAGACCGCGACAGTTATGACGTTTAAGCAACTTCTCGAACTCCTGTACGTGCTGTAAAGCAATATGGCCGCGATAGCGTTTAGCCTGAATAAGATAGCGATATTTTCCTATTATTACCTGGCCGTCAATGCCTCCATCGCCGGTATAGCGTTTGTTTCTGATGGTTCTGAAGCCATGCGCTTCAAATCCTTCCAGCAACAGTTCTTCAAACACAAAAGGATCAATTTTCCTCAGGTAGTTAATTTTTTGTGGGAAGCCCGGCAACGTCTTTATGCGCTCCAGCACCCGCCGCGCACTTTGCTGCTTCCTTTTGTGTCGCCTGTGCCGTACTGAACGCCGGAAGAATACAACGGCAAGCAGTGCGATGGCGCTGCAAGCCCATAGAATAAGGTTTTCTGTAGTGGGGAAGGGGATCATGGTCATAGTGGGCTTTCTGAGGGTAAAGAAAAGGGCGGTTAAACCGCCCTGGTGTTTAGCGACGGCTGTATACCTGCCACGAAGCGCTGCCTGACTGATTCTGGCAAATCCGCCCGTAAAGTACGGTGCCGGTCGAGTAGCGGGCGCCATTCAGATAGCAATAGCCGCTGGATTGCAGCAGTTCGTTGCGCAGCTTTTCTTCCTGCTTTGATAGCCGGGACTCCGCAGACTGCAAACGAACGGATAATTCGTTAATCTGGCGTTGCTGGTTATTCAGCTGGCTCTGCATCGCATTACCTTTATCCTGGCTGACGCAACCAGTTAAGAGAGCTGTACAGGCTAATGCACTTAATATTATTTTTTTCACGTTGGCTCCTTAAATTGAGATTATTCCTAGTTCGCCTATAAGCGAACTTTCCCGTATTTACTTATGATCTGGCTTATCATCGACTGGTTACTTCCACCTTCGCCATTATCCGGGCATTCATTAAGAAAAGCCTTCCTGGCATCCTTCGTGTGGTTGGGTAAAAAGCCGTGCTTGTTCTTTTTAACGATATTGAAGAAAGCAGCTTCAGCACTGTTACACTCGCTTCCGCCGCTATCGCCGGTGAGCTTGCCCGCCATGCACATAATAACTTTGCAGGGATCTTCAGCATGGCTGGCAGGAATATAAAGCAGACTACCAGCTGCTATCAGAGGTATTAAGAGTTTCTTCATTGTTTTGTCCTTAACAGTTTGTTCAGATATACACTCGCCAGAATGTTGATAACGGTAAGCAATATTAATAATAACGCTGCGTTATAAATAGATTTGTAACCTATATCGCCTGCAATATATTCGACAACAAAAACGAAAATCGTTAAAATTGTGTAAAACTTGATTAACTTTCCTGTAATTTTCTTAACAATATAAGCAACTGAATAAGAGCCGGATTTGATGATGCTGGCGAGTAACCTGATCGCATGGACACGAAATTTTCTAAAAATGGGCGGAATGGAAGATGCCTTTTTCTTCCTTCTGCTTTTTTGCCTTTCCGCAAAATCAATAAGTTCGCCCATTTTTATACCCTCCGGTTATATCTTCAGATCATCAAGTGATAAACCACTATCAAGCAGCTCTTTGAGCCATGTGGGTCGGCGGCCAGTCCCGGACCAGGTATTTTCTGCGTTCCTGGGGTCGCGGTATTTTGCTGGTCTATGTTCTCTGGGGTTGGCTACGCCCTGCATCTTCATGGCTTCCAGGCTAATGCCAGCGTCCAATTTTGCAGTTAGCCAGGCCGGGCGCTTCCCTATACCAGTCCACGTATTAAAAGGGTTATCCGGGTCACGATACACGGGTTCGCCTTTTGGTCGTTTTTCTGATTTCAGGGGAACCAGCATCACCTTCCTTCCTTCAGCGGTTTTCTTTTCGTTTCTTCTTGACACGATCTCATTAGCCCTTATCATAAACAAAAGTCGTCGAAATTACAATTACGCGGTGAAACATAAATGAGTAAACATCCAAAACTCCTGGTTCTCGCTCTGGCCTGCCTTGCTTGTGCTGGCCGTGCCAGTGCTGCGCCTGCCTCCGATGAAGTTGCCAGGCTTGCGCAGAGATGTGCGCCTGATGTTTCACCCTTAACGATGGCGTACATCGTCGGCCATGAGTCCTCAAATGGGCCGTACAGGATCAATATTAACGGTAGTATTCAGTTAAAACAGCAACCGCGTACTGAAGCTGAGGCCGTCAGCGTTGCGAAAGTTCTGCTGAAGGATAATAAAAGTTTTGATATGGGCCTTGCACAAATTAACTCAAATAATTTAGTGGGCCTGGGTCTTTCGGTTGACGATATTTTCAAACCCTGCATCAACCTGCGGGCGAGCCAGACCATCCTTAAAGCCTGTTATGATAGCGCCCTGAAATCCTACCCAGCCGGGCAGGTTGCGCTGAGACACGCGCTTTCCTGCTACAACACCGGCTCACTCACAAACGGGATTTCTAACGGGTATGTCACGAAAGTTATCAACGTGGCGCGTCAATCAACTGATTTGAAAATCCCTACGCTGCTACCTGACGGCCAGACCAGTGAGGACAGCACCGCGACTGAGCCTCAGCAGGCAAAAAGTACGGCGCCGCAGTATGACGGTGAACAAGATGTTTTTGGTTCGGGTGATGGCGATGCCTTCAGCCGAAATAATACGGATGCCTTTTTAACCAGACAGGAAACAGCGAAGGGGGAATGAGGTTATGGATGGAACGTTTGTACCTTGTATTGCAATCACAGATCCTGGAGCTATTTGAAGCAGGAAAAGTGAAGGAGGTAACGATAGAACGGGTTTCATTAAAGAAGTGGTATCCCGTTTTTCAGATAGACGATGAACAGCTGGGCCAGATCGCATGTTCCATTAGGGTTAACAAAGAGCATGAGCTACGAACCTGGGCTGATTTAAGGCTACTGGCAGAGTTTTTGAAAGATAAGTGTGGCGTTGAAGAATGCCGGTTAAATCTGCAATCAACAGAAGATAGTGAGTAAGGAGAAAGTATGACCACGTTGTTTAAGAAGTATGGCCCTGCGGTAGTTATGGGCGTTTTGTCCATTGCCCTGCCGCAAATTGCGCTGGCCGCTGGCACCGATACTGGTGAATCAACCGCTACATCAATCCAGACGTGGTTGAGCACATGGATTCCAATTGGTTGTGCTATTGCGATCATGGTTAGTTGCTTTATGTGGATGCTTCACGTAATCCCAGCCAGCTTTATTCCTCGTATCGTAATCTCGCTGATTGGTATTGGTTCTGCATCATTTCTGGTTTCCCTGACGGGCGTAGGAAGCTGAACAACGCGAAAAGGGGGGACTTTTGTCCCCCAAAGTGAGGACTACAAAGATGTTCGTTGACGGGAAAAGACCGCTTTTCAAAGGTGCGACTCGCTTACCTCGCGCGCTGGGTGTACCACGTAATGTAGCTATGATGATATTCATGATTTCTGCCTCGCTTTTTATGATTATTCATATGTGGGCGATTCTGGTGTTCGTCTTTTTGTGGATTCCTTCAGCTGCATTAACAAAATATGACGACCGCATGTTTCGAATTATGGGCCTGTGGTTGAAAACCAAATTCAGTAATTGGTTTGATTCTCCGTTTAAGCAGTGGGGAGGATCGTCTTATTCCTCTGTTGACTACAAACGTAAGGGTTTAAAATAATGAGAGCTGCCACCGCTACGAAGCCAAAAAAAATTGATGCCTACCGTAAGGAGCCATCAGTAAATAAAAAGTATTTGCCCTATTCTTATCACCTCAATGATTACGTGATTTCGATGGAAAACGGCGATCTGATGGCTTTTTTCAAGCTGGATGGCCGCACACATGACTGCGCATCAGATCGGGAACTGGTCACCTGGCATAAAGACCTTAATACGCTGGTCAAGAGCTTCGGAACAGACCATGTAGAGCTGTGGACGCATGAATATCACCATGAGGCTAAAGAGTACCCGGATGGTGAGTATGACCATTTTTTCCCTGCTTATGTTGATCAATATAACCGTAAGCTGCACGGTGATTCCAAGCAGCTGATTAATGACCTTTATCTGACCGTTATTTACAAACAGGTAGGGGATAAAACACAGAAGTTTCTGGCGAAATTTGAAAAGCCGACTCGTGACGAAATTCAGCAAATGCAGAATGAGGCGCTTGAAGGTCTGGAAGATATTTCTGAACAAATCCTGGAAGCAATGAAGCCGTATGGCATTCAGCAGTTGGGTATCTATTATCGTGACAAACGCGGTGTTGAAATTCCTGCGCCTGATAAAAAAGAACGTGAAGAACTTGCTGAAGTCGATGAATCAGACATTTTTGACGAAGCCATTGTTATCGAACGCAACGAGCCTGAACCTTCGCAGGCTCACGCTTATTCAAAAGCGCTGGAGTTCCTTTATTTCCTCGCAAATATGGAATGGGCCATCGTGCCTGTTTGCCGTGATCGTATCCGTGAGTACATCATGGACAACCGCCCTGTTAGCTCCCTGTGGGGGGATGTTGTCCAGATCAGAACGGTAGATCACAACTTCTATACCACCGGCATTGAATTTCGTGAATACGAAGAAGATACAGAGCCAGGCCAGCTTAACATGCTTAAAGAAGCCGATTTTGAATACCTTCTGACGCAGAGTTTTTCTTGCCTCTCTGAATCTTCAGCTAAAACGTTTCTGACGCATCAGGAAAAATCTTTGCAGGAAACGCGCGACCGTGCGCAAAGCCAGCTGGCACAGCTTGGTACTGCGCTCGATATGCTGACGTCCAGAGAGTTCGTGATGGGCTACCATCATGGAACCGTGCATGTCTGGGATAATGACCAAAACGCGGTACAGCGCAAAGCGCGTCGTGTGAAGGTTATGCTAACCGGCTGTGGCGTGGTTGGCGGGACTATCAGCCTGGCCTCTGAGGCTGCATATTATGCGAGACTGCCTGGCAACCAGAAATGGGCGCCGCGCCCGGTTCCGATAAACTCATGGAACTTCCTGCACTTCAGCCCGTTCCACAATTTTATGCGTGGCAAGCCTGACAATAACCCGTGGGGGCCAGCGCTGACCATGTTCCGCACGATCAGCGGTACGCCACTCTATTTTAATTTCCATGTGACCCCGCTTGAAGAACTTTCCTACGGTAAACGCCCGCTGGGCCATGCGTTAATAACGGGTATGTCGGGGGAAGGTAAAACCACGCTGCTTAACTTCCTGCTGGCGCAGTCAATGAAGTACAACCCGCGGCTTTTTGTTTATGACCGTGACCGCGGTATGGAGCCGTTCATTCGAAGCGTTGGTGGCTACTATAAAGTTCTGCAACAGGGTATGCCGTCCGGGTTTGCCCCGCTTCAGATTGAACCGACCAAACGCAATATTGCCCTCATTAAAAACCTGTTCCGCATTTGTGTGGAAACCACCAATAACGGGCCTATCAGCGCAACGATGGCTACCGAACTGGCTGAAGGCGTTGATGCGGTTATGGGGGAAGGCTCACTTATTCCACGCGAGGCGCGCACCGTTACTATCCTGGACGGGTACGTGAATGAAGTTGTGGAAAATGGCGTATCACTGAAAGGGCTGCTGCGCGAATGGACGCGCGAAGGCCAGTATGGCTGGCTGTTTGACAATGATAAAGACAGCCTGGATCTCAGCGCGAATGATATTTTTGGCTTCGATTTATCCGAGTTTATCGCAGCCAAAGAGGAAGTATCCAGCCCGGCCCGTACTCCGCTCATGATGTACCTTCTGTACCGGGTACGTGACTCCATCGACGGCAAACGCCGCGTCATTCAGTGCTTTGACGAGTTCCACGCCTACCTTGACGATCCGGTTATCGAGCGTGAAGTTAAGCGTGGTATCAAAACTGACCGTAAGAAAGACGCTATCTATGTGTTTGCCACGCAGGAGCCGAACGATGCGCTGTCCAGCCGTATTGGCCGCACGATCATGTCGCAGACCGTCACAAAAATCTGCCTGCGCGATCCGGAAGCTATCCGAGAGGATTATGCCTTCCTTACTGATGCTGAATACGACGCGCTGATGTCGATTACCGAACACTCCAGACAGTTCCTGGTTAAACAAGGGCAACAGTCTGCGATTGCTTCTTTCAATCTCTACCCTCGCAACAGCGACGATATTGATGCAGATATTAAGACAATGGACAACGTTCTTAGCGTGTTGTCCGGTGAACCACAAAACGCCGAAATTGCGCATGAGCTGGTTGAACGGCTCGGTAATGACCCTGAAGTATGGCTCAAAGAATACTGGCGCCTGACGGCTTAACAACGAGGCAAAACACCATGAAAAAAACACTGACGGCAGTATTGCTGACCACCGGCCTGATTCTGGGAGGCGCGCAAAGCGCTTCCGCAGGCATCATCGTGACCAACCCTACTGAGCTGGCTAAACAGGTCGAGCAGCTTCAGCAAATGGCGCAGCAGCTGGAGCAGCTTAAAAGCCAGCTGCAAACGCAGAAAAATATGTATGAGTCGATGGCAAAGACAACCAACCTGGGCGATCTGCTGGGGACGTCTACCAGCACGCTGGCAAATAATTTGCCGGACAACTGGAAGGAGATCTACAGCGACGCCATGAACTCCAGTTCTTCCGTCACGCCTTCAGTTAACAGCATGATGGGCCAGTTTAATGCGGAAGTTGACGACATGACGCCCAGCGAAGCAATTACCTACATGAACAAAAAGCTGGCTGAAAAAGGCGCTTATGACCGCGTTATGGCAGAAAAAGCCTACAACAACCAGATGCAGGAACTAACCGATATGCAGGAGCTGACGGAGCAGATTAAAACGACTCCAGACCTGAAATCGATTGCTGACTTACAGGCCCGTATCCAGACGTCACAGGGTGCTATTCAGGGTGAGCAGGCGAAGCTGAATCTGATGAACATGTTGCAGCAGTCACAGGACAAGCTATTACGTGCGCAGAAAGAACGTGCCACCCACAATTTTGTTTTTGGAACCGGCGGGGACGTTACCGCGTCACCTTCAATTAACTGAGGTAATTATGAAAAAACTACTGCTTGTTATCCCTTTCCTCCTGGTGGCCTGCGATGCCTCGCATGACGTGGAGTGGTACAAAAAACATGAGAAAGAGCGCAAGGCAACAATTCAGGAATGCAAGAAAGACGCGGATGAACTTCAGAAACCTGATTGCAAAAACGCGCGCGAAGCCGATCGTCAGCTGTTTGTGTTCGGCAAAAAAGACGGCGAAATCAATTCACCGAAAATTTAGGAGTAAGGAGGCAATATGGCATTCACCCTAGTCGCAGACATTTTCGCAAAAGTAGACGGGGCGATTACGTCAATGGTGAGCGCCAATGTTGCCACCATTATCTCTGATGTAACGCCTCTGATTGCCACCTGTCTGACAATCAAGCTGATGGTTCAGGGGATGTACTCAGCGTTTAATCCGGGGGCGGGCGACAGCCTGAGTTCGCTGATTAAAGAGTATCTTTCCATAGCCCTTATCCTGAGCTTTGCAACGGCGGGCGGCTGGTATCAACAGGAACTGGTCAACGTGGCGCTTCACCTGCCGGATGATTTTGCCGGGATACTGTCTGCCCCTAATAAAGTCGGTGCAAGTGGCGTACCGGCGATTATTGATAGCGGTATTGAAAAAGGTATCAAGATCGTCAACACCGCATGGGAAGCCGCAGACGTGTTTTCATCGAGCGGCCTGGCCGCGTATGCCATTGGCGGCATTATGATGATTGCTACCGTTGTGCTGGGCGGCCTCGGTGCGGGCTTTGTGATCATGGCTAAGATCCTTCTGGCCGTTACGCTTTGTTTTGGCCCGATTGCAATCTTCTGCCTGCTGTGGGGAGCGACAAAAAACATCTTTGCTCGCTGGCTGGCGTCGGTCATTAACTATGGCCTTGTCGTCGTCATTCTTGCGCTCGTGTTTGGTTTCATCATGCAGATGTTCGACAACCTCCTGTCCTCGATGAACTCTGATGCCGCTTACTCATCAATCACTGGTTCTATCTCCGCCTTATTACTGACGGTCATTTCCGTTTTCGTTCTGTTCCAGATTCCGCAAATTGCCGCCAGCTGGGGTAGCGGTATCAGCGCCGGAGTTGCTGACGCCGCACGCTCTACGGGTTCTTCCATGCAGGCGCTTGGCAATATGGGCAGCCACGGCATGTTTGGCGGTAATGCGTTCAGAGGCGGTAACAGTGGCGGCGGCCAGCAATCGGCAGGTGGAGGAAGTGGCAGCAACAGCGGAGGAAGCAGTGGTTCTAATTTAAGTGGTAAGGCAAGGGGCAGTCGCGGGAAGAAGGCTGCATAAAATTAAAACAAAAGTCGTTGAAATTGCAATTTCGGCGACTTATTATAATTAGTACGTTCAACAACCGATAATGGATGCCGTAATGCGCAGCTTATTGCTTATGGGAGTTCTTCTGATTAGCGCCTGTTCCAGCGGGCATAAACCGCCACCGGAGCCGGACTGGAGCAACACCGTTCCAGTAAACAAAACAATCCCGGTTGATACGCAAGGTGGTGCAAATGAAAGCTAATAAAAAAACAGGGCTTACACGTGAAGCCATTAAAGAGTTCAACGAAAGCCGTAAAGGGCTTGAAGTTGATCTGATGGATGAAGTGCTGAAGTCCCGGCGTACCGCCTGGATGGTTGCCACCGGTTCAGCGGTGGTAACTGTTTTTGCACTCTCTTTAGTTGGTTACGTGGTGCATAAGTACAGCCAGCCAATCCCCGCACATCTGCTAACGCTCAACGAGGCCACTCACGAAGTACAGCAGGTCAAGCTGACCCGCGACCAGACCTCTTATGGTGACGAAATTGATAAGTTCTGGCTGACACAATATGTCATTCACCGTGAGAGCTATGACTTCTATTCAGTTCAGGTCGACTATACGGCCGTTGGCTTAATGTCCACGCCGAACGTGGCAGAGTCTTACCAGAGCAAGTTCAAGGGCCGCAACGGTCTTGATAAGGTTCTGGGCGACAGTGAAACGACCCGCGTGAAGATTAACTCTGTGATCCTCGATAAACCGCACGGCGTAGCAACGATACGCTTTACTACGGTTCGCCGCGTGCGCAGCAATCCCGTTGATGATCAGCCGCAGCGCTGGATTGCCATTATGGGGTATGAATATAAATCGCTGGCGATGAATGCTGAGCAGCGTTATGTCAACCCGCTGGGTTTCCGCGTGACGAGTTATCGCGTCAACCCTGAAGTTAACTGAGGGCTGCCCCATGAAAAAACTACTTCTTTCAGCAGTCGTTTTGTCAGTCCTGGGAGGCGCGGCCACTAACGTTATGGCGCTTGAGGTTGGCCGCAATTCTCCTTATGACTATCGCATTAAAAGCGTTGTTTATAACCCTGTTAATGTGGTCAAAATTGACGCTATCGCCGGTGTGGCTACCCACATTGTTGTCGCGCCTGACGAAACCTATATCACTCATGCTTTTGGCGATTCTGAAAGCTGGACGTTTGCGCACAAAATGAACCATTTTTTTGTGAAGCCGAAACAGGCCATGAGTGATACCAACCTGGTGATCGTCACCGATAAGCGCACCTATAACATCGTCCTCCATTTCATCGGTGAAGAAACGAAGAAAAATGCAGACGGTACGGTATCAAAATCCTTTATTGAAACGCCGTGGGCTGTGCGCCAGGCCGTTCTTCAGCTGACCTATGAATATCCGTTTGAGCAGCAGGAAAAAGCCAAAAGCGCGGCTGATAAAAAACGCATTACGCAGAAGCTGAAGCAGACGGCTTTTGCGGGGGCGAAGAACTATCAGTACGTAATGAGCGAACAGCCTGAAATGCGCAGCATCCAGCCGGTTCACGTCTGGGATAACTACCGCTTTACCCGGTTTGAGTTTCCGGCCAATGCGGAGTTACCGCAGGTCTACATGATCTCGGCCAGTGGCAAAGAAACGCTGCCTAACTCTCATGTTGTGGGTGAGAACCGCAACATCATCGAGGTGGAAACCGTCGCTAAAGAGTGGCGTATTCGTCTGGGCGATAAAGTCGTTGGCGTTCGTAATAATAATTTCGCACCGGGCGCCGGTGCGGTAGCAACCGGTACGGCTTCCCCGGATGTGCGCAGGGTTCAAATTGGGGAGGATAACTGATGGCCCGTAAAAGTGTCGATGTAGATCAGGAACTCGATGAAAACACCGGAGACGGTGAATTTGAAAGCGAGCGTGGCGGATTTAAAGGCAGTAACCGCCGTTCGGCTCCTGGTATGAAAGCCTTTGTCATACTGATGGCGCTGCTTGCTTTGGTATTCATCGGGATTACGGTCATGGGTAAAATTCGCACCCCGGCTAAAGCTGAAGCTGATAAAGACGGTGGTAAAGCGCAACAGGCCAATACACTGCCAAACTACAGCTTTAACAGCGATCCTGATGTTAATAAACCTGCAACTGCGCAGAATAGCGCCACTGATGCCCGTGCTGTGCAGGCTGCCGCACAGGCAGATGCAGATGCGGGCAGCAGCAATACCGCCGCGCGTACCTCTAATAAGCGTAAAGAACCTTCGCCTGAAGAACTGGCTATGCAGCGTCGTCTGGGCGGCGAGCTGGCCCAGACTAATCAGGCGGCTACAAGCAATAGTCCCGGAGTGCAGCCCCAGGACAACGAAACAAGCGAAGGTAGTTCAGCACTCGCTAAAAACCTGACTCCTGCAAGGCTGAAGGCTAGCCGCGCTGGAGTCATGGCTAATCCCAGCCTGACTGTTCCGAAAGGCAAAATGATCCCCTGTGGTACCGGCACCGAGCTGGATACCACTGTTCCGGGTCAGGTTTCCTGCCGGGTTTCACAGGACGTTTACTCAGCTGATGGACTCGTTAGGCTGATTGATAAAGGCTCATGGGTTGACGGGCAGATTACCGGTGGTATCAAAGACGGCCAGGCGCGCGTGTTTGTTCTCTGGGAGCGTATCCGCAATGACCAGGACGGGACAATCGTTAATATTGACAGTGCCGGAACGAACTCACTCGGCAGCGCGGGGATTCCGGGCCAGGTGGATACCCATATGTGGGAGCGTCTGCGTGGTGCGATCATGATTTCGTTGTTCTCTGACACCTTAACGGCGCTGGTTAACCAGACGCAGAGTAATAACATTCAGTACAACAGCACAGAAAACAGCGGTGAGCAGCTGGCGTCTGAAGCACTTCGCTCTTACATGTCTATCCCCCCTACCCTCTACGATCAGCAGGGTGATGCGGTGAGCATTTTTGTTGCCCGCGACCTCGATTTCAGCGGCGTTTATACGCTCGCAGACAACTAAAAAAGTGGGCGCTTAGCGCCCGCTTTTCTTCAGGAGTAATCATGACTGATGCAGCTTTCTATCAACTTGGCCCACTGCGCGAGTATTTAGAAGATCCTACTGTTTTTGAAATTCGCATTAACTGCTTTCAGGAAGTTATCTGTGATACGTTCAGCGGCCGCAGGGTTGTGCAGAACGCGGCAATTACGGCAGATTTTATTAGGAACCTTGCTAAATCGTTGGTGAGCAGCAACAAGCTGACCATGCAGGCCATTAATGACGTGATCCTGCCTGGCGGGATCAGGGGCGTTATCTGTCTGCCCCCTGCGGTGATTGACGGTACAACGGCCGTAGCGTTTCGTAAGGATTTGGCGGCCGATAAAAATCTGGAGCAGCTGACCAGCGAGGGGATTTTCAGTGACTGCCGGAAGATTACCGGCAGCAAGCAAAGCCTAACGGATGATGATTTTTTCCTTAAAGAGCTGCACAGCAGCGAAAAATGGCCCGCATTCCTGCAAACCGCCGTTGAGAAGAAACGCACTATCGTGATCTGCGGTGAAACCGGGTCGGGGAAAACGGTACTCACGCGCGCGCTGTTAAAATCGCTACATAAAGACGAGCGTGTAATTATTTTAGAGGACGTTCACGAAGTCACGGTCGATCACGTTGTAGAAGCCGTTTATATGATGTACGGCGATGCAGGAAAGATCGGCCGCGTCAGCGCCACTGATGCCCTGCGAGCCTGTATGCGTCTGACACCGGGCCGTATCATCATGACTGAGCTTAGGGATGATGCTGCGTGGGATTATCTTAAAGCACTTAATACCGGCCATCCAGGCGGTGTTATGTCAACGCACGCTAACTCTGCGCGCGATGCCTTTAACCGTATTGGGCTGCTTATCAAGGCGACCCCTATCGGCCGTATGCTCGATATGAGCGATATTATGCGAATGCTCTACTCCACCATTGACGTTGTGGTGCATATGGAAAAGCGGAAAATCAAAGAAATTTATTTTGACCCTGAATATAAAATGCAGTGTGTGAACGGGAGCCTGTAATGAAAAACTTAGCAACCTGGCTTCTGGCCGCAGCATTTACGACAGCCGCCCTGCCCGCCTTTGCGGTGGAACCATCCGTTCAGGTTGGCTACTCGCCTGAAGGAAGCGCCCGCGTTCTCGTCCTGAGCGCCATTGACTCCGCAAAAACCTCGATACGGATGATGGCTTATTCTTTTACCGCCCCGGATATTATGAAGGCACTGGTAGCAGCCAAAAAACGGGGAGTTGATGTGAAAATCGTAATTGATGAAAGGGGCAATACGGGGCGCGCCAGCATTGCGGCCATGAACTACATAGCGAACAGCGGCATCCCTTTGCGTACTGACAGTGATTTCCCTATCCAGCATGACAAGGTGATCATCGTGGATAATGTGACCGTTGAAACTGGCAGCTTTAATTTCACCAAAGCGGCCGAAACGAAAAACTCGGAGAATGCGGTGGTGATCTGGAACATGCCTAAGCTCGCTGAATCATTCCTCGAACACTGGCAAGACCGCTGGAATCGGGGGAGAGACTACCGTTCCAGCTACTGAATACTGACCGCCGAAAGGCGGTTTTTTTTGTTCAAAGAAACTGATCTCAGTATCGCGCA
>NZ_JBMEZZ010000024.1:0-19981 GCF_048822415.1 Klebsiella sp. C360
TGCTGGGGATGCATGGCACCAAAGCCGCTAACCTGGCGGTACAGGAATGTGACCTGCTGATCGCCGTCGGCGCACGCTTTGACGACCGTGTGACCGGTAAGCTGAATACCTTCGCGCCGCATGCGAAAGTTATCCATATGGATATCGACCCGGCGGAAATGAATAAGCTGCGCCAGACGCACGTTGCGTTGCAGGGTGACCTGAATGCGCTGCTGCCCGTGTTGCAGCAGCCGCTGGCCATCGACGCCTGGCGTCAGCACAACGCCGGGATGCGCGCCGAGCACGCCTGGCGCTATGATCATCCTGGTGACGCTATCTATGCGCCTCTGCTGCTCAAGCAGCTCTCCGATCGTAAACCGGCGGAATGCGTTGTCACGACCGACGTGGGCCAGCACCAGATGTGGTCCGCTCAGCACATGACCTACACCCGTCCTGAGAACTTCATCACCTCGAGCGGCTTAGGCACCATGGGCTTCGGCCTGCCAGCCGCGGTGGGCGCCCAGGTCGCGCGCCCGAACGATACGGTTATCTGTATCTCCGGTGACGGCTCTTTCATGATGAATGTGCAAGAGCTGGGAACCGTGAAGCGTAAGCAGTTACCGCTGAAGATCGTGTTACTCGACAACCAGCGGTTAGGGATGGTTCGACAATGGCAGCAGCTGTTCTTCCAGGAACGTTATAGCGAAACCACCCTTACCGATAACCCCGATTTCCTCATGCTGGCCAGCGCCTTTGGCATCCCTGGTCAGCACATCACCCGTAAAGACCAGGTTGAAGCGGCACTCGACACCATGCTGGCAAGCGAAGGCCCGTACCTGCTTCATGTCTCAATTGACGAACTTGAGAATGTCTGGCCCCTGGTGCCGCCTGGTGCCAGTAACTCACAAATGCTGGAGAAATTATCATGATGCAACATCAGGTCAACGTGCAGGCCCGCTTCAACCCGGAAACCTTAGAACGCGTCTTACGCGTGGTGCGTCATCGCGGCTTTCAGATTTGCTCGATGAATATGGAAACCGCCAGCGACGCGCAGAATATAAATATCGAATTGACCGTTGCCAGCCCACGGTCGGTCGACTTACTGTTTAGCCAATTAAATAAACTGGTGGACGTGGCCTCGGTTGCCGTTCAGCAGTGTACAAGCACATCACAACAACAAATTCGCGCCTGAGCGCAATAGGAAGAGAAATGACGACGAAAAAAGCGGATTACATCTGGTTCAACGGTGAGATGGTACGTTGGGAAGAGGCAAAGGTGCACGTCATGTCCCATGCCCTGCACTACGGCACCTCCGTCTTCGAAGGCATCCGTTGCTACGACTCTCACAAAGGCCCGGTCGTTTTCCGTCACCGCGAGCACATGCAGCGCCTGCGTGACTCCGCCAAAATCTATCGTTTCCCGGTCTCTCAGAGCGTTGATGAACTGATGGAAGCCTGCCGCGCCGTGCTGCGCAAAAATAACCTGACCAGCGCCTATATTCGCCCGCTGGTTTTTGTTGGTGATGTTGGTATGGGCGTAAACCCGCCGGACGGTTACAGCACCGACGTGATCATCGCGGCGTTCCCGTGGGGGGCTTATCTGGGCGCGGAAGCGCTGGATCAGGGGATCGATGCGATGGTTTCTTCCTGGAACCGCGCCGCGCCGAACACCATTCCAACCGCCGCGAAAGCGGGCGGTAACTACCTCTCCTCACTGCTGGTCGGCAGCGAAGCGCGCCGTCACGGCTATCAGGAAGGGATTGCGCTGGACGTCAACGGCTACATCTCCGAAGGCGCGGGTGAAAACCTGTTTGAAGTGAAAGATGGCGTGCTGTTCACTCCGCCGTTTACCTCTTCCGCGCTGCCGGGCATTACCCGTGACGCGATCATCAAGCTGGCGAAAGACCTCGGTCTGGAAGTCCGTGAGCAGGTACTCTCTCGCGAATCCCTGTACCTGGCGGACGAAGTGTTCATGTCCGGTACCGCGGCAGAAATTACCCCGGTACGCAGCGTCGATGGTATCCAGGTGGGCGAAGGCCACTGCGGTCCGGTCACCAAACGTATTCAGCAAGCATTCTTTGGCCTCTTCACCGGCGAAACCGAAGACAAATGGGGCTGGTTGGATCAGGTTAATCAATAAGATAAATAATGGGGCGGCACGCACCGCCCCATTAACGAGACAGAGACTGGGAGTAACTAAAGCATGCCTAAATATCGTTCCGCCACCACTACCCACGGCCGCAATATGGCGGGCGCCCGCGCACTGTGGCGCGCCACCGGGATGACCGACGCCGACTTCGGTAAGCCGATTATCGCCGTCGTGAACTCGTTTACCCAGTTCGTGCCGGGTCACGTGCACCTGCGCGATCTCGGTAAACTGGTTGCCGAGCAGATTGAAGCCGCTGGCGGCGTGGCCAAAGAGTTCAACACCATTGCGGTGGATGACGGTATCGCCATGGGCCACGGGGGCATGCTTTATTCACTGCCGTCCCGCGAGCTGATCGCTGACTCCGTTGAGTACATGGTCAACGCCCACTGTGCCGACGCGATGGTCTGCATCTCGAACTGTGACAAAATCACCCCAGGGATGTTAATGGCCTCTCTGCGCCTGAACATTCCGGTGATCTTCGTTTCTGGCGGCCCGATGGAAGCCGGGAAAACGAAACTCTCTGACAAAATCATCAAGCTCGACCTGGTCGATGCGATGATTCAGGGCGCGGACCCGAAAGTTTCCGACTCGCAGAGCGAGCAGGTTGAACGCTCCGCCTGCCCAACCTGCGGATCGTGTTCCGGTATGTTCACCGCTAACTCGATGAACTGTCTGACCGAAGCGCTGGGCCTGTCGCAGCCGGGTAACGGTTCGCTGTTGGCAACCCACGCTGACCGCAAAGAACTGTTCCTCACCGCTGGCCAGCGTATTGTTGAGCTGACCAAACGCTACTACGAGCAGGACGATGCTTCCGCGCTGCCGCGCAACATTGCCAGTAAAGCGGCGTTTGAGAACGCCATGACGCTGGATATCGCCATGGGCGGTTCCACCAACACCGTACTGCACCTGCTGGCGGCGGCGCAGGAAGCGGAAATCGACTTCACCATGAGTGATATCGACAAGCTGTCCCGTAAAGTGCCGCAGCTGTGTAAAGTGGCGCCAAGTACCCAGAAATACCATATGGAAGACGTGCACCGTGCGGGCGGCGTGCTGGGCATTCTCGGCGAGCTGGACCGTGCCGGCCTGCTGAACCGCGAAGTCAAAAACGTGCTCGGCCTGACCCTGCCGCAGACGTTGGAGCAGTACGACATCACCGTAACCCAGGACGAAGCGGTCAAAAAAATGTTCCGCGCCGGCCCGGCGGGTATTCGTACCACCCAGGCGTTCTCGCAGGACTGCCGTTGGGATACCCTGGATGACGATCGCGCCGAAGGCTGCATCCGCTCGCTGGAGCACGCCTACAGCAAAGATGGCGGTCTGGCCGTGCTGTACGGCAACTTCGCGGAAAACGGCTGCATCGTGAAAACCGCGGGCGTGGATGACAGTATCCTCAAATTCACCGGCCCGGCAAAAGTCTACGAAAGCCAGGACGAGGCGGTTGAAGCTATCCTCGGCGGTAAAGTGGTCGAAGGCGACGTGGTGGTCATTCGCTACGAAGGGCCGAAAGGCGGGCCGGGCATGCAGGAAATGCTCTACCCAACCACCTTCCTGA
Source organism: Klebsiella sp. C360 (assembly GCF_048822415.1). Classification (NCBI taxonomy): domain Bacteria; kingdom Pseudomonadati; phylum Pseudomonadota; class Gammaproteobacteria; order Enterobacterales; family Enterobacteriaceae; genus Klebsiella; species Klebsiella sp. C360. The sequence goes on from NZ_JBMEZZ010000024.1 coordinate 3,680, forward strand.
AATCAATGGGGCTTGGTAAAGCCTGTGCGCTGATCACCGATGGTCGTTTCTCCGGCGGTACCTCCGGTCTCTCTATCGGCCACGTTTCTCCGGAAGCGGCCAGCGGCGGTAATATCGCGATCATCGAAGATGGCGACATGATTGCTATCGACATTCCGAACCGTGGCATTCAGCTGCAACTGAGCGAAGCGGAAATCGCCGCTCGTCGTGAAGCGCAGGAAGCTCGCGGCGACCAGGCGTGGACGCCGAAAAACCGTGAACGTCAGGTCTCCTTTGCCCTTCGCGCCTATGCCAGCCTGGCAACCAGCGCCGACAAAGGTGCGGTGCGCGATAAATCGAAACTGGGGGGTTAATCACCATGGCGGAATCACAGCCCCTATCCGGCACCCCTGAAGGTGCCGAGTATCTCAGAGCGGTGCTGCGCGCACCGGTCTATGAAGCGGTACAGGTAACGCCGCTGCAAAAAATGGACAAGCTCTCTTCGCGCCTCGACAACTTCATTCTGGTCAAGCGCGAAGACCGTCAGCCAGTGCACAGCTTTAAGCTGCGCGGCGCGTACGCGATGATGGCGGGCTTAACGCCTGAACAGAAAGCGCGTGGGGTCATCACCGCTTCTGCGGGCAACCATGCTCAGGGCGTGGCGTTCTCCTCTGCGCGTCTGGGCCTGAAGTCGCTGATTGTCATGCCGGTGGCGACTGCCGATATCAAAGTTGATGCTGTTCGCGGCTTTGGCGGCGAAGTGCTGTTGCACGGCGCTAACTTTGATGAAGCCAAAGCCAAAGCGATTGAACTGGCGCAGCAGCAGGGCTTTACCTGGGTTCCGCCTTTCGATCACCCGATGGTGATCGCCGGACAAGGTACGCTGGCCCTGGAGTTGCTCCAGCAGGACGCACACCTCGACCGCGTGTTTGTGCCGGTGGGCGGTGGCGGTCTGGCGGCGGGCGTGGCGGTGCTGATCAAACAGCTGATGCCGCAGATCAAAGTGATTGCCGTCGAAGCCGAAGACTCCGCCTGCCTGAAGGCGGCGCTGGATGCCGGTCATCCGGTGGATCTGCCGCGCGTGGGTCTCTTTGCTGAAGGCGTGGCGGTAAAACGTATCGGTGACGAAACCTTCCGTCTGTGCCAGGAATATCTCGACGACATTATTACCGTCGATAGCGATGCGATCTGTGCGGCGATGAAAGACCTGTTTGAAGATGTGCGCGCGGTAGCGGAACCTTCCGGGGCGCTGGCGCTGGCGGGGATGAAAAAATACATCGCTCAGCACAACATACGCGGTGAGCGTCTGGCGCATATTCTCTCTGGCGCTAACGTCAATTTCCACGGCCTGCGCTACGTTTCCGAACGCTGCGAGCTAGGGGAACAGCGTGAAGCGTTGCTGGCGGTGACGATCCCGGAAGAGAAGGGCAGCTTCCTGAAGTTTTGCCAACTGCTGGGCGGGCGTTCGGTCACCGAGTTTAACTACCGCTTCGCCGACGCGAAAAACGCCTGCATTTTTGTGGGCGTGCGTCTGAGTCGCGGCTTCGAAGAGCGTAAGGAAATCCTTAATCTGCTCAACGATGGCGGCTATAGCGTCGTCGACCTCTCCGACGACGAAATGGCTAAGCTGCACGTGCGCTATATGGTCGGTGGTCGTCCGTCGAAGCCGTTACAGGAACGTTTGTTCAGCTTCGAGTTCCCGGAATCGCCGGGTGCGCTGCTGAAGTTCCTCTACACCCTGGGCACGCACTGGAATATTTCCCTGTTCCATTATCGTAGCCACGGCACCGACTATGGCCGTGTACTGGCGGCGTTTGAGCTGGGCGATAACGAACCGGACTTCGAAACCCGGCTCAACGAACTGGGCTATGAGTGCCACGACGAGACCAATAACCCGGCGTTTCGTTTCTTCCTGGCAGGCTAAGCACCGTTTCTCGGGGGATAACCATCGCGGTTATCCCTCGTTATTTCATTTTCCCGTCTCTGCTTCCCTCTATTTTTTCCCGTTAGCCTGTTCTTACAATAAAAATGTGATGCAATTCATAATAAAACGCTCACCGCGTTGCGCCAGGTTCTGGTCATCTTTTGGGGGCAATACTTCTCGCTCAACCGTAACTCCTGAATTAACATTGTCGGTAGTTAATTCTTAGCGGTTAGAGAGGATATTCGGATGAGAATGGATATAGTTGATACCCCGAATGAAAATGCGCAAGGAAGTAAATATTTAACGCCTCAGCTTACGTTCCTCGATAAGCATTATAATAATTCCACGGACTTTTTTTCTTCGATATTTTTACTGCTGAAAGAGAAAGGCTACGTTCGGGATTCTTTCCTCGATGCCATTCTTGCCAGAGAAAAAGCCTATCCAACCGGGTTACCCACGCTGCCGGTGGCTATCGCGCTGCCGCATACCGACCCCCAGCACGTCATTCGTCCCTTTATCTCTGTTACGCGACTGTCACAACCTCTCGCCTGGCAGGAAATGGGGAATGACGACAATACGCTCTACGTTCAATTTATTGTTCTTCTTGGTTTTATTGACCACAGCAGCCACCTGACAGCGCTGCAAAACCTGATGGACTGCCTTGCTGATGAACAGGTCGTCCAGACCCTACGCGAGATAGACGATGTAGATACCTTTCTCTGTACCCTCACATCAAGACTGCAATTGGATAAGGATTTATAAAATGAAAAAAGTCATTGTTGCCTGTGGAAGCGGCGTTGCGACCTCACAAACAGTTGCCAGTAAAGTGACTCGCTTATTGAATGAACGTAACCAGTCGCACATTAAAGTTGAAGTAATCGACCTTAAATCTCTCGATAGCCATATTAAGGATAGTGCTGCGTATATCGCAATTACTAAAGTTGATAAGCAATATCCTATCCCCGTGATTAACGGTATCGCATTTCTGACCGGTATGGGTATGGAACAGGAATTACAAAAGGTCATTGATGCCTGTAAATAAGGCGTAGCTCTTTAATCCTTATAATTATTTTAGTGGAGAAGTGCTATGGACTTTCTTGGTGTAGTCATAAATTATATTCTGAATTTAGGCGCGCCGGTTTTTGTGCCTTTTATCATGTTATTAGCCGGGCTGGTGGTGCGGATGAAATTCCGCGATGCGGCTTCGGCGGCCATCACGCTAGGCGTCGCCTTCGTTGGGATGAGCATGCTGATTGGCTTTATGGTTGATGCCATCGGGGTTGCCGCGCAGACCATGATGAACCGCACCGGCCTTGAACTGAGTATCGTCGACGGCGGTTGGACGACGATGGCGAATATCTCCTGGGCTTGGCCTTACGCATTCGCCATGTTCCCGCTTCAGGTTGGCGTAAACATTGTGATGTTGATGCTAAACAAGACCAATACCTTCAACGCCGACCTCTGGAACGTGTGGGGGAAAATCTTTACCGCGTTTATCGTAGTGAGCGTCACCACCCCATTGTTTGGCCCGGTCTGGAGCCTGGTGCTGGCGTTCCTGATTGCAGCTTTGCAGATTATCGTTGAGCTGAACGCTGGCGACATTCACCAGCATCGCATTGAGAAACTGACTGGAATCCCCGGCGTCACCTGTACCCACCGCATGGTGTTCTTTGGCGCAATTTATTACCCGTTCGATCTGCTGCTGCGCAAAATTCCGGTGTGCAATAAGCCGATGGATGCCACCGCGCTGCGCGCAAAAGTTGGCGTTTTTGCGGAAAACCATATCATCGGTTTTATTCTCGGGATCCTGTTCGGCATTATCGCGGGCTACAGTGTGGCGAAAACGCTGATGCTGGGCGTTCAGGCCGCAACGGCGCTGGTGCTGTTCCCGATGATTTCCAAACTCTTTATGCAGGCGCTGTCGCCTATTTCGGAAGCCATCAGCGACTACATGAACAAGAAATTCTCCGGGCGTAAGCTGTTCGTCGGCATCGATTGGCCATTTATGGGCGGCGCCAGCGAAATCTGGTTTGCCATCATCGTTGCGATTCCGTTCACGCTCATCTGGGCGCTGATTCTGCCGGGCAATAAGATTTTACCCTTCGCCGGTATTATTAATATTTCCCTGATTGTTCCTGCCTACCTGGTGACGCGTGGCAACACCCTGCGCATGGTGATCCTTAGCATTATCGGGGTGCCGTTCTTCCTGTTCGTGGGTACGCAGTTTGCGCCAATGATTACCGAACTGGGCCAGGCGACGAAGGCAATTACCATTCCCGCCGGCCAGCTGATTTCCAATAGCTCCATTGATGCTCCGGTCTTTACCTATGCCTTCTCCTTCCTGTTCAAATTCCTGGAAGGCAACTTTATCCCGCTGGTGTTTGCGCTGTGGTGGGGCTGCGGCTACTTCTTCTACTCCCGCGAACTGCGTCGTGAAAGCAATCTGGCGCAGCTGGAAGCCGAGCAGCAGGAGAAAGCTCAGCAGGCTTAATTCTGGGTTTCATGTTCATGTCTGGCGGCAGGCGCCGCCGCCAGACTTTTGATTGCAGGAGAGTCGACATGGCTATGGATAAACGCGTGGTTGCAGTGCTGGATGCCATTGTGAACGATCCCGGCATCACGGGGACGAAGCTTGAGGAGCAGTTTTGCCTGACGCGCAAACAGCTGAGCTATACGCTGAAAAAGGTGAATGATTATCTGGAATCGAACCACTTCGACCGGATCAACCGCCTGAAAACCGGGAAACTGCATATCCCGCGCCATGTGATTGAGCATTTTCGTCAGAATCAGACCGCTGAAACCGAGCATCGCTATCTCTACTCGGAAGATGAACGCGGACAGATGATTATCTTTATGCTGTTGACCCGCAGCGAGCGGCTTTCATTGCTGCATCTCTCCTCTTCGCTGGGCGTCAGCCAGAATACGATTATCAACGACCTGAAAAAGGTGCGCACCGAGGTTATCGAGCACGGGCTGGAGATAAGCTATGACAGGGGTAATGGCTATCATATTCTGGGTGAGGAGCTGGAAAAACGCTACCTGTTGCTAAACTGCCTGCGCCGAGTGCTGGAAATCCCGGTCGCCAAAAATATTATTGCTCAATACAACAATGTGATGAGCGACTATCTGGAAAAGGTGGGCAATGTTTTCAGCGAAATTGAAAAACGTTTTAAAATTCAGTTTACCGACCGCCAGCTTCAGGAGCTTATTTATTTTATCTGCTTTGTCCTGCACCGTATTGATTCAGGAAAAAGTCTGGTCAATATCCCGAGCAGCTACGCTGACATTATTGGCAGCAGAGAATATACATTGATGCAGAGCGTTATCAGTAAAATCAATATCAGTAGCGAGAATGAACTGGTTTTCCTGACGGCACTGATCCAAAGTTCAAATATTCAAAGCATTGCCGATAAATATTTCCACCTTGATACGCTTCTGCTCGAAAGCGTGGTCGCGGTGGTCGATAACTTCGAAAAAATAAGCTGCGTCACCATCAAAGAAAAAAATGAGCTGATTGAAAAGATCTATCAACACTGGAAACCGGCCTATTACCGTATTCGCTACCATCTGACCAACACCAGCAGCGTTTACGATCTGGTGGTGAAAGAGTTCAGCCACCTGCACGAGATGGTTCGCCGGGCGGCGGTGCCGTTCGAAACGGTATTGCACTGTGAAATTCCCGATGAAGAGATGGCATTTTTGACGGTGCTTTTTGGCGGCTGGCTGACTCGCGAAGGGGTTATCCATCAGATTAAGCTGCAGAAAACGGCGGTGGTCGTGTGTGAGAATAGCGCTACGATTTCGACTTATCTGTTTCTGACGCTGCAGGTGCTATTCCCGGAACTGCACTTTACCGAGGTGATGTCGCGCCGCGAGTTTGAGCGCTATACCGGGCACTACGATGTGGTCTTCTCGACCACACACCTGAATACCAGCAAGATGGTGTTTGTGGTGAATCCGTCCATCAGCAGCATCCATAAGAGCGCATTCCGCAATCATGTTATCAGCGCGCTACAGGGCGTGGACCCGAACATTATTCAGATAGAGCAACTGCTGCTTATCTTCGAACGCTTCGGCAACATTATCGATCACAAAGGATTGCAGCGCGCGCTGGCCAGCTATATCTACGATGAAAAAAGCGCCGCGAGCGCGGTGGGCAACATTGAACCACAAGCGCCGTCGCTGACCGACTTGCTGCGGCGCGAACACGTTCAGTTTGTCACTTCGTGTCCCGGCGACTGGCAGCAGGCCATTACTCAGGCCGCTGCGTCACTGTTGGAAAGCGGCGTGATTGAACCCCGCTATCTGCAAATTATGCTGAATAAAATCGCTGACGAGCAGCCCTATATCATGCTGGCCGATGGCGTGATTATCGCCCACGCAGGCGTCGATGATGGCGCACTGGATACGGGGATGGCGTTATTACGCCTGCCTTCTAAGATTGATTTCGCGGGTTATATGCAGGCCGATATTATTATCGTCCTGGCAACTAATAATCCACAGAAACATCTCAAGGCGCTCGCGCAATTAAATGAATTTCTCGAATTTTATGATGGCGGTAATGTTATTCGCCGCGCCCAGGATGAATATGCATTGATAAAAGAATTCGTCCATCACCTGTAATAAGTCATTAAACGCCGTTGCAGCTAAAAACTGCAACGTTATTTCCCGGCAACCATTGTCGCGACATCGCTCGCCCCTATAACCGTATACAGGATAAATATTATGTTAGAAATTCAGAAAAAACACGTTGTCGAAATGGCCAGAACCGCTCAGCAATGGGGACTGTGTAAACATAAAGCGGGTAATTCCAGCGTACGAGATAAAGAGACGGGACTTATTCTGGTAACCCCCACGACCATCGACAAAATGCATTTAACGCCGCGCGATATCGTGGTAATGGACGTTGAAGCCAATGTGATTGAAAGCGAAGCGGGTTTGCGTCCGACCAGCGAATGTCTGATGCATATCGAGATTTATAAGGCGCGCCCGGATGTGTTTGCGATTTCCCACACCCATTCGCTGTATGCGACGTCGTTTGCCGTACTGAATAAACCGATCCCGGCGGTGGTGTACGAATGCGCGATCCTCAATCTGAAGGATGGCGTCATTCCGGTTGCGCCCTATGGCCGCCCCGGCACGCCTGCGTTGTCGAACAGCGTTATCGAACCTATCAAACGCGCTGATGCCATTCTGATGGAAAAGCATGGAGCTATCGGCGTAGACAAGGACCCGTATGAAGCGGTGCTGAAGTCTGCCTACCTTGAAGAGATGGCGCAGATTTACTACCACGCGCTGGTGATTAACGGCGGTAAGGAGCCTGAATCCTTCGCCCCGGAAGAGCTGCAACGCTGGGCCTATCCGTCGCAGATTAAATTTTCCCGCTAACTGAGCGCCCGCCCGTTCAGGGCGGAATATTCATGGAGAGAGCGCATGAAAAAATTTCTGAATCAGGCGGAGAACTTTATCCCGGAGATGCTGGAAGGTATCTATCTGGCGCATCCCGATAAATTCCGCTGTGTTAATGAGGATCTTCACTGTCTTGCCACGGCGCGGCCGGTGCCCGGCAAAGTGGGGATCGTCACCGGTGGCGGTTCCGGGCATCTGCCGCTATTCCTCGGCTACGTCGGTCAGGGCATGCTGGACGGCTGCGCCATTGGCGATGTGTTTCAGTCACCCTCGCCGGAGCAGATTCTCGCCGTCACGCAGGCGGTCGATAGCGGCGCGGGCGTGCTGTACCTGTACGGTAACTATAACGGCGATATTTTCAATTTTGATATGGCGGCGGAAATGGCCGACATGGAGAGTGATATCCGAACCGCGACGGTAGTGGCGGCTGATGATTCGGCAGGTGCGGTGCCGGACGGTACAGAAGCCACTACCCGTCGTGGGGTCGCGGGGATCTTCTTTGTCTACAAATGCGCCGGGGCATCCGCGGCCAGAATGGATGACCTTGAAACCGTCCAGCGCATTGCGCAGAAAGCAGGAGACCGCGTGCGCACGCTTGGCGTCGCGCTGTCGCCGTGTATCGTGCCGCGAATCGGTAAACCGGGTTTCCATATTGGCGACAACGAAATGGAGATTGGCATGGGGATTCACGGCGAAAGCGGTATTCGCCGGGGTCCGCAGCTCAGCGCCGAACAGATTGCCGAAGAGATGATGTCCTGGCTGCTGGCGGACTCACCTTGCCAGCAGGGCGATGAAGTTGCCGTGTTGATCAATGGGCTTGGCGCCACGCCGCTGGAAGAGTTGTACCTGATGTATCGCCATGTACATCAGATTCTGGCCGAGAGCCAGATGCGCGTTTTCCGCGTCTGGATTGGCGAATTTGCGACGGCAATGGAGATGACCGGTATGTCCATTAGCCTGATGCCGGTGGATGAAGAGCTGAAAACGCTGCTCAACGCCGGGGCCGATACCCCGATGTTCCGCCAGTTTCCGGCTTAAGGAGGGGGGATGACGCTAGATACGCAGAGTCTGCGACCGCTTTTTACCGAGTGGGCGCGCATCATGGAGGCCAACAAATCGGTCCTGACCGAGCTGGATAGCGTGGTTGGCGACGGGGATCTGGGGCTGACGATGAGCGACGGTTTCGCGGCGGCGGCGCGCTACGCGCAGCAGAGCGAAGAACGTGACCTGGGGCGATTCTTCTACATGGCGGGCAAGGCGATGGCCTCGGCGGTGCCGTCGACCATGGGGACGCTGATGGCTTCCGGGCTGATGCAGGCGGGTAAGGCGTTTAAAGGCCGGGAAACGCTGGGGCTAACGGAAGCCGGCGTGTTGTTCCAGGCCTGGTATGACGGCGTGCAGCAGCGCGGGAAAGCGCAGCCGGGCGAAAAAACCTTCCTCGATGGCATGGCCCCCGTGCTGGCGGCGCTGCTTGCCGGAGAGGAACCGCTGACCGCGGCGAGGAATGCGCTACTGCAAGCACAACAGGGCGTGCAGCAGACAACCACCATGGTGGCGAAGCACGGGCGTGCAGCTATTCATGGCGAGCGCTCGCGCACGTTTGTCGATCCTGGCGCCATGGTCGCGCAACTGTTGATCCAGGGCTATTTTAACTTCGTGCAGGCTATTTGCCCGAGCGACGGGCGGTAAGTAAGGAACGCAATTATGTTGAAAGAAGTGGTGAAAATCAGCAATCAGCACGGCATTCATGCCCGTCCGGCGGGGGTTTTGGCCAAAGCCTGCGCGCAGTATCAATCGCGGATCGAGATGATCTATGACGGCAAGGTTATCAAAGGGAAAAGCATCATGAGCATTCTGGGGGCAGGGATCAAAGGCCGAGGATCGCTTGAGATCATCTGTAGCGGTAGCGATGAGCAGGAGGCAATGGAAAAGTTGAAGGTGCTGTTCGCGGAAGGCTTTGGCTTCGATTAGCCCACGCATTATCAGGCGGAATAAAAAAGGGTTCATGCTTTCGCACGAACCCTTTGCCCGATGACGCTACGCTTATCGGGACGACAAATCTCGTTGGCCGGGTAAGGCGTAACCGACACCCGGCTTCAACGCATTACAGCGTGATGACGTCGAATTCAACTTCAGGGTTCACGTCCGCATCGTAATCCACACCGTCGAGAGCAAAACCGAACAGGTTCAGGAATTCCTGCTTGTATCCTGCATAGTCGGTTTCTTGCGTCAGGTTTTCGGTGGTGATCAGCGGCCACAGGTCACGGCACGCCTGCTGAATATCGTCACGCAGTTCCCAGTCATCCATACGGATACGCTGATTGTCATCAAGCGCCACTTTATCGCCGTACAGGCTGGTGGTCATCAGACGGTTGATCTGCTCGATACAACCTTCGTGAATCCCCTGTTCTTTCATCAGCTTGAAGACCATGGAGATGTACAGCGGCATCACCGGAATAGCAGAAGAGGCCTGGGTGATAACGGATTTCAGTACGGCAACGTTCGCGGAGCCGTGCAGCGGAGCCAGCTGGTTACGCAGTTCACCTGCCGCGCGGTCGAGGTCTTCTTTCGCTTTGCCCAGCGCGCCGTGCCAGTAGATTGGCCAGGTCAGGTCGGTACCGATGTAGGAGTAGGCCACGGTTTTCACGCCTTCGGCCAGCACGCCTGCTTCGCTCAGCGCGCCCATCCACAGTTCCCAGTCTTCGCCGCCCATGACGGTAACGGTGTTCTTAACTTCTTCTTCGGTGGCCGGCTCAATGCTGGCGGTGATGATCTGATCTTTGTTGGTATCAATCGCTTTAGAGGTATAAACCTCGCCGATTGGCTTCAGCGCAGAACGAACGATTTCACCGGTTTTCGGCATTTTACGCACTGGAGAGGCCAGTGAGTAAACCACTAAATCAATCTGACCCAGGTCTTCTTTGATCAGTTTGATGACTGCGTCGCGGCATTCATCGGAGAACGCGTCGCCGTTGATGCTTTTGGAATACAGACCTTCGCGTTTTGCGGCCTCATCGAAGGCGGCAGAGTTATACCAGCCCGCGGAACCCGGTTTGGTTTCCGTGCCCGGTTTTTCGAAAAATACGCCGATAGTGGCGGCACCGCTACCAAACGCGGCGGAAATTCTGGAAGCCAGGCCGTAACCGGTGGAAGCACCGATCACCAGCACGCGGGAAGGGCCGTTAGCGATTTTCCCGTTTTTCTTCACATATTCGATCTGTTTTTCCACGTTGACTTTACAGCCAGTCGGATGGGTCGTTGTACAGATGAATCCACGAATTTTTGGTTTGATTATCATAATGATGGCTAATTAAGTTTGTATTTTCGCTGTCAAGTGCGCAATGACACCGTCTGTTCTGGCTTGTTTAACATCAGGGTTAACAAGCCCCCCACATCTATTATGGCACGGGGCATTATACAGAAAAGCGGCTGCAATGATGAATTACGTCTGATTTTCGCTATAACGCAAAAGGGCCCATGTACGGACATGAACCCTTTTTAAACGGGCAGGTGGGTTAGCGGGTATGGGGGAATTCGGCCATAAATTGCAGAATCAGCGCCATCGATACCGCGCCGGGGTCGCAGTGGCCGATGGCCCGCTCGCCGAGGTTTTTCGCGCGCCCGAAGCGGGCCACCATCGTGGATGTCCCTTCCGCACCGGCCATCGCCGCCTGCGCGCAGTTTGCCAGCGCTTCGGATAATGGCAGGGTCGCGTCTGAGCGTGCGCGCGCTGCCGCTGCGGCGAGTGCATCCATCATTGTTTTATCGCCCGGCTCTGCGCCGCCGCGCTGGTGGATAGCCTGCATACCTGTCTCCAGCCATTCAGCCAGCGTCGCGGCATCCAGCTCGCGGCGTCCAGCCAGCCCTTTGCCGCCCGCGCGGAACAGGGTGCCGAAGATCGCGCCGGAAGCGCCGCCCATGCTGGTCATCAGCCGCGTGCCGCTTTGCAGCAGGCAGTCACCGATATCGGCGGGAGAAAATTCAGGCGCGGAAAGTAGCGTCTGCAAAGCGGTAAAGCCGCGCTTAATGCCAATACCGTGATCGCCATCGCCAATGACCTGGTCGAGTGCGGTCAGGCGCGGTTCGCTGGCGATCATGCCCTGGGCAACGTGCTGTAGACAGGCGGTGAATTGCGTGGTGTTCATCTTATTTTCTCCAGCCGAGGGTATTGATGGGATGGTCATACAGACGTTGCATTTCATCGTCCAGCCGCAGCAGGCTTAACGAAAATCCGGACATCTCCAGCGAGGTGCAAAAGTGGCCGACCTGCACGTCGTGAGTGTGAATGCCGCGTTCTGCCAGCGCCATGCCGACCTTACGGGTGATGACCATGAGCTCAGTGTTGCTCAGCGCACCCAGGTTATTGACGCTGACGCAGACGTTATCGCCGTGGCCAAACGGCAGGTCATCGCACAGGCGGGCGATCATCATCTCGACCAGCTCGTCGCTATGCGGCATGGGCATGCGGCATAGCCCCGGTTCACCATGAATACCAATTCCCAGCTCAATTTCGTTGTCTGCCAGCGTGAAGTTAAAGGCGTCGGACTGCGGTAGTGCGCAGCCGCTGAGCGCCACGCCGATGGTACGCGTATTGTGATTGGCCTTTTGCGCCAGAGCCTCCAGCGCGGGCAGAGTGTAGCGTTCAAACTGTGCCGCCGCACCGGCGAGTTTATACAAGAACGCCAGCCCACCGACGCCGCGGCGATCGGACATTTTCTCCGGCGGCGCAGAGGCAATATCATCCGTGGCGCGCACGGTGCGGCACTCAATGCCTTCTTCCGCCAGTATTTCGGCGGCGATATCAAAGTTCATGCCGTCGCCGGAGTAATTCCCATAGAGGAACAGAATGCCGTTGCCCTGATGAACGGCCCGGCTGGCTTCGATAATCTGATCGGGAGAAGGCGAGGTGAAAACTTCACCCAGCGCGCAGGCATCGATGCCACCTTCACCGACGAACCCGGCAAACGTCGGCTCATGGCCGCTGCCGCCGCCGCTGACGATAACGGTCTGGCCGGTTTGCGTCATCGTGCGATAAACCGCGCAGTACTCCGGGAGGGCGTGGATCCTTCCGCGCCCGGCGTACACCAGCCCTTCCATGATTTCGCTGCGGATATTATCGGTGTTGTTGAACAGCTTTTTGGGTTTCTGCATCGTCACTCCCTCTCGTAAGGTCCTGTTTCTTTAGTGACGATTTTACCTGCACAGCCCGTTTAGACCTGGCACCTTTGATACCAATTAATCTCCCAAACCTGGGGCATGACTGGGGCCATGCTATTCGGTCATTTTACGCTCGAGCACAATCTTCCAGAACGCATCCACCAACGGCTCATGCAGCCGTTTTTTCTGCACGCAGACCCCCAGTTCGAACGGGGTCTTCTCATCGCTGCGTTCTAAAATCATCACGCGGTTGCGCACCGGTTCCGGGCTGTTTTCCAGCACGATTTCGGGAATAAGCGCCACGCCGCAGCCCAGCGCCACCATTGAGACCATCGCCTCATGGCCGCCTACCGTCGCGTAAATAGATGGATTACTGATTTTGTGACGACGGAACCACAGCTCAATGCGGCGGCGTACCGGCCCCTGATCGGCCATGATAAACGGCACCGTCGACCAGTCGGGCTTATCAACCGAAACCTGATTGCGCACCGGGCAGGGCAGCGCCGGGGCGATCAGCACCACCGCCAGATTTTCCAGCATCGAAAAGGCGACCGCGCCGGGCAGCGTTTCCGGCTTACCGGCAATCGCCAGATCGGCCTCGCCGGTGACCACTTTGTCCATGGCGTCGGCGGCGTCGCCGGTGGTGAGCTTAATTTCCACCGAGGGATGTTCGGCGCGGAAGCGGTCGAGGATCGGCGGCAGATGACTGTACGCCGCGGTCACTGAACAGAAGATATGGAGTTCGCCGGAAAGGGACGGCCCCTGCTGATCGAGGGTATGGCGCAACTGCTGATATTGCAAAAGCGTCTGTTGGGCAAACACTCGCAGCTCTTCACCGGCTTCGGTCAGCGTGACCGTGCGGTTATCGCGCACAAACAGCGGCTGGCCGAGATCTTCTTCCAGCCGCTGAATCTGCCGGGAAAGCGTGGAGGGGCTGACGTGCATCGCCCGCGCGCTGCGGCCAAAGTGGCGGCTTTCCGCCAGATGCAGGAAGGTTTTCAGATCGCGTAAATCCACCGATTTCACCTCACGGATTTATATTGCAGAAATTGCAACGTAATGTTGTGAATATATCAATTTCCGCAATGAATTTCCTGTTGTAATGTGGGTACATTCTCGCAAAAGCGAACCGAACAATATACTCGTCGTCTTTCAAGTTGCAGATGCGTTGGCTGCGTCAGCTCACCCCAGTCACTTATTTGAGTAAGCTCCTGGGGATTCGCTGCCTTGCCGCCTTCCTACAACTTGAAATCCATAGAGTAACGACACACAACATCACGGAGTACACCATCATGGCTAACTACTTTAATACACTGAATCTGCGCCAGCAGCTGGCGCAGCTGGGTAAATGCCGTTTTATGGGCCGCGACGAATTCGCCGACGGCGCGAGCTACCTGCAGGGTAAAAAAGTGGTCATCGTCGGCTGTGGCGCTCAGGGTCTGAACCAGGGCCTGAACATGCGTGACTCCGGTCTGGATATCTCCTATGCCCTGCGTAAAGAAGCAATCGCTGAAAAGCGTGCTTCCTGGCGTAAAGCGACCGAAAACGGCTTCAAAGTAGGCACCTACGAAGAGCTGATCCCGCAGGCGGACCTGGTGGTTAACCTGACGCCAGACAAACAGCACTCCGACGTGGTGCGTTCTGTACAGCCGCTGATGAAAGATGGCGCGGCGCTGGGCTACTCTCACGGCTTCAACATCGTTGAAGTGGGCGAGCAGATCCGTAAAGACATCACCGTGGTGATGGTAGCGCCGAAATGCCCGGGTACCGAAGTGCGTGAAGAGTACAAACGTGGTTTCGGTGTTCCGACCCTGATCGCCGTTCACCCGGAAAACGATCCGAAAGGCGAAGGTATGGCGATTGCTAAAGCCTGGGCTGCGGCCACCGGCGGTCACCGTGCGGGCGTACTGGAATCTTCTTTCGTTGCGGAAGTGAAATCTGACCTGATGGGCGAGCAGACTATCCTGTGCGGTATGCTGCAGGCCGGTTCTCTGCTGTGCTTCGACAAGCTGGTGGCAGAAGGCACCGACCCGGCTTATGCGGAAAAACTGATTCAGTTCGGCTGGGAAACCATCACCGAAGCGCTGAAGCAGGGCGGCATCACCCTGATGATGGACCGTCTGTCTAACCCGGCGAAACTGCGTGCTTACGCGCTGTCCGAGCAGCTGAAAGAGATCATGGCGCCGCTGTTCCAGAAACACATGGATGACATCATCTCCGGCGAATTCTCCTCCGGCATGATGGCTGACTGGGCTAACGACGATAAGAAACTGCTGACCTGGCGTGAAGAGACCGGCAAAACCGCGTTCGAAACCGCTCCGCAGTATGAAGGCAAAATCGGCGAGCAGGAGTACTTCGATAAAGGCGTGCTGATGATCGCGATGGTGAAAGCGGGCGTTGAGCTGGCGTTCGAAACCATGGTCGATTCCGGCATCATCGAAGAATCCGCTTACTACGAATCACTGCACGAACTGCCGCTGATCGCCAACACCATTGCCCGTAAGCGTCTGTACGAAATGAACGTGGTTATCTCCGATACCGCAGAATACGGTAACTACCTGTTCTCTTACGCTTGCGTACCGCTGCTGAAAGAGTTCATGACCACCCTGCAGACCGGCGACCTGGGCAAAGCGATTGCCGAAGGCGCGGTAGACAACGCGCAGCTGCGTGATGTAAACGACGCCATTCGCAGCCATGCTATCGAGAAAGTGGGCCAGAAACTGCGTGGCTACATGACTGATATGAAACGTATTGCAGTCGCGGGCTGATGCCCTCACCCCAACCCTCTCCCACAGGGAGAGGGAGCAAACATTAAAGGCCTTCTCTTTGAGAAGGCCTTGCTGTTTATTTCCGGTACAGCACTTTGATGATGTGGTAACCGAACTGAGTGTGCAGCGGGCCGGTTGGCTCCAGCACCGGGCAGGAGAAGACCACTTTGTCGAACGCCGGCACCATCTGGCCCTGGCGGAATTCACCTAAGTCGCCGCCGCGTTTGCCCGACGGGCAGATGGAGTGCTTCTTCGCCAGCTTGCCGAAGTCGGCGCCGTTTTTAATCTGCTCCAGAAGATCCAATGCCAGTTTCTCTTCTTTTACAAGGATATGCAGTGCTGCTGCTGTTTTTGCCATGGTTTGCGCCCTGGGTTAAGTGATAAATCAGGGCGCAATATTAGCATGTAAAAGCCGTTACAGGATGTCGAAGGTGATGCGGTTCCACGACAGCGGCGGCAGGGTGAGGTCGGAGGCCGTGAGCGTCTCCGGCGCAACGCGATCCGGACGATCAAAGGTATTTTTCGCGTAGAGATCGTCACAGCGAAGGATCTGATGTTCTGCAAGACGCGTCTGGCCAAACGCCGACAGATCCGGATCCAGCGTGAAGCTGTCGTGAAAATCGCTGTTCAGCGCGAATAAATAGAGTTTACCCGCTGCGGCATTGTGCACCACGGCAGACTGGATGCGCCGTGCGTCACCGTATTTGCTGCTGAAGGTGCCCGCAGGAATGAAGTGGCGCAACGCGCTGCCTTTCGCCACGTTAGCCACCATCGCAAAGGGCCAGAAGATGGTCTGACGAATCACCCCGCCGCCCGCTTCGGTAAAGATGGGGGCAATGACGTTCACTAACTGCGCGAGGCTGGCCATTTTAACCCGATCGCAGTGGTTAATGAGGGAGCAGAGAAGACCGCCAACGACCAGCGCGTCGAGAAAAGAGTAACGGTCTTCCAGCAAAGGCGGCGCAACCTTAAAGCGATTCTCTTTATGCTTCATCGGCGCATCCCAGGGGTCGCCGCGCAGATACCAGACGTTCCATTCATCGAAGGAGATCATAATGTCCTTCT
>NZ_JBMEZZ010000025.1:0-18947 GCF_048822415.1 Klebsiella sp. C360
GTTCGCCGGAAGTAGCAAGGGTTAAAATAGAAAAATCTTATCGACCGCTCATTATTTGAACTTTTCGCTTATTCCTCTTCCTACCATTAAAGCCGTCATCCCAGTGTTCATGCGGCCTGCAGCGTAGTTAACTCGAAAATCGGTTTTTGGCAAAAATGTGATTTTTCTCTCTTACCCAACGCCATTATCGCGCCGATGGTGAATTAAGCGCCACTCTTGACCCACGACAAAGCGCCCGCCCAGCCCCCGTTTCTATAATCAGGCCCGTTTCTTCTTACTGGTAATAATCGATGGCTTATCAACTCAACATTAACTGGCCCGAGTTTTTAGAGAAATACTGGCAAAAGCAGCCGGTGGTTTTAAAAAACGCGTTTCCGGACTTCGTCGACCCGATTACCCCGGACGAGCTGGCCGGGTTAGCCATGGAGCCGGAAGTCGACAGCCGGCTGGTCAGTCTGGCCAACGGTAAATGGCAGGCCAGCAATGGACCTTTTGAACATTTCGATGGCCTGAGCGAGACCGGCTGGTCGCTGCTGGCCCAGGCGGTAAACCACTGGCATATGCCGGCCGCCGAGCTGGTGCGACCGTTCCGCGTACTGCCGGACTGGCGTCTGGACGACCTGATGATCTCCTTCTCCGTCCCCGGCGGCGGCGTCGGGCCGCATATCGATCAGTATGACGTCTTTATTATTCAGGGCATGGGCAGCCGCCGCTGGCGCGTGGGCGATAAGCTGCCGATGCGTCAGTTCTGCCCGCATCCCGCGCTGCTGCACGTCGACCCGTTCCCGCCGATTATTGATGAGGATCTGCAGCCGGGCGATATCCTCTATATTCCGCCGGGATTCCCGCACGATGGTATCACCCACGAAACCGCGCTGAACTACTCCGTGGGTTTCCGCGGGCCCAACGGGCGCGACCTGATCAGCAGCTTCGCCGACTATGTGCTGGAGAACGATCTCGGCGGCGAGCACTACAGCGATCCGGACCTCACCTGTCGCGAGCATCCGGGCCGGGTTGAAGAGTATGAACTCGAACGTCTGCGCAGCATGATGATCGACATGATTCGCCAGCCGGAAGACTTCAAGCAGTGGTTCGGCAGTTTCGTCACCACCCCGCGTCACGAGCTGGATATTGCGCCGGCGGAACCGGCATATGAAGAAGAGGAAGTGGTCGATGCGCTGCTGGGCGGCGAAAAGCTCTCCCGCCTGAGCGGCCTGCGCGTTCTGCATATCGGCGACAGCTTCTTCGTGCATAGCGAACAACTGGACACCACCGATGCCGAAGCGCTGGATGCGCTGTGCCGCTATACCTCATTAGGCCAGGAGGAGCTCGGCAGCGGCCTGCAAAACCCGGCTTTTGTGAGCGAACTGACGCGCCTGATTAATCAAGGCTACTGGTACTTCGAAGAGTAAGCCGCGGTACGATTACGGGCAGCCGCCTGGCGCTGCCCGCTGGCTATCAGCCGTTATTGCGCCTGTTTCGGCAGCACCACAATAAACCGCGTCGAGCGCAGATCGGACTGCGCCGCCACGCTGCCGTGGTGGGCGCTGACGATGGATTTCACAATCGCCAGGCCGATGCCGCTGCCCTCCCCTTTGCGCTGGCGCGAGGGGTCGACGCGATAGAAACGGTCAAACAGCCGCGGCAGATGTTCGGCGGCAATCGGCGTACCGGGGTTCTCCACCACCAGGCGGATCGTCTCCGCGCTTTCGCTCAGCGCGATCGTCACCGCCTGGCCAGCCGGGGTGTAGCGGATCGCGTTCGACAGCAAGTTGCTGATCGCCCGCCGCAGCATCAACGGATCGCCCGTCACCCGGCAGGGGCTGCCGTCAAAGCGCAGCGCTACCGCTTTCTCTTCCGCCCACGCCTCGAAAAACTCAAACACCTTATGCACCTCCTCAGCCAGATCCAGTTCCCGCTGTTCGGGGATCAGCTGGTTGTTATCGGCCTGGGCGAGGAACAGCATATCGCTGACCATCCGCGACATGCGCGAGAACTCTTCGAGATTGGAGTAGAGCACCTCTTCCAGCTCCGGCTGGCTGCGGCTCTGGCTTAAGGCGATTTCGGTTTGCGTCACCAGGTTGGTGATCGGCGTGCGGATCTCATGGGCGATATCGGCGGAGAAGTTCGACTGGCGGGTAAAAACATCCTCCATTCGCTCCAGCATATGGTTAAAGGACAGCGCCAGCCGCTCCAGTTCGATAGGCACCGCCTGCGGGTCGAGGCGCACGTCGAGATCCCGCGAGGTAATATTCTGGATCTGCCGGCTGATCTGGCGGATAGGCTTATGCCCCTGATAGACCACAAACAGCACGATGGCGATGATCAGCAGGCTGATTATCGACGCGGCGGAAATCAGCTTCGCTTTCAGCTCATTAATATAGTGCAGGTGAAAATCGATAGATAAGGCCATCAGCAGATGGTACGCCGGTTTGCCGTCCGCCTGCTTGCCCAGCGGCAGCATGATCAGCCGCCAGGCGCGGGTCTCCATTTGATGATTATCGTGCGCCATTGTCCGCGGCTGCGGGTCGGTCCATGAAATCACATTCCCGTCGCGCAGCTGCATCGCCAGGCCCGGCGTACTCAGCATATGGCTCAGCTCCGGCCCGTTGGGCGACTGGAACAGAATATTGCCCTGCCCATCGTCCAGGCAGATAAAGACGTTGGCGTAACCCGCAATGATATTCTTCACGATCTCCAGCCGCCGCGCCTGCGGGTAGTCAGCGTGGTCGAGGACCGTCTCCAGGGTGGAGCTGAGCTGCCTGAGATCGTGAACGTCGCGCTCTTCAAAATGCGCCTTCACCGAATGGATCATGATCCAGGTGAAGGCAAAGAAGGCGATGATGGTGGCGAGGCTAATAAAGAAACTCAGCCGGGTGGCCAGGGAAAAGGGGCGCTTAGCGACCATCCGGCACCTCAAGCATATAGCCGACGCCGCGCACAGTCTGGATCAGCTTCGGCTCGAAGTCGTTATCGATTTTGGCGCGCAGCCGCTTCACCGCCACATCTATCGCGTTGGTATCGCTGTCGAAATTCATATCCCACACCTGCGAGGCAATCAGCGAACGCGGCAGCACCTCGCCCTGATGGCGCAGGAAGAACTCCAGCAGAGTGAACTCCTTGCTGGTCAGGGTGATGCGGGTGGCGCCGCGCGTCACCTTACGGCTGACCAGATCGACGCTGAGATCCGCCGCCTGAAACTGGCTTTCGACAATGACCGCCGCCCCGCGACGCAGCAGCGTCCGCACCCGCGCCAGCAGTTCCGCAAAGGCGAACGGCTTCACCAGATAGTCGTCGGCGCCCAGCTCCAGCCCCTTCACCCGATGCTCAATGGTGCCCAACGCGGTAAGCAGCAGGATCGGCATGCCTTTCCCGGCGGCGCGCAGCATGCGCACGATATCCCAGCCGTTCACGTCCGGCAGCATGATGTCGAGGATCAGCAGATCATAGTCGCCGGTCATCGCCAGGTGATAGCCGTTAAGGCCGTTATCGGCCAGGTCGACGACGAAGCCAGCCTCGGTAAGCCCTTTGGTCAGGTACTCCCCGGTTTTCTTCTCATCTTCGACAATCAAAATCTTCACCGCCGGCTCCTTCACGCGCGTTCTGTGCGGGTATTCAATTTTAGAGGAGCGCCTCCGGATAGCAATGAAATATCAGGAAAATGACAGCTTTGTCATTTTCCTGTCACGTCCTGAACAGAGGCCGCTACGTAAAGTAGCCGCCATGGATAAATCGTCGAAAACGTCTGCCGCCATGCGCCCAATAACGCTTCTTACCCTCAGCGTGATACTCGCCTTAACCGGCTGTGTCTCGCTCGCTCCGGACTACCAGCGCCCCGCCGCGCCGGTACCGCAGCAGTTCTCTCTCAGCCAGAACAAGCTGGTTCCCGCTACCGCGAGCTATCAGGAGACCGGCTGGCGAACCTTTTTCGTCGACCCGCAGGTGAAAAGCCTGATAGGCACCGCGCTGACCAACAACCGCGATCTGCGGATGGCGACGCTGAAAGTGCAGGAAGCCCGTGCCCAGTATCGAGTGACCGATGCCGACCGCTACCCGCAATTGAACGGTGACGGCAGCACCACCTACGGCGGCAAGCTTAAAGGCGACACCACCACCAACAGCGATTACGCCGCCGGGCTGAATCTCAACTATGACCTCGACTTCTTTGGCCGGCTGAAAAACCTCAGCGAGGCCGACCGGGAGAACTTCTTCGCCAGCGAAGAGGCACGGCGCGCAGTGCATATCCTGCTGATTGCTAACGTTTCACAAAGCTACTTCAACCAGCGGCTGGCGGCAGCGCAGCTGCAGGTGGCCAACGACACCCTGCAAAACTATCAGCAGTCTTACGCGTTCGTTGAAAAACAGCTGCTGACCGGCAGCACCACCGTCCTGGCGCTGGAGCAGGCGCGGGGGATGATCGAGAGCACCCGCGCCGAGATCGCCAGGCGGCAGGGCCAGCTGGCGCAGGCTAATAACGCTCTGCAGCTGTTGCTCGGTAGTTATCAACATCTGCCGGACGATAGCGCCAGCAGCGCCGTCGATCTGCAAGGCGTAACCCTGCCGCCGTCGCTCTCTTCAGCGATCCTGCTGCAGCGGCCGGATATTTTAGAGGCCGAACACAGCCTGCGGGCGGCCAACGCCAACATCGGCGCCGCGCGGGCGGCCTTCTTCCCGTCGATCACCCTGACCAGCTCGCTCTCCGGCAGCAGCAGCGAGCTCGCCAGCCTGTTTAACGCCGGCAGCGCGATGTGGAACTTCATCCCCAAAATCGACATTCCGATTTTCAACGCCGGGCGCAATCAGGCCAACCTCGATCTGGCGGAGATCCGCCAGCAGCAGCAGGTGGTCAACTACGAGCAAAAAATTCAGTCCGCTTTTAAGGAAGTCGCCGACGCGCTGGCCCTGCGCCAAAGCCAGGCCGATCAGATCGCCGCCCAGGAGCGCTATCTCGCTTCACTCAATATCACCCTGCAGCGCGCCACCGCGCTCTATCGCCACGGCGCGGTCAGCTACATCGAAGTGCTGAGCGCCCAGCGCGACATTTTCACCACCCGACAAACCCTGCTGGAACTCAACTATTCCCGTCAGGCAAATGAAATCACCCTGTTCACCGCCCTCGGCGGCGGCTGGATGGAATAACCCGAGGAGTCTTGATTATGAATTCACTGTCTAAAGTCGCCCTGTTCACTCTGATTTCTGGCGCGGTGTTCGCCGCCCAGGCCGCCGACCCGCACGCCGGCATGGCGATGCACGAACAGCCCGCCGCCGCGCAGACGCAAAGCATCAGCGGCAAAGGGGTCATTAAAGCCATTGATATGGATAGCAAAAAAATCACCATTGCCCACGAAGCCATCCCGGCGGTGAACTGGCCGCCGATGACCATGCGCTTCACCATCACCCCGCAGACCCAGCTCAACAATGTGAAGGACGGCGACAGCGTGGACTTCACCTTCGTTCAGCAGGGCAATCTGTCGCTGTTACAGGATATCCGCGCCCACTAATGGCCCGGCGACGGTAGGCTCCTCAACAACTGAATGGACGACACATGGCATCCCTGACACTGAAAAACACGGCGCTGATCCTCGGCAGCATGGCGTTCGGCGGCGCGCTCACCGCAGCGCTGTATACCCGGATGGCGCTGCCCCTCGACGCTACCGCCGCCGCCCCGGCGGCCGAGCAGCAGCGAAAAGTGCTGTTCTGGTACGACCCGATGTACCCGAACACCCGCTTTGATAAACCGGGTAAATCGCCGTTTATGGATATGGACCTGGTGCCGAAATACGCCGATGAGGAGAGTGCCGCCGCCGGTGCGCCGGGGGTGCGTATCGACCCGACGCAGACCCAGAATCTCGGGGTGAAAACCGCCGCCGTCACCCGCGGGCCGCTGCGCTACGCCCAGACCTTCCCGGCCAACATCAGCTACAACGAGTACCAGTACGTGATTATGCAGGCGCGGGCGGCGGGCTTTATCAATAAAGTCTATCCCCTGACCGTCGGCGACAAAGTGCAACAAGGTACGCCGCTGCTGGAACTGACCATCCCGGACTGGGTGGAAGCGCAGAGCGAATACCTGCTATTGCAGGAGACCGGCGGCACCGCCACCCAGGTCGAGGGGATCCTCGAGCGGCTGCGTCTCGCCGGAATGCCGGACGACGATATCCGCCGCCTGAAAGCCACGCGCAAGATCCAGACCCGCTTCACCCTCAAGGCGCCCATCGACGGGGTGATCACCGCCTTCGATCTGCGCGCCGGAATGAACATCGCCAAAGATAACGTGGTGGCGAAAATTCAGGGCATGGACCCGGTGTGGGTCAGCGTGGCGGTCCCCGAGTCCATCGCCTGGCTGATTAAAGACGCCTCGCAGTTCCGCATTCAGGTTCCCGCCTGGCCGGACAAAACCTTCCGCATCAGCAAATGGACGATTCTCCCCAGCGTCGATAGCGCCACCCGCACCCTGCAGCTACGCCTGCAGGTGAACAACCCGGATGAAGCGCTGAAGCCGGGGATGAACGCCTATCTGCAGCTGATCAGTGACAGCGAACCGATGCTGCTGATCCCCTCCAAAGCGCTGATCGACAGCGGCAGCGAGCAGCGGGTGATCACCATGGATAACGAGGGCCGCTTCGTGCCGAAGCAGGTCCAGGTTTTCCATGAATCCAATGGCGTCACGGCCATTCGCAGCGGGCTGCAGGAGGGCGAGAAGGTGGTCGCCAGCGGCCTGTTCCTGATCGACTCGGAAGCCAATATCGCCGGCGCGCTGGAGCGCATGCGCGCGCAGGCCCCTGATGCCGCTGCCGCTGCCGCCCACGCGCACTGAGGAACGGAACAATGATTGAATGGATTATCCGCCGCTCGGTGGCCAACCGCTTCCTGGTGATGATGGGCGCGCTGTTTCTCAGCCTCTGGGGGACCTGGACCATCGTCCACACCCCGGTGGACGCCCTGCCGGATCTCTCCGACGTACAGGTGATCGTCAAAACCAGCTATCCGGGGCAGGCGCCGCAGATTGTCGAAAACCAGGTCACCTGGCCGCTAACCACCACCATGCTGTCGGTGCCCGGCGCCAGAACGGTGCGCGGCTTCTCGCAGTTTGGCGACTCTTATGTGTATGTGATTTTTGAAGACGGCACCGACCCTTACTGGGCGCGCTCGCGGGTGCTGGAGTATCTCAACCAGGTGCAGGGCAAACTGCCCGCCGGGGTCAGCGCCGAAATGGGCCCGGACGCCACCGGCGTCGGCTGGGTCTTCGAGTACGCGCTGGTCGACCGCAGCGGCAAGCACGATCTCGCCGAACTGCGCTCCCTGCAGGACTGGTTCTTAAAATATGAGCTGAAAACCATTCCTAACGTCTCGGAAGTGGCGTCGGTGGGCGGCGTGGTCAAGGAGTACCAGATAGTCGTCGACCCGATGAAGCTGACCCAGTACGGCATCAGCCTCGGCGAGGTCAAATCGGCGCTGGACGCCTCTAACCAGGAGGCGGGCGGCGCTTCGGTCGAACTGGCGGAAGCCGAATATATGGTGCGCGCCAGCGGCTATCTGCAGACCCTCGACGACTTCAAAAACATTGTACTGAAAACCGGCGATAACGGCGTGCCGGTCTATCTCGGCGACGTCGCGCGGGTGCAGGTCGGCCCGGAGATGCGCCGCGGCATTGCCGAACTGAACGGCGAAGGCGAAGTGGCCGGCGGCGTGGTGATCCTGCGCTCCGGCAAGAACGCCCGGGAAGCGATCTCGGCGGTCAAAGAAAAACTGGCGTCGCTGCAAAGCAGCCTGCCGGAAGGGGTTGAAGTGGTCACCACCTACGACCGCAGCCAGCTTATCGACCGCGCCATCGATAACCTCAGCCACAAGCTGCTGGAAGAGTTTATCGTCGTCGCCCTGGTCTGCGCCCTGTTCCTGTGGCACGTGCGCTCGGCGCTGGTGGCGATTATCTCCCTGCCGCTCGGCCTGTGCTTCGCCTTTATCATGATGCATTTCCAGGGGCTCAACGCCAACATCATGTCGCTGGGCGGGATCGCCATTGCGGTGGGGGCGATGGTCGATGCCGCCATCGTGATGATTGAGAACGCCCACAAACGGCTGGAGGAGTGGACGCATCAGCATCCGGGAGAGAAGCTCGGCAACGACAGGCGCTGGAAAATAATTACCGATGCCTCGGTGGAGGTTGGCCCGGCGCTGTTTATCAGCCTGCTGATCATCACCCTGTCGTTTATCCCCATTTTCACCCTCGAAGGCCAGGAGGGCAAACTGTTCGGCCCGCTGGCCTTCACCAAAACCTGGTCGATGGCCGGAGCGGCGCTGCTGGCGATCATGGTGATCCCGATCCTGATGGGCTTCTGGATCCGCGGCAGGATCCCGGCGGAGAGCAGCAACCCGCTGAACCGCTTTTTGATCCGCATTTACCATCCGCTGCTGCTGAAGGTCCTGCACTGGCCGAAGACCACCCTGCTGATCGCGCTCCTGTCGATCCTGACGGTTGTCTGGCCGCTTAACCGGGTCGGCGGCGAGTTTCTGCCGCAGATCAACGAGGGCGATCTGCTGTATATGCCGTCAACGCTGCCCGGGATCTCCGCCTCGCAGGCGGCGGATATGCTGCAGAAGACCGACAAGCTGATCATGACGGTGCCGGAGGTGGCGCGGGTGTTCGGCAAAACGGGTAAGGCAGACACCGCTACCGACTCAGCGCCGCTGGAGATGGTGGAGACCACCATTCAGCTTAAACCGCAGGATCAATGGCGGCCGGGGATGACCATGGGGAAGATCGTCGACGAACTGGACAAGACCGTGCGCCTGCCGGGGCTGGCGAACCTGTGGGTGCCGCCGATCCGCAACCGCATCGACATGCTCTCCACCGGCATCAAGAGCCCGATCGGCATTAAAGTTTCCGGCACTAACCTGGCCGATATCGACGCCATCGCCGGGCAAATTGAGGGGGTGGCGCGCAGCGTGCCGGGCGTGACCTCGGCGTTAGCCGAGCGGCTGGTGGGCGGGCGCTACCTCGACATTGATATTCAGCGTGAGAAGGCGGCCCGCTACGGGATGACCGTCGGCGACGTGCAGCTGTTCGTCTCGTCCGCTATCGGCGGGGCGATGGTCGGCGAAACGGTGGAGGGGGTCGAGCGCTATCCGATCAACATCCGCTATCCGCAGAGCTACCGCGACAGCCCGCAGACCCTGCGCCAGCTGCCGATCCTCACCCCGCTGAAGCAGCAGATCGTCCTCGGCGACGTCGCCGAGGTGAAGGTGGTCAGCGGGCCATCGATGCTGAAGACCGAGAACGCCCGCCCCACCAGCTGGATCTACATCGACGCCCGCGACCGCGACATGGTGTCAGTGGTGCACGATCTGCAGCAGGCCATCGGCAAGGAGGTGAAGCTGAAGCCGGGCATCAGCGTGTCGTATTCCGGGCAGTTTGAGCTGCTGGAGCGCGCCAATCAGAAGCTGAAGCTGATGGTGCCGATGACGCTGATGATTATCTTTGTGTTGCTGTACCTGGCGTTCCGCCGCGTCGGCGAGGCGCTGCTGATCATCGCCAGCGTGCCGTTCGCCCTTGTGGGCGGGATCTGGTTCCTCTACTGGATGGGCTTCCATCTGTCGGTGGCCACCGGCACCGGCTTTATCGCCCTGGCCGGGGTGGCCGCGGAGTTTGGCGTGGTGATGCTGATGTACCTGCGCCACGCCATCGAGGCGGAGCCGGCGCTGGAGAACCCGCAGACCTTCAGCGCCGGGAAGCTCGACGAGGCGCTGTATCAGGGGGCAGTACTGCGCGTGCGGCCGAAGGCGATGACCGTGGCGGTGATTATCGCCGGCCTGCTGCCGATTTTGTGGGGCACCGGCGCCGGGTCGGAGGTGATGAGCCGCATCGCCGCGCCGATGATTGGCGGAATGATCACCGCCCCGCTGCTGTCGCTGTTTATTATTCCGGCGGCGTATAAGCTGATGTGGCTGTCCCGGCATCGGGGCAAGCGCGGCCGCTAGCCCACCGCGTTTACGCCGGTCCGGGAAATTGGCTATAGTGGCGCCATTCTTCTGGCCGGCGTGAACGTCCCTATGAATCTGAACCTGGTATGTTATTCCCTGCTGCTGCTTACCGCTGTGGGCAGCGCCCTGCTCCCCTACCCGCTGGCGATGTGGTTTTTACTGAGCAGCCTTCTGACATGGCTTATCTATGGCGCCGACAAGCTGGCGGCGCGCAAAGCCTGGCGACGGGTGCCGGAAACCACGCTGCTGGTGCTCGGCCTGGCGGGAGGCTGGCCGGGGGCGATCCTCGGTCAGCAGTGTTTTCGCCATAAAACGCAAAAGCAGCCCTTCCGGACGTGGTTTTTCATCAGCGTGGCGCTGAACGTGGCGGCGCTGGCCGGGCTGTACCTCGTTTATACCCACCTGCTCAGCCGCTAAGGGGCGAGGCTAGCGCGGCGTCTGGCGGATCCACACCAGTCGATCGACGTCAAAGCCCAGTTCGCGCGCGGTATTCAGGTAATCCTGCTTCACCGCCGCCGGAATGGTGGGGGTACGCGACAGGATCCACAGATAGTCGCGGTTGGGGCCGCTGACCAGCGCATACTGGTAGTCGTCGTCCAGACGGATCACGTTATAGCCGCCATAGAACGGCCCGAAGAACGACACCTTCAGCGCCGCGGTGGTGGGGGCGCCGGTGAAATAGGCTTTCCCGTCGCTCTCATTCCAGCGTTTTTTGACCGGGTCATAACCGCGATTGACGACGCTGATCCCCCCGTCGCTGCGGGCGCCGTAGGTGGCGGTCACCTGCTCCAGGCCTCGCTCGAAGCGATTCTCCAGGCGGGCGACCTCATACCATTTCCCGAGATAACGGCTGGCGTCAAACCCGCTAATCGGCTGAACGCCCTTCGGCGGGGTGGGCGATTTGCAGGCCACCAGGGTCAACGCGATAGCGACGCCAGTGACAACAGGCCATAGCTTCATGAGAACTCCTTTCATTTACGCGGTTGGGAAAAGTGTAGTGCAAAGCCGCTACACTTCACGCCAGCCGACGTGATTCGTAGTATATTGAGAATATTCTTTGTTAACAGGTGGCCTCCATGCCTTACTCCATCGGCGAATTTGCCCGACTTTGCGGGATAAATGCGACCACGCTTCGCGCCTGGCAGCGCCGCTATGGCCTGCTCAAGCCGCTGCGCACCGATGGTGGACACCGTCTGTACAGCGATGACGACGTCCAGCAGGCGCTTAAAATCCTCGACTGGGTGAAAAAAGGGGTGCCGGTCAGCCAGGTGAAGCCCCTGCTGTCGCGCCCCGGCGCGCGGCGCACCAACAACTGGCTGACGCTGCAGGAGACCATGCTGCAGCGGCTGAAAGAGGGAAAAATCGAGTCCCTGCGCCAGCTGATCTACGATGCCGGCCGCGAATATCCGCGCCAGGAGCTGGTGACCGAGGTGCTGCGTCCGCTGCGCAGCCAGGTCTCCGCCAACGTGCCGGCCATCATGACCCTGCGCGAAATCCTCGACGGCATTATCATCGCCTACACCTCGTTTTGCCTCGAAGGCGACAAGAAGGCGCCCGGGGACAACTTTCTGATCACCGGCTGGCACCTGACCGACGCCTGCGAAATCTGGCTTGAAGCGCTCAAACGCACCGGCCAGGGCCATCGCATCGACGTCCTGCCGGTGCCTCCCGCCGCGCTGGCGCCGGAGATTTTCCCCCAGCGCAACTGGCTGCTGGTCACCAGCGGCAAACTCTCCGCCGCTCGTCAGAGGCAGGTCGAACTCTGGCAGCAGCAGGTCGTCTCCCTCGAGGTGATCCCGCTCTAACCCCCGGTTTTCACTTACTCCACTCTCTGTTCCGCCTGCGCCCGGCGGCGCGGCGGGCGCACGTTTGCCCTTCGTGCAACCCGCGATTTTCATCCTTTAAAAAACCAATCATAACAACCTGATTTTAAACATAAATAAAATATATTTTTTCACAAACTTGGACAAATAATTTTATTTGTGTAAGTTTTAAGTATGCCATTACGCCACCGTGTTTAGCCAGGATGTGATCCATGAGCACCACGCCGTCCGTCATTCGTCGTTTCGTTGAGTACTACGCCGGGCTGGATGCGCAGCCGCCCACGGCGCTGGCCGCGCTGTACCATCCGGACGCGACGCTGAGCGATCCTTTTGGTCAGCACCAGGGACTGTTTGCCATCCAGCGCTACTTTACCCATCTGCTGGCCAACGTGGAGCAGTGCCGGTTCACCATCGACGCGCCGCTCTGCGACGGTCAGCGGTTCGCCGTAACCTGGACCATGCACTGGTCGCATCCGCGTATTGCCGGCGGAGAAACCCTGGCCCTGCCGGGCTGCTCGGTGGTGGACATCGCCGGGGAGCAGATCCTCCATCAACGCGACTACTACGACGCCGGGGAGATGATCTACGAGCATCTTCCCCTGCTGGGCTGGGCGGTACGCGGCGTGAAGCGGAGGGTGCGCTCATGATGACGGTGCTTATCACCGGCGCCAGCTCCGGGATCGGCGCCGGCCTGGCGAAATCCTTCGCGGCGGATGGCCACCTGGTCATCGCCTGCGGGCGCGATGCTTCGCGCCTGACGGCGCTGCAGCAGTTCAGCCCCAACATCAGCGTACGCCTGTTCGATATGACAGACAGGGACGCCTGTCGCCAGGCGCTGACGGGCTGTTTTGCCGACCTGATCATTCTCTGCGCCGGCACCTGCGAATACCTCGACCACGGGCAGGTGGATGCCGCCCTCGTGGAGCGGGTGATGGCCACCAACTTCCTCGGGCCGGTGAACTGCCTGGCGGCGCTGCAGACGCAGCTGGAAGCAGGCGATCGGGTGGTGCTGGTCAGCTC
This sequence comes from Klebsiella sp. C360, assembly GCF_048822415.1. Classification (NCBI taxonomy): domain Bacteria; kingdom Pseudomonadati; phylum Pseudomonadota; class Gammaproteobacteria; order Enterobacterales; family Enterobacteriaceae; genus Klebsiella; species Klebsiella sp. C360. The sequence goes on from NZ_JBMEZZ010000025.1 coordinate 12,825, forward strand.
CATGGCGCACTGGCTGCCCTTCCCGCGCGCGGAAGCCTATGGCGCCTCTAAGGCGGCGCTGACCTGGTTTGCCAATAGCCTGCGTCTGGACTGGGAGCCGAAAGGGGTCGCCGTCACGGTGGTCTCTCCGGGCTTCGTCGACACCCCGCTGACGCGCAAAAACGACTTTGCCATGCCCGGCCAGGTGAGCGTCGATCGGGCGGTGGCGGCGATCCGCCACGGCCTGGCGAAGGGCAAAAACCACATCGCCTTCCCCACCGGTTTCAGCCTGGCCCTGCGGCTGCTGGCCAGCCTGCCGTCAGGTATGCAGCGCCTGCTGTTGCGCAGGATGGTGCGCTCATGAACATCGCCATCATCGGCAGCGGCATCGCCGGGCTGACCTGCGCCTGGCGGCTGGCCGGACACCATCAGGTGACGCTGTTCGAAGCGGGCGCCACGCCGGGCGGCCACACCGCCACCGTGGATGTCGCCACGCCGCAGGGCACCTGGGCCATCGATACCGGATTTATCGTCTACAACGATCGCACCTATCCGCGCTTTATGGGCCTGCTCAGCGAGCTGGGGATCGACGGGCAAAAAACGCAGATGAGCTTCTCGGTCCACAACCCGGCCAGCGGCCTGGAGTACAACGGCCACAGCCTGACCTCGCTCTTCGCCCAGCGACGCAATCTGCTGAAGCCGGCCTTCTGGGGGCTGCTGAGCGAGATCGTCCGCTTCAACCGGCTGGCAAAACTGGCGCTGACCGAGGCGCTGGATCCGGGGGCGACGCTGGAGAGCTTCCTCGCCCGCCACCGCTTCAGCCCCTTCTTCGCCCGCCACTATATCCTGCCGATGGGGGCGGCCATCTGGTCGTCGTCGCTGCAGGAGATGCGCCGCTTCCCGCTGCCGCTGTTTTTGCGCTTCTTTGAACACCACGGCCTGCTGGACATTCGCGATCGCCCGCAGTGGTACGTAGTGCCCGGCGGTTCCCGGGAATACGTTCGCGCCCTGCTCGCCAGGCTCGGCGACCGCCTGGACCTGCGGCTCAACGCGCCGGTGCAGCAGGTGGAGCGCCACCCGACAGGGGTTACCCTGCGGCTGGCGTCCGGGGAGGCGCATTTTGACCAGGTGATCTTCGCCTGCCACTCCGCGCAGGCGCTGGCGATGCTGGCGGCGCCCACCGACGCCGAACGCGAAGTTCTCGGGGACATCGGCTGGCAGCGCAACGAGGTGGTGCTGCACAGCGATCCGCGCTGGCTGCCGGCGCGTCAGCGCGCCTGGGCCAGCTGGAACTATCGCCTGAGCGATGGGGATCGGGCCCGGGCCTGCGTCACCTACAACATGAATATTCTCCAGGGGCTGCCCGCGGGCGCGCCGCTGTTCTGCGTCACCCTGAACCCGGACGCGCCGGTGGACGAGCGCTACGTCTGGCAGCGCTTCGTCTATGAGCATCCGCTGTTTAACCCGCAAAGCTGGTCGGCCCAGCTGCGGCGCGACGAGATTAACGGCCAGCAGCGGAGCTGGTACTGCGGGGCCTACTGGTACAACGGCTTTCATGAGGACGGGGTGCGCAGCGCGCTCGACGTGGTGCAGGGCATCGCCGCGGCGGAGGGCAACTGAAATGAACAGCTGCCTCTATCAGGGCGTCCTGCGCCACCGTCGCCTGCAGCCGAAGGCGCACCACTTCGTCTACCGCCTGTTTATGGCCTGGCTCGACCTCGACGAACTGGACAGGCTGCCTGAGGCGGGCATCCGTCGCAACCGCCTGGCCGCCGCCGCCTGGTACGACGCCGATTATCCGCTGGGCGCGCCGCTGAAGGCTCAGGCACTGAACCGGCTGGAGAGCCTGACCGGCTGCCGCCCGGCGGGACGCGTGATGCTCCTGACCCAGCTGCGCTACTTCGGCTTCCATTTTAATCCGGTCAACTTTTACTACTGCTATGACGAGGCCGACACCCTGCGCTGGGTGCTGGCCGAAGTGCGCAACACGCCGTGGAATGAGCGTCATTACTACGCGGTGGACGGCCAGCAGGCGCGCCCGCTGGAGAAAGCCTTTCACGTTTCGCCGTTTAACCCGATGGACATGGTCTATCACTGGCGCTTCAACGCGCCCGGCAAAACGCTGCACATGCATATTGAAAACCATCAGGCCAGCAAGGTGTTCGACGCCACGCTGGCCCTGAGCCGCGTGCCGTTAACCCGCGCCAACCTGCGCGGGCTGCTGCTGCGTCTGCCGATGATGACCCTGAAAACCGTCCTCGCCATCTACTGGCAGGCGCTGCGGCTGTGGCTGAAGCGCGTGCCGCTGTACAACCATCCTGTCAGCAGGAGTGAACGCTCATGACCGATCCCGTCTTTGCGCTTGAACCCGATGTGCCGCGCAACGTGCGGCTCGCACGCTGGCTGCTCTTTCGTCTGTTGAGCGGCCTCCGCGAAGGCTCGCTCACCGTGCGCGAAGGGGCGCAGACTTTTCATTTTGGCGACCCCGCCGCCGCGCTGCGCGCCGAGGCGCGGGTCTGCACGCCGGAGGTGTACTGGCGTCTGCTGACCGGCGGCAGCCTGGCGGCGGCCGAGGCCTGGATGGACGGCGACTGGGAAAGCCACCAGCTGACGGCGCTGCTGCAGATCCTTGCGCGCAACGGCGAGGTGCTGGGGCGTCTGGAGCGCGGCTTTCGTCTGCTGGGCAAGCCCGTCGCCCGCCTGCGCCACTGGACCCGCCGCAACACCCGCGCTCAGGCGCGGGAGAACATCGCCGCCCACTACGACCTCGGCAACGAATTTTATGCCCACTTTCTGGATGACGACCTGCTCTACTCCAGCGCGCTGTTTGCCGACGACCAGCAGGATCTGACCCAGGCCCAGCGGGCCAAGATGGCGCGCCTGTGCGACCAGCTGGCGCTCACTCCCGGCGATCATCTGCTGGAGATTGGCACCGGCTGGGGGGCGCTGGCCGAGTACGCCGCCCGCCATTACGGCTGCCGGGTCACCACCACCACCCTCTCCCGGGAACAGCACCGCTGGGCTATCGAGCGCATGGCCCGCGCCGGGCTGCAGGATCGCGTCGAGGTGCTGCTCTGCGACTACCGCGATCTGGGCGGCGAGTACGACAAACTGGTGTCGGTGGAGATGATTGAAGCGGTTGGCCAGCGCTACCTGCCGGCCTTTTTCCGCACCTGTCAGGCGCGCCTGCGCCCGGGCGGCAAAATGGCCCTGCAGGCGATCACCATTCAGGATCAGCGCTATCGCGACTACAGCAAAAGCGTCGATTTTATCCAGCGCTACATCTTCCCGGGCGGCTTTTTGCCCAGCATCACGGCAATGAGCGAGCTGATGACCCGCCATACCGATTTTGTGGTGCGCAACCTGTTCGACATGGGCCCGGACTATGCCCGCACCCTGGCGCACTGGCGGCAACGTTTTACCCATGCCTGGCAGGATATTGAAAAGCTCGGCTTTGATGAGCGCTTCCGCCGGATGTGGCTCTACTACTTCGGCTACTGCGAAGCCGGATTTAACGCCCGCACCATCAGCGTGGTGCAGCTCACCGCGGAGCGGGTATGACACGCCCGGCGCAGCACCTGCTGATGGCCCTCGCGTTCGATGTTTACTGGACGCTGGTGGTGATGTTGCGCGAGCGCGGCCTGCTGATCTGGCTGACGCTGGCGCTGTTCGCCTGGCTGCGGTTGCCGGCGGCCAGTCGTCCGCCCGCTCTGCTGTTGGCTGCGGCGGGCTGCGGGCTGGACGCCTGCTGGGCGCTGGCGGGACTGATTGATTTTCCCGGCGACAGCCTGCAGCCCCTGTGGATGGTGGCCCTGTGGCTGATGTTCGCCGTCGTCTGGACCCGGCTGACCCGCACCACGACGCTTCCCGGCTGGGTGCTGGCCGCGGCGGCCACCGTCGGCGGCCCGGTGGCCTACCTGATCGGCGCTCGCCTCGGAGCCATGACCCTGCTGGAACCGACGGCGCTTGCCGTGGCCGCCATGGCCTGCGGCTGGCTGGTGCTCATGCTGTTGTTCCATCTGGGGATGGGGAGGCAAAAATGAGATTCTCCCTGTTACTGCTGTGGCTGAGCGCCCTCGCCCCTGCGGTCCACGCCGCCGACTGGCTGACGTGGCGCCGCGTCGGCGAGGCGACCCTCACCTGGGGGCCGTTCACCGTCTATCACTCACAGCTGCGCACGCCCAATGGCCGGTATGCCGGCCCGCAGCAGGATCGGGCGCTGATCATCACCTACCGGCGCGACATCGATCGCGAGGCGCTGGTGGAGGCCACCCGCGACCAGTGGCAGGCGCAGGGCATTCTGCAGCAGGAGCCGCGCAGCGAAGCCTGGCTGCGCATGCTGCAGGGGATCTGGCCGGACGTCGCGCCGGGCAGCCAGCTGGCGTTCGTGGTCAGCGGCGGCGAGGGGCAGTTCTGGTACCGCGCCAGCGCCGCGCAGACCGCCTTTACCCCGCTCGGCCCGCGCCAGTCGGCGGCGTTCAGCACCCGCTTTCTCGCCATCTGGCTCGATCCGCGCACCACTTATCCCGAACTGCGTCAGCAGTTGATCGGAGGTACACCATGAAACGCATTCTGACCCGTGGCCTGGCGCTGCTGATGCTGATGCTCGCCGGCTGCAGCACCGAGGTCACCGAGTACCGGCAGCAGCAGCCCGCCCTCGACATCTTCCACTATTTTCAGGGCCGAACCGAGGCGTGGGGGATGGTGCAGGATCGCAGCGGCAAACAGCTGCGCCGCTTCCATGTAGCGATCGATGGCGACGTCGTCGGCGACACCCTGACGCTCCATGAGCGCTTTGTCTATGACGATGGCGAGAAACAGCAGCGGGTGTGGCGCATTCGCCGCACCGGCGATAACCGTTATCAGGGCACCGCCGGGGATATCGAAGGCGTGGCCAGCGGCCAGGCGGCAGGCAATGCCTTTCACTGGCGCTACAGCATGAACGTCGAGGCCAGCGGCAGCCAGTGGCTGCTGCACTTTGACGACTGGATGTTCCTGCAGGACGGCAGCCATTTGTTTAACAAAACCGAGATGAAGAAATTCGGCATTACGGTGGCCACCGTGACCCTTTTCTTTACCCGAACCACAGCAGAAGAGAGGACAGCGCCATGAACACGCAACCTGTCATTGGGATCAGCGGATGTTTAACCGGCTCAGCCGTGCGATTCGACGGCGGGCATAAGCGTATGGGCTTTGTGATGGATGAGCTCGCGCAGTGGGTGGCGTTTAAGCCCGTCTGCCCGGAGATGGCGATCGGCCTGCCCGTTCCCCGCCCGGCGCTCCGGCTGGTGCAGACCCCGGTCGGGGAGATCCGCATGCGCTTCAGCCACGCCCCGCACGAGGATGTGACGGAGAAGATGGCCGATTTCGCCAACGCCCATCTGGCAACCCTGGGCGAGCTGTCGGGCTTTATCGTCTGCGCCAAATCGCCGAGCTGCGGGATGGAGCGCGTGCGGCTGTATGATGAAAAAGGCAATCGCGGGCGTAAGGAGGGCGTGGGGCTGTTTACCGGCGCCCTGATGGCGCGCTACCCGTGGCTGCCGGTGGAAGAGGATGGCCGGCTGCACGATCCGCTGCTGCGGGAGAATTTTGTCGAGCGCGTCTTCGCCCTGCATGAACTCAACGCCCTGCGCGCCCGCGGCCTGACCCGCCACGGCCTGCTGGCCTTTCACAGCCGCTACAAGCTGCAGCTGCTGGCTCACCACCAGGCGGGCTACCGCGAGATCGGCCCGTTCGTCGCCTCGCTGCATGAATGGGAGGATCTGGAGGCTTTCTTCGAGGTCTACCGCGAGAAGCTGATGGCGATCCTCAAGCGGCCCGCCTCGCGGAAAAACCACACCAACGTGCTGATGCATATTCAGGGTTATTTCCGCGACCAGCTGAACAGCCGCCAGCGCGGCGAGCTGCGGGAGGTGATCCTCAACTATCGCGCCGGGCTGCTGCCGATCCTCGCGCCGCTGACGCTGCTTAAGCACTATCTGGCCGAGTATCCGGATCGCTACCTGCAGGCGCAGAACTATTTTGACCCCTACCCGCAGGATCTTGCCCTGCGCCTGACGGTGAACTGAGGGAACCTGGGCCAGCTGCCCGGCGGCGCTGCGCTTGCGCGGGCCTACGGGTGGGTATCCCGCAGGCCTCCTCAGA
>NZ_JBMEZZ010000026.1:0-18597 GCF_048822415.1 Klebsiella sp. C360
TACAAAGTCAAAACCTCGGCCCCGGCAACTCAACGGGTGATGGTTTTAAAAGGCAAAACAACGGATTAAGGAGATTCATCATGGCAGCACGTGGCGTTAACAAAGTCATTCTGGTTGGACATCTGGGACAGGACCCGGAAGTGCGTTACATGCCCAACGGGGGCGCAGTGGCCAATCTGACGCTGGCCACGTCTGAAACATGGCGTGACAAGCAGACGGGAGAGATGCGCGAAAACACCGAGTGGCACCGTGTTGTCATGTTCGGCAAGCTCGCGGAAGTGGCGGGCGAATACCTGCGTAAAGGCGCACAGGTCTACATCGAGGGCCAGCTGCGCACCCGCAACTGGCAGGACGATGCCGGAGTCACGCGCTACGTCACCGAGGTGCTGGTCGGGCAGAACGGCACCATGCAGATGCTCGGCGGCCGCCGTGAATCCGGAGTGCCTGAGAGCGCCGCGCAGCCGCAGAATCCTGCCACCCCGGCACAACCTGCTCAGGCCGCAGCCAAATCCCCGAAAGCGAAGGGCGGTAAGAAAGGCCGTCAGGATGCCGCCCCGTCTCAGCAACCGCCTCAGCCTCTCCCGGATGATTTCCCACCAATGGATGATGACGCGCCCTTTTAAACCACGATGAAGACGCCCCGTTCAGGCGGGGCAGAAAAGGAGAAACACATGGACCATAACGTTTTGTCCCCGCTTGAATCCCTGCCGGATGGCACGTTTACCCGCGAGCAGGCTCAGGTTGTCGCAGCGCAGTATCAGAATGTGGCGATTGAAGATGATCAGGGGACCCATTTTCGCCTTGTCGTCCGTCATCAGGATGACGGCAGCATGATCTGGCGCGTCTGGAATTTTGAACCGGGCGGCGAGGACATGATGAACCGCTACATCCGGGACTACGGAGTACGCAAAACGAAGTAAGCAGTAAGAAGAAGGCCGGACAGGTGGGCTGTCCGGCAGACATTCATCAATAGCTAAGAGGTATCAATTATGTCTGCAACAGAGTCTAAGGTAAAAACTGCACCGAAAACCAGCAAAAAAACGCTTAAGTCTGCCGAAGCTGAGGCGCTTAAAGTGGCTCTCGATGCCGCACAGGTCGAGTATGTCCCGGTGACGGCACTGGTGAAGTCTCCCCTGAACGTCAGGACCATTCCCTATCCGGCGGAGAAAGTCTGTTCAATGGCAGATTCCATTGAAGCCATTGGCCTGTTGCAGAATCTGGTCGTGCATAACCTCCCGGATGGTCGCTGTGGTGTGGCTGCCGGTGGTCGTCGCCTGAAAGCGCTGCAGCTCCTGCAGAGTGAAAACCGTATCGATGCCGGATATCAGGTGATGGTGAAAAAGGTACCTGATGAACTGGCTGTTGCGGCATCAATGGCAGAAAACGAACAGCAGATGGCAATGCATCCGTCTGAACAGATCGCCGGGTTCCGCACACTGGCAGAGCAGGGGAAAACCCCCGCGCAGATTGGCGATTTGCTGGGGTTCGGTACGCGTCATGTTCAGCGCATGTTGAAACTGACCGAACTGGCTCCCGAAATTCTGGCGGCGCTGGCGAAGGATGAAATCACCACCGAACACTGCCAGGCACTGGCGCTCGAAAGCGATCAGAAACGCCAGGTGGAAGTGCTGGAATCCGCCCGCAAACGGTCCTGGAATAATGAAGTATCAGTTTCCTCGATCCGTAACCTCATTACCTCAGAAGAGGTTTCCACAAACGGCGACAAATTCCGCTTTGTGGGAGAGGCCGCATTCAGTCCGGATGAAATCCGGGTTGATCTCTTCAGCAGCGAAAACGGCGGCTATGTCAAAAGTGCATCGCTCGATACCGCCCTGCTGGAAAAACTGCAGAACATCGCGGAGCACCTCCGCGAAGCGGAAGGCTGGTCATGGTGTGATGGTCGTCTTGACCCGATTTCACACTACGGGAAGGACACTAAAATCTGGCGCCTGCATGCTGTCCCACCTGTGGAATATACCGAAGCCGAATCAGAACGTCTTGCGGAACTGGAAGCTCTGGAAGCTAAGTATGAAGACGAGAACCCCGGCGTGAATGATGACGTCTTGGCCGGGGCTCTGGAAGCTGTCTGGGAAGAACAGCAGACCATCGCGCACCGGGCAAAACACCGGGCATGGACGGATGAAATGAAGCAATCTGCCGGAGTGGTGGTTTCCTGGACTGGCCAGGAGGTGAAAGTACAGCGCGGTGTGGTGCTGTGCGCCGATGAAAAAATGGAGGAGAAGGATGCATCCACCGATCAGGCCCCTGAAAAAGTCGATCCGCTGGACGCCGTCAGTGTCCCGTTGCTGACCCGCCTTTCTTCTGAACGCACACTGGCGGTTCAGGCGGCCCTGTTGCAGCAGCCGCAGAAAGCCGTCGCGCTGATGGTCTGGAAAATGTGTAACTCGGTTTTCCATACCACAACGTCCGTCAAAGAGCCGTTCTGCATTAGCGTGAGTGTGTCGCATTACGCGCTGACCCGTGAAGCACCTGACGGTGAAAACAGCGTTGCGTTTCAGGCCATCCAGTCAGAAAAAGAACGTCTTGAAGCCCTGCTGCCGGAAAACTGGCGAAAGGATATGACCACCTTCTTTACGCTCGATGGCGCAACCCTGATGGCACTGATGGCTTTCTGCACCGCCTGTTCCATAGATGGTGTACAGGGCAAGGATGAATTTGGTCGTAAACACCAGAGTTCGCTGGATGGGGTGGAAAACGCCATTCAGTTTGACCTTCGTGACTGGTGGAAACCGACGGCTGATAACCTTTTCTCGCACATGAAGCTGCCACACATTGTACAGGCACTCTCTCAGACCGGACTGGCTGGCGCAGCACAGGACGCCGCGAAGATGAAGAAAAAGGATGCCGCTGAACATGCAGAGCACTTCCTCTCAAAAATCCGTTGGGTTCCGGAATGGATGACCAGTGCTGACAACCAGAAACAGCTTGCCGCAAAGTCTGAACTCAGTCTGGCAACAAGTCAGAACGATACCGACGTTGATGCCGGCGACGTCACCGACCATAACAACCCGGCCTGCGCCGCCTGATAACGGAGACGCCGCCCTGCGGGGCGGCGATAAGGAGACTGAAAATGAAAACGTTACTGACTCTGGATGTCCTGAAAACCATGTCTTCTGATGAGCTGGAAGACTACCGCGCCGCCGGTGAAGACTTTCGCCGGGAGCTGAGTCACGCTGTCATGCGCGATCTGACCTCACCGTCCAGCTGGTCCGTGAATGCCGAATACCGGTGCGAATTTGGCGGCTTCTTTCCTGTCCAGATCCGTTTTACCCCCCCTCATGGTCACTTTGATGTGGCGGTATGCAGCCCGGGGGAGTTGAATCCTCGCTGGATAGTGGTCTTTGTTACCCGTGACGGTCAGCCGTTCTCTGTCGTTCGCGTGATGGATGCATTCAACCCTGAACTCATCACCCATACTCTGGATCTCATCGAGTGTCTTGACGCCGGTGGCTACTCGTTTGCCAGCATCATCAGCACGCTGTCACAGGAGGGCGCACAATGATCCCGTCATCCAGTGCTCTTGTATCCCTGAAACCAGCCCGTCAGGCAGCGCTGCAGGCCATCATGACGGTGGAAGAGGCTCGCCAGCGCGGCGCACGTCTGCCATCGATGCCACACGTCCGGACATTCCTGCGCCTGCTGACAGGCTGTAGCCGGATTAACAGTGACGTTGCCCGCCGTATTCCTGGCATTCACCGTGATCCAAAAGGCCGCCTTTCCAGCCTGAAACAGGTAGAAGAGGCGCTGGATATGCTTATCTCCAGCCACGGGGAATACTGTCCGCTGCCGCTGACAATGGATGTGCAGGCTGAAAATTTTCCGGAAGTCCTTCATACCCGAACAGTACGCAGGCTAAAACGTCAGGACTTTGCCTTCACCCGAAAAATGCGCCGTGAAGCCCGTCAGGTCGAGCAGTCCTGGTTACTGCGTCAGAACCTGCTGGGACAGGCTGTCACAGAACTGAATTTTCAGTCACCGGAAACCGTCTGCACCTGGTACACCCGGTGGAGCGACGAGTTTGACGCGGCAGAGCTTGCAGCACCGTTCTGGCGCTGGCAGTCGCGATTCGCATCGCTGAAGGAACTTGACTGGCTTCGCATCAGCGGTGAGCCGCTGTATGCAGTGATGTACGAAATTCCGTTTATTGTCCGGGAAACACCTGAGCATATTCGTGTTGCTGAACGCTGGCAGGTGCCAAATAAGCTGGCTGATCGGAGTGGTGTATGAAGTGGCGCTATTCTCTGCGCTGGAAACTGCCGCACAGGCCCTGCCCAGGTCCACGGGAACTGATTTCCGTTGTCGTGGAGGCTGGGCAGGCGGCACCTGAAGAGGTGATGTCACGCTGGGTGGCTGGCTCAGGTTACGCTGTATGCGTGGATTTTCTCGGCCAGAAACAGATCCAACGCTGGAGCGATGAACGGAAAGCAGCGGTGAGAAGGCGCAACATGCAGGCACGTATTAATCGTGTTGCCCCTTTGTTTGCCGACGAGTTAATCGAGCGTGAACTGGCTGCGCGTCCGGAGTATTTCAATGGCAAGTCCGCCCGATGAATAAGTACAATGCTGTCTGACAACTCAGATGGCCAAATACAAGGAAAGCAGAACTATGAGGTACTGGTTGCTCGTTATCTTAATGAACGTGCTGTTCTGGTTGATCGTGAAGCATGTTGCTCCGGAATGGTATGGTTCCCCTGGTTATTATGCAGGCCAAATTATCTGCACACTAATAGCTGCGGTCATCACATGGCGTGATCCGCCTGACTGGTTAGATGGAATCCTGCTCGGCGTAATAAAATTCGGCGTTCTGATTGCCGGGATTATATTCTTTGTCTGGGGCATCGGGTACAAGCTGGCATTCTGGGGGCAACATGATCCTAATACCATATATGCAAGTGCAAACGATGTTATTTTGCCTAATCTTGCGCTGGGCACGGGCGTCTTGATCGCGGGATGGGTATACATTAGATATTTAAAGCGCTAAGCAGCATAAAGCGTGGATATACCTGGTAAGAAATAGCACCGGCCCGGTATAATCGACGTGGCGCTTGAGGCTTTTTGCCTCATGACGTGAAGGTGGTTTGTTACCGTGTTGTGTGGCAGAAAGCAGAAAGCCCCGTAGTTAATTTTCATTAACCCATGCACTGCACCCATTTAGTTGGACTCTCAAATTGGAGAGTCCCATGTCCAGACGTAAGTATACCTTTGAACAGCGCCTCGAAGTGGTTATGCACTATTTCGCTACTGATGAAGGCTATCGCTTAACATCCGCTCGCTTTAACGTTCCCAGAACCCAGGTAAGATTATGGGTTGCAGCCTATGATGCTTATGGAGAAGAAGGTCTAAAGCCCAGAGATAAGGGCGTATCCATTGAACCCGAAATCAGAGTAGAAGCCGTGAAGGCTGTACTGACGGGAAGGATTTCCCAGACGCAGGCTGCTGCGAAATTTAACGTCGCTGGTGCGGCCTCTGTTGGGAAATGGATGAAGGTGTTCAGCGAGCATGGAGAGGAAGGGCTTCGTTCTCTTCGTGTGGGCAAAAAAAGGGCACTTCATATGATTGATGATCCTGTTACGCTTGAGGTAGCACTGGAACGTTCGAAAGATAAACGTATTCAGGAGCTTGAGCAAAAAGTACGGTATCTTGAGTTACGGGTGCTGTATCTAAAAAAGTTGAAAGCCTTAGTTCGGTAAGGGATAAGGTCAGAATTATCGACGAACTGAGGCAGCACTATCCGTTCGACCAGCTTTTGCAGATAGCTCACATACCCAGAAGTACATTTTACTATCATCTGAAAGCGCTCCATTCCCCGGGGAAATACGATGAAGTAAAATGCAGAATCAAAGAAATTTATGATGAGAACCAGGGCCGATATGGTTATAGGCGGATAGCACTGGCGCTCAGAAGAGAGGGTGGGGCGTTGAACCACAAAGTGGTTCAACGCCTGATGAATTTACTACACCTCAAAGCCGCGATAAAAGTAAAACGCTACAGCTCCTGGCGGGGTGAGCATGGGCATATTGCTGACAATATCCTGAAACGAAACTTCAAAGCCAGCAGGCCCAATGAAAAATGGGTCACCGATGTCACTGAATTCGCCGTCAGTGGCCGAAAACTCTACCTTTCACCCATTATTGATCTCTTCAATAACGAAGTGATTTCCTTCAGTATTTCAGAACGTCCAACCATGCCGATGATCGATGACATGCTCGTTAAGGCATTTGCCAGACTTGATGCGGGCGTCAATCCGGTTCTTCATTCAGATCAGGGCTGGCAATACCGTCATCGATGGTACCAGTATCAGTTACGCGAGTTTGGCGTCATACAAAGTATGTCCCGCAAAGGCAATTGCCTCGATAATGCCTGTGCAGAATGCTTTTTCGGGACGTTAAAATCAGAATGCTTTTACACCAGTGAGTTTAAGGATATTGAGGAACTAAAGATCGCTATTGAGGACTACATACGATACTACAATACCCGGAGAATCAGCCTTAAATTTAATGGTCTTAGTCCGGTTGAATACCGCCTAAAGAACTATCCAGTGAGAATTTAAACCGCTGATTTGTACCTGGGATGCTTTCAGGAGCACTCTTAAATAAGAGCGATTTGTATGCTCTGAATTCTTACGTTCTGGCTAATGAGATTACCTGAGCTGAACGTCCGCTTTGAGCGATCAACGGACATTCAAATGACGAACTACATATGAACTGGACAATGTAGTTCGCCATACTCATGATCCTTCAAATTTAAGGCTTTTTGATCACCTCAACGTTCAGGCTCGTAGTGCCATTCTCACGGCTTATCTGCCCGCTCACACGCACCAAATCCTGCGCATCGAAGTGCTGCCCGTTCCAGACTTTCTGTGGAATACGAACTTTGATGGTTCCGGTTGGATCGCGGAACGTATACCACTCTTCCTGCTGCTGGCTGATGACATTGCCTTCCAGTGTGATCCACGCCCCTTCGTGCATCGACGGCACGGCCTGAATGCGGCTTTGACTGTTTTCCTGCTGAACCTTATGACCGGCATACATGCGTTCAGTGGCGACTGGCTCTTTCTCTGCGGAGAAACCGCCTTGCGCTGCCAGGGCTGGAATGACGATGAATGAAGCGAGCAACACGCCGGTGACGTTGACGAGCTGGCGACGAATCTGACTGAAGTATTGTTTTTGCATAGCAGGTTCCATTTATGATTTTACATCCCCCAAGGGGGGATGCCTTTATGATAAATGAGCGGCTATAAAAGCTCAATTGCAATCCCCTGTGGGGGATGAAAATGTGACAGGCTTCAGAGATAAAAAACCCACCAATTGGTGGGTTCAGGCATGTGGCTTTTACAAGAGAAAATCAGCGGGTAACGCCGATCCAGCCATGGTAGCCCATGTAAATGCCGACCAGGGCTATCAGTACGCTTGAGAAGTATGGGGCACGGCGTGCCAGAGTATCCAGGCCACTCCAGCGTTTGGTTGCCTGGCGAACGCTAAACGCCGCAGCTGCACCCACAGAAACCAGCGTAATTGCTAAGCCGATGCTGAAACACAGTACCAGCGCGGCACCGAGCGTAAATTCCTTCACCTGGATGCAGAGCAGCAGAACGGTGATGGCCGCCGGGCAAGGAATAAGTCCGCCGGTCAGCCCAAACAGGATAATCTGCCCGGTGGTTACGCTGCGATTGGCAAAACGTTTCTTGATGTCGTTCGCATGGGCTTTTTCGTGAGCGTCCTGGTATTCGCGGGAATTAACATCCAGCCCCTCCAGTGCGGAGTGATCGTGGTCATGGTCGTGACCGTGCTCATGCTCGCGAAACTCCACATCATAATCGTGTACATGCCCACGATGGCCTAAAGACAGGCGCACATCAAAACTGTGTGGCTCAGGGATCGCCAGGGCTGATTCCATAAACCCGTCTTTTTCAACGAAGTCGAAAACCTGAGAATAGGTTCCATTGCCCCGCCTTGTGGCTACAGAAATGTTGCTGGCTTCCCACTTTCTGCCGCTGAGCGTACGTAAACGCCAGTGAGGTGGCTGTCCTTCCTCGAAAATAGAGAGTTCAACGCTGCCGTGGCTGGTATCTATAATCCGGGTTTCATCATGTTCGTGATGACCGTGGGAATGCTCCTCTTCCTGCTCCATTTTCCATAGCTTCTCACCGCGCCAGGTACGCCAGAACATCCATGCCGCCGTGGCAAGAATGATGATGGCCGAAATTAACTGGAACCAGGGCTCCGCAGATTCAGCGGTGAATTTCTGACTGACATACATCCCACCCATGGCAATGAGCCAGACCACAGAGGTGTGCGAAATGGTCGCCGCCAGTCCCAGCAGAACCGCTTGTTTCACCGTTCCACGAATAGCCACAATAAACGCCGCCATCATCGTTTTGGAGTGTCCTGGCTCCAGTCCGTGCAGCGCACCCAGCAGGATAGCGCTGGGAATAAACAGCCAGGCATTGGCTACGCCTTGCTGCAGAAGAGCAGAAAAATCAGTCATGTGCTTGCCTTAAAGATATTTGGTGATCTCTTTAAATTCGCTTAGCGTTGTTTCAGTTCCGGCATGATCGGCATGAAGCGCATCCTCCAGGCAGTGATCAAGATGGTCATGAATTAAGGTACGCTTTGCATTCGTTATCGCTTTTTCAACCGCATGCAGCTGTTGGGCGATATCCAGACACGCTTTTTCATCTTCGAGCATCTGGATGGTACTTTTCAGGTGCCCGGCGGCACGCTTAAGTCTTTTAATAATGTCAGGGTGTGATGCGTGAACAGTCATATCTTATCCTCTCCAGGTGGAGGGGATAAGATAATGTGTATCATCGCTATGGTCACATTTTTTATCGGCTTATCCTCTCCTGCCTGGTTGTCTTTCAGGGAAATTACTTCTCTTTCTTCGGCCATGACGGATGTTCATCGTCGATGACGAAATCATGTTCATGAGTGGATGCATTATTCGTTTCGGCGTCGGTATGGCTGTGCAGCTGAACATATTCTTCATGCTCAGGACGCCAGATAAGCACGGCGGTGAGCAACGACAGCGCCGCTACGATGGTCAACGCGATGAACGAAGCCTGTGTGCCCCATGTCGCGCCGACCCATCCGGCAAGCGGATAAGTCACCAGCCAGCATGAATGCGACAATGCAAATTGAGCGGCAAATAGCGCGGGTCTGTCTTCCGCCGTTGATGAGCGGCGCAGCAGGCGGCCACTGGGGGTTTGAGAAAGTGAATATCCGACGCCCAGCAATGCCCAAAGCACAACCAGAGTGAAGTAATCCTTCAGGAAAATACCCAGCCCCAAGCCAATCACCAAAAGCGCGGCCCCCACAAGCATCGGTATGCGGTCGCGCATTTTGTCGAGGAGTCTCGGGAGAACCAGTGCAGACACCATCGACCCGACACCGAAGAAGGCCAGAGCAATGGCAGTCGAGCGCTGTGATAAACCAAAGTCAGCCTGTACCAGAACAACGGTATTGACGATAACCATCGCGCTCGCCGCTGCCACGGCCATGTTGAGTGCCAGCAGGCCACGCAGTCTTGGCGTTTTCAGGAAGATACGCATACCGCGCGTCGTTTTTTCATAGATGCTGCGTTTGACGGTTAACGCTCTCATTTTTGGCAACGACACGGAAACAACCAAAGCCGCAGAGGCGAGGAAACCGACCGCCGTTCCGGCAAACAGATTGTGGAAGCTCATGACCGTCAGCAGCGCCGCCGCCAGCATCGGGCTGATAACGCTTTCAAGATCGTAGGCCAGGCGCGACAAGGACAACGCCCGGGTATATTCGCGTTCATCAGGAAGAATATCCGGAATTGTCGCCTGGAAAGTTGGCGTGAACGCCGCCGAGGCAGACTGAAGAACGAAAATCAGGATATAGATTTCCCAGATTTGAGTGACGAACGGCAGCGCGATAGCTACCAGAGCGCGAACCAGATCCAGAGTCACCAGCATGGTGCGACGCGGGAATTTGTCAGCAAAGGCCGCAGCTACTGGCGCAACCAGAATGTAGGCACTCATCTTGATAGCCAGTGCGGTACCCAGCACAGCACCGGCCCTGTCTCCGGCCAAATCATAAGCTAGCAACCCCAGCGCAACGGTCGCCAGACCGGTGCCGATAAGGGCGATAACCTGTGCCATAAACAGGTGGCGATAGGTACGATTAGAAAGAATATTGAGCATCAGGGGATCTCTTGTCTTGAATTAATATCCCCCCAGGGGGGATGTAAAAAGCATAGAGGTAGCTGAACCGATTGACAAGCTTTATCCTGGTGGGGGGGATGTTGGATTTGCCAGTTGACTGATATGTAATATAAAAAAGCTTCAGGTATCCCAGCGTTATACCTGAAGCAGCATAAAAAGTGTCGAAGGTGTTGTCACCGCTTCCTTGCGAAGCCCCTACTGACGAGAAAGATGTTAACTCAGAAGTCCCAGGCAGGTTTTCAGACTCAGCCGTGTGGCTTCAACATCGCTATGGACGATGGTGCACCAGTCATCACGGTTAGCCCGAACGTCGTCCAGCCAACTATTCAGCGCCTGATTGAAGGCCATGGTTTTCTCGCGCTGAGGCCAGCTCATCTGGTTAGCGCTGTAAATATCCTGCCCGGGCTGTGGCATCTGTACGGTTTGCTGCGTCGACATCCGGGAAGTCACCGACCAGGTATCAGAGTTGCCATCCCAGGAAGGCATCACCGGGAAGCCCGCGCCGCGCAGGGCGATATCCCAGGTGGCATCAAACAGGCATGTTTTCCCGTTTAACTCAAAAGTCACGGTGTCATGAAACCCCTGGGTTTGCGGCAAAATAGCCAGTATTTCCGGAGGAACGGGTAAATCAGCCCAGTCAAACTGCACCAGTTTTCTCTTCGCCGTAATCCCACCGGCAACCAGCAATCGTTCGGCCGCGGCGGCTTTATGACGACAGTCGCCAAAACCCTGCTCAAACAGGCTCATGCTTTGGTTATTCCATGACCCAAGCTGATAGGGCACGCGCCTGACCAGTTCAAAAATGGCTCTCCGCAGCTCCGTTGAGCCCGGTTGAAGCCCGAGTGATTGCAAAATCCAGCCCGGCGTTATCGTCTCCTTAGCAGTGCGGCGAGCGATAATTCTTTGCCATGTATCACTGACTTTTTCGGCCAGAGAGGCTGCCAGGGTTTCCCCCGGCAGTAATGTTGTCATCAGCAACGCTCCTGTGGTGGTGAGAAAATGTCTACGCGTCAACATGTCGGGTGTTATACCTCCACGCTGCGACGCAGCGCCGACATCACCAGTGATTCACAGACCACTTCTTCATCCTGATTTCTGCTCACGCCAGGAAAGATCACCTGATCGATTACAGGCGTACGAAGCCGGTGGTAACGAGCAATCGCGCCATTCATTCCGCCCATTTGCTTACGTCGAACCAGCCGGAGTCCGTGCTCCCACGCGACTTCATCCATCGCGCTCGCCAGAACAGGATCATGGTTGAAGATTAAGACGCCATCCCCTTTCAGCAGACGGGCTGCGCTGCGAAGGAATGCCGTGTAATCCTGTTCGAAATAGGCTGCGGCCTGAGAGTAGATAATATCGACCTCACCGGCCCGAACTCCCTGCTTCTCCAGTACGCACAGCCCGGCAGCCGTCACGTAGGGATGCTCAGTCACCCCCTTTGGCAGCGATTCGTGCCATGGCGTGAGATTGGTGAAATGCAGGAATGCGCTCTCCCCGAGCTGCTCCCTGAAGCTCTGGGCAAGTCCGGAAATTGCCGCCTGATGGCTGGTCGCTTCTTCAGCACGAAAACCTGCCCAAGCAGCACCAATTTCAAGGAAGGTGACGGTACCGTTTTTGTGATGAATGTTTTTTGCATGGTGGGCAATATCGAACCCAATTTCTCGCGCCAGACGAAACGAACCACCGCTGGAGGTCCAGGGGCCATCGAAACCAAAGGCAAGAATGGCTTTCAACATCGAGCCCGTTTCTTTGTGCATCATTTTCAGGAACGGAATGACCTTACGTCGTGAAGGAACAGGGACGTTCGGACGCAGTTTTTTGGCCTGGAGATCGCGATTAACGCCCATGCACAGTGTCTGCCAGTGCAGAGGGGTAATTCGATAATTAAGTTCAGTAAAATTACGCGCAATCTCGCGACGCGCCTGTATGGAGTCTGTGTACATAGCCTCTCCGCTAAATCTGAAGTTGGTAAACGCCAGGCAGCAAACTGCTACCGGCAACAGCGATCAGATCTGGCGGGTGCTTGGAGGGCGGTAAATGATGTCCGTGGCCTTAACCGGGCTGCGAAGATCGGCAAGCGGCAACCATCTGTCTGCTACAGGAGAGAGGGAGATCTCCACAGAGGGCGGCTGCTGAGGGGTTTCATGGAAATGGTCTGTCTGATGATGGCCTGCGTGACCAGACTGAGGGATATCCGAGTCGTGGGAGTGATCCTGCACTGTCATGGTGACTTCTGCATCATGCAGATTCATCTCGTAACCAGTCAGGCCGTTGGTACCGTGTGACGCAAACGTGCCCATCGACGACATCATCATGCCAACGGCCATGATGACAATCATCAGAATATAACGGGGTGAACGTTTAAACATCAGATACATCGCTGGCGTTTCTCTCAGGCAGTCTTCATAACATAGAGAAAAGATTAGCATCCCCCCGGGGAGGATGTAAGAGGCGAAAGTGTAAAGTCTTGTATTGCCGGAATGAATAAGATGGGCCCGCATTATACGGGCCCGATTAATCAGATTACGCGCTTAATGCTCTGGTATTCGCCATTGGTATCAAGCTGGATAGTAATCGTCTTTGAACCACGATTTCGCCAGAACCAGCCATGCTTACCGTCAAAGGCCGCCTGCAACACACCATCCTTTGAGGTTATCTGGCGGTCCTTACCATAGCCGTGGTAAAACCCTTTCGGTGCGTTAACCGGATCGCCGTGTGCATCCACGTTGACAGGTCCAGAGCTTGTCCACTGGTAAGTCACCCGGGCATCCTTACGCATTTCCATCTTAACTTCAGCCGCTTCATTCGGTTTCAGAGTAATTAACAGCTGATTGCGCTGAGAACCGGCAGTTGGGGCTTCTGGCGCACGAGTTGTCGCCGGAACGCTCAGCTCCGGGTAGTTGTTTTGCGTGATTGTCGGCGGGTTATCCGCCACCGGGCGCTCATTCGTCGGAGTGGTTGACTGCCCCCACTGGCTCGTACTCGCCTGTTTGTCCGTGGCGGCTTCCTCCGCCAGCTGCGTTTTGATTTCGCCCATCTGTTTAAGGCCCAGCAGGCGGCCAACGCCCGTTGGATCGATACCATATTCTGAAGGCATCACGATGGTTATCAGCAGCGTTAAAGCAACAATAGCCGCCAGGATAGTGGACTGCATCAGCTTCATCGCAGATGGCAGCTCTGCGCGGGTCGGTAAATCGGTGTTATACATTCTCTTTTCTCCCTCAGGCTAAAACGTAGCCACAAATCTGGTAACTCATTAACAGGAAACCGGCGCTCATCATCACCACATTGGCGGTGTAGGCATGGCGGAAAAAGCTCGCCGTCTGCCGCCAGTAACTCATGATGATAAGGATGGCGCTCAGCGCCAGAAGCTGACCTATCTCGACCCCGACATTGAAGGCAATCAGGTTGACGAACAGGCCATCGGGGGAAATTTCGAACTCCTTGATTTTGGTCGCCAGGCCAAAGCCGTGGAAGAAACCAAAGATAAGCGTCGCCATCTTCGTATTAGGCTGAAAGCCAAACCAGCGCTGGAACGCGCCAAGGTTATCAAGGGCTTTGTAGACCACAGACAGTCCGATAATGGCATCAATGAGATAAGCGCTTACGCTGATGTCAAAGAACGTCCCAATGAGCAGCGTTGTGGAGTGTCCGATAGCAAACAGGCTGACGTACAGCCCGATATCGCGCATTTTGTAGAGAAAGAAAATCACGCCGAACAGAAACAGCAGGTGATCGTAGCCGGTCACCATATGCTTCGCGCCAAGGTAGATAAACGGGATGATGTTAATCCCGGTGATTTCCTGGATGTACCCTTTGTCGCCTTCGGCTACGCCATGTGCGGCCGCACCCTGGCTGTAGAAAAGCAATAACAATATGAAAAACAGACAAGCCGAACGCGCCTGAGTCGAAAACAGGCCACCGCTCAACCGGCCTTGTAAATTAAGGCAGGTGTTCATACAAAATCCTTACAGTTTGAATAATAACGAATTAACAGCAGTTATTACGCAAACAGGGATCTCGGAGGGCGTTCGGGGGTGGCCTGTGGCATTCGCAGAATTTGTTCTGAACTCAGCGCAAAGGTCGCCCGTATGCCCGCGTTCCAGGCCTGCAAAGCAGTCAGGGTGAAGAGTTTGTTCAGATCGTGGGAATGATCGGCATTGAGGTGGTGCACATTACCGTGCGAGTGGAACAGCAGCGGATCGTGCTCATTCAGCGGTTCATCGCTATCGTGCTGATGGTCACTGATGGTCGTTGTATCCTGGACGTTGTAGACAGCCTGTGGTTTTGCCATAAGCGAACTGCTCAGCACGGCAACAGCCATGATGATAAGCACGATTCTGGAAATGACTTCACGGCTAAAAAACACAGTCAACGGCATCCTGATGATACAAGGTAACAACGTGCGTAATGTATCTGTTTTGCTGACCCCATTTCAACAGGTCTTTTGGGGTTGGGGGTTTAATCACTGCGGAATCGTAGCGTCCGCTTTTGGCACGAGGCGGACTTAATCATTCAAAATATGAAAGGCAATAACTTGATGTGTAGCGTTTGCTATACATTTTTATTGTGCTACTCTGTAAAGCAATTGCTATACGGAGATGTTTCATGAAATCAGATGTTCAACTTAACCTCAGAGCCAAGGAATCCCAGCGAGCACTCATTGATGCTGCTGCTGAAATCCTTCACAAATCACGAACAGATTTCATTCTGGAAATGGCCTGTAAGGCTGCCGAGGATGTCATCCTTGACCGCCGCGTCTTTAATTTTAACGATGAGCAATACGCCGAGTTCATCGATATGATTGATGCGCCGGTTGCAGATGATCCTGCTATCGAAAAACTGCTGGCAAGGAAACCTCAGTGGGATATGTAACATCACCAGAACCGTTGTCTTCTTTTCATCAGGTGGCGGAGTTTATCAGCGGTGAAGCCGTGCTTGATGACTGGTTAAAGCAGAGGAGCCTCAAAAACCAGGCGACTGGAGCGGCCCGAACGTTTGTGGTGTGTAAGAAAGACACGAAGCAAGTAGCCGGTTTTTACTCTCTGGCCACCGGGAGCGTCAATCATACAGAAGCGACAGGCAATCTTCGGCGTAACATGCCAGATCCCATTCCTGTCATTATACTTGCCAGGCTTGCCGTCGATGTATCGTTCCGTGGAAAAGGGCTTGGTGCTGATTTGCTTCATGACGCAGTGCTTCGTTGCTTTCGGGTTGCCGAGAATATTGGTGTACGTGCAATCATGGTTCACGCGCTTACGGAAGAAGCCAAAAACTTCTATATTCATCATGGTTTCAAACCATCACAAAGTCAGCCACGGACATTGTTCCTCAGACTCCCTCAGTAATGCGAAAGAACCTTATGTTCGGAACTTTATGAGCAATAATTAAATGCTGCGCATGCGGGTAGGTCAATAGACATACTTCATGAGGGAAGATGATGAAGGAGTTATTGGCTAGACAAGAATGCACGTGCAGTAGGAATGCTGTGGAATGGATAATACAGCTGCGAGATTGATTATTTAGCTTTATATCGAACAAAAAAGAGCCCATGTATTAAATGGACTCTTTCTCTGATGCCTCGGTTAATCTGTCCAACTTTTTGGGGTCAGTACACCCACGAGGCCCACTGAATGTCTAGTCAACACCAGTATGGCCTCTTACCGTGCAATTTGCAAGGAGGTGTATGGGTCCACCACATATTGCAATTTTTACTCTCACGTAAAATATAGTCCACTGGCGTCATCAGTTCGAGTGATTTATGTGGCCTTTTGCTGTTATACAGCACCAGATATTCAGCCATTCTTTGATTAAACAAATTCAGGTCGTCAAAAAGCAACAATTCATTGAATTCAATAAATTGTTCTCTAAGTGTCCGGTTAAATCGCTCACAGGTCGCATTCATTTTCGGTGTGTACGGATAGGTCCAGATGTGTTTAATCGAGGCTTCCTGCAACGTTTTATCAAAGTTTCCAAGGAATTCCTTACCGTTGTCAGTAACAACCTGTTTGATAGCAACAGGAAAGAGCTTTGTGGCCTTGCTGAAGAAATGGCTGGTGATATCGCTGTTGAGTGAAGGAACTGCCAGGGCGAGCGCGTAGTCGCTGTGCTCGTCGATCATGGTAATAATATAGCGGCGCAGATCCCCCATTCTGAGTTCAATCGCGTCCATCCCTATGAGTTCGCCTGTTTTTACCGGGCGGTACTGTTTAGGCCTTCTGGGCTTCACTGAGCGTTTTTTTATCAACCTGACTTTGCCTCTGGCACTGAGGCGAACGGGAACCATCCGCATTTTATCGTGCGCTCCGGCAATGATCCTTCCAATGGTTGATGTACTGGGACAGGTAAAATGTCGCAGTTCACACCATGCCTTCAGCCTGACAAAAATCTGCTCTTTGCCGAGATTGGGTAGCTCAGTTCTCAGGCGCCTGATTTCCTTGATCACATCAGGGTGCCAGTGCCTTGAACGGCGAACCAGGGGGGCTTTGCTTCTTGGAATAAGCGCCTGAGGACCACCGGTGCGAAGCAACTGGCGCCACCAGTAGAGCGTTCGTGTTGATACGCCAAAAGCATCAGCTGCGGCACGGATACCATGCTTATCCCAGAAGTTCAGGGCCTTCATTCTTAACTTCGCAATCTCGGGCATAAGGGAGTGTTTCATCGCATAAGCAGTTGCTCGGTAATACCCAAAATAGCCTACTCCGACATGTTGCATCAACATCAGGTAACCCCCTTATTAACCCTGAGGTATTTGCAATATCTGTGTGAACTTACACAGGAGGAGTAAACCATGAAACTACCGCGAAACGCCCTGGTCTGGTGCGTATTAATCGTCTGTTTAACGCTCTTGATATTCACATGCCTGACCCGGAACCGCTTATGCGAAGTCCGGCTAAAGGACGGGAACAGGGAGGTCGCGGCAAGCCTGGCTTACGAATCCAACGGTAAGTAGCAACCTGGAGGCGGGGAATACCCCGCCTTTTCAGGGCTGCGTTGGTCTGACATGCCTGAAGCGCCTTTATGAAGGGGTTGCCGGTTCGCCGGTAGCCCCTTTTTCCTGCTTACAGGAAAAAAAAACCGCACGACAGGCGGGCAAAATGCTTTCACCTACCTACAACACGGATTCAATGAATCGCAAGTCACATTAACACCCTTCATTCACCGTAACACCCTGTCATCAGTGTGAAAAAAAGAGCGATTGATTGTGAACATTTGGGTTCTGGTGATAAGTTCGCTCTGTAGCGTAGCCCTCTTTACGGAGGGGTGGAAACAGCAACGGCAGAGTTAAAAGTCCACGAGTCAGTGAGGCTGTCCAAAGGCTCCCCGGGGAAATCCGGCGCTACATCAGGTTGCATAGCACTTAACCCGCCCTCCGGGCGGGTTTTCCTTCCGGAAACGTGCTGTAATACCTTTTATGTGCAATGCGCGGTTTCTACTTTCCTGATAAATCAGTCGCTCGGTCTGTCAGGTGATACCGCAGTTCATTCCTTGAATGATCCAGTGTTTTTTGCCTGCTATTTTAGCAGGCTTTTTTTTGTTGATTATGTATGACATCTGTCATACAGTTGATTGTGTAATGAACAGCAATTTTTCCACTTAACTCAGTGAGGCGAAGCGCAGTCGCGGGTGAGCCAAAGGAGAGCCAGCATGAACTTCACGATAAAATCCCGTAAAACCGGCGAAATTTTCAGTTTTTACGCACCCGAGAGTGGCGTTTATGTCCACCTGGAGTCCCCGGGACACTCTGGTAACACAGGTGCTCAGATTTGCTGTGGTGGAGGGTTCATGGGGAGTACGCTTTCCTGTGGCGCTTCTGAGGACGATCTGGCCAGTGTTGCCCGTAAATGGTACCGACAGTTCGTGAGGGAACGGCGCAAATTCTTAATGATGTCGGGCCAGTATTCTGAGGATAACCCATGAAAAAAGAAATCTCCCGCAACCCCTCTTTCACGCCTTCGCCTAAGCTGCGAGCACATCTGAACTCCCACAGGGAAGGGGTGACTGAAAGGCTGAATAATATCTTTGATCGCTATGCGCATCTGGTTCGGGTCTGTGCCATTCCTCTCGATGACGACGAAACACAGGTTCTGCTTAATGTGCTGAGTGGCTCCGTTGTGGAACCCGCCTTTATTGAATATCTGGCTCAGGAAATTCTGGACTCGGATGATTATCTGGAAGGGATACCCGCAGCTAAATCACTGTACGAAAAGTGTCAGTCAGCGACCTATCCGCAATTGCTGGCCACCGTCGAACGTCTGGAACGATAAGAAAGGCATAACAACACTGGACCCCTTCGGCTCCTGGCCAGCTGCGCTGTCCAGTCGTCGAGCCACACTCCGCCAGGGCAGCTGCTGCGCACCTGCCGGGCTCCGCCGAACCCGCTAC
>NZ_JBMEZZ010000027.1:0-10740 GCF_048822415.1 Klebsiella sp. C360
GTGTGCGTCTTCACTAAACATACCCCCTCCCGCTACAGAATTTACATAACAGTTTTTTATAATAAAAAGATGAAATGCATAAATATATATCCCGTTTTTCCTCTGCCGCCCACCATTCACAGATAGAGGATATAATCCTATATTATTTATTGTATGCTTAAATCATTTGATGACTATGGTTTCATATATTTTCATCATGTTAGCACCCATGATGTATGTTTATTTTTTCTGAAGCATACCAATAATCAAACCCCGTTCAACATAACAACATAAAATAATTTATAACAAATTTAGTTGAAACTTAATATATGAAATAGTGACTTTCCATAAGCAGATCATTAGTTTATAGGGCATCCTAACGATGCAGGCTCCTCCTGGCAAAACTGTCGATGATGAGATTTTTTTTGCGGTATATTCCACTTATTTTGGTGGTATTCAGTTTATGCAAAACAATACCGACAAAAGACTGAACCGTTTTTTTGGAGATCAGCAGGCTACGGGAAATTTCATCTATCGAATAACCATTTAAAATCATATTGATAACATGTGTTTCTCTTTTGGTAAATGACAACTTGTCCCTCTTCAGATTGATCCCCATTTTTTTAAACGCCTGCCTCATCATGAGATATTCATTACCGCTTAATTCAGTGTCAATGCATACCGCTTCACGCCCTGTCCCGCTCATTCCTGACGCCGGTTTTAATAAAAAGATAAGATTGACCGGTGAAATGTGTAGGTACTTGAGACGTTCGGCATCGCCGGTGTTCAGCTCTGACTCCACAATCACCACATCGCTGTTGCTGAAGGCAATATCGCTGACCCGTGAAAACACAACCCTGTTGACGGAGAGGCTGTTGTCGCTGAACATACATTTCAGACCTACAAGCATGAAATTATTATTGGTAATAACATAGATATTCATATAGTCCCCGCAGCAATACCTTTTGCGAAGCGTCCCGTTCCTTATGTTCTGACAAAGTGGTGCCTGTATTGGTGTCGCCGGGTAACTATGACGTACTCCGGCTCAGCGGAGTACGTCAACTGCTCTACTGGTGCGCCGCTAGCACGCTATTCACGATTTCCACCGCTTCTTTCTCGATCTGCTTGCGATGTGCTTCCCCGAGGAAGCTCTCGCAGTAGATCTTGTAAGCGTCTTCCGTACCTGACGGTCGGGCGGCGAACCAGCCGTTGTCGGTCATCACTTTCAGGCCACCAATCGATGCGCCGTTGCCCGGCGCGGCGGTCAGACGCGCAGTGATCGGGTCACCCGCCAGCTGACTGGCCCTGACCATTTCCGGCGACAGCTTCGACAGCACCGCTTTCTGTGCGGAAGTGGCCGAAGCCTGCAGCCGGTTATAGCTCGGCGCGCCGAAGCGGGCGGCCAGTTCGTCGTAGTGCTCCTGCGGGTTTTTACCGGTGACGGCGGTGATTTCCGCCGCCAGCAGGCACATGATGATCCCGTCTTTGTCGGTCGACCACGGCGTTCCGTCAAAACGCAGGAACGAGGCGCCCGCGCTCTCTTCTCCGCCGAAGCCGAAGCTGCCGTCGAACAGGCCGTCAACAAACCATTTAAAGCCCACCGGCACTTCAACCAGCCTGCGGCCGAGGTCGTTCACCACACGGTCGATCATCGCGGAAGAGACCAGCGTCTTGCCCACCGCCACATCCTGGCCCCACTGCGGGCGATGCTGGAACAGGTAGTTAATCGCCACCGCCAGATAGTGGTTCGGGTTCATCAGCCCTGCCGGCGTGACGATGCCGTGACGGTCATAATCTGGATCGTTAGCAAAAGCCAGGTCAAACTTATCGCGCAGCGCCAGCAGGCCCGCCATTGCGCACTCAGATGAGCAGTCCATGCGAATGGCGCCGTCTTTATCCAGATGCATAAAGCGGAAGGTTTGATCGACGTGATCGTTGACGATAGTCAGGTCGAGCTTGTAGTGCCCGGCAATACGTTTCCAGTATTCGATACCGGACCCGCCCAGCGGATCGATCCCGAGCTTGAGGCCGGCTTTCTGAATTGCCGCCATGTCGACGATATCCGCCAGCCCTTCGATAAACGGCTGTACCAGATCCTGCTTTTTAACATGACCGGATGCCAGTGCCGCATCGAGGGAGATGCGCCTGACGCCCTGCAGACCCGAGGCCAGCAGTTCGTTAGCGCGATTCTCTACCACTTTGGTGACGTTGGTATCCGCCGGGCCGCCGTTCGGCGGGTTGTACTTAATACCGCCATCTTCCGGCGGGTTATGAGACGGCGTGATCACGATGCCGTCTGCCAGCGGACCACCTTTTTTGTTGTGCACCAGGATGGCATTGGAAATGGCCGGCGTCGGGGTGAAACCGTTGTGTTCCTGCACGATAACATCAACGCCGTTGGCCGCCAGCACTTCCAGTACGGAAATAAAGGCCGGTTCGGAGAGCGCGTGGGTATCTTTACCCACGTAGCAGGGACCGGTAATCCCGTTCCTGGCGCGGTCTTCCGCAATCGCCTGCGCGATCGCCAGAATATGCTGCTCATTGAAGTTATGGCGCCCTGCACTGCCACGATGGCCAGAGGTACCAAACTTCACCGCATGCTCCGCGTTGCCCGCTTCCGGCCTCAGTACGTAGTACTGCGCGGTCAGCTGAGCGACGTTAATCAAATCACTCTGTTGTGCAGGCTCCCCTGCGCGTTTACTGTCCGTCATTTTTCTCTCCTGTCATATCCGTCAGGCTTATTTATGTGTTGCTGCCGGGTCGCTCATCGACGGGGCCGGTCTCCTGCCACCCGCCCCGGCGTTTCCTGGTTGTCAGTACGCGCTCAGAGTTGCGTTTTGTCGATATACCAGATCTTTTGCGCATACTCCCGCACCGTACGGTCCGATGAAAAATAGCCCATGTGGGTTATGTTGAGCATCGCTTTGGCGGTCCACTCTTCCGGGGTTCGGTAGAGCGCATCCACCTTGTCCTGACAGTCAACATAGCTGCGGTAATCGGCCAGCACCTGATAGTGGTCGCCAAAGTTGATCAGCGAATCCAGCAGACCGCGATAGCGGCCCGGCTCCTGTGGGCTGAACACCCCGGTCCCCATCTGGGTCAGCGCCTGGCGCAGCTCTTGATCCTGGTCGTAGTAATCACGCGGCTGATAACCGTTGCTGCGCAGCGCCTCGACCTCTGCAGCGGTATTACCGAAGATAAAGATATTGTCCTCACCCACGTGCTCCAACATCTCAACGTTGGCGCCGTCCAGCGTGCCAATGGTCAGCGCACCGTTGAGGGCGAACTTCATATTACTGGTCCCGGAGGCTTCAGTCCCTGCCAGCGAAATCTGCTCAGAAAGGTCCGCGGCCGGAATGATCATCTGCGCCAGACTGACGCTGTAGTTGGGAATGAACACCACCTTTAGTCTGTCGCCAATCTGCGGATCGCTGTTGATGACTTTGGCGACGTCGTTTATCAGATGGATGATCTGTTTTGCCGTGTGGTAAGCGGACGCGGCTTTGCCGGCGAAAATCACCACTCGCGGCACCCATTCGGCCTGCGGGTCCGCCTTGATACGGTTGTAGCGGGTGATCACATGCAGCACATTCATCAGCTGGCGTTTATATTCGTGGATCCGTTTAATTTGCACATCAAACAGCGCGTTCGGGTTCACCACCACGCCCAGCTGACGGGCGATATAATCGGCCAGACGCTGTTTATTCGCCAGTTTGGCGGCGCTGACGGCCTGGTTAACCAGCGGATAATCCTGATATTCCCCCATTTCGCTCAGCTGGCTTAAATCCGTTCGCCAGGTCTGGCCGATATGGCGGTCCAGAACCGCGGCAAGGGACGGGTTAGCGGCAGCCAGCCAGCGGCGCGGCGTGACGCCGTTAGTCACGTTGGTGAAGCGGCGCGGAAAGATTCTGGCGAAATCGGCAAACAGCGACTCCACCATCAGCCGGGAGTGCAGTTCCGACACGCCGTTCACCTTGTAACTGACCACCACCGCCAGCCAGGCCATCCGTACGCGACGGTCGTTGGATTCATCGATAATCGAGGTCCGGCTCAGCAACGCAATATCATCGGGATAGTGCTCCTGCATGGTTTTCAGAAAATAGTCATTAATCTCGAAAATAATCTGCAAATGGCGCGGCAGGATTTTCCCCAGCATCTCGACCGGCCAGGTCTCCAGCGCCTCGCTCATCAGGGTATGGTTGGTGTAGGAGAAGACCTGACAGGTCACCCCGAAAGCGTCATCCCAGCTGAAGCGGTGTTCGTCAATCAGCAGACGCATCAGCTCCGGGATCGACAGCACCGGATGGGTGTCGTTGAGGTGGATAGCAATTTTATCTGCCAGGTTGTCATAGGTTTGATACAACTGGTAATGGCGAAAAAGAATATCCTGCACCGTCGCCGAAACGAGGAAATATTCCTGACGCAGGCGCAGCTCGCGCCCGGAGTAGGTCGAGTCGTCCGGATACAGTACCCGGGAGACGTTTTCGGAATGGTTTTTATCTTCTACCGCCGCGAAGTAATCTCCCTGATTAAATTTACCGAGGTTAATCTCGCTGCTGGCCTGGGCGCTCCACAAGCGCAGGGTGTTGGTGGCATCGGTTTCATAACCCGGGATAATCTGATCGTAGGCCACCGCGATGATCTCTTCGGTTTCCAGCCAGCGCGAGTTTTTCCCCTCATGCTGAATGCGCCCGCCAAAGCGCACGGTATAGCGGGTTTTATGGCGCTCGAATTCCCAGGGGTTACCGTACTCCAGCCAGTAGTCCGGTGACTCCATCTGCCGGCCGTCGATGATGTTTTGCTTGAACATGCCGTAGTCGTAGCGGATGCCGTAACCGCGTCCTGGCAGCCCCAGCGTGGCCAGGGAGTCGAGAAAACAGGCTGCCAGACGACCGAGACCGCCGTTGCCCAGGCCCGGGTCATTCTCTTCGTCAATCAGCTCTTCCAGATCCAGACCCATCCCGGCCAGCGCTGTTTTCACATCCTCATAGATGCCCAGCGACAGTAAGGCATTCGAGAGGGTACGGCCGATGAGAAACTCCATCGACAGATAATATACCTGGCGCGCCTGCTGCGAGATCCGCGCCCGATGCGCCCGCAACCAGCGCTCAACCAGCCGATCGCGCACGGCGAACAGCGTAGCATTGAGCCATTCATGCTTATTGGCAAGTGAAGGGTCTTTACCGAGAATAAACATGAGGTTATAAGCGATAGCATGCTGCAGCGCTTCTTCATTCAGCCTGGGTGAAATATAACTTATGCGTGGTTCCATTTTTCTTATCCGTAGCAATTAAATAATACGCTGATACAACAGGTGGAAAGACTTTGCGGCACTTTGCCAGCTAAAATCCATGCTCATCGCCTGCCGCTGCACGTAACGCCACAGCGAGGGACGCGACCACAGGACACTGGCCCGGTGGATAGCATGTAATAACGATTCCGTCTCGCTGTCGGTAAACACAAATCCGGTCGCGAGCCCGTCAACAAGGTTTTCGAGCGAACAGTCGGCGACGGTATCCGCCAGTCCGCCGGTACGGCGAACCAGCGGTAATGTGCCGTAGCGCAGACCATAAAGCTGGGTCAGACCGCAGGGTTCAAAACGGCTGGGCACCAGGATGACGTCGGCGCCGCCAATCATCTGATGCGACAGCGCCTCGTCGTAGCCGATCCGGATACTCACCTGCCCGGGGTATTGCGCCTCGGCGGTCAGAAAACGGGCCTGCAAATCCGGGTCCCCGGATCCCAGCAGCGCCAGCTGCCCTCCCTTAGATATAATTCCCGGCAGCGCGCCAAACAGAAGATCCAGCCCCTTCTGGCTGGTCAGCCGGCTCACAACGGTGAACAGCAGCGCCCGATCGTCCGCCTTCAGCCCCAGCGACGTCTGCAGCTGCTGCTTGTTCTTCGCTTTCTCCGCCAGTGAATTCTGGTCGTAAGGCGCTGCCAGCAGCGGATCGCGGCGCGGATCCCAGATATTTTTGTCAACCCCGTTCAGGATCCCCGACAGTCGCCCTTCCCGCTGACGTTGCCGCAGCAGCTCTTCCAGACCAAACGCGTACTGTGGTTCGGTAATTTCACGGGCATATGTCGGGCTGACGGTGGTGATATGGTCAGCGAAATAGAGACCCGCCTTAAGGAAGGAGATTTGCCCATTAAACTCCACCCCGTGCATCTGGAAGAACGACCACGGTAACGCGATCTCCGCCATATGCCGGGCCTGAAACAACCCCTGATAGGCAATGTTGTGCACCGTAAACACCGATTTGGCCGGGTTGCCGCGGGTGGCCAGATAAGCCGGGGTGAGACCCGCGTGCCAGTCATGGGCGTGGACGATTTCAGGACGCCAGAACGGGTCAAGACCACCGGCAAGCTCGGCCCCGACCCAGCTCAGCAACGCGAAACGCAGGACGTTATCAGGATAATCCTGCATCTGCTGGTTATGATAAGGATTACCCGTCCGGTCATAGAGATGCGGGGCATCAATCAGATAGATGCCCACACCGTTAAAATGGCCAAACAGCAGCGTCATCCGCCCGGCGAATGTCTCCCTGCTGGCCACCACCTGCGGATCCTGAACCCCGTTGCGGATCGCCGGAAACCCAGGCAGCAGCACGCGGGTATCCAGCCCCTCGGCAATTTGCGCCGCCGGGAGCGCGCCGGTGACGTCGGCCAGTCCGCCCGTTTTTAACAGCGGGAACATCTCTGCTCCTACATGTAAAACTTGCATGTATGCTCCTTATTATTCAGCCACAGAGACGACCCGCGACAGGGCAATATTTTCTCTGCCGCCGGACACGCTTTTTCCGCAAATGGGCTCATACCTCAAGTTTGTCCAGCATTTCTTTGGTAACCAGAACGATGCCTTCTTCCGAACGATAAAAGCGTCGCGCATCCTCAACGGCATTTTCGCCAATCACCGTCCCCTCCGGAATAACGCATCCCCGGTCGATCACGCAGCGTCTTATCCTGCAGGAGCGACCGACCCAGACGCCCGGTAATAAAACCGACGAATCAATATTACAGAACGAGTTAATCCGAACTCTGGAAAATAGAACCGACTGCACCACCACCGAGCCAGAAATAATACAGCCGCCGGAGACCAGAGAATTCATGGTCATGCCATGACTGCCGGAACGGTCCTGAACAAATTTGGCGCTGGGCAGCGATTCGACATAGGTACGGATAGGCCAGTTACGGTCATAAACGTCCAGCTCTGGCACTACTGAGGCTAAATCCAGATTCGCTTTCCAGTACGCCTCCAGGGTTCCGACATCGCGCCAGTATGGCTCGGCATTATTATCCGACTGAACGCAGGAGCGCGGGAACGGATGCGCATACGCTTCACCTGCCGCCGTTATCCTGGGAATAATATCTTTGCCAAAATCATGGGTGGAGTGTTCATCCCGATCGTCGTCTTCCAGCAGCTGGTAGAGATATTCCGCATCAAACACATAAATGCCCATACTGGCAAGCGAGCGGGTTTCATCGCCAGGAATGGTGGGCGGATTAGCCGGTTTTTCAACAAATTCAATGATTTTGTCATTCTCATCCACGGCCATGACGCCAAAAGCGCTTGCCTCTTCAACCGGGACCGGCAGGCAGGCCACGGTACAGCGCGCCCCTTTTTCAACGTGATCGAGCAGCATCCGCGAATAATCTTGTTTATAGATATGGTCCCCGGCCAGAATAACGACATATTCCGCATCATAGCGGCGGATAATATCCAGATTCTGGGTCACGGCATCCGCCGTCCCCCGATACCAGTTCTCACCATGCACCCGCTGCTGCGCCGGTAATAAATCCACGAACTCATTCATTTCTTCGTTAAAGAATGCCCAGCCGCGTTGAATATGCTGCACCAGTGAATGGGACTGATATTGTGTAATGACCCCGATACGTCTTATTCCGGAGTTAATACAATTCGATAAAGCAAAATCAATAATTCTGAATTTACCGCCGAAATGCACCGCAGGTTTTGCGCGAATAGTGGTCAGGTCTTTTAATCGTGTGCCACGTCCGCCGGCGAGGATCAGGGCCACGGATTTAAGCGGTAACTGGCGCGACAGCATTAAGTTGTCAGTATA
Organism: Klebsiella sp. C360; assembly: GCF_048822415.1. Taxonomy (NCBI): domain Bacteria; kingdom Pseudomonadati; phylum Pseudomonadota; class Gammaproteobacteria; order Enterobacterales; family Enterobacteriaceae; genus Klebsiella; species Klebsiella sp. C360. Next base: position 8,061 of record NZ_JBMEZZ010000027.1, read on the forward strand.
TTCAAGTTTACTCATAATAATGTCCTGCTATTAAATAAAAGCCATAAAAGAAAATAATGAAGAAAAAGCCTCACTCTTCTGCAAAATAATTCAGAAGTGATCACCTCCGGTAATAAGTCAGCTGCAATAAATCAGCTGCGCGTTTTATTGCCCTGCAGATTCCCGTACCAGCCAGATTGTCGCCAGCGGCGGCAGAGTCACCGACAGCGAATGCTCCCGACCGTGGCTGGCGATCGCCTCGCTTGCCACGCAGCCGCCGTTGCCGGTGTTGCTCCCGTGGTAGTGCATCGAGTCGGTGTTCAGCTCTTCACGCCAGCGCCCCGGCTGGTTAATCCCGAAGCGATAGCCGTGACGCGGTACTGGCGTGAAGTTGCTCGCCACGATTATCTCGTTCCCGGCTTTATCGCGACGGACAAAGATAAACACCGACCGTTCATGGTCATCCACAACAAGCCATTCAAAGCCGTAGGGGTCAAAATCCAGTTCGTGCAGTGCCTTATGGTGGCGATAGGTATGGTTCAGATCGCGCACCAGACGCTGCACCCCGTGATGCCAGTTGTCGCCCCCTTCCAGCAGATGCCAGTCGAGGCTGGCGTCGTGGTTCCACTCCCGCCCCTGGGCAAACTCGTTGCCCATAAACAGCAGCTTTTTACCGGGGAAGGCAAACAGCCAGCCGTAGTAGGCGCGCAGGTTGGCGAACTTCTGCCAGGCATCGCCAGGCATCCGGTCAAGAATCGATTTTTTGCCGTGAACCACTTCATCGTGTGACAGCGGCAACACGAAGTTTTCGGTGTAGTTGTAGAGCATCCCGAAGGTCATCTTGTCGTGATGATAACGACGATAGATGGGATCGAGCTGCATATAGTCGAGGGTGTCATGCATCCAGCCGAGGTTCCATTTGAACCAGAAGCCAAGACCGCCCGTCGAAGACGGTCGTGTAACCCCGGCGAAGTCGGTGGACTCCTCCGCCATCGTGACCGCTCCCGGCGTCTGCTCACCGAGCACACGGTTGGTATTGCGCAGAAATTCAATCGCTTCGAGGTTTTCCCGGCCGCCGTACTCATTGGGCACCCACTCCCCCTCTTTGCGGCTGTAGTCGCGGTAGATCATTGACGCAACCGCATCCACGCGCAGGGCGTCGATCCCGAAGCGTTCAATCCAGTACAGCGCGTTCCCGACCAGAAAGTTGCTGACTTCACGGCGACCGTAGTTGTAGATCAGCGTATTCCAGTCCTGGTGATAACCTTCTCGCGGGTCGCTGTGTTCATACAACGCGGTGCCGTCGAACGATGCCAGCGCAAAGTCATCCGACGGGAAGTGGCCCGGCACCCAGTCGAGGATCACGTTCAGACCCGCGGCATGGGCAGCATTCAGGAAGTAGCGGAAGTCTTCACGGGTACCAAAACGGCGGGTCGGCGCGTACAGCCCGGTGGGCTGATAGCCCCAGCTGCCGTCGAACGGATGTTCGTTTACCGGCAGCAGCTCCAGATGGGTGAAGCCCATCCACTTCGCGTAAGGCACCAGCTGGTCCGCCAGCTCGCGGTAGCTGAGCCAGAAATGGTTATCGGCGTGGCGGCGCCACGAGCCAAGGTGCACTTCATAAATCGAAATCGGTGCATCAAACTGGTTGGCCTGCTGACGGGACTGTGGCTGTTCGACCTTTTCCGGCATGCCGCAGATAAGCGACGCGCTTTCCGGGCGCATCTGTGCCTCAAAGGCATACGGGTCGGATTTCACCCGCAGGTGGCCGTGGGCGTCAATCAGCTCGAACTTATACAGCTGGCCGTTATGCGCGCCGGGGACAAACAGCTCCCAGATGCCGGACTCTTTGCGCAGACGCATCGGGTGGCGGCGGCCGTCCCAGTAGTTGAACTGTCCGACCACCGACACACGACGGGCGTTCGGCGCCCAGACGGAAAAACGCGTCCCGGTGACGCCGTCCATGGTGTCGGCATGGGCTCCCAGCGTCTCGTAGGGCCGCAGATGAGTCCCTTCAGCGAGCAGCCAGGCATCAAGCTCCTGCAGCAGCGGGCCAAAGCGATAGGGGTCGTCAATCAGGTTTTGCTGACCGTGCCAGGTGACGGCCAGCTGGTAACGAAAAGGATTTTTCCGGCGCGGCAGAACGCCGCTAAAGAACCCGCGTGTGTCGAGGCATTCGAGTTTACCGACTTTGCGCCCGGTTTTCGGTTCAATCACCCATACATCGGTGGCATCGGGTAATAATGCGCGCACTTCCAGACCCGCATCGGTTGAGTGCATGCCAAGCACGGAAAATGGATCGGAACAATGACCTGCGAGAAGTGCGGAGATCGCACTTTTTTCATTATAATCAGACATGGCAGTCACCCTACTATCATCCTGCGGAAAGAATTAAAACGCCTCTTCCTGCTTTATTGATCCGGTAATATTCCGCTGCATGCTACGCATCGAAATATCAACACGTTATTCCAGAGCCTTAAGACATGTCGGTTGTCCACAAATAGAGAGTGATTAACCTCCTGAGAAGTGAGTTAAATGCGCTGTACGACTTCTGTATTATCTGTCTTCAGAATAATTACTCCTGATTTTCTTTCTGTGAGTAAACACTCATTTCTATATTAATGGGGAAACTAATTTTTATTTCGTCACGAATGATGAGTTTCCTTCTGCTGAATTCGTCAGATCGTATATAAAAAAAGGC
>NZ_JBMEZZ010000028.1:0-9007 GCF_048822415.1 Klebsiella sp. C360
TACCGCCACCCGAAAAATTGCCGGTATCGGATCACTAAGGAGTAAGCATGACCACTGTTACCACCCCTTCCCAGCTGAAAAAAGAAGTCGAATCTCAGAAAGAATTATTGCTGCGCGCCTGCCTCGAAGCGTTCAACCAGCTGCCTAATCAGCGCCTGCAAGGCGCTTTCACATCGACGTATGCACTGGCGGCAAAATTAGACCAGCTGCTGCAACAAACTAAATAGCACTGACGACCCGGCCAAGCCGGGTCTTTAACAGAAAGATCGAGGACAAACGACATGACCACACAAACCCTTGAGCAGACTCTTGAAGATTTTCGTCGCCAGTGTGAGAGTTTTGCGCGCGAACAGCAGCCCCGCTGCGGCCTGATTTATGAACTGTATCAGCGCCGCCTGAGCGCGGTTATTGACGGCTATCTTGCTGGCGTTCCGGCCGAGTATCGGGAAGAACTGATCGCGGTAGCGCGGCGTGAATTTGACTATCTGACCCAAGACGAGATCGCGGAAGAAATCCGGCAGGATCGGGAAAACGATTATTGCAGCCACGGTATTGAGCGTAATTGTTGCCCGCTGGGCTGCGGAGATCTAGACGATTACTGAGCCGCCGAAAGAAAAAAACCCGGATTGACCGGGCTTTTTTCTTTCCGCTGCGCGGCCGTTTCAGTTATTACTCCGCGCTGCTTTTGGCAATTTCTGTATAGCACAATACACTACACATTAAGCTCGTTTGCTTCGACGGCTAGCCAGCAGTTAAAGGTTTCGCTCTGCCGTTCGCCGCCGCAACCTCCCTCCGCTTTCAGCTTTCCGCAAGCCTGGCATTTCCCCAGCTGCGCCTTTTGCTCCTGCCACTGTTGCCAGTTTCGGATCAGCAGCAGTTGGAAAAACTCATTCGTGGAATAGGCTGTTCGTCCTGGACGACGAACCCGGCAAAGCTCCTGTAACATTGCTTCTTCCTGTTTTGTTAGCGTGACTGTCACGCTAGCGCCTTCCTCTTTGAGTCGCGCGCGGCGCCGGGCCTGGCGAATACGGGCTTGTTCACGCTGTCGGTCATTCATATTTTTCCTCCACGTGACTGTCACGTTGAATTAAACCGGGCATTACCCCTGCGGGGCCGTTCTGCCGTGCTGCGCATCGAGCCGCTACGCGTCTCGCCCCTTCGGGCGGCGGCCACTAATGCCTCCGGCCTGCGGCCTCCGCGCTTCGCTTGAAAAAAAACCGGGACATGCCCGGTTTACATTATCTCAGTAGAATTATGGCTATCGCGGCACCCACGGCGGCGCCCACAATAGTGCAGCCAGCTGTAATAAAAAGGATCTGACGGGTTAACGTCTCAGCTCTGGACGCCTGCGCGCGGCGGAACTTCGTCAGAAATTCCTCACGCGCCTTAGCATCATCACTAATTGCCAGGCTAATTGAACGCTGGTTTTCTACTAAAGTCCGTTTAAGAGAGTCTGCCGTCTCTCCTAAACTTTCGGTGTCTTTTGCCAGCTTTTCCGAAAGCGCAGAAAGTATCTCAGTCATTTCTTTCTGACTTGCGGTGATTTCCTTCGCGTCACCTAAAAACCAATCCATCAGAACTTCAAATTTATCTGGCTGCTTTTCCATTTTATTCTCCCATTAAAGCCGCATATGCTTTATCGAGATTAGCTTTAACAGGAATTGCCTGTTTCATGTAGGTATAACGGCGGGCCAGTTTTTTGCGCTCGTCAGCATCCGTTGTTTGTTTAGCGCGGGCTTTAAATTCTTCTGGATCTTCAGCGGTCAATGCTTCGAATGAGATACGGTGATACGCGAGATATTCGAAAACTTCACTGTTATAAATAACAGATTTCTTGCTGATTTTGCCAACTTTCGTTCGTTTGACAAATTCAAATACCGGCGCCAGTACATCCTCTACTTCACTATCTGGACTAATGCGGTTTGGAACAAAGATGATTTTATCGCTGCTTACACCTGCCTTACTTAACGTATGTGCTGTTTTCAGGCTTTCATCAATGGCCTTATTATCAGGCGTAACCGGGATTACATACTTATCAAATTCATTCGCGCCACTGTCAAAGCGGGACATTGCCATCAGGAACGCTTCTACGTTTGACGCACCAATATCAATAATCCCGGCATCTTCAAAAACAATATCTTCAATCAACCGTGAAAAGTCATCACCTTTAAAAATGGAAACATTCTCAATCCCCAGATCGGAAGCAGACTGGTTGATAGTTTCAACCGCATAGAATTTTGCTCCAGTCAGACGCGGGGCTAACAGGTAGGATGAAATTAAGGTTTTACCAACGCTGCCACTGTAATTAATTACCGCTACTTTCATAAATCACCTCAGAATTTTTTATTGAACATCTTAGGGTCGAAATCTTCACTGATTTTATTGAAGAACTCTTTATCAATAATGCCGGGACTTTCTTTTTTTTCACTTCCTTGCGGTTCAGGCTCAGGCGGCGTTTGTGTATTGTGCAATACACTTTCCTCTGCACCTTTCTCGCTACCTCCTTTTTGTGTATTGTGCAATACACTATCATCATTGTTCGGCATCCTTTCATGTGTATTGTGCATTCCATTTTTCCGGATTTGCCGCGCTCTATATAGGGACGTATCAAAGCTACGAACGTTCACACCTTCCAGGCCGAAGCGTTCAGAAACTGCCTTATAAATTTCCTCCCTGGAAACTCCCAGTGACAGCATTTCTTCTATTTCCGGCAACATCAACTGAAGTGCCGCCCTGATACTTTTGGGCTTCATAGTACCCTCATTTAGAATGATGTAATTTTGATGTAATTTTGATGTACTTTTGATGTACTTTTGTTGTACTGGCTACCTCATGACCAAAGAATGATGTAATTTTGTTGTACTGTCAACCTTCAAGTGATGTAATTTTGATGTAATTTTGATGTACTTTTGTTGTACTGGTATTCATGCAAGCATGAATACGGAATATTGAACGCTTTTTAGCCAGTTAGTCCTTAACCTACGTAGATCGCCCCTACCAAAAAAGATGATTTTTTATCCCTTAACCTGCTATACACCTAACGCAGCGCGATAAATCACGATATCATACTGATTTAAAAGATAAAAAAATAAATAGCAACAATATTCGGTAATAATTAGGTATTAAAAACACCCAATAACTCATTGTTTTATAATGAGTTTTCTTTATTACTTTGGTAATACTAAGATTTCAGCTTGTTAGATCCCAATTTTTTGTTTAAAAAATGCACAATGTGAGGACTGAATGCCAATAATAACCGCAAAAGTATCAGATGAACTTTTGGCCTATATAGACCTGGTTTCAGGAGGTAATCGGTCAGATTATCTGCGGCGCTGCATTGAAGCTGGCCCAGGTGATCGGGAGTCCGGGTTGAAAATAGTTGCCGACCGGCTGAGCGACGTAAATCGCAAACTGGATTATCTTTTTGACCGTGCTTCAGATGCGGATTTTGGCCCACTGCGCGATGAGCTGAAGGCAATAACCGAAACGCTATCTGGCGTAAAATTCCCACCGGCAGGACAGATGATGTTGCATGAATCACTCGCTATTGAAACGCTAATCCTCCTGCGCTCGATAGCAGAACCGGGCAAAACCAAAGCGGCAAAAGCAGAGGTTGAACGTAACGGCTACAAAGTCTGGGAACCAAAAAAGGAGCGCTGAAATGGACGATAGAGAAAGAGGCTTAGCATTTTTATTTGCAATTACTTTGCCTCCAGTGATGGTATGGTTTCTAGTTGCAAAATTTACCTACGGTATTGATCCATCCACGGCTAAATACCTGATTCCGTATCTGGTTAAGAATACTTTTTCGCTATGGCCTTTATGGTCAGCTTTAATTGCTGGCTGGTTTATTGGTGTTGGCGGTCTGATCGCTTTTATCATTTATGATAAATCACGCGTGTTTAAAGGCGAAAGATTCAAAAAGATTTATCGTGGTACAGAGCTTGTTCGCGCCAGAACACTCGCTGATAAAACACGCGAAAGAGGTGTCAACCAGTTAACCGTGGCTAATATCCCCATACCTACATACGCTGAGAACTTGCATTTTTCGATTGCCGGTACAACCGGTACTGGTAAAACCACAATTTTCAATGAACTGTTATTTAAGAGCATCATTAGAGGCGGCAAAAATATTGCTTTAGATCCAAATGGGGGCTTCTTAAAGAATTTCTATCGTCCCGGCGATGTTATTTTAAACGCCTATGATAAACGCACTGAAGGCTGGGTGTTTTTCAATGAAATTCGCCGTTCATATGATTACGAGCGCTTAGTGAACTCTATTGTTCAGGAAAGCCCTGATATGGCTACTGAAGAATGGTTCGGCTATGGCCGTCTTATTTTTAGTGAAGTTTCGAAAAAACTTCACAGCCTATATAGCACAGTAACTATGGAAGAAGTTATTCACTGGGCCTGTAACGTTGACCAGAAAAAATTAAAAGAATTTTTAATGGGGACGCCTGCCGAAGCTATTTTTTCCGGGTCTGAAAAAGCAGTTGGAAGCGCGCGATTTGTTCTCAGTAAGAATCTTGCCCCACATTTGAAAATGCCGGAAGGTAATTTTTCCCTGCGTGACTGGCTTGATGATGGAAAGCCGGGAACCCTGTTTATCACCTGGCAGGAAGAAATGAAAAGGTCACTTAATCCGCTAATTTCCTGCTGGCTGGATTCGATTTTTTCTATCGTGCTGGGTATGGGTGAAAAAGAAAGCCGCATTAATGTATTTATTGACGAGCTGGAATCACTCCAGTTTCTGCCAAACCTCAACGATGCACTGACCAAAGGGCGTAAAAGCGGTCTGTGTGTTTATGCTGGCTATCAAACCTATTCTCAGCTGGTTAAGGTTTATGGTCGGGATATGGCTCAGACAATTCTGGCTAACATGCGTTCTAACATCGTGCTGGGCGGCAGCCGTCTCGGTGATGAAACGTTGGATCAAATGTCGCGCTCACTCGGTGAGATAGAAGGCGAAGTTGAGCGTAAAGAATCCGATCCTCAGAAGCCCTGGATTGTCCGTAAACGCCGCGACGTTAAAGTTGTTCGTGCCGTAACGCCTACCGAAATATCAATGTTGCCAAACCTCACCGGCTATCTGGCGTTGCCTGGTGATATGCCCGTCGCTAAGTTCAAGGCTAAACACGTTAAATACCATCGCAAAAACCCTGTTCCTGGCATTGAACTGAGGGAGATCTGATGCTTGATATAACCACGATTACCCGCCAGAACGTCACTAGCGTTGTGGGCTACTACTCTGATGCAAAGGATGATTACTACAGTAAGGATTCATCATTCACGTCCTGGCAGGGAACCGGAGCTGAAGCCCTCGGCTTATCCGGGGACGTTGAATCAGCCCGGTTTAAAGAGCTGCTTGTCGGAGAGATAGATACCTTCACGCATATGCAGCGACACGTGGGTGATGCCAAAAAAGAGCGTCTGGGCTACGACCTGACGTTTTCAGCGCCTAAAGGGGTATCCATGCAGGCGCTGATACACGGCGATAAAACCATTATCGAGGCTCATGAAAAAGCTGTTGCCGCTGCTGTGCGTGAAGCTGAAAAACTCGCGCAGGCCCGGACGACTCGCCAGGGGAAATCAGTAACCCAGAATACCAATAACCTTGTCGTCGCTACTTTTCGCCACGAAACGTCCAGGGCGCTAGATCCTGATTTGCACACCCACGCTTTTGTCATGAACATGACCCAGCGCGAGGACGGCCAGTGGCGCGCGCTCAAAAATGATGAGCTGATGCGTAACAAAATGCACCTGGGCGATGTTTACAAACAGGAGCTGGCGCTGGAGTTGACCAAAGCCGGTTATGAGCTGCGTTACAACAGCAAAAATAACACGTTCGATATGGCCCATTTTTCAGACGAACAGATTCGCGCTTTTTCCCGCCGGTCGGAGCAAATTGAAAAGGGACTCGCTGCAATGGGCCTGACGCGGGAAACCGCCGATGCTCAGACGAAAAGCCGCGTCTCGATGGCGACGCGTGAAAAGAAAACAGAGCATTCCCGTGAAGAAATTCACCAGGAATGGGCCAGCCGCGCCAAAACGCTAGGCATTGATTTTGATAACCGTGAATGGCAGGGACACGGTAAACCTCTGGAGGCTGATATTGCGCGCAACATGGCCCCGGATTTTACCAGCCCTGAGGTTAAAGCTGACCGGGCTATCCAGTTTGCAGTTAAGTCGCTGTCAGAGCGCGATGCCAGCTTTGAACGCCAGAAGCTGATTCAGATCGCTAATAAGCAGGTGCTGGGCCATGCCACAATGGCCGATGTTGAAAAAGCGTACCTGAAGGCGGTACAGAAGGGCGCCATCATCGAGGGCGAAGCCCGGTATCAATCAACGCTGAAGGTCGGTGCTTCAGTTATGGCCGAAACTCTGACGCGCAAAGAGTGGATCGACTCGCTGACGAATAGCGGGATGCGTGCGGATAAAGCCCGTTTTGCGGTAGATGATGGTATTAAAAACGGCAGGCTTAAAAAGACCAGCCACCGCGTCACTACCGTGGAGGGTATTCGCCTTGAGCGTTCCATTCTGACTATCGAATCACGCGGCCGGGGGCAGATGCCGCGACAGCTGACCGCAGAGATTGCAGGCCAGCTGCTCGCCGGGAAAACCCTCAAGAATGAGCAGATGCGCGCAGTTACAGAAATTGTGACGAGCAAAGATCGTTTTGTGGCCGCACATGGTTACGCCGGTACCGGTAAAAGCTATATGACGATGGCCGCTAAAGAGCTGCTGGAGTCACAAGGGCTGAAGGTCACGGCGCTGGCCCCCTATGGGACACAGAAAAAAGCGCTTGAAGATGATGGATTACCGGCCCGCACCGTTGCCGCCTTCCTCAAAGCGAAGGATAAAAAGCTGGATGAAAAATCAGTCGTATTCATTGATGAAGCCGGGGTTATACCCGCCCGGCAGATGAAACAGCTGATGGAGGTGATCGAGAAGCATAACGCTCGCGCGGTATTCCTGGGGGATACGTCACAGACGAAAGCGGTAGAAGCCGGTAAGCCTTTTGAGCAGCTGATTAAAGCAGGTATGCAGACCAGCTACATGAAAGACATTCAGCGACAGAAGAATGAAGTTTTGCTTGAGGCGGTTAAGTATGCCGCTGAAGGTAATGCCGCGCGCGCCCTGAAAAATATCACCGGCGTGAACGAACTGAAGGAAGAAGCGCCCCGACTCGCTCAACTTGCCGATCGCTACCTGTCTCTGTCCTCAGAACAACAGGATGCCACCCTGATAATCTCTGGTACGAACGCCTCACGCAAAACCCTCAATGACTACATCCGGGGCAATCTGGGGCTTGCCGGAACCGGCGAAACGTTCACGCTACTTGACCGCGTGGATTCGACACAGGCGGAACGCCGCGACAGCCGTTATTTCAGTAAAGGGCAAATCATTATCCCCGAACAGGATTACAAAAATGGTATGAAGCGGGGCGAGTCTTACCAGGTTCTTGATACCGGGCCGGGCAACAAATTGACGGTTGAAAGCAGCAGCGGTGAGCAGATCGCTTTCAGCCCGCGTACACACACCAAGCTGTCTGTATACCAGGCAGTCAGCGCCGAACTGGCGCCGGGCGATAAGGTCATGGTAACGCGTAACGATAAAACGCTGGACGTTGCCAACGGCGACCGCTTCACGGTGAAAACCGTGGAGGGTGAAAAACTGACGCTTGAGGACAAAAAAGGGCGCACGGTTGAGCTGGACAAAAAACAGGCTTCTTATCTTTCCTATGCTTATGCAACCACCGTCCACAAATCCCAGGGGCTTACCTGTGATCGCGTGTTGTTCAACATAGATACCAAATCGCTTACCACTTCTAAGGACGTTTTTTATGTTGGTATTTCGCGTGCGCGTCATGAGGTGGAAATTTTTACCGACGATAAAAAATCTTTGGCATCGAGCGTGAGCCGCGACAGCCCGAAAACCACGGCCGCAGAAATTGACCGTTTCTTTGGGCTTGAGGCCAGGTTTAAGGATATTGGCCGCGATACCAGTTTAGAAACCCGATCAGCTGAAAAAGGTCTGCCAGAAGCCACGGGGGAAAGCATGGCGTTTAACCAGAAACCCGATGAACATAACATGACAACCGGCACTGATTATCAGCCGGTGAGCAACGCAGAGGACGCCTTTCATCTTAAGCAGAACCCTATGGATGATTCCGTTGGCCTGCGGCGTCATGAAGCACAGCAAAATGATGCAGAACTGGCCCATGATTATGCTGCTGCCGACGATCAGCAGTGGAGCGCGCAGGAGTATGCCGATTACGAGCATTATGCCGAAGCATCAGACTACGACTTTGACAGCAGCATTTACGACGATTACGCCATGCCGCAGACGTCTCAGGCGGAACAGAGCCATACCGGAAAAGAACACACCCATGAGCATGAGCATGAAGAAGGGGGCCATGAAATCTGATGGAGCAGACCGACAAGCGCAAGCAGGATAAACTGAAGTTCGACCGGGTAATTAATCTGGCGCGCAGACTGCCGCAACCGGCGATCCATGACTTACTACGCGCGCTGATACTGCCAATTCAGGCCGATTACTTGCTGGCCGTTGGCACGGAGGGCCAGGACGCGCGCCCGGACATGAACGAGCGCGAGTTCTTCTTCACAAAAATCATCTGGGCGATGGATTACACGCACATGAAATCACTCAGGCTTGCAGCTGAAGATTTTCCCCTGGCGCTTGCGACGGCCAAGATCCTGCCGTGGCCGTGGGGTGAATCAAGCTACCGGAGTGCTTTAGCCGATATAGGGGTTCGAGGTTCAATCGTGTAAAAAACCACGTTAAGGCAATAATTCATTGTTTGAATTGAAATTTAATGGCCTCAACTCTCCCTTCAGAATATTTTCCGGCAGCGTGAACGTATAATGTCCCAGCATGTTGATATGACCGTACATCAGTGGCGACAGGCGTGAGATATGCTCGTCTTCCGGGATCTCACCAGCGCTGCGCAAATGTGATAGCGCTTCCTGCATATAAAGCGTGTTCG
>NZ_JBMEZZ010000029.1:0-8939 GCF_048822415.1 Klebsiella sp. C360
TAAAAAAATAAAACATACGCCTGATGACAGCTCAATCATTCTGGGTTGCAACTTCATGGCAGCATTTACCTCCACCAGACGGCCTGACAGGCGGATTGCGGCGGCAGGAAACGCCCTAAAGTACAAAATCTGCGGCTGGCCTCACAGTTTTCGCGACTCTGCAGGAGAATATCGAGAGGCTGGGCCATACTGAAAATAGCAGAGCATAAACCTTACTCTTCATGGCGATTAAAAGGGAGGAATATGCAGGCAATACACCACGTAGAAAAGTTTCATCCAAAAGATTTTGATTTTATTGCATTAAGTCTGGCCCAGATGAACTCACAAGGGCGGAAAGTGGACGTTGAACAGGTCACCGGCAGTATGAATGATGCATGTAAATCCCGGTTCCTCGACAGCTACCGCTACCATCTCAATCTATTTGTCGAAAAATCACCAAGTTGACACAACAGGCCGGATAGCATAATCCGGCCTGTTCATTATTGTGTTCCGGCAACATCTCTGTGAAGGCAGATAACACCCCCAGATGGGGTTCACGACTTTGCAGAAAAAGTATTTTTCCACCCTGCTCCTCATTACCAGTAAGAGACGTTGTCAGTCGCTGATGCACGTATCGGTGTATACCCCTGCAAATCACATATCTTTTTTCCGCATGCTGGTTCCCCGGTCAGCAGACTTATCTATGGTGATAAAAATTACTAATGAGACATGCGAAATAAAAAATTAATTTTATGACTTAAATTCGCTGTATTCGGGCATCACCTAAAACCCCTGAAATGTTATCAAATGGTTAAATAATATGATTTAAAACCACCATTAATTAACATTTTATTTTGTCTTCCCCCATCAATCCCTCATGATTTAACACAAAATCAACATAAAAAATCATGAATTTTAACATTAATGTGCATAACTCACAATTACGTAATCCTGACTTCCTGAGCTATTCCCTTTACCGGTAATCTTTCCATGACATCCACCCCCTACAGTTCAGAAAGGCAAAAATATGAAACTTAAAATTGCATTGCTTAGCGTAGCTATGTCTTCAGCATATATTTTTTCCGGTTCAGTATTCGCAGCAGAGAAATATGAAATTGCCTTGGTTGCAAAAGTCAATGGTATCCCATGGTTTAACCGGATGGGGGTTGGCGTAAAGGAAGCTGCCGATAAACTCAATGTTAATGCCTATCAGACAGGGCCAGCAACCCCGGATCCGGCTCAACAAGTTAAAGTCATTGAGGACCTTATTGCTAAAAATGTTAATGCAATTATCGTTGTACCAAATGATGCAACGGTTCTGGAGCCTGTATTAAAAAAAGCCCGGGATAAAGGTATTGTTGTGTTGTCTCATGAGTCCCCTGATAAGCAGATAGCTCAATGGGATGTGGAAACTATTGATAGCGAAAAATATGCTCAGGCCAATATAGATGAACTTGCAAAAGATATGGGTGGAAAAGGTGGATATGTGATTTACGTTGGTTCACTGACTGTACCAGGGGTTTGAGGGCCAATGGAACGAAAACGTACGCTAAGAAGGTAATTCATTGTTTAAATTGAAATTTAATGCTCTCAGTTCCCCCCTTCAAAATATCCTCCGGTAGCGTGAACGTATAATGCCCCAGCATATTGATATGTCCGTGCATCAGTGGGGATAACCTGGCGATATCTTCACCACCGGTTTCCTCTCCATTACTGCGCATCCAGCTCAGGGCTTCCTGCATATAAAGTGTGTTCCACAGCACCACTGCGTTAGTGGCCAGGCCCAGAGCACCCAGTTGATCTTCCTGACCTTCACGATAGCGCTTTCTGATCTCACCGCGCTGCCCGTAGCAGATCGCCCTCGCCACAGCATGGCGGCCTTCTCCCCGGTTTAACTGCGTCAGGATCCGCCGACGATAATCTTCATCATCAATATAATTTAGAAGGTACAGCGTCTTGTTGACGCGCCCCACTTCCATGATCGCCTGTGCCAGTCCTGATGGACGCGAGCTTTTCAGCAAAGAGCGAATGAGTTCTGAAGCATGAATGGTGCCCAGTTTCAGCGAACCGGCGGTTCGCATCATCTCATCCCACTGATCCTCGGCTTTCGACAGATCGGCACAACCACGTGCCAGTTCGTCCAGTGCACCGTAATTTGCCGATTTATCCACCCGCCAGAATACCGCTTCACCGGCATCGGCAAGCCGGGGGGAAAACTGGTATCCCAGCAGCCAGAAGAGGCCAAAAATAATGTCGCTGGTACCGGCTGTGTCCGTCATGATCTCAACCGGATTCAGCCCTGTCTGCTGCTCCAGAAGGCCTTCCAGCACAAAAATGGAATCTCGTAATGTGCCGGGGACAACAATGCCGTGGAATCCAGAGTACTGATCAGAGACGAAGTTGTACCAGGTGATACCACGTCCGGAACCAAAATATTTTCTGTTAGGCCCTGAATTGACGTTTTTCACCGGCGTGACAAAGCGCATGCCGTCAGCTGAGGCCACTTCGCCACCACCCCAGCGGCCAGCAAGCTCCAGTGTGGACTGAAAATCAACCAGACGGGCATTGGCGCTGACCAGCGTTTCCGCCCGGAGGTAATTCTGTTTCACCCAACTGAGCCGGTGGCGCGTCAGCGCCGGTATGTTGTGCTTTATCAGCGGTTCCAGTCCGATATTGCAGGCCTCTGCCATCAGGACCGCCCACAGGCTGATGTGCAGATCCTGCGCCCGGGCCCCGGATTCACTGACATGCGTAAACTCACGTGTAAATCCCGTTCTGGCATCTATTTCAAGCAACAGTTCCGTCAAATCTACTGGCGGGAGTAGCTGCCTTACCCGACTGTTGAGACGATGCAACGATGGTGGCTCCTCCAGTTTCTCCAGGCTGCTGATAGTCAGGGAAGGATGTTTACCGTCATAGCAAATATGAACCTCCGCATTTCCTTCAAAGCGGGATGCGACGGCTTTCCAGGTTTCATCCAGCTGGACCGCCAGCTGTTGCACGCCTTTATGTCCATCAGTGGGATGTCCCAGCGCCCGGCAAACGGGGACCCGCTGAGCCTGCCATTCTTCCCCCTGCAACAGCTTCTCGCGGGGATTTCCCCAGCGATCGCTGTTTTCGAGCCAGATGTCCCGTCGACGTAGTGCATCCTGAAGGCGCTCCAGCAGACAAAGAGAGTAACCGGCACGCTGTATCCGGCCCTCCGCATCGTATACCAGACGTTTCCAGGGGCCGGTAATAATATGTTCAGGCGCATCGTCCAGGATGCGCTGTTTCGAGCCGTTCAGTTCGGTGAGATAATGAATAGCGGACAGCGTATGTTCTCCGGCTGGCGCCGCCTGGAAATGCAGGTCGCGCAATACCGCCGGAAGAAAACGCTTTACCCGCCCGTACTGCTCCACCATTTCGTCATGGAAATTGTTGTTCTGAGGCCGGGCCAGCTCATTTACCTTACTGACGGATTCTGCCAGCCTGCTTTTCGGTATGCTGTTGAATATTGTCTCCCTCAGTTCAGCATCGTCAGCCTGCTCATCCAGCAACAATGAACATGCCCGCGCCAGTAGTAGCGCAGCACGGTCAAGATCTTTAAGCGTCCTGAGTCGCTTTTTCTGCCCCGTTTTCTTCGCCGCACGAGTGATATCCAGTATCAGCATATCGAGCACATCAACGGCTTCATCCAGCGCCGCAGTCTCCTGTGCTTTAACGAATGCGGTGAGTACGGCCAGTTTTCTCTGCTGTGGCATTCAAGCGATATATTTTACCGACGGCATGCCTGCGTAACGGGCCAGATTACGCAGTTGTATAGCAGGCAGACCGGTAAAATTCAGTCGGGAAAACTCCAGGTTTCGCAGCCGGATATACCGCTCCAGCGCTTCGGTAAATGCCGGGCCGCTGACGGTGACAGGTCCCTTTTTCAGTTGCTCCAGCGGTGAAATACGCTGCCCCTCAGGAATGTCCAGCAGCTCCGTCACGCGGGCGGTCTGCCAGCTGTCCGGCAACGCGGCCAGTTTCTTCCACAGTCGCTGATTTGCCCGTTCGCGTACTTCACTGACGAGACGCACAAGTGTGGTTGCTCCGGGCAGCAGGACCTTATTCTGAAGCAGCCACGCGGTGGCAAAATCAAACATCAGGCCGGGTCGCTCATTACTGAGCCATGCGCGGGTATACAGCAGGCGCTTCAGGCGGAAAGACCAGGGGAAATCGCCAAATTCATGGTAACCGTAATATTCCTTAATCAGCGCAGTATGCTCTCTGAGGGTAGTATCCCGTTCTGCGTAGCGGGAAAGGACTTCCGGACGGCGGATGTTAAGCTGTACCGCGACAAAATGCTGAACACCCGGCAGAACCCGGGTTAAATCTGTCAGAAAAGAGCCCAGAAAACGGGCGGTGGTGAGCTGAAGCGCAATTCCCAGCCGGTTATGCCTTCCCAGTCGCTGGTTAATGAAGGCAAGATCCCGCTCATCAAGATGAAAATAGCGCGCCAGCTGCACGTCATTGGGTTCTGCAACATAGCGACCATAATTCAGTTCCTGCTCCGTGGTCAGAAAATCGACGGGCATATCGGCCTCCCTGCCTGATGGTCATAAATTAACAATTTCGCAACCGTCCGAAATATTATAAATTATCGGACATACTAAAATGGTGTTGTTTATGTGTCTATTAAATAGATTTTTTGTTATAACAGACACCTGTTGTCCGATATTTGATTTAGGATACATTTTTATGCGCCTTTTTGGTTACGCACGGGTATCAACTAGTCAGCAGTCGCTCGATATTCAGATCAGGGCGCTCAAAGAAGCAGGTGTGAAAGCAAATCGTATCTTTACTGATAAGGCATCCGGCAGTTCAGTTGATCGTCCGGGGCTTGATCTGCTGCGCATGAAGGTGGAGGATGGTGACGCCATTCTGGTGAAGAAGCTCGACCGTCTTGGCCGTGACACTGCCGATATGATCCAGTTAATTAAAGCATTCGACGCTCAGGGCGTAGCTGTCCGGTTTATCGATGACGGAATCAGTACTGATGGTGACATGGGAAAAATGGTGGTCACTATTCTATCTGCTGTAGCTCAAGCCGAACGTCAAAGA
The DNA here is from genome assembly GCF_048822415.1 of Klebsiella sp. C360. NCBI lineage: Bacteria > Pseudomonadati > Pseudomonadota > Gammaproteobacteria > Enterobacterales > Enterobacteriaceae > Klebsiella > Klebsiella sp. C360. The sequence continues at coordinate 5,065 of NZ_JBMEZZ010000029.1, forward strand.
ATATTAGAACGAACAAATGAAGGTCGCCAAGAAGCAATGGCAAAGGGAGTTGTGTTCGGTAGAAAAAGAAAAATAAACAGAGGTGCGATATTAAATATGTGGAAACAAGGTTTAGGAGCCTCACACATATCAAAAACAATGAATATTGCTCGTTCAACAGTATATAAAGTAATAAATGAAAGCAACTAATATAAAAGGTTGAATATGGAATTTAATATTACTTCAAAGTCTAATCCGTTTGGCGATACAACAGCAGAAAATGATAAGAAAATGTTGAGCAGTGCTTTCATCGAAACTGCTGACTTTAGAACTTTAATTGAAACAGATGACCGAACTATTGTTGTAGGCAGACGAGGGACTGGTAAAAGTGCTTTATTCATTCAGCTAAATGAGCATTGGAAGAAAGATAAAAAAATATTAATCCTAAGTTTTTCACCAGACGACACTCAAATAATTGGCTTTAGATCAATGTTGAAGCCATTTACAGGCTCATTCAATTTAGCCAGGGCAGCCACAAGGTTATTATGGCGATATGCTATGTTAATGGAGATAGCATCATATATATCTTCTCATTATAAATTATCATCTCAAATTTCGACAGAAACATTGTTGAATGAGCATTTAAAGAAATGGAATGCTGCACAAGGTGATATTTTAAGAAAGTGTAGGATTGTAGCAAAAGAATATTTAGATGAAAACAATCCTGAAGAATCAATTGGTGACCTTCAATTTAATTTGAATATTTCAGAAATCGAAGGCAATATAGTTTCACTTCTTGAGCGCTCAGACAGGAAAATTGTCATATTGATGGATAAGCTAGATGAAGCATATGAACCGGATAATATAGGAATCGGAATCATAGCTGGTCTGGCATATGCCTCAATTGAATTAAATCAAAAAGCAAAATGCATTCGCCCAATCATTTTCTTAAGAGATAATATATTTAGATCGCTATCAAAGGAAGATCCTGACTACTCAAGAAATATAGAGGGGCAAGTCATAAGGCTGCATTGGGATTGGGCACAACTCTTAATGCTATCGGCTAAAAGAATGAAAGTGGCATTTAATCTAGATATTGAGAAAGATCAACGGGTTTGGGATAGGTGTACAGCCGATGACCTCAAAGGAAGGAGTGGTTTTAAACGATGCTTGCAATTTACCCTTTACCGCCCCAGAGATTTACTGTCATTGTTAAATGAAGCTTTTTTCTCCGCATTTAGAGAGAGTCGAGAAACCATTATTAACACTGATCTAGAATATGCAGCCAAGTCAATTTCCATGGCCAGGCTTGAAGACCTTTGGAAGGAGTACCAGAAGATCTTTCCTTCAATACAAGTTATAACTAGCGCATTCCGTAGTATTGAACCTGAATTAACAGTCTACACTTGCTTAAAAAAAATAGAAGCATCTTTCGAATCAATAGAAGAAAATGAAGACCCCAAAATAATCTCTGAAATACAATTACTAAAAGCTAGTGGAATCCTCCAAAGTTTGTATAGCGTAGGATTTGTGGGTATACGTGATAAAAACACTTCATCTTATTCATTTTGCCATGATGGACGAACCCCAGATAAAGGTTTTGAAAGCAGTGAAAAACTATTAATTCATCCATGTTATTGGCTTGGTTTGAATTTAAATCGCAACGCTCTTGCTCCAGAGGAAGCTGAGGAAATAAATGACGAATATGATATCAATGTTGTTTCCGATAATTCAGCCATTAGAAATAAAACAATAGGTCAAATAACCACTCATCTGGATCAAATACCGACAGGAAATGAAGGGGCTAATGAATTTGAGCAATGGTGCTTAGACGCACTAAGAATTGTATTTGCATCCCACCTGACAGATATAAAACCGCATCCAAACGGTAACGCGGTTCAGAGACGAGATATTATAGGTACCAATGGTGGAAAATCAGATTTTTGGAAGCGTGTATTAGAAGACTATAAAACAAGACAAGTTGTTTTTGATGCGAAAAATTTTGAAGAATTAGGCCCATCTGAGTACAGACAATTACAATCATATTTAACAGGTCCGTATGGAAAATTAGGATTTATTATTAATAGAGAAGAAAGTGAGGCATTGAAATCAGGGAGAGATTTGGATTGGACAAAAGAAATGTATCAATCTCATAATTCATTAATAATAAAATTACCTGCGAAATATATATCTAAATTGTTGCAAAAATTAAGAAATCCTGAGAAGCATGACGCTATAGATAGTCAGATGGGGAAACTTTTAACTCTATATGAAACATCATATATGGCTATTAAAAGTACTCAAAAGAAACGAAGAAAATAGCATCAGTTACATCATATGAGAGGGTTCCTGAAAAGGAATTTTCTCATATTTTATTATAAATCAATAATATATATCCTTAGCGTACGTTTTCGTTCCATTGGACCTCAAACCCCACATATAGCGTCACTGTCAGCTGGAAACACCGCTACATCTTGTGTTGCGGGGCCGCTGTGCGCCGGGGGCAGGAACGAAGATCCGGAAATACCGGTTTTCGGATCTGAGGCAACGAGAAAGGACACTGTTGATAGATGGACAATAATTATTTCAATTATTGAATATTATGCAAAAATGTAAGACGGCAATCTTTACATTAAAAGTAAAGCAAAAGAGATTTACAATCTCATGTAAAGCAGATAAGCTTTACATCTCCAACCGGTTAAGGAGCTTATGTATGGCTATGGTCAATGCCCGCATCGATGACGAGCTGAAAGCCCGGGTCGATGCAGTACTTCAGCGCAGGAATATAACGGTCACCCAGAATATGACAGATCTGTACCGTTATATTGATCAGCATGAGCAGTCACCCTTTTTGCCAGCCCCTCGGCCGCACACTGCCGGCGATGTTGTGGCAAAGTGCTGTTCTGATTTGATGAATATCCGCGATGCACTGCTGCTTATCCGCGGCCATGCGGAGCGCCAGGCTGGCACCGGGGAGATGGCTTCACTTTATCAGTTATTTACCCGTTCCCGCCTGGCGTTTGCCGATGGGCTGTGCTGGCTGCACAGTGCCCCGGCGTTGCCCTTCACAGTTGACCGGCTGCTGTTGCCCCTGGCTCAGGTTCAGGCGCAGATCGCAGAGTGTGATATTGCGCTGGGTGGCGGAAGCCGCGATGCTCTGGTGCTTTCTGATGATGCGTTAAGCAAGCTCGCAGCCAATTTTAACGAGCTCGATAAAGTGGTGATAAGCCTGTGTGAAAAGGTTGGGGTGCTCCGCCGGCTTCCGCCTGTAGTAACTGAAGAACAGCGCTTTGATGGGGAGTTCTGTACCGTCTTCACGAAAGATGTCAGCTTTCCGGGAAATGTTGAAGTCATTATCCACCTGCGTCCCGATCTGCTCCGCCTATTAACTCCTCACCTGAAAGAAGCGATTTGCTGCCCTCGAATTCCTGGATGGACTCCTGGTGTTGATATTAATAGCGGTTTTAACACATACATCCCAGCACCGGCGGATTATTTTCAGAAGATGGACTCCATTACAGCTGTTGCAATGGCACCGGCAGGAGGAGCGATGGGAGTATGCGGTCTTCTTTTTGTTCAGGGTGAAACAAGGATCCATTACTGGTCGGAGAAATCTGCTCAGGTCAACCCTGTCTCCCGCGACATGCTGTCAGAGGCAGTCTGCGTGAAAATCGAAAATCATATCCGAAACATTCTTCAGGGCTCTGACACTAAATGACCAACAGAAAAGCAATTCCTGACAAAGTTCAGGCTAAGATAATGGACAAAAGCGCGGCGCGGTGCGCTATCTGTTACAGCACGCGGATGAATACCGATGTGGTGTATCCCGTTCCTGGCTTCCAGAGTGCACACATTGACCAAAACGCCGCCAACTGCGCGGAGAATAATCTATACCG
>NZ_JBMEZZ010000030.1:0-7252 GCF_048822415.1 Klebsiella sp. C360
ACCAGTTACAGCCCTTCGGCGATGATTCTCGCCGCTGAAGCCAGCACATCGCGGCGGCTCTCTGCGTTCTGTTGCGGCTGGGTAAAATAGGTCACCAGAACCAGCGGCGCACGACCCTGCGGCCAGATCACCGCAATATCATTGGTGGTGCCGTAGTCGCCGCTGCCGGTCTTATCACCCACAGTCCACGACGTCGGTAAGCCGGCCCGAATGCTGGCTGCGCCGGTCGTATTGCCTTTGAGCCACGTCACCAACTGCGCCCGCTGGGTTTCGCCCAGCGCATGACCCAGCGTAAGCTGACGCAACGTCTGCGCCATCGCCCGCGGCGTGGTGGTGTCTCTCGGGTCGCCGGGAATGGCGGTATTCAGCGTAGGTTCAGTGCGATCCAGACGAAACGTCTCATCGCCGATCGCGCGGGCAAAAGCCGTCACGCCTCCCGGGCCACCGAGCTGGGCAATCAATTTGTTCATGGCGGTATTGTCGCTGTACTGCAACGCGGCCGCGCTCAGTTCTGCCAGCGTCATTGTGCCGTTGACGTGTTTTTCGGCAATCGGATTGTAGTTAACCAGATCGGCAGGCTTGATCTCGACAGGCTGATTAAGCAGCTGCTTTTGCGTTTCACTCTGCTTAAGCACCGCCGCGGCCGCCATAACTTTACTGGTACTGCACATTGGAAAGCGTTCATCACCGCGATAAAGCACCTGCGTATTATCTGCGGTATCGATGAGCGCGACGCCCAGCCGCCCTCCGCTGCTTTTCTCCAGCGCCGCCAGCTTTTGCTGCACCGCACTCGTCTGCGCATAAAGCGGCGCGCTGCCCAGCAGCAGCGGAATGCACGCCGCCGCCGCGAACATCATCCGTTGCACTCTCTTTGTCACCATCTCAAACTCCCAATACGGTCAATCCGTGTTACATCAGTATTCCCTAAATTCCACGTGTGTTTTTTATTAGCTTCAAAAATCACTATTTCACGAAGAATTTAGACTGCTTCTCACACATTGTAACATTATTTACAACCACCTTTCAATCATTTTTGATAAATCATTGATTTCATCTTTGCTGCAATGATACTTAATAAACTCTGCAAGTTATCCACAGAGCAACACTCAATTTTATTGATGATATTCTTATTATACCAGACATTTTTCATACACTCCCTTGTACGGATAGTTTTCCGACAACTTCATGATTACATATCTTGCGGTTTTGATTATTTTTGCTGCAAGAAATACATACTTCAAACGAAAGGTCTTTATTTGCTGTCTGTATTCTGAAGAGTCCAAGGAATCAAACTTGAACAACAAAAATAGGTTATATGAAAGCATCATCATTTGAAACACGGCTTCATTCGCCCAAAATGACTTTAGCAAGAGATGACCCACCGCCATGTCGTATTTGGCTTCTTTGATATAGTTTTCAGCATTACCACGCTTTTCATAGTATATAACTACTTTTTCAGAAAGCAAGGTAGTATTTGTTACAAAGAAAAAGTAGTCGTATTCGGAACCTTCTAAAAGTGATAATTGTGCTCTTTCTTTTTCTGGTTTCAGTACGCGAGATACGACAAATCTTCTGTCTTTTTCCCATTTAACTAATTTTGTATACAGTTCTGTAGTTTCTCTACCTTCTTCTCCTTTAACGAATACAATTGATGAATTCGTTGCTTGTGAGGTGAGTGTAGAATAACTTTTGGCTTTAATTAAATATTTGCATCCAAGAGATTCTATCGTTTCGATAATTTTTTCATCAAAGTAGCCACTATCCATTCGAAATAAAATTTCTAAATCGTCTGATTTGATGTTAGCAACAATTTCTTTGATCATTTCCGCAGCACCGTTTGCAGTGTAAGTATTGCCACTTCTTACAAATCCGGTAACATATGCTTTTAATTCGTCGCAAAATGCAAATTGGATATTGTAGCATCGGTTTCCCAGTTTCTTAGGATTATATCCTTTTGACGCACCTTCTTGATGACCTTCTACGTTAATTACACTACTATCAATATCAATCGTAATGGATGTCAATTTACTTTTAGTGAGCAGTTTTTTAAAGACTTTAAAATTAATGTCTCTAAACATTTGGGTTGTCTTGAAGTTGAAGTTTCCTAGAAACCGTGACACTGTTTCAGGTTCTTTTACGGAAATATCAAACTCGTTGACGAGGGGATCATTTTGAAGTAGCTTTAGACGTTCTAACTTATCAATGCCAATGAAGTGACCGCAGAGCATGGTCTTTATATGATTCATCTTGATTTTATTTGTTGAGTCATTATCAAATACGAGGTCATTTTCAATAAAATCAAAAATCCCATTGCTTTTTGCATTCTCAAGGAGCAGAAAAAGACCTGCATTTGATGTTAGATTCTTAGCTTTGAAATCAATTTTATTAATCATAATTAGAACCCCTTTTTACTACTTTTCTTACTATTATTTTACCATATATCGAGTCATAAAAGCTGATAATTTAACATATTTTTGAGCACTTTTCTTTCACCCAATGGGTGAAAGCTGAATTTCGAAGGAATGCATATTTATCAAGGCTTTGATTATGCTTTTTGAAGTACTGACGTAGAATCTAGGTGTTAGCCACTTTAATGTCAGGAAGCTTAAGCTCTGTTAGTGTTTTGGCTATTCTCTCTCCTCTTGGAAGACTGGTTGAAAGAGCCAGGAATATTTCCAATAACCCATTAAGTCAATCCCTCTACACTGGGCGCACCGATGAGTTTGGCCAAATAGAGTTTGCTTTACGAATGATGCAAGCTGAAACAGGCGCCATAGTAGGTCGCATAGGTGATGCATCAAATCGGCTTAGCGAACACACCCGAGGCCTACTAAAGGATATTGAGTCAAGCAATGTACTTACAGTTGAGCAGCAGGCAGAGACAGATCAAATAGCAACGGCAGTAAACCAAATGGTGGCAAGCATTCAAGAGGTTGCGAGCAATGCACAGCATGCTGCAGATGCGGCCGGAAGAGCAGACACTGAGACGGCATCTGGCCAGCGTCTGGTAGCCCACACAAGCCAGTCAATCACTGCCCTTGAAGGTGAAATTAGGCAAGCCACTCAGGTTATTCATGAGCTTGAAGGTCAAAGTAACGAGATATCAAAAGTTCTTGACGTTATACGAGGGATCGCCGAGCAAACGAATTTGTTGGCACTCAACGCAGCAATTGAGGCCGCGCGTGCTGGTGAGCAGGGGCGTGGTTTTGCTGTTGTCGCCGATGAGGTTCGCAGTCTTGCTGCTCGCACACAGCAATCGACAACGGATATTCAAAGCATGATCAGCGCTCTACAAGAGCGAGCGCAATCCGCTGTTACAGTCATGGAGCAAAGTAGTCGGCAAGCGCACACGAGTGTAGCTCACGCAGAGGAAGCAGCTACAGCTCTTGATGGAATTGGCCAACGCGTTAACGAAATTACCGACATGAACGCGCAAATAGCGACTGCGGTCGAGCAGCAGGGAGCAGTAAGTGAAGACATAAACCGCAGTATTATCAATATACGCGATGCTGCTGATACCAATGTACAGACCGGGCAGAATAATTTGCAAAGTGCGAAATCTGTCGCTCAGTTAACTAGCGCTCTGAGCGAACTGGCAAAACAGTTTTGGGAAAAACGAGGATAACGCTTTTCAGTATCTCGACAGGGATAACTTACTTTACCATCGGTTATCCCTTTTAGCCGCACAAATTTTAGCCATGGCTTTTCAGGAAGTCAGGGCTATCAGAATGGCCTTAGAAAGCCTAGTCAAAGAGCTGTCACGAGAACACCGTTAGCTTAGCGTACGATTTTTTCCGAATTCTGCGGTTCCCCCATGAGGGTTTGCCCCACGTCCCGCCCGTCGATCAGCAGGTGAACAAGGCGGCGGTCGTACTTGTCGGCTTGGCCGGAATCGACAACCTCGATGCGCTGAGCGTTGGCAACCAGTTCGCGGAGGCGTGCGGTTGCCTCGCGGCCCTTCGTCAGCTCGGCGTCGCACCTGGGCTTGTAGGTTTCCGGGGTGTCAATCGACAGCAGGCGCAAGCGTTGACCGTTGTATCGTAACCGTCCGGTGATTCCACCTTGAGCCAAATCGCCTGCCGACCAAAAGGCTCGAAGCTTACCACCCGGTCGATTCCGGTCAGATCCAGAAACGCCTCGTCGATGGAGTAGACATCCACTCTCGATGCCAGAGCTTCCAGGGTCGTCATCACCCGCCGGCTTATATCGCCATTTGTGTGGAATAGAGAATCAATTGGAACGGGGGCTTTGCTCGCCCCCCCTTGAACTTCTCATACCCAACCTGTTTGGCTATAGCTACTGAGGAGATCGCGGTGGCCCACCAAATCTTCCGGTCATCCTGTTCAATTACACCGCTAGCCGTACCCAGGAGGTGCCGCAGCGCCTCCTGGAGGCAGAAAGGCGTCGAGCGTATAGGTTGCTGGGCATGCGCGGCGCAAGTTCATCAGAAAACTCAATCCAAGGGCAAGATCGGCCGAGCGGAGATGGCACTGACTCTTATCAACAAGCTCTACGGCATCGAGCGCGACATGGAAGAGGCGGGCGATGCCCAGCGATACCAGACGCGCCAGTCGCAAAGCCAGGCTTTCCTGGAGCAACTGAAAGCTAGGCTGGACAAAACCCCTCCCCAGGTCACGTCGTCAAAGTGCCTTGGGCAAGCAATCAATTGCCTTGCGAGCAACTGGTTAAAGCTGATCCGCTACATCGAAAGGGGGACACCTGCCCATCGACAACAACCCTGCCGAGCGGGCGAGCCACCTTCTCATGTACATATGACCAAAGCGTCGCCCGTCTCCTCCCGTTATGTCATGCCTACCCACGACGGAGTATTGACGGTCTCTGTGCGCCAGAGCATAGTTTTCCCGAAGGGCGCTTAGGTACATATCTTCATGTGCTGTCCAGGCGCAGTTGCGTTTAGAGTACGTGTCCAATCAGTTTTAAATGGGTGTGAACATGAGAGCAGAAACTGAATCGCGGATTTTTTCGGTGGATGAATATGTTCGTCCGTCTAACGGCGAACCGATTCGTTCGGTTGTTCTGGAAACCAATGACTCTGTCGTCGTTGTTTGGCACGCCCACCCTGGGCAGGAAATAGCTTCCCATGTACATCCTCACGGCCAAGATACTTGGACGGTTATCTCAGGTGAAGCCGAATATCATCAAGGTAACGGCATAGTCACTCATCTTAAAGCTGGAGATATTGCGATCGCAAAACCTGGGCAGGTACATGGTGCAATGAACTCTGGCCCCGAACCTTTTATATTTGTTTCAGTGGTTGCGCCGGGCAATGCCGGTTTTGCGTTGGCTGAGAAATAGGCGAAAGGCCTGAGAGGAAACTGATGAATACACGATTATTTACGTTCGCTGGTGGAGAAACGGGTGTTTGGCGCGTTGTTCGGATGGATGCCGTGGCGGGAGCCCCTCTCCCTGGAATCCCCCGGCTCGACGTAGCCGCTGGCTCTGTTTCGCCGCAGCCTTTGGGCACCAAATGGCTTCTTCGCGGGATAACGAGTAACGAGCGTTATGTCGTGCGTGAAGAGAAGGATCGTCTCGTGGCGAAGCAGCCAAGTTTGGGTCGAGCAGAGGCCACCTGTGCCGCCCTGATCCCTATCCGGAAAAACCCCTCATGGTGGGGACTGGCTCAAGACGAACGCCGGAAGATTTTTGAGGAGCAGTCCCGTCACATTCACATTGGGCTCCAATATCTCCCTGCTGTGGCCCGTCGTCTCCACCATTGTCGGGACCTGGGCGAGAGCGAACCCTTCGACTTCTTGACGTGGTTCGAATATTCCCCGTCTGATGAGCCGGGCTTTAACAGGCTTTTGGCCGAACTCCGGGCCTCGGTGGAGTGGAAGTATGTCGACAGAGAAATCGACATCCGGCTAGTGCATGAGCCGGCCTAGTATCAGGTTTAACTGCGATCTCCGTGCGGCATACACCTGCGACACCCGCAGCCCAGCAAAGCCCGGAAAATCTAGTGTGTCTAATAACTTAGGAGTAACACGACACGTATGCCTAGCGAGCCACCAGTCGCTTGGGAAATTTTCTACTTATGGCCTCCTCTTTCTCTCATCGATCTCCCAGGGCATATCCTGCCGTCTAGAGTTGGCACCTTGTCCAGCTTTCGAAGAAGGCTCTCCATACACGTCCGGCCTACACCTTGTTAGGTATGGCCGGTTTCCAGTTGTGGGGCAATAGCTCGTCGATGGCGTTGTTCTTCTGTGTCGGCAGGCGAGTCAGCACATCCTTCAGGTAGGCATAGGGATCATGCCGATTCAGCTTCGCTGACTGTATTAGGGTCATGACCGCAGCCGCACGTTGACCACTGCGCAGTGAACCCGCAAACAGCCAATTGCTGCGCCCCAGCGCCCAGGGTCGGATCTGGTTTTCCACCCAGTTGTTGTCGATGGGCACAGCGCCATCGTCCAGGTAGCGCGTCAGCGCTTCCCAACGTTTGAGGCTGTAATCCAGGGCTTTGGCCGTGCCGGAGCCATCCGGCACTTTCTGGCGATGGGCCAGCATCCACTGATGCAGCGCATCGGCAAGGGGTTTGGCTTTGGTTTGCCGGATTTCCCGCCGCATATCCGGTGGCAGATCTTTGGTTTCCCGCTCGATCTCGTAGAGTCCACCGATGTATTCCAAGGCCTTGGCCGCCAATTCGCTCTTGTTGGCCTCGTGCAGGTCATAGAACTTGCGCCGGGCGTGGGCCATACAGCCGATTTCGGTAATGCCGTTGCCGAACCCGGCCTTGTAGCCAGCGTAATCATCACAGACCAGCTTGCCCCGCCAGTCACCCAGGAAGGTTCGGGCGTGTTCGCCTGCACGGCTGGGTGCGAAGTCGTAAATAGCTGCCTTCAGGTCGGCAAACGGTGTGGTGCAGTAGGCCCAGACGTAGGCCTTGTGGGTTTTCTTCTTGCCCGGGGCCAGCATGCTGACCGGGGTTTCATCGGCATGCAGAACACTGTGTTCCAGCAGAGTATTTCTCAACGCATCCACCAGCGGCTGCAACTGCACACCACAGGCACCCACCCATTCGGCCAGGGTGGAGCGCGGGATTTCCAGGCCGGCACGGCCGAACATGCGTTCCTGACGGTACAGCGGCAGATGGTCGGCATACTTGGCCACCAGCACCTGGGCCAGCAGGCCAGCGGTGGGGATGCCTTTGTCGATCACCTGCGGTGGCACCGGTGCCTGGATCAACGTCTCGCAGCTGTCGCAGGCCCATTTGCCCCGGATGTGACGTTCAACGGTG
>NZ_JBMEZZ010000031.1:0-6389 GCF_048822415.1 Klebsiella sp. C360
GAATCCGCCCACCTTGCCGGGCGCCGGTGCTGTGTGGAAATTCGCCCATCTTCATGACAAAAATTTGTCAAATGACAGGCTCATGTGTGCTGATTTATGTCAGACGGGATTTTGCTTATCAATTATTGAGAACAGAAATTTTCCTGAATCATCAATACTATACTTAGCAAGTAAAGGTGTTTTCTCATTTATCTGCTTGAGTGCAGGATCAAGGAAAGATCGTTTCAACTCTGCCAAGTTCTTCTGTTGGGATTCCGGCAAAAGGAAACGGTCATTTAACCAAGCATGAGTAGTAACCCATAAGCCTGAAGATTTGAATTGAGCAAGACTTTCATAAAGGCGGATCGTCCGTGGATTTCGAAGACTGCCACAATCGCGGAGCGAGTAGGTGGTGAACTGGTTCGTCAGGCCGTAAATGTACCGCAGGAGTTTATGGTTAAATTCGATTTCCCAGATACCACGAGCTGATCGGCTGCCAGCCTCTGTTAGCCAGGGGCGCGCGACGCAGTCAAAACTTCCTTCTTTCGGGTAAAAGATTACCGCAGAACGGCTTAACTCAAACACGCCTTCTTTAACATCCTTGATAGCCTGGTTACGGCTTACCTGAAAAATTTGCTCATAGTCAGCCACCTTTACTTTGAAAGTAGAGTCACCGAGTACAGCCATCTCATCATCATCTTCGCTTACTGAAGCTGTGAAATACGTCTGCATAAGACATAACCAGAGAACGCGCTTTGCTTTTAGCGAGAGGTAGTAAGCAGCTTCGGTAAGCTCGTTAGACTGCTTAACTTTTATCTTTTTGTTCAGCAACTTATCCATGAGCCTTGCCTTTGTGGGTTAAAAATTACTCTCCACACTACCACAAAGTTCAAACAAGTAAATACATTTTTTACAGTTTCGTCTAAGGTGGGCCAATTCCCATAACAAGGTGGGCTAATTCCCATAGTAAGGTGGGGTGTTTCCCATAGATAGGTGGGCCAATTCCCATAACAAGGTGGGCGGATTCCCAGAGATAACACTTATTTATGATTTTAAATCAATGAGTTATATAGCTCTAAAAGACTTTAAAAAGATAAAAAATCTATAAAATACCTTTTAAAAATATGCCTGTGGATATGTGCATATCATCGCTTACCAGCGCCGCTTCGCGGCTCGGTCAACCCCTCAGAACCGCGAAAACAAGTTTCGCAGTTCTTCACGGTTCATGTTTTAATCCAAGCATGGCGCCAGCACCTTCGCGGCACCATCGAGGCCCGCGCTGCTGCCGCACCGGGCCTCACCCTCAAATAAAATAAAGTTTATAAAAATCGTACTTGTATTGACCCCAGTTTATTCTGAGTATATCCTTTCTGTAACCAAAACTACGGAGGCGCCACAGATGGCTCAGAAAAACAGAATTTCAGAAACAGAATGGAAACAGCTGCTGCCGCAAATGGCTTCCTTTGCACACATCACAACAGATATTGGCTATTCCGTGCTTGTCAAAGGTGAGAAATCATCAGACGTAGCCACGCGAGTAGGCCGTTCCAAGCAAAACATTTCCAGCACCGTTAAGCGAATCTGGGATTTGTACCAGAACACCACTCTTAAAGCCGAGAACGGCGAACCATTAAAATTAGTTCAGGTCTGGATACCAGCAAGCCTTGCTGAAACTGTTTTAAAAGAAGCCGCGAAGTACAGCATTAATAACATCACGACCTCGGAAATGGAAAAAAAATAAAGTCCGAAAGGACTTTATTTTAAGACTACTAACGCGGCTTTATTACAGTGCTCGCCACCACAGTAAACCACTATCCCCGGTTTACCCCAGAGATTGATATGACACACCGGGCAGCTGTACTTTTCCCGGTTTGTTTTGTTCACCGGCGCTTCAGGCGGCGGGGTTACAAATCGCATGGCCTCTATGATCTCGTCGTCGAGTTCAACCGGGTCGCGCCCTTCCTCCACCTCCTGTTCGTGTTCGCTATCATCTTCCTCGTCGTCAATATAGCCTTTTCCTGTAGGGCTTAGCACAGCGCCAGGCTTAGGCTGGTAAGGCGGAAACCTGTCCATCCAGGAAAGCCGGAAATGGCCTGTCAGCAGTTCATCACAGGCCATATCGAAAGGGCCACCGGCAATAATATAATGGGTCATGCTCTGGCCCACTTTCCTGCCTCCCGGTTCGCCGGTATCAGAAGGCATTAGTCCTACCCGTTCCATCCGGGCCGCCCACTGTTTGTTGTGATAGCCACGGCGGCCAGGCTCGCCAAAATGGAATTGCCACTGATGAACCATCTCATGCACCAGTGTTGAAAGCGTGGCCTTTATGGTTCTGATCGAGAAATACACCGGATTCATAGCGATCTCGTCTACCGTGTACCCACTCTCACGGCCGACGAAACGCTTAAAGGAACAATAGCCATACGTTCGCTTCTCACGCTGCAACGTTATCAGGCATGGCGGCAGCTCGTTGCTGAATAGCTTCTCATTAAAAAAATCGTAGGCTCTCTGAAGTTCATCGTAGGTTTCGGGCGTAGGCAAATTCACTGTTAACCTCACATATATGTATTGTGCAATACACATAATTTAGCTGATCTTTTATACAGATGAAACGCCTTTTACCGAAAACCGCGAAACCGCGCCGAAACTCGTTTCGGCCGGTTGAGGGGTTGACCGGCCCGCGTGCGGCGCCGGTAATTATTTGATGGTTGCTGTTGGTATCGAGCGCCAGTCTGTCGTGTAATCAGGTGACAACATCTGACGGCGCATGGCAAAGGAGTTATCGATGCCCTGGCCTGCAAAAAACAGCTGGCTCTTGCCACGCCGGTTTATGCCATCGAGAACAGCCATTAACGCCTCGCTGCCAGCTGAAGGCGTAGCAGAGTCGAATAAATCCAGCTGGGCCTCCTTTCCGCTGAAATCGGCCAGCATGATCCCTGCTTTTGCATACGCAATATCTTCCCGCCAGATCCGCGCCAGCGCGGCTTGTGCCGCCTGAATTATCGTGCGGCTGTCCTGGGTTGCCACCGTCAGTTTTTCGGTTGCCTGATTGGCATACTGTGTATCACGCACTGAATAAGGACTGGTGCGGATAAAGACGCTTATGACGCGGCAGTATTGCCGCTCATTACGCAGTTTTTCAGCTGCGCGCGCTGCAAATCCGGTGATCGCCTGCTGCATATCCGCCAGGGCTACTACGCGTTGGCCGAATGAGCGCGATACAACAATCTGCTGCTTCGCCGGAGGGTTTTCTTCCAGGCTGAAGCAAGCCTCGCCGCGTAGCTCCCGTACCGTTCTTTCAAGCACAACACCAAACGTCTTACGGATTAGGCGCGTATCTGCCCTGGCTAAATCCAGCACCGTTTTGATCCCCATTGTGGCGAGTGCTTTCTCTGTACGATGGCCGACGCCCCAGACTTCCGCAACCGGCAGGATGCTCATTAATTTCTTCAGTCTGGCGCCATCGTCCAGAGCAACCACCCCGCCAGTAGCGGGCCATGTTTTTGCAGCGTGGTTACACAGCTTCGCCAGCGTCTTAGTACGGGCAATACCGACCCCGCATACCAGCGTTGTGTGTCGCCTGACTTCCTCGCGCAGTTGGCGCCCGAAAGCGTCAAGGCTCATGGCGGCCGTTATCCCTTTGCAGTCAACAAAAAGCTCGTCGATTGAATACTGTTCGACGTGGCTTGCAAGGGACTCAACTACGGCCGCGAACCGGGCCGACATGGAGGCATAGAGAGTGTAATTAGAGCTAAAAATAGCGATGTTATGACGCTCGATTATGGGTCTGACTTTGAAGTACGGATCGCCCATTTTCAGGCCCGCTTTCTTCGCCAGGTAATTACGGGCCACAATGTTGCCGTCATTGTTGGATAAAACGGCCACTGCTCGGTTTGCCAGATCTGGCCTAAATGCCTGCTCACAGCTGGCGTACATGCCATTGACATCAATCAGCGCAAACATACCGGATGCTCGATAAGGGAATGCGTAACCACTCCCCAGATTTCAACGCTCTCATTATCCGGGTCAATGTAGTACACAGGAAAATCTTTGTTCATCGGCATCAGGCAGGGTCTGGGCCTCAGCAGTAGCCGCTTCACGGTAAATTCATTATGGATGCAGGCGACTACGATTGAGCCGTGGCTGGCCGTCAGCGAGCGATCCACAACCAGTACGTCACCATCATGGATGCGGCCATCTTCCATTGACGAGCCAGAAACCCGCAGGAAGTAAGTTGCTGAAGGGTGACGAACACAATACTCATGCAGGTTTAACTCCTGCTTTTCATAGCCCTGGGCCGGGCTGGGGAACCCCGCAGAAATTCTTTGCAGATAAAAAGGGATGCTGTGTACCCGGCTGGCGCCGGAGCTTTCAAAAATATCGACCTTCATAGCGATCTTCCAAATCACTGTTTACTTATACAGTATCGCTGTTATGGTCAGGTTGGCAAGTTTTACAGGTACTCTACTATATGTAGTGCTGCTTCAGCTGCCAACGAACGCTATATATAGTGTTTGTTGGCTTTCTGCTTTCTCAGTGTCCCCTGTAACCGGCCGCGTGGCGGCGGGCTAGCAGGGAGGGGGGTGGCCTGTCGCTCCGGTCAGTCCCGCAGTTTCCGGCGATTTGCCCCCGGTGTCCGGTGGAGTCCGGCGAGGTCGCCTTCCATGCTCTGACGGGCATAAAATTAGGTAAATATAATCCGTACTTGTATTGACTTTAACGCCCCATTGTACGATAATTAAAAAGTGGCAGGTGATGTGCCTGCCGCTTAACCATCGCCGGTATCGGCTTAAAGAGGAAGTATCATGGAAACTATCGAAATCACCGCCCGCTACATTTCTGAAAACGCCCGCATGAACTTCATGCCTGCGGCATTTCGTGGCGCTTTCTTCAGCGCAGATCACTTCATTCAGTCCTTTCTGAATCGTTACGCTAAAGACTACCAGGGAGGGTATTGGGAATACCTTCAGGCCAGCAATGGCGCGTTTTTTATGGAAGCGCCCCAACCTCTTTGGCTCTCGTTACCTAACTATTTTGAAGGTGAATGCAGCGCGCGCGAAGTAGGGATTATTGTTTGTCTGTATGCCTACAGTTACTTTTGCGGGCTGGCATATGAAGAAGGCAAAGCCGAACTGAACGAAACGATGGCTAACCGGTATCACCTGTTGCGGGAGTACGTTAATACGCTGGAGAACGAAAGCCAGAATCGTATTTATCGTGCCATTGATTAACTGATAACCAGGCGGGCAAAGCCCGCCTTATCGTGACTGTCACGCTCAGGGGAAACTATGTTAGCGACACTTCAACACCCTACCGCCTGGCAATTGCCAGATCGGTTAATGCTTTTGGAACTGTTAATGTTCGATTACCGTAATTCCGATCAGGAGCGCTACGGCCAGCAAATCTATCACCACTATCGTAAACAGGGTAATCATCGCTGGGATACTTCTGTTCATCAGGATAGCGGCGGCCAATACGCGATTATTTTCCGGCACTCCTTCAGCAAAAAACAGGCTGATGGCGTTAAGCGAACGATGATCCGCGATGAAACCGTTATACGGGCAGGTACGGCGCAGGAGCTGACAGAAGCGACATTTCCCGACTTCCAGGATAGCGATATTCTGAAGGCGTCGGATTTCTTTAAGTCGCTTATCCAGCGCAAAGCGGCAGACGTAACACAAACCGATATTTGAGGATCAGCGATGCTGAACAAAACCGAAAACAACACCAACATTAGTAGTATCAACCCCTGTTCTACAGAGAGCCTAATAGCCGTGACGGGAAATGATGGAGAGACGCATATCATTCAGCGTGAGTTAATATCCCACTCTGTTGAAGGGCATGAAGCCACAATCATTCACCTTGTAACCGGGAAGTCGATAAGGGTTTCTTTGTCATCTGAAATTCTGGCAAAAAAACTAGGCATTACCGTGTCTGAATAACGGGTTTTGTTGCTTTGTTATAAGGTTTTATCCGTGTGTGGCAGAGTTCTAAAAAGGGAAACGTGAGAGATTATGAATACGATTAGCATAACGGAAATCGTGTTGAGTGTGCTTCTTGCGGGCGCTTTGGGGCCGGTTTTATTACGTCGAAAAAAAGGTCTGCTGTTACTGTTGTTGATTCTGGTCTGCACGATACTTTTGCTTCATGGTGTCACTACGATTTACTGATGTGGTCGAAAATCTTTAAAAGCGAACCCCCGGACGTCACCCCTCCGGGGCCGTTCTGCTGTGCTGCGCATCGAGCCGCTACGCGTCTCGCCCCGCTCACGCGGGCAGCTGCCACTGACGCCTCCGGCCTGCGGCCTCCGCGCTCCGCTTGGCAACCCCTTCCCCTGCTGCCGCTCATTTCCCCTTCAGCCTCCTATCATGATTCGTCTCCTGCATTATCCGTGGATTGTGCAGCTCAGT
>NZ_JBMEZZ010000032.1:0-5599 GCF_048822415.1 Klebsiella sp. C360
CCCGTTTGAGTCCATTCGCCGGGGCTGAGACAAGCACAACCCGTCTTGCTGTCCAGGGGACGGCAGAGCCTTTCGCAATAAATTTTTCCCGGCCATTCCGCTGCGCTTCATTAGACCGAAAAAAATTTCCCGCTCACCCCCGGACATCTGCACCGGGCCGTGCTCGTTTACGCCCTCGCGGCGAACGGCTCTCAAACGGGTGAAGGTTATATCCAGGGGGCAGGTTCAGCAGGTCCCCGCACAAAGTCAAAACCGCGGCCCCGGCAACTCAACGGGTGATGGTTAAAAAATTAAACAGGTGAAGGAGAATAATATGCGTTTAGCATCCCGATTTGGACTTACTCATTCCATTCGTCAGGAACGCCCACTGACTAACGATGAATTAGTCAAGGTTGTACCTTCTGTGTTTTCAGAAGAAAAGCATAATTCACGTAGTGATCGCTATACCTATATTCCAACCATTACACTGCTGGATAAATTACGTGAAGAAGGTTTCCAGCCATTTTTTGCCTGTCAGTCACGAGTAAGGGATGAGGATAAACGGGGGCATACTAAGCATATGGTAAGACTTCGCCGTGAAGGGGCCAATAAAGGAACAGAAGTACCCGAAATCATTCTTCTTAACTCGCATGATGGATCGTCCAGTTATCAAATGATCCCGGGTATGTTCCGTTTTGTATGCACAAATGGCCTTGTGTGCGGTACGTCGTTTGGTGAGATTCGTGTACCTCATAAAGGTGATATTGTTGGAAGGGTTATCGAAGGTGCTTACGAAGTTCTGGGAATTTTCGATAAAATAACTGAAGGCGTTGATGTCATGAAGTCTATTGCCTTAACCAAGGAAGAACAGCGTCTGTTTGGACAAGCTGCATTAACCTACCGATATGAAGATGAAAATAAATCTCCGGTCAGTATTGAACAGATAATTCATCCGCGCCGTTATGAAGATAAAAAAGATGACATCTGGACTACATATCAAAGGGTCCAGGAAAATCTGATTAAAGGCGGTTTGCCTGGCCGAACTGAAAAAGGGAAAAGAACAACAACCCGGCCAGTAAAAGCAATCGATGGTGATGTTAAACTCAATAAGGCATTGTGGTTAATTGCGGAGAAATTCCGCACTCTTAAAGGCTATTTATAAGCGCCGGGCAGCTGTCCGGCGTTTTGATGGTGGGAATACTTATGTTTGAATTTAAAGCTGTCTGTATCAGTATTTCACATATGGAAGAAGGTGATATCAGAGTTCTTCAGGTGCTTTCATCAACAACCAATTATCTAACTTGCGATAGTTACTTAGAGTGGATACATGATACACCTTATGGTTGTGTTATAAGGATGTATGATTTCAAACGCCATCTTCTGGCGCTAAAAAGAGGTGGGGTGTCAAAATTTTTACGCAAAAATCTTATACTAATGCACCGGGAGGGTGGGTATCTGCTTTTTCATTTTGATAGTGATGCCGATTATTATCCAGGTATAGATGCCGTAGATTTTTAAGAAATTCAAGCCTTCTTATATCAGAAGGCTTTTTAGTTCATGGCGATTTTCTGATCTTTAGAAGAAGTTCGTTTGCTTGCTTTGATAGCCGTGTAGTAGTAATGGATCTTCTTCGCATACTCGTAACGTCTTGCTGCCTGGCGCGGGGTCTTTTTGAAGCCTGCATTGTATGCCCCGACTGCATCCCACGAAACGCCCCACTTTTTAAACGCCTGAGCCAGATAATAGGCTCCGGTGTAGATGTTAAGACAAGCATCGCTAAGAAGATGATCCGGTTTTATTCCATATCGCGACAGTTCGTTGAAATGCTGCGAGTCAATTTGCATCAAGCCTGATCCATAACCCGTAACAGGATTACGCCCAATCGCATCAATTTTAAATCGTGATTCTTGCCATGATATAGCACGCAGGAGATCCGGATCAATTTTGTAATCCCTGCCAGCCATATCAAAGCAGTCTGCTGCCATTGATGACAATGGTATTAAAGACAGGATGATACCAAACGCTACTCCCTTCATGAATTCCCCTCCGTGCCAAATCCCGGAATAACCTTAACCCATCCAAGACCGAGACTCAACATATATGCACTCCTCACCACAAAATCACCACACCCCACGCAAAATTAAAATTTTGAAGATAACTCATTAATATCAGTTAGTTGTGGGTTATTAAATTACGCAGTATTACTTTCTGTAAGGTGAATCCAAGTCGTCGGCGATTCGTGTACGACTTGCCGACGACTCGTCATAGAGTCATCGACGACTCACATAAGACTATCAGTAACTTATGACGACTTGACTCTAGAGTCGAATCGTCATTTTGGTGTTTTTTTGACCTTGACGACTCTAGAGTCAAGTCACGAGTCGAATCGCCGGTGAATCGTGTGGTGAGTCGTCCGTCGACTTGCCATAACGTGATTGCCGGCCGTCGACGAACCCGATTCCTGATCGTGCTGAAAACCGGTTTTCCGGCTGCGCCGGCAACGCTTCACGGCCACGCAATAAATTGCGTCCCCGTTCACCGTTTTCGGATGGGAAGAACGCCGGAAACAGGACTTACCCTGGCTGAATGGCGTGAATTTTCGCGCTATGCACTTGCGTGCATACTCATGCATGCCGTAAAAACAGAGCCTGCGCGTTTCTGGCGGGTTTTCGGGTGGTTTGTTGCCTGTTTTACCGGTTTCCCGTCAGAAACGCCCTGAGGCCGTTTTAGCGGTGCGCGTAATGCGACGTTATGGTAAATGCTGTGGCCAGAATAGTTGCCTCCCCCCTTTTAGGGGGGAGGCTTTTGGTGGAGACAATGGGATTTGAACCCACAACCATCAGATTAGAAGTCCGCTGCTCTACCGTTGAAGCTATATCCCCATCTGGACCCAACAAAGTCGGGACCGTCTTTGATTTAACATCACTGCATGCTTTTTGTGAAGTTTTTTATGTGTTTACCGGTCGCATCAGAACAGGGTATGTAATGAGACCTTATGGTAAAAAGCACGTCAGTTTGTATTGCGAGAAAAAACCGCCTTTTGGCGGTTTTTTCTCTAGAGATTAGCCGACTTTTTTAATGATCTGATTAACGCGACCCGGCGACAGTTCGTAAATGTTTGCAACCTCACGTTGCGTAACGCCTGACTGGACTGCTGTTTTGATTTCCAAATCACGAATGCGACGTTCTTGCTTCTTGGTTTGGCTGTCGTATTTGGCGTTAACCACCTCAATACGTCGCTGGACACCTTTCATTTGACGTTCGAGTTCTTTTGTTCTGAACTCTAGTTCTGATTCTTTACTCATATGATATACTCGCTAAGTAAGGTTATTGTTGGGTGTCATTCGAAGGTTTCTTCTTGCCGGAAGGTCTTAACCTATGTTTGACAAATCAACAATAGCCTTTTTTTACGATCACAGCAACTTCTATAATCAGTGTTTCCCCTTATTTTTCTTTGTTTTTATTTTCCAATAAAAACAATAAGTTGCGATTGGTTTAATTCTGATATTAAAAAGGCTAAACACACCTATTTTATGTATATGATTTTTAAGTGAAAAAACAAATCGATGTTTAGTATTTATTATTTGATTCTTTACTGGAAAATTTGATTGCACATAGAGAACTTTTCGGAGCAGTGTGGTGTAGAACTCAATCGATCTTTACATTCTAACCATTGATTTATATGGGGGTATGCATGAATGCTAATGAAGTAAAAGACATTCTTGAACATTCTAATCATGATGATTGGATTGTGGATGATGAGACTGGGTCGTTTACATATAAAAACGACTTAAATTTGCACATTAAGAGAGCGGACTATGACAACTACAACTCCTTTAGTGAACCCTGGGCTGTTAGTCATCCGAATCCGAATGCCTGTTCAGTACAGTACACCGTAAACTATGGTTCATCATTTGTTGATAGAAAGACTTTGGTTTCTGTCGATGGTCACCGCGCAACCTTGCCTATGCCTGCATCCGCAAATGATTTAACCGTGACATCAGCTGACGTGAACTTTGCCAAAATTGTAGATACTGGGGAGCGTGTTGATGAATACATTCTCCGCTCTGGTCTTAAAGTTCAACCATGATTTAAATGTGAGCCAGCAATCTAAAATTGCTGGCTCATAATGTGCTGTGCTTAAGGGACGTTATGGTGACTTTTTTTAATGTCACTGACCTAAACTTCAAAATTGTATTTGGTTGAGTTTAAAATGGAATCTATCACTATTAGTATAGAGTCGAAATAAAAATTCTTTATTCTCTTTGGATGCCAGTATCTTCCATGAGCAAGCCAATGCCTGAATTTAAAACATGTTTTTAGATCGTTGTAGTCTTTTTTTAATCTAGCATCATCTTCATTCATTCTGGTATTTATTAAATCATCATCTAATTTTATTTTTTCTCCTTTTGTTTTATCATATATCTCTTTTATTTTTCTTGATAATGGGTCTCTTTTTTTATTGCAGTACTTCTGATCTGCATCTAATCGAAATATTGCTTCAATAGCTGTTAACAATAAAAGGCAATGTGTTGTGTCATTTTCTTTTAGTATTAAGTCTTTTTCTCTTTCAATCTCCGGCTCACTTAAGCCGACGAAATCGGCATGGTAATCTGGGTTCTTTGTTGAATACCGCAGAATTACAGCACGATCGAGTGCTATCTTTTTATGTACGACATAGTCAATGTCTATGTGTAGACCAGATCTTTTAATTGCATGAACCCTAGCCATTTATCATTCTCATAATAATATTCGTAATGGTCTCGGAATTCACATCATCAAATTTAACCCATCGACTATCGCTAGGCATTGTTTTCCATTCCCAATCATCAATTGACGGCTTTTTCACATTTTCATCGGTCTTATCTTTTTCTGGTTTATATGCCCCGACTACGTTAACTCTTACTTTTATTAAATCGCTGGGGCTTTTGACTCCTTTTCTGATCAGAATGAATTTTTCTTTTCCAAATGGCCCTGTGACGTCAACCCTTCCTTTTGAACCTATTAGCATGGTTCCTACTGGCTCAAATTTTATTTTACTTGAGTTTATAGTGAGTATTAGAGAGTCGATTTCATAATCACCTAGAGACTCTTCATTTATTGATATTTTTTTTCTTGATTGTTTTATCAATCCATCTTTGATTAGTTCGTCAATAGATTCTAATGTAATAGTATATAATTTTTCAACAAGGCTTATGTATTCTTCTATTTGTTCAGCTGGGTCGAATTTTTGTTCTTCTTCTTCTTTTTTTTGTTTTTCAATTATATCTTTCAGCGTTTTCATGTTCATTTTTTGTAACCTCTAGATCGGAATTATTTTACGATTCTAGCCTTTGCTTTGGTGTCGAGCAATGTGTTGTTCTTGACGCTTAACTTGCTCGGAGGTATTGTCGCTTCTGAAACGAAAAAACCGCCTTGGCGGGCGGTTTTTTCGAAGGTTCATAGAGTTGGCGCTCGTTGAACCGAGGTAACTGGCTTGGAGGAGCGCAGTCACCAAAACTTGTTCTTTCAGTTTAGCCTTAACTGGCGCATAACTTCAAGACAAACTCCTCTAAATCAGTTACCAGTGGCTGCTGCCAGTGGCGCTTTTGCATGTCTTACCGGGTTGGGGTCGTCTCAG
>NZ_JBMEZZ010000033.1:0-5573 GCF_048822415.1 Klebsiella sp. C360
CGCGCTGGACACACCACGATGACAGCGGTTTTATCCCTTACGCCATCACCACCGGCCTTGATTACGAGGCGATGACCGAACAGCGCAAAGGCTATGAGAACTTTGTTTATCAGAACGGCGTTTACGATCTCGGCACCAAAGGTGATATGCGACGTAACGAACGTAACCTGATGTGGAACCTCGATCCCTACATTCAAACGCACTGGCAGCTCACCTCAGCCCTGGGGCTGGACGCCGGGGCGCGCTATAGCTCGGTATGGTTTGATTCCAACGATCGTTATGTTGTAGGTAAAAATGGTGATGATAGCGGCGAAGCGAGCTATCACAAGTGGCTTCCGGCGGCAGCGCTGAAGTATGCCATGACGCCGCAGTGGAACGTTTACCTCTCTGCCGGGAGGGGATTTGAAACGCCGACCATTAACGAGCTGTCCTATCGTCCCGATGGTCAGTCCGGGCTTAACTTTGCTCTGCAACCGGCCACTAACACCACCGTTGAAGCAGGCAGTAAATGGCAGGTGGGCACCGGGATGGCGAGCCTGAGCGTCTTCAATACGGACACGAAAAATGAAATTGTCGTTGCCGCCAGCGACAATGGCCGTACGTCCTATCAGAACGCGGGCAAGACGCGCCGCCGCGGGGTCGAACTGGGATGGGATCAGCAATTTGCGCCCGCCTGGCGCGCCAAACTGGCGTGGACGCTGCTGGATGCGACCTACCGTGAAAACGCCGGCGATGCTATTCAGAGCGGCAATCGGATCCCGGGGATTGCACGTAATAGCGCCTATGCCTCCTTTGGCTGGGTGCCGGAAGAGGGATGGTACGCTGGCGCTGAAGTCCGCTATATGAGCGATATTCAGGTCAACGATGCCAATAGCGAGCAGGCTCCAGCCTATACGGTGACGGCACTGAATACCGGCTATAAATATGTGCTAGATAACTGGACCGTCGACCTCTATACGCGCGTTGATAACCTGTTTGATAAGCGCTACGTCGGCTCTGTTATCGTCAACGAGAGCAACGGACGCTATTATGAACCGGCGCCGGGCCGTAACTATGGCGTTGGGCTATCGGTCAGCTATCAGTTTGATTCGCTGTAACAATACGGCTGCCGGAGAGTGCTATTGAGGTGAGGCTCCGGCAGCGGGTAAAGGCGTTGATTCCTGGTAACAATAAGCTGCTTATTGATGTATCAGTAAGCATGCCGGCAGCCATTGCGCTTGATATAATACTACCCCATATGAGCAAGAGTATTTTCACGGAAAAGCTAGCAGCCAATTTCGGCCTCGCGGCCTTCCCGCTTCTCAATTGAGCATATAATTTTTCCGCAGCCAAAACCTGCTCAGGTTCAGGCTTGGTCCTTACAGACTGGTATTCAACAATCGAACCATTCTTAGCTATTGGCGTTACATAAGCACTTACCCAATAGTGGTCGCCATTTTTACAGCGATTTTTTACTAGCCCCATCCATGAGCGGCCAGATTTTAATGTACTCCACATATGCTCAAATGCAGCAGGCGGCATATCTGGGTGTCTTACGATGTTGTGAGGCTGGCCTAATAGTTCTTCCTCAGTGAAACCACTGATTTTAATGAAGTCAGGATTAACGTACGTGATATGGCTTTGAGGGGAGGTAGTCGAAAGAATATTGGCATCTTTTGGGAGTTCTAAGTTTCGACCCGTCACTGGTAAATTCTGGCGCATAAGAACCTCAAGGGTTGGCTGTTTTATTTTATTGTTTTCGG
This sequence comes from Klebsiella sp. C360, assembly GCF_048822415.1. NCBI lineage: Bacteria > Pseudomonadati > Pseudomonadota > Gammaproteobacteria > Enterobacterales > Enterobacteriaceae > Klebsiella > Klebsiella sp. C360. The sequence continues at coordinate 1,743 of NZ_JBMEZZ010000033.1, forward strand.
CATTAAGCCCAATTTCTTGAGCGTTACGATAAAGCTAGCATGGAAACGATAGGTGCAAGCAAGTTAAGGGTTGCATCGCGCATGTCAATCTAGGCTATACCCTAACTTGATGTCAGGCAGGGCCGCGCCGCTTCGTCAGAATAGAGTCTGCTTTCCCATTTTTTGACACATGCCCGCGAAGGTTATAGATTTCAGCCTGACAGAAATGGGCTTTGAGGCACAACGGAACAGAAAGTGCACTTAAGCCGCCTTCAACCAAGGAGACATCGTGCAGGGGCACCGCATCGGCTACGTCCGGGTCAGCAGCTTTGACCAGAACCCGGAACGCCAGCTGGAACAAACCCAGGTGAGCAAGGTGTTCACCGACAAGGCATCGGGCAAGGACACCCAGCGCCCCCAGCTCGAAGCGCTGCTGAGCTTCGTCCGCGAAGGCGATACAGTGGTGGTGCACAGCATGGATCGGCTGGCCCGCAACCTCGATGACCTGCGTCGCTTGGTACAGAAGCTGACTCAGCGCGGCGTGCGCATCGAGTTCCTGAAGGAGGGCCTGGTGTTCACTGGCGAGGACTCGCCGATGGCCAACCTGATGCTGTCGGTGATGGGGGCCTTCGCTGAGTTCGAGCGCGCCCTGATCCGCGAGCGGCAGCGTGAGGGCATCGCCTTGGCCAAGCAGCGTGGCGCGTACCGGGGCCGCAAGAAAGCCCTGTCCGATGAGCAGGCTGCTACCCTGCGGCAGCGAGCGACGGCCGGCGAGCCCAAGGCGCAGCTTGCCCGCGAGTTCAACATCAGCCGGGAAACCCTCTACCAGTACCTCCGCACGGACGACTGACACATGCCGCGTCGCTTGATCCTCTCGGCCACGGAGCGGGACACCCTGCTTGCGCTGCCGGAAAGCCAGGATGACCTGATCCGCTACTACACCTTCAACGACTCCGACCTGTCGCTGATCCGCCAGCGACGCGGCGACGCCAACCGCCTCGGCTTCGCCGTGCAGCTCTGCCTGCTGCGCTACCCCGGTTACGCGCTGGGAACCGACAGCGAGCTGCCCGAGCCGGTCATCCTGTGGGTGGCGAAGCAAGTCCAGGCCGAGCCGGCGAGCTGGGCAAAGTACGGCGAGCGCGACGTGACCCGTCGCGAGCATGCCCAGGAACTGCGCACCTACCTGCAACTGGCCCCGTTCGGCCTGTCCGACTTCCGCGCCCTGGTGCGCGAGCTAACCGAGCTGGCCCAGCAGACCGACAAAGGCTTGCTGCTGGCCGGTCAGGCCCTGGAGAGCCTACGGCAGAAACGACGCATCCTGCCGGCGCTGAGCGTGATTGACCGGGCCTGCTCGGAAGCCATTGCGCGAGCCAATCGGCGGGTCTACCGCGCCCTGGTCGAACCACTCACGGACTCGCATCGGGCCAAGCTGGACGAGCTGTTGAAGCTCAAGGCCGGCAGCAGCATCACCTGGTTGACCTGGCTGCGCCAGGCACCGCTGAAACCCAACTCTCGGCACATGCTGGAACACATCGAGCGGCTGAAGACATTTCAGTTGGTGGACTTGCCCGAAGGCCTGGGCCGGCACATCCACCAGAACCGCCTGCTCAAGCTGGCCCGCGAGGGTGGGCAGATGACGCCCAAAGACCTCGGTAAGTTCGAGCCGCAGCGCCGCTACGCGACCCTGGCCGCCGTGGTGCTGGAGAGCACCGCGACCGTGATCGATGAGCTGGTCGATCTGCATGACCGCATCCTGGTCAAGCTGTTCAGCGGCGCGAAGCACAAGCATCAGCAGCAGTTCCAGAAGCAGGGCAAGGCGATCAACGACAAGGTGCGCCTGTACTCCAGGATCGGCCAGGCGCTGCTGGAAGCGAAGGAAAGCGGCAGCGACCCCTATGCCGCCATCGAGGCGGTGATTCCCTGGGACGAGTTCACCGAGAGCGTCAGCGAGGCCGAGCTGCTGGCCCGGCCGGAAGGCTTCGACCACCTGCACCTGGTCGGCGAGAACTTCGCCACCCTGCGCCGTTACACGCCGGCCTTGCTGGAGGTGCTGGAACTGCGCGCCGCGCCGGCCGCGCAAGGCGTGCTGGCAGCCGTGCAGACCCTGCGTGAGATGAACGCCGACAACCTGCGCAAGGTGCCGGCCGATGCACCCACGGCCTTCATCAAGCCGCGCTGGAAGCCGCTGGTGATCACCCCGGAAGGCCTCGACCGGAAATTCTACGAAATCTGCGCCCTGTCCGAGCTGAAGAACGCCCTGCGCTCCGGCGACATCTGGGTCAAGGGCTCGCGGCAGTTCCGCGACTTCGACGACTACCTGCTGCCGGCCGAGAAGTTCGCCGCACTCAAGCGCGAGCAGGCCCTGCCCCTGGCGATCAACCCGAACAGCGACCAGTACCTGGAAGAGCGTTTGCAGCTGCTGGACGAGCAGTTGGCCACCGTCACCCGCCTGGCCAAGGACAACGAGCTGCCCGATGCCATCCTCACCGAGTCAGGGCTGAAAATCACCCCGCTGGATGCGGCGGTGCCGGATCGGGCGCAGGCGCTGATCGACCAAACCAGCCAGTTACTGCCGCGCATCAAGATCACCGAACTGCTGATGGACGTGGACGACTGGACGGGCTTCAGCCGCCACTTCACCCACTTGAAGGACGGGGCCGAGGCCAAAGACAGGACGTTGCTGCTGTCCGCAATCCTCGGTGATGCGATCAACCTCGGGCTGACCAAGATGGCCGAGTCGAGCCCCGGCCTGACCTACGCCAAGCTGTCCTGGCTGCAAGCCTGGCACATCCGCGACGAAACCTATTCGGCGGCCTTGGCCGAGCTGGTCAACCACCAGTATCGCCACGCCTTTGCCGCCCACTGGGGCGACGGCACGACCTCATCCTCCGATGGCCAGCGCTTCCGCGCGGGTGGCCGGGGCGAGAGCACCGGGCACGTCAACCCGAAGTACGGTAGCGAGCCGGGACGGCTGTTCTATACCCATATCTCCGACCAGTACGCGCCGTTCAGCACCCGCGTGGTGAATGTCGGCGTCCGCGATTCCACCTATGTGCTCGACGGCCTGCTGTACCACGAGTCCGACCTGCGGATCGAGGAGCACTACACCGACACGGCCGGCTTCACCGATCACGTCTTTGCCCTGATGCACCTGCTAGGCTTCCGCTTCGCGCCGCGCATCCGCGACCTCGGCGAAACCAAGCTGTACGTGCCGCAGGGCGTGCAAGCCTACCCGACGTTGCGCCCGCTGATCGGCGGCACCCTGAACATCAAGCACGTGCGTGCCCACTGGGACGACATCCTGCGCCTGGCCAGCTCGATCAAGCAGGGCACCGTCACCGCCTCGCTGATGCTGCGCAAGCTCGGCAGCTACCCGCGCCAGAACGGACTGGCCGTGGCCCTGCGCGAGCTGGGCCGGATCGAGCGCACGCTGTTCATCCTGGACTGGCTGCAAAGTGTTGAACTGCGCCGCCGCGTGCATGCCGGCCTGAACAAAGGTGAGGCGCGCAACTCGCTGGCCAGGGCGGTGTTCTTCAACCGCCTTGGGGAAATCAGGGATCGGAGCTTCGAGCAGCAGCGCTACCGGGCCAGCGGCCTCAACCTGGTGACGGCGGCTATCGTGCTGTGGAACACGGTGTACCTGGAACGCGCCACCCAGGGGTTGGTCGAGGCCGGCAAGCCGGTGGACGGCGAGCTGCTGCAATTCCTGTCGCCGCTGGGCTGGGAGCACATCAACCTAACCGGCGATTACGTCTGGCGGCAGAGCCGCAGACTGGAAGACGGGAAGTTTCGGCCCTTACGGATGCCCGGAAAACCTTAGCGTACGATTTTTTCCGAATTCTGCGGGCTCCC
>NZ_JBMEZZ010000034.1:0-5168 GCF_048822415.1 Klebsiella sp. C360
CGTCCCCCACGGGGGTGCGCAGTGGGCGCCGCGCGCCTGCGCGCGGGAACGGCGGCCCGCCTTCGGGTCGCGGCGCCGTACTGCGCGTTAGCGGCCGCACGCGGCCGGTTACGGGGGACACTACGCCATACGACAAGCGACCCGCTGAGCTGCACAATCCACGGATAACACAAGCTACATACATGTCGATATGGGAATCCGCCCATCTTGCCGGGCGCCGCTGTCGTGTGGGAATCGGCCCACCTTGCCGGGCGCCGGTGCTGTGTGGAAATCCGCCCATCTTGCCGGGCGCCGCTGCCGTGTGGGAATCGGCCCACCTTGCCGGGCGCCGGTGCTGTGTGGAAATCCGCCCACCTTGCCGGGCGCTGCTGTCGTGTGGGAATCGGCCCACCTTGCCGCGCGCCGGTGCTGTGTGGGAATCGGCCCTCCTTGCCGGGCGCCGCTGCCGTGTGGGAATAGGCCCACCTTGCCGGGCGCCGCTGCCGTGTGGAAATCCGCCCACCTTGCCGGGCGCTGCTGTCGTGTGGGAATCGGCCCACCTTGCCGGGTGCGTAATTGCATCGGACTTGACTACCCATTTGCATTTTACTTGGTGACCGTTTGCAGATTACTTGACCATCACCAACTAAATCTGTCCCATTAGATTTAGTTGGCGTAAGGCCTTACATCTTAACGGCTGCTGTGTGCCAGAAGCGGACGTTATAGGAAGCAATCTTTTGCCGGATTCGGTAAAACCCCAATTTTTCCGAACCGCACTCGTCCCCGCGCCGTTGTGGCGCTGATAACTACATGTAGTGGTTTTCTCAGATGCTGCCGATACTACATACAGCGGGTGCGGGGGAACCCGCAGGCCAACACTAAATAGCTGCGCGGAATAGTAGATCACTGAAAGGGAACTCAGCCCGGATTGCGCGATCTGATCATTCGCCAAACCAACCAAAACCACCAACCGGACTGAGCGATGCCGATCATAGCACCAATACCCCGTGGCGAACGACGCCTGATGCAGAAAGCTATTCATAAAACGCGCGATAAAAATCATGCCCGCAGACTCACGGCCATGCTGATGCTTCATCGGGGTGAACGGGTCAGCGATGTTGCCAGAACTCTCTGTTGTGCCCGTTCATCCGTTGGTCGCTGGATTAACTGGTTTACGCACTCAGGTATTGAAGGCCTGAAATCCTTACCCGCAGGGCGCTCCCGACGCTGGCCTTTTGAACATATCTGCACCCTGTTACGTGAGCTGATAAAGCATTCTTCCGGCGATTTTGGTTATCAACGTTCACGCTGGAGCACCGAATTACTGGCAATAAAAATCAATGAGATAACCGGTTGCCAGTTACATGCAGGAACCGTTCGCCGCTGGTTGCCATCTGCGGGGCTTGTATGGCGCAGGGCCGCGCCAACTCTGCGCATCCGTGACCCACATAAAGATGAAAAGATGGCGGTAATCCACAAAGCGCTGGATGAATGCAACGCAGAGCATCCGGTATTTTATGAAGATGAAGTGGATATTCACCTTAATCCTAAAATCGGTGCGGACTGGCAGTTGCGCGGACAGCAGAAACGGGTAGTGACGCCGGGGCAGAACGAAAAATACTATCTGGCCGGCGCACTGCACAGTGGCACGGGTAAAGTCAGCTACGTGGGCGGCAACAGCAAAAGTTCAGCGCTGTTTATCGCTCTGCTGAAGCACCTGAAAGCCACTTACCGGCGGGCGAAAACAATCACGCTGATCGTTGATAACTACATTATCCATAAAAGCCGCGAAACACAGCGCTGGTTGAAAGCAAATCCCAAGTTCAGGGTAATTTACCAGCCGGTTTACTCGCCGTGGGTGAATCATGTGGAACGGCTATGGCAGGCACTTCATGACACGATAACCCGTAATCATCAGTGCCGCTCAATGTGGCAGTTACTGAAAAAGGTCCGCCATTTTATGGAAACCGCCAGCCCATTCCCCGGAGGAAAACATGGTCAGGCAAAAGTGTAGCGGTATTAGGCGCAGCTATTTAGTCAGCAGCACCACGCTGTGAGGCGCCAGCTCACGCATTAGCGCCCCAATAATGATCATCAACAGACCGACCGCCACGCTATCACGCTCGCGAATATGACGAGTGATCCAGCCTCCCGCCAGCGCCAGTCCGCCCATCGCGACCATCGGTAATGCGGTAAGAAGAGAAGCCACAGTAAAACTCATGCCGCTGGCCGCACGTAATTGCGGGAGTAAAGGCCCGATTGACGTGAGTAGCGGACGCATATTCAGGCCAATCAGCACCAACACAAGGAGCATCAGACCCGTACGAGGAGATTGATTCATATTGTTCTTTGAGCCCGGCGCGGATAACGCGCCAGGCTTTACTCGGGTTTAGAAAGGTTTTGTCGGCAGATATTTGCCATCAAGCGTAATCACCGCGCGTTCACCGCCTTCCGGGTCAGCCACTTTTTTGACATCCAGCTTGAAGTTAATGGCGCTGATAATGCCGTCGCCAAATTTCTCATGCACCAGCACCTTCAGCGTAGAGCCATACACCTGCAGGATTTCATAGAAGCGATAAATGGTCGGGTCAGTGGGTACGCGATCGTCAATACTGCCGCGCAGTGGGATCATTTGCAGAAGCAGCACCGCATCTTCATCCAGTGAGAGCTTTTCACCAACCAGACGCGCCGCATCAGCCGGCAGTGCATGCTGCCCCAGCAAGGCCGCGGTAACAAAAGCTTCAGATAAGCCCGTACCATCGGTGAGTTGCGCAAAGGTCAGATCTTTTTTCGCTTTGATAAGCAGAATCTGGTCAGCCAAAGAGAGGCGAATATCGCGGTTAATTTGTGCGTGGATCATAATGGAACCTCCTGTATAGAGAGAAAAAATTAAGCTGCGGTGAGGCTGCGAAGCGGCATCGCGCAGGTATTTGGATTTTCGGCAAGCGAGACAAACTGCCCGCTGGCACCGTTGTAGGCGGCAATATCGCCACGTTCGATGTCGTAAACCCAGCCGTGTAATGCCATCCGCCCCTCTTCCAGCGCCAGGCGTACTGACGGGTGGGTCTGAATATTGGCCAGCTGTGCGATAACGTTTTCACGCACCATTGATGCGGTTTTCGCCTGCAATGAAATATGCGTGCGTGATTCATTCACCACGCGGGCTGAATCGGCATAGCGCAGCCAGTGGCTGACGGCGGGCATACTGTCCAGGCAATGGCATCCGGCGATGGCCGTCATGGCGCCACAGTCAGAGTGACCACATATAACAATGTCATTTACTTTCAAAACCGACACGGCGTACTCCACCGATGCGGTAACGCCTCCCGGTTCCGGGCCATAAGAAGGAACAATGTTGCCCGCATTACGGATGACAAACAGATCGCCAGGCTCACGCTGCGTCACCAGCTCCGGCACCAGGCGGCTATCTGAACACGATATAAAAAGCGCGCGTGGGTTTTGCTGGTTTGCCAGCGATCTGAAAAGCTCGGCGCGTTCGGGAAAGACGCTGCGCTGAAATTTCAAAAAGCCATCAATAATCTCTTTCACGATTGTTCCTCTGTCTCACTATAGAATGGACACAGGCTACTCGCTACGTTCCATAAGATAAAAGACTCATTTATAATCAAGTCTATTGGTAAAACTTATGGGAAAGATGATGCTGTTACGACATATTCACTACTTTCTGGCAGTCGCTGAGCATCGAGGCTTTACCCGTGCCGCCACGGCGCTTCACGTTTCGCAGCCCGCGCTTTCTCAGCAAATCAGACAGCTTGAAGAGTCACTTGGCGCGCAACTGTTCGATCGCAGTGGTCGCCATATTCAGCTCACCGATGCTGGCGAAGCCTGGTTGGGTTACGCGAAAAATGCGCTGAGATCGCTGGAAGAGGGAAAGCGGGCAATTCATGATGTCGAGGATTTGAGCCGTGGCTCACTGCGTGTCGCCGTTACCCCCACGTTTACCTCGTGGCTTATCGGGCCGCTAATGGCGAGGTTTTATGCGCGCTATCCCAATATCACCCTTGCGTTACAGGAGATGTCGCAGGAAAAGATGGAAGAGCTGCTGCTCAACGATGAACTGGACATCGGCATCGCATTTGATGATGTTCATTCGGCAGACATCGACGTACTGCCGCTACTGAAGGAATCCCTTGCGTTGATGGTGTCTGAAAGCCATCCTCTGGCGCAACAGGAGTGCGTAGCCTTGTCACATCTTAATAATGAACGACTCATTTTACTGAGTGAGGAATTTGCGACGCGCGAACAAATTGATCGCTATTGCCGCCAAAGAGATCTGCATCCGCAGATAGTAATAGAAGCAAACTCTATCAATGCCATTCTGGAACTGGTGCGTCGTACAACGCTCGCCACCCTGCTTCCATCGCCAATCGCCGCGCAAAATGAGGGATTAAAAGCCGTTTCACTGACGCCGCAGTTGCTGGAACGAACCGCCGCGCTGATGCTACGCAAAGGCGCGTGGAGAACGGCCGCCGTGAAGGCATTTACGGCAATGGCGCAGGAAGTGACGAAAACGTACACCCGGTAACATTGAATTTCGCACGCCAGCAGGCGATAGTGCTTTTTTGACTGAGACAGAAGACGAGTATGACATCAACCGCACTCTCATCGACACTCAAAGGCGGCGCGCTGATCCTGTTGCTTGCCCTGATTTACACCGGCCTCTTTACCGCTGACCGCACGACCTGGCTCATGGAGGTCACCCCGGTCATTATCATTGTGCCGCTGCTATTGTCCACGCATCGTCGCTACCCGCTGACGCCCCTCCTTTACACGCTTATCTTTTTCCACGCGCTTATTCTGATCGGCGGCGGCATGTACACCTACGCCAAAGTGCCCATCGGCTTCGACGTGCAGGAGATGTTTAACCTGAGCCGCAATCCTTACGACAAACTGGGCCACTTTTTCCAGGGGCTGGTTCCGGCACTGGCGGCGCGAGAAATTTTACTGCGCAGCGGCTACGTGCGCGGGCGTAAAATGGTCGGTTTTCTGGTCTGCTGTATCGCTTTGGCCATCAGTGCAGCCTATGAATTGATCGAGTGGTGGGCGGCGCTGGCGATGGGCCAGGGCGCAGATGATTTCCTGGGGACTCAGGGCGATCCGTGGGATACGCAGTCGGACATGTTCTGCGCCTTGCTCGGGGCATTAACCACGGTATTGCTGCTTGGTCG
>NZ_JBMEZZ010000035.1:0-4262 GCF_048822415.1 Klebsiella sp. C360
GTGTGGGGTATGCCTCCCCCGGTGGCGCTGTGCTTACCGGGGCTACGGACCTTGCGGGTTCTGTTGCCCGGACCGGTACACCACATCACCACCGTTAGCGCCCCGCAATATTATTGCCTCTGTAATCAGGCAAGCCTTCCCCCGCCAGATACGGTAAACTAACGCCGATTTTGCATCAGGAAGCCACTATGAACCACTCCCTCAAACCCTGGAATACCTTTGGCATTGAGCGATCCGCCAATACGATAGTACGCGCCGAAACTGAACAACAGTTATTAAGCGCCTGGCAAACCGCTGTCGCGGCTGGCGAACCCACGCTAATCCTTGGGGAAGGCAGTAACGTCCTGTTTCTGAACGACTATGCAGGTACGGTGATCCTCAACCGAATTATGGGGATCGAGGTGAGCGAAACCCCGGATGCCTGGCGCTTGCACGTCGGCGCCGGCGAAAACTGGCATCAACTGGTGCAGTTCACGCTACAGCATGCGATGCCTGGTCTGGAAAATCTGGCATTAATCCCTGGTTGCGCAGGGTCTTCGCCTATCCAGAATATTGGCGCTTACGGCGTCGAATTGCAGCGGGTTTGCGAATATGTTGACTGCATCGAGCTGGAAACGGGACGTAAACAACGCCTTTCCGCAGCGGAATGCCGTTTCGGCTATCGCGACAGCATCTTTAAACATGAATATCAGGACCGCTACGCCATCGTCGCGATTGGCTTGGCGTTAGAGAAAGCGTGGCGACCGGTGCTGAGCTACGGTGATTTAACACGTCTCGATCCGCAGACGGTCACCCCGCAGCAGGTATTCGATGCGGTCTGTCATATGCGAATGACTAAATTGCCGGATCCAAAGATTAACGGTAATGCTGGCAGCTTTTTTAAGAACCCGATCGTGAGCGCTCAGGTTGCTGAAGCGCTGCTGGCGCAGTTCCCTGATGCACCGCACTATCCGCAGGCAAACGGCAGCGTCAAGCTGGCCGCTGGCTGGCTAATCGATCAATGTCAGCTCAAAGGACAACGCATCGGCGGCGCGGCCGTGCATCGACAGCAGGCGCTGGTACTGATTAATGAAGATCAAGCGACCAGTGAGGATGTGATAAAGCTTGCCCATTACGTTCGCCAGCAGGTGGGTGCGAAATTCAATGTATGGCTTCAACCCGAGGTGCGCTTCATTGGAACGCATGGTGAAGTCAACGCAGAGGAGAGCATTGCGTGAAAGACCATACTATCCCTTTAACGCTAATTTCTATCCTTGCTGATGGTGAGTTTCACTCAGGTGAACAGCTTGGCGAGCAGTTAGGCATGAGCCGGGCGGCGATTAATAAGCATATCCAGACTTTACGCGACTGGGGCGTTGATGTGTTTACCGTACCGGGCAAGGGTTACAGCCTGCCAGAGCCTATTCATCTTTTGGATGAGAAAAAGATCTCCCAACAGATAGAGCATGGCCGAGTGACTGTCCTTCCGGTAATCGACTCCACTAACCAGTATTTGCTGGACAGACTGGATGAGCTGACGTCCGGCGATGCCTGCGTGGCTGAATATCAGCAGGCAGGGCGGGGCCGGCGAGGCAGAAAATGGTTTTCCCCCTTTGGCGCGAATCTCTATCTCTCAATGTACTGGCGTCTGGAGCAGGGCCCGGCAGCGGCTATTGGCCTAAGCCTGGTGATCGGTATTGTGATCGCTGAAGTGCTGCAGCAACTCGGGGCCGAACAGGTTCGCGTGAAATGGCCGAACGATATTTATCTGCAGGATCGTAAGCTGTCAGGGATCCTCGTGGAACTGACGGGAAAAACGGGCGATGCCGCACAAATCGTCAGCGGCGCGGGTATCAACCTTGTGATGCGTCACGTGGAGTCTGATGTCGTCAATCAGGGTTGGATCAGTCTTCAGGAAGCAGGGGTGGTCATCGATCGTAACCTCCTCGCCGCGCGCCTGATTAAAGAGCTGCGCCTGGGACTGGAGCTGTTCGAGCAGGAAGGGTTGGCTCCTTATCTGCCGCGCTGGGAAAAACTGGATAACTTTATTCATCGTCCGGTAAAACTGATTATCGGTGATAAAGAAATTTATGGCATTTCCCGCGGTATTGACGCCCAGGGGGCGCTATTGCTGGAGCAGGATGGTGTGATAAAAGCCTGGGTCGGTGGTGAAATATCATTGCGCAGCGCAGAATAAAAAAGGGAGCTTCGGCTCCCTTTGCTTTATTTCCGTAAGCGTACCTGATTAACAGAATGATTGGCGCTCTTAGTCATAATCAGGCTGGCGCGCTCACGAGTTGGAAGGATGTTTTCCTTGAGATTCATTAGGTTAATCTCATTCCATAGCGAGGTGGCAATATCCACCGCTTCTTCCTTCGACAGCTTGGCGTAATTATGGAAATAAGAATCCGGGTCGGTAAATGCTCCTTCCCGGAATTTAAGAAAGCGGTTGATATACCAGCTTTTCAATAATTCTTCCGGGGCATCGACATAAATAGAAAAGTCGACAAAATCCGATACGAATACATGATGCGGATCGTGTGGATAATCCATCCCACTTTGCAGAACATTCAGTCCTTCAAGAATGAGAATATCCGGTTGCGCGACGGTTTTATCGCCGTCGGGGATAACATCATAAATTAGATGGGAATAAACCGGTGCAGTTGCCTGTGGTACTCCTGATTTGAGATCGGAGACAAACTTCACCAGCCGATGCATATCATAAGACTGCGGAAAGCCTTTCTTCTTCATTAACCCACGTTCTTTCAAAACCGAGTTAGGGTGCAAAAATCCGTCAGTGGTAATGAGTTCGACATGGCGATGCTCAGGCCAACGGCTAAGTAAGGCCTGCAGTACACGGGCGGTGGTGCTTTTACCTACCGCAACGCTGCCAGCTATGCTGATTATATAGGGGATTCGCTGACCGTTGGTGCCAAGAAATTGTTCGAGAACCGCCTGACGACGCAGGTTAGAACTAATATAGAAGTTGAGCAAACGCGACAGCGGCAAATAGATCTCAGCAACCTCTTCCAGAGAGAGATCTTCGTTGATGCCTTTTAACCGCGTGATTTCTTCCTCGGTTAACGTCATCGGGACAGAATCACGAAGTGCAGCCCATTGGTGGCGGTTAAATTGTAGGTACGGTGTCATTAACGTCTGCTCTTTTTGGCTCATAAGCATGTTCTTACCATCACCGAATACGTTGAAACGGCGATGCTTCACACGAGTTAATCAGGACAATGGGCAGGAGGGTAACACCAGATTGCCGGGAATAATAAGAAAAAAACTCATTGAATGCTGCTTTCTCGCGCCAGCGTCACAAGAGAGGAATAAGTTTCTTATGCTTTGCAAAGTATGGCCTTTGCTAACAGGATAGTGCTAACGGCCTGCTGCCTTTCAGGCTGCGGTCAGCATAGGTTCCGGGTAAACGTGAATGACCGGAACCGCGCCTGCTGTGCTGTTTGCTGGCGATTATTTGCACTCCGTTGTTTGAAATTACACCGTTTTTTCGCGTAAGAGCACAAAATGTGAGCAAGAGAACGTTTTATGCAAATTTTTAGTTGCATGAACTCGCTCCTCTCCCTAGAATGCGCGCTACTTGATGCCGACTTAGCTCAGTAGGTAGAGCAACTGACTTGTAATCAGTAGGTCACCAGTTCGATTCCGGTAGTCGGCACCATAACAATTTGGGTGGGGTTCCCGAGCGGCCAAAGGGAGCAGACTGTAAATCTGCCGTCATCGACTTCGAAGGTTCGAATCCTTCCCCCACCACCACTTTCTGGCGACGCTTTGCGTAGCCGGAGTTGGTTGGGTAAACTAATCAGCTCAATACTACAGAGAGCAGTCTCTTTAGTATTACAGAAAGAACTGGGTAGCCGAGTTTCAGGATGCGGGCATCGTATAATGGCTATTACCTCAGCCTTCCAAGCTGATGATGCGGGTTCGATTCCCGCTGCCCGCTCCAGACGTGCTGATATGGCTCAGTTGGTAGAGCGCACCCTTGGTAAGGGTGAGGTCCCCAGTTCGACTCTGGGTATCAGCACCACTTCTTTTCTCTCCTTCCCTGTTTCTCTTCTGTTATGTTCATTCAACAAGTCGGGCATGTTGCCTGGTTGATGTGGTGATATCACCGATTTATCCGTGTCTTAGAGGGACAATCGATGTCTAAAGAAAAGTTTGAACGTACAAAACCGCACGTTAACGTCGGTACTATCGGCCACGTTGACCATGGTAAAACAACGCTGACCGCTGCCATCACTACCGTACTGGCTAAAACCTACGGC
>NZ_JBMEZZ010000036.1:0-3990 GCF_048822415.1 Klebsiella sp. C360
ACGCACACTATGAATTTCTAAAAAGATATTACAGAGCGGAGTTTTTTGAAGGAAGAAATGGTTCCATTTGGGGAATAAATTATTCTTACAATTTGGCAAGGGTGGGTATGAATATGCTTGAAAGATATGGCTATGGGATAATATTAAAGCATGAATCTATCACTGGTGAAACCATTTACTATGATCGTAGTCTGACGATACTATTTGGTGACAGAATTACACAGGCCCTGGGAGGTCAGTATTGCAACAGAGAAATGAGAGAATAATGATTTAATATATTTTTTAATCGCTCGTTAAACATTGGAACTTTTCTCAGAACGTGACTGCAATGTCTTCAACGCATCTAACATGTCGTCGCCGTTCAGTGAGCGCTGCGATTATTTCTCTGTTGGTTTTCTGCGCCGCCGCAAAGAGCCATCACCGGCAGGGATCGCCTGTGAACGGTTGTTATCGCGTTTATCCTGAACATCAATCTAAATTGAAATGTCCGCATGTAGGTTATGTTTCAGCCTTTGCCGAAGATGTCTTTACTCCGGGTCTGAAGTTGCTGCAGGGCTTCCAGCATGTCGTTATGGTCCAGACTTCGTTGTGATTTCTTGCCGGGTTGTTTCTTTCTGCGTGAGGTCTGGCCGTCCAGTGATGGCAGGGCCTGTGAGCGGGTGTTGTCCCGTTTGTCCTGAACCAGCTTTATCATTTCCAGGGCACGTCCCAGACGCTTGTTGTCGATGATGGCGCCCTGGTCCAGTTCTCCCAGTCGGTCGTAAGTGGTAAAGGGCAGGGAAGTGCCGCTGGCCCGGAGCTCAATGTCACCATCCGGGTATTGCCATACCTCGATGTACTTCCCCTGAAAACGCCGGTTTTCTTCATTATCTTCAAGCAGATAAAGCTTTTTATCATACTGTAATGTCAGGTTTTTCGAGACCTTACGCTGCTCGCGCCAGGTGAATGTCGCCTGCAGGTTTTCGCCATTATCCAGCTGGCGATGTACGTCAAAATCGTGACGTGGCGGCTTTGCAAACCGACGGTTGTAATCTTCCATGAACTCATCAGCAAAGGCGTTTGCAGCCTCAGGTGTGCTGATACCGCGGAGCCGCAGTTCCTTGACCAGGCGGTCCTGTAATGTCAGATGAGCCCGTTCAACACGCCCCTTGGCTGAACTGGTGTTGGCACAGATACCAGTGATATTCAGCTCGTTCATGGCACGACCAAACTGAGTCTGGCCATCTCCGCCGGTGGCCTGCTTGTTGTTGATCCTGAAGACGCTGGCTTTGTCGCTGTAGAATGCCAGAGGCTTACCGTAGCGCTCCAGATATCCCCGGGTGGCTTCAAAATAGGTGAACGTGGACTCCGAACTGACGAACAGAAGCTGCATCAACCGACTTGTTGCATCATCAACGTAAACGAGCAGCGTGCAGGCCGGACCACGGTCCTCGAACCAGCGATGTTCACTGCCATCAATCTGGATGAGTTCGCCGGTGCAGGCCCGACGTGGGCGTGGCTGATGCACACGAGGTGGCCGTAACTTACGAGGGATCCATAAACCATCCCGGGTCATAAGCTTACGTACAGTCTCTTTAGCAAGATAAAGGTCATGAATCTCAGCAAGCTTCTCGCAGGCCAATGTCGGGCCAAAGTCGGCGTAACGTTCGCGAATGATGCGCAGCGCACGCTCAGCGAGGCCAGGCATCAACTGTCGGTTACTAGGCTGACCACGTCGGCGGTTAACCCGCGATAGCGGTCCGTGTTCACGATAGCGCTCGAGTAGCCGGCGGCAGTGCCTGTCAGAGATCTCAAGTCGGGTTGCTGCAAGACGCGTGGTAAGACGCCGGTCGATAACGTCCTGCAGGATCCTGAGTCGGTTTACATCGTTCATCGAGAAAAACTCCGTTCCGTATGCCGTCATGAGTCTCATCCTTTGAAAGCAGCGATCGCGGTGGCGAGACTGTAGCGCGGACATGTCTATTTGGTCAGAGACGGACATCTCAATTTAGCTGTTACACTGTATGTCTAGCCAATGTTGAAATGTCGTGCTGAAAACAAAGCTGACCTGACGTCAGTGGAGAGTCTGGACAATGCCTTTTTAAGGTTGAGTCAGGCTTTGGAGGAAGAACGTGGTTGCCAGGTTTTCTCGGCTATCATCAGTTTACGTACGGTCTCTTTTGAAATCCGGACACCGTATTCTGTGGTCAGAATTCGCCAGATGGCTGACGGATTCATACCCCGGCCGCGTGAGCGAATAAGCTGCAGTGCCTGATCTCTGATGGTGGTGTTTAACTGATGATTGCCGGGCTTTCCACGGCGCCGGCTGACCAGACCGGCTGGCCCCAGCTCGCGATAGCGCTTAATCAGGCGGGAGCACTGACGACGGGTGAGCTCCATGGACTCTGCCACTTCTGCCAGCGTGATTTCCCGCGCCATATAGGCTTCAATCAAATCCAGGCGTAGCGCTTCGTGAAGTGTCAGGAGCACTGGTTTGTTGTCGTCCATTTTTCTCTCATCTGTCGGCCATATCAGATCCACAGGTGAGGGAAGGGCTCATCGCTTCAGGCTGGGGATAAAATCCTGCGGACTGGCCAGCACCGGGTTGATCGCCCTGAGCTCTTCCAGTGCACGCTCCTGAGCGCGCCTGCGGGGCATTTTTGTACTGCGCATTCGCTTTCCTTCAGCCTCCAGCTCGTCCTGTTTCTGCTGTGCCAGCCTCAGAACGGCACCCAGTCGTTTGTTATCAACAACCGCCCCCTGATCAACGCAGGTCAGTTTATCGAAAATCTTATAACCCAGTGGCCGGTGCTGATGCCGGAAAGTAATGCTTCCGTCAGGGTAATCATAAACGGTAATTTTTTCACCTGCTATGCGCGTATTTTGTTCGGTGGGTTCAATGATATACATGACTTTATCATACTGAAAAGTCAGTGCTTTCGATAAGGTCCGTAGCTCCTGCCAGGCGAAGATATCATTCAGCTCCAGTGGACTCTGTGTGACCGCACGGTGCAGATCTTTAGGGTATTTTGCCGGCCGGGAGAAACGACGGTTAAAATCAGACATGAAATGTTCAATCCACTGATTGGCTTCAGCAACCGAGCTGATGTTCTGCAGGCGCATCTCTTTAATCAGTCGATCCTGGAGCGTTTTATTTACCCGTTCCACGCGACCTTTTGCCTGGCTGCTGTTGGCACAAATCAATTCGATCGCCAGTTCCCGGAGAGCCCGTCCGAACTGGGTTGTGCCGGTACGTCGGCTCTCGGGTCCGCTGACCCTGAACACCGCATGCTTGTCGCTGTAAAATGCGACAGGTTTACCATGTTTATCAATGTATTGCCGGGTAGCCATCATGTAGTCAAACGCGTTTTCTGAATCACAGAATCGCAGGTGCATCAGGCGACCTGTGGCGTCATCCATGAAGACCAGAAGACAGCATTTTGGGGCTCTTCCTTCGAACCAGTCATGGTGAGAGCCATCGATCTGAACCAGTTCGCCGAAACAGTCGCGACGATAGCGCGGCTGGTAAACCCGGGTTCGCCGGCGGGAATGAGGACGCCAGAGACCGTCGGCTGTCATCCAGTTACGGATGGTTTCAACGGAGAGATATATATGATGGCGTTCAGCCAGTTTTTCGGTTGCGAGCGTTGGGCCAAAATCTGAATAGTGGCACCGGATCAAATCCAGGGCTTTACAGCGTGTTTCTTCATCGATCCGGTTGTTTGCAGGACGTCCACGGCGGGAAGATGCAAATGCGGTTGCGCCATCTGTCCGGTACAGACGCACAAGACGCTGCACCTGACGAACACTGAGCTTAAGTATGTCTGCTGCGTCGCGCTGAAGCAAAGCCCGGTCAAATACTCGCTGAATGATGCCAAGCCGGTAAAGTTCTTTGTCTGTCATAGTCACCAACATAAGATCGCGGTCCTGTGCTGAGCAAAATGAAGGCTTAGCGTACACGACGCGTGTGAATTGTGCTGAGACGACAATAACGCTTTGTGCTGACACTGT
>NZ_JBMEZZ010000037.1:0-3067 GCF_048822415.1 Klebsiella sp. C360
GGATCATCTCACCAGGAGCCAGTGCACGGCCCGGATATCGTAAGGCACAAAGTTGCAGGGCAAAGCCAATCCTGTTTTCCGGTCTGCGGCGCTGCCTAATGTTTTCCAGGTCATCATCGCCCAGCGTGTAGAACTTCAGTAGCGACAGTTCGTCCGTGGGCAGATCGAACAGCGCTGCTCGCTGCCGTTCGGTGAAAATATGGCGTCGTGACATACAAATTCGTCCCTTTTGAAGTATAGTCTGTTTTGGACAACAGCCAGCCCATATAAATCAGGGCGTTCCGATACAAAAATCCAGGAGGGTTCAATTGGGACATCGTGCCGCCATTTACTGCCGGGTTTCAACAGCGGATCAGTCTTGTGAACGCCAGGAATTTGATCTGCGAGCCTTCGCCGGCCGTGCCGGCTACGACGTGGTGGGAATATTTAAGGAAACAGGTTCAGGAACTAAACTCGACCGGGCCGAGCGAAAGAAAGTCCTGGCGCTTGCCCAGTCCAGACAAATTGATGCAATCCTGGTCACTGAGCTTTCCCGGTGGGGGCGCTCGACGCTCGATCTGCTCAATACGCTACGTGAACTGGAGAACTGGAAGGTTTCCGTGATAGCCATGAATGGAATGGCGTTCGATCTTTCGTCGCCGTATGGACGAATGCTGGCGACGTTTCTTTCCGGCATTGCGGAGTTTGAGCGGGATCTCATCAGCGAGCGGGTCAAGTCAGGCCTTGCTGTTGCGAAGGCACGTGGTAAGAGGCTTGGTCGTCAGGCCGGAGTGCGACCAAAATCAGACCGACTTTTGCCTAAGGTGGTTGCGATGAGGGCCGAGGGACGCAGCTATCGCTGGATCGCACGCGAGCTCGGTATCAGCAAGAATACCGTCGCTGACATCGTGCAACGACACAGAGCTAACGCTTAGGGTGTCATTTCGCCCTCAGCCGGAACCGACCCCGGCCATAACCGGGTGAACCCGTCGGTCCGCGGAATGGCCGCCGCGTAAAAGATCTCACAGCATCCGGCAAGCAATAAATATATCCAGCCCAAAACTTCTGGCCTCAGTGTTAACGAAATGCGCCATTTTGACCTGTGGTATGTCTTTTCTGACAGCCATTCGTCACCGGCATGGACGGATAATTATCCATCAGCTGCTGTTCAGGCTTTTCAGGATAATGCGGCTCAGAGCAGCATCTGTCTGCAAACGGTGTCCTGTGTAATCATTTTCCATCACTACCCGTGTCAGTTTACGTTGCCAGCTCTTACTGACAGATACTATTTACTGACACGCGGCGGATAGTAAATTTCAGCCATGTTCTGGAAACAGACTGAGCAAATTTCTCAGAATGGAAACGCACCCTAGCCCCGCCAAGGCTTCGCTTTACGATAATTTACCTGAAGGCGGCCATTTACCTGACGGTGCATGATAAAATGTAACCACAGACCGACCGAATTTAACTTATTAATTTAATTATCTAAATTTCTTACATCAGTCAATCAGGCTGTGCATTGCATTTTTGGAGTGCACAGTCTCTGGGTTGCCTGATTCACAATTCGTAAGTCAACATCTCAGGGGGAGATTAAGTGACAGAAAACCCAATCGGATTAACCAGAAAAGTTATCAAGCCCGTTTCTAATTTTTTCAGTTCACCTGTAGCGGGCGGTATTGTGCTTATTATTGCTTCGGCAGCCGCTATCATCGTGGCCAATTCGCCCCTCAGGGAAGGTTATGAAACACTCCTGAAATACAAAACAGCAGGCCTGTCCGTTGAGCACTGGATAAACGATGCCCTGATGGCCGTATTCTTTATGATGGTCGGGCTGGAAATCAAGCGTGAGCTTGTCACCGGCCAGTTAGCCACCTGGAGCCAGCGTGCGTTGCCGGGCTTTGCCGCACTGGGTGGTCTGGCCGTACCTGCCCTGATTTACGTGGGGTTTAATGCCGGTCATGACGAAACCCTTTCCGGCTGGGCCATCCCGGCGGCCACGGATATTGCTTTTGCGCTCGGTGTACTCGCCTTACTGGGCAGTCGTGTGCCAGTCTCGCTAAAAATTTTCCTGTCGGCGCTGGCTATTCTGGATGACATGGGGGCGGTGGCTATCATCGCGCTCTTCTATACCAGCAACATTTCGCTTCTGATGCTGGGTGGTGCAGCGGCAATGGTTGCTCTGCTGTTTAGCCTGAACCGTGCCGGCGTGACGCGCCTGCTGCCCTATCTGCTGACGGGGGGAGTACTGTGGTTTTTCATGCTTCAGTCAGGCGTGCATGCCACCGTCGCGGGTATCCTGCTGGCGTTCTTTATCCCGCTGCGAACCAGGAATGCGGCTGATGAAGTGCCTCTGGACAGGCTTGAGCATGCCATCAACCCCTGGGTCACGTTTATGATACTGCCGCTGTTTGGCTTCGCCAATGCGGGCGTCGCGTTGTCGGGCATGACGATGAATGACCTGTTGTCGCCGGTTCCGGTAGGCGTGGCGCTGGGCCTGTTTTTGGGTAAACAGGCAGGTATCTTTGGCCTGTCGCTACTGGCCGTCAGCCTGGGCCTGGCGAAACGACCAGAGAAAAGTACCTGGTTACAGGTTTATGGTGTCTCGGTACTGTGTGGGATTGGTTTTACCATGAGCCTGTTTATCGGCAATCTGGCCTTTACAGGCAGCCCTCTGCTCGTTGATGAGGTCAAGGTGGGGGTTCTGGCAGGGTCCATACTGGCCGCTCTGGCCGGTATTTTGATACTGCGCTTTGCGCCTTCTAAGCAAGTCAGGTAACGTATTATCTACAGGAAAATCCCCGTGATAACGGGGGTTTTTTCACACTGTCAGTGTATATTCTGAAGAGAAAATTGAAATTATTTAATTTTATTATAAATAATTACCTTTCTATCTTTCACATTTTACAGGCGGAGCCCTGTTCAGATAAGTCAGGATGAACGCTGGCATATCAGTTAAAATATTATGTTATTCAAATAAATAGTCGGCTAACGTGGTTTTTTACACGACTGGCCCTCTAACCCCGCTACTGAATACTGACCGCCAAAAGGCGGTTTTTTTGTTCAAAGAAACTGATCTCAGTATCGCGCC
>NZ_JBMEZZ010000038.1:0-2959 GCF_048822415.1 Klebsiella sp. C360
CGATCTGGATGATGCAATAAATTTGAGCGTGAAGCCCCCGGCGACTGCAGGCCAGCGCCAGTTCATATTCATTCAGCGCCAGAAACTCCAGCCGCTGTGCATCATCGAAATCAGGTAGACCATAGAGCGCTTCCTGCTCGGCGTCCGAAAGAATACTGAGGAGCTTATTTTTAGTAGGCATCTCTGATCCTTATGCCTATTTAAACGCGCTTGTCACATTATCATTAACATAGAACCTTTACGTGTCATAATTTAAATTACGGGTAATGTGACTACCGTTGACAGATTATGGTACCCAAATCAGAATGTCACATAATCGAACGTATATGTGACAGAGGAAATATGTTCATCGGATATATTCGGATGTCAAAAGCGGATGGTTCGCAGACGAATGATTTACAACGTGATGCACTGATCGCCGCAGGTGTTGATGCCGCACATTTTTATGAGGACCGGGCATCGGGCAAACGAGAAGAGCGTCCTGGACTTACAGCCTGTCTGAAAGCACTACGACCCGGAGACACGCTGGTCGTATGGAAGCTGGACCGCCTCGGTCGTGATCTTCGTCATCTCATTAATACAGTGCACGACCTGACCGCGAGGGGGACCGGTCTGAAAGTGCTGACCGGTCACGGGGCGACTATCGACACAACAACGGCCGCTGGCAAGCTTGTCTTCGGTATCTTTGCCGCACTGGCGGAGTTTGAGCGCGAACTGATTGCTGAAAGAACGACTGCAGGTCTGGCATCAGCAAGAGCCCGTGGGCGGAACGGCGGCCGACCTTATAAAATGACGCCAGTCAAACTGCGACTGGCAATGGCATCAATGGGACAATCAGAAACAAAGGTCAGTACGCTATGCCAGGAACTTGGGATAACCCGGCAAACTTTGTACAGGCATATTTCCCCTGTTGGTCAACTGCGGGCGGACGGGATCAAGCTGTTCAACCGTGGATAATTTGAACGGACGGAAAAATCTGGGGTTCCGGCGTAGTACCCCTATCACCTCCACATTTTTGCAACAGTGCCTTATAAATGGCAGCCTTATGTTTACTTGCCAAGATGGGCTACCATATGATGTTTTATACTGAGCAATATTAATATTATCTTTAATGGAAAAATTAAGCCCACTAAGTGACCCACTGCTATATGGCTCTATTGTGAAGACGCCTGAGGGTAAAAATTTATACATGGTTGTCCCTATGTCTATTATTGCAAGGTTGACAATATTATTCGTTTTATAAATTTGAGCGTTTAAAATCACACATCAAAGCAATTAGTCAGGATAAACAACAATACCCAGTGCTTCGAGAATCAGTTCTTGCTGCCAGGCTGCAATTTTGATACCTGATGTATCGACTTTGCGGGGATCTAAACCGTCGAGTTCGGCGTGGCATAAATTGGCACCCTGTAGGCTAAATTGCCCCCAGACATCTTCGGAAAAAACACCTCGACTTAAGTCTGACTCTTTCAGTGATGCACCCGCTAGGTTCGTTCCTATCCAGCGATTTTCAAACAACTCACATTTTTCTAAACAAACCCTCTCCATATTGGCATAGGAAAGATTACATCCAGAAATAAATGCTGAGCAAAAGTACATACGATTACTCACTTGATGGGCAAAGTTTGTTCGGGAAAAGTTGGCACCTTTTAAATCACACGCACGGAACTCTATACCGTAGCAATTGGCATTACTGAAGTTTGCCATCGCAAGTTGGCATTGTTGGAAACTTGCATCACGAAGATCTGCGACATCAAAGTGGCAGCCTTCGATATCACCCTGTTCAATGAACTTGCAGTTGACGAATGTCGTATCACGCAAGTTAGCACGTCGAAAGTCGCTGCGAATGAATGTGCAAGCGGTGAAGGTGAGATCACTTAAGTCTTTATGTGAAAAGTTGTGGTGCCGATATGTATGATTGTAGGTTTCCATGAGTACTCCTTGTTGAAAGGAGGGCTAGACTACCATTATACATATGCCAAGACATTAAAATAAAAGCCTGTTACATCAACACATTACAACCCCTCAATTTACCTGTTTTAAGTGGTCAAATTGGCGCGTAGAGCGCCTATCGCTCTTGCATTGGCACGCGGCCCTGTTGAAAAAAGTTATTCGCTTTAGATAGGGTTAGGAGAGCCGTGCTTCGCCGGTAAAAAATCGGACTATCCGACGCAGGGCGGACTCATCGGCGGAGAAGCAAACTTTGACTATATCTCCCTACACTTGGAAGAGGGCTAGACTGGCCCCATAGATCACCAGACACTTCGACTCTCTTAAAATAAGAGGTAGTCTTGGAACTATGTTTAATACCAGTCAGAACGATAAGATGGTTGGAGTGTTATCAGGACCTGAGCGGCGTCGGCGTCGTACACCGCAGGAAAAAATTGCCATTATTCAGCAGACTATGGAGCCCGGTATGACCGTGTCTCATGTCGCGCGCCTGCATGGCATCAATGCAAACCAGATATTCAAATGGCGCAAGCAATATTAAGACGGTTCACTGACGGCTGTTGCATCGGGCGAGGAAGTGGTGCCGGCCTCCGAACTCGCTGCCGCCAATAAGCAAATTCGCGAACTCCAGCGCCTTCTGGGCAAAAAGACGATGGAAGCCGAGATACTCAAAGAGGCCGTGGAGTTCGGCCGGGCAAAAAAATGGATTGCGCATGCGCCCTCGTTGCCTGGGAACGACGAATAAGCGACGTTTGCAGAAGTCTTGGCGTGTCGCGTGCGCAGTTGAGCATTCGGGTTCACCGGCCATCTGACTGACAGGATCGCAGACGGCAGCCCCGTTCTGACGATACCACCGTATTGTCCCGGATAAACATGGCGGTGGCTGACCTGCCGACGTATGGTTATCGCCGTGTGTGGGCGCTGCTGCGACGGGAGTCGGAGCGGGACGGCCTGCCTGTGGTTAATGCAAAGCGGGTGTATCGCATTATGAGAACGCATAATCTGCTTC
>NZ_JBMEZZ010000039.1:0-2954 GCF_048822415.1 Klebsiella sp. C360
GTATTATGTCTGAAAACTCCACCTTTTCTCCCGTCCTCACCGGCCGGGAACGTACGGCTGTCCCTGCAAAATCTCTGAGCTTCGTCGAAGGGGTATCGATGATTGTCGGTACCAATATCGGCGCGGGTGTCCTCTCCATCGCCTATGCGTCAAGCAAAGCGGGCTTCTTACCGCTGCTGTTCTGGCTGGTGCTGGTGGGCAGCCTGACCACGGTGACCATGCTCTATGTCGCGGAATCTACGCTCCGCACGCGTAAACATCTGCAGCTCAGCGGATTATCAAAGCGCTACGTCGGCGGCTTTGGCGCGCTGATGATGTTCCTCTCCGTCTGCGTCAACAGCGTCGGCGCATTGACGGCTTATATGACCGGCAGCGGCAAGCTGCTCTACTCCCTGTTTGGCATTTCGCCGGCGCTGGGCAGCGTGCTGTTTTTCGTCCCGGCGGCAGGGGTGCTTTATCTGGGGCTGAAGGCGATCGGCCGCGGCGAGAAATTTATCAGCATCGGTATGGTGGTGATGATCTCGGTGCTGGTGATTGCCACGCTGCTGAAAGAGACCACCCGCGTGGGCTATCTGCTCGACGGCAACTGGCTGTATATGGTTCCGGTCTTCAACGTCGTGGCGTTCTGCTTCTCGGCACAGTATATCGTCCCGGAAATGGCGCGAGGCTTCGCCGACAAACCGGAAAAATTGCCTAAAGCCATTATGGTCGGTATGGCGCTGACCTTTACCCTGCTGGCGCTGGTGCCGCTGTCGGTGATCTCGCTTAATGGCCTGGACAATATTTCGGATGTGGCCACCATCTCCTGGGGCAGGGCGCTTGGCGAATGGGCCTTCTTCTCCGCCAACCTGTTTGCGCTGTGCGCGATGTTGACCTCCTACTGGGGACTGGGCGGCAGCTTCCTGACCAATATCTTCGATCAGTTCCGCCTGGGGAATGATGAACAGCCCGCCCGCCGCTTGATGGTGCTGCTGGTGGTGGCGATCCCGCCGTTCGTGCTGGCCTACAGCGGTATGGTCTCTTTCGTCAACGCGCTCTATTTTGCCGGGGTGTTCAGCGGCGTTATTTTATCGATTATGCCGATCCTGATGCTCAAGGGCGCCCGCCAGCGTGGCGACCTGACGCCGGGCTGGACCTGTCCGGCCTGGATGACCCATCCGCTTATCCAATGCTTCATTGTGTTGTTGTATCTTTGCAGCGCCGTCTACGCGGTAGCGTCCGCGGTAGGCTACCTGCCCGCTGGCTGGTAATTAGGGCCTGTTTTGCACCGCGTCCGGTTCATGCTGGCGCGGTTTTTTTATTTGTCACTTATCTGTTACATAGCCCGCAATTTAGTCGTTTCAAATTCCTCAGAATGACGGTATGTTTAGCATAGTGTGCTGCAAAAGCGCGAGCAGCCCCCGGTTGATTAGCTATCATATGCTTTTCCTATCGATATAAACAAAATAATGCGCTAACAAACAACATCACAACAAATGCAAAAACCATAATAATGGGGAGCCTCAGGATGAATATGAAGGGTAAAGCGTTACTGGCAGGATGTATTGCCTTAGTTATGAGCAGCGCGGCGCTGGCGGAAGATATCAAAATCGCGGTAGTCGGGGCGATGTCCGGCCCGGTGGCCCAGTACGGCGATCAGGAGTTTACCGGCGCCGAGCAGGCGGTAGCGGATATCAACGCGAAGGGCGGCATTAAGGGCAATAAGCTGCAGATCGTAAAATATGATGACGCTTGCGACCCGAAACAGGCGGTAGCGGTCGCCAACAAAGTGGTCAACGACGGGATCAAATACGTTATCGGCCACCTGTGCTCCTCTTCCACTCAGCCGGCGTCTGACATCTATGAAGACGAAGGCATTCTGATGATCACCCCCGCTGCGACCGCGCCGGAGCTGACCGCGCGCGGCTATAAGCTGATCCTGCGCACCACCGGTCTGGACTCCGACCAGGGACCAACCGCGGCGAAATACATTCTCGACAAAGTGAAGCCGCAGCGTATCGCAGTCGTGCATGACAAGCAGCAGTACGGCGAAGGTTTGGCCCGTGCGGTGCAGGATGGCCTGAAAAAAGGCGGGGCGAACGTGGTCTTCTTCGATGGGATCACCGCCGGTGAGAAAGATTTCTCCACTCTGGTGGCGCGCCTGAAGAAAGAGAATATCGACTTCGTCTACTACGGCGGTTACCACCCGGAAATGGGCCAGATCCTGCGTCAGGCCCGCGCTGCCGGTCTGAAAACCCAGTTTATGGGCCCGGAAGGCGTAGCGAACGTCTCCCTGTCTAACATCGCCGGCGAGTCGGCGGAGGGCCTGCTGGTGACCAAGCCGAAGAACTACGACCAGGTGCCGGCGAACAAACCGATCGTGGATGCGATCAAGGCGAAGAAACAGGATCCGAGCGGCGCCTTCGTCTGGACCACCTACGCGGCGCTGCAGTCGCTGCAGGCGGGCCTGAATCAGTCTGACGATCCGGCGGAAATCGCTAAATACCTGAAAGGCGCGACGGTAGACACCGTGATGGGCCCGCTGTCGTGGGATCAGAAAGGCGACCTGAAAGGCTTCGAGTTCGGTGTCTTTACCTGGCATGCGAACGGTACGGCGACCGACGCCAAATAATTTAACCGGCGCCTTTCACGCTGCAAATGCGTTGTCTGCGCCCCTCAACCCCGGTCACTTACTGATGTAAGCTCCCGGGGATTTCGGGTCTTGACGCCTTTTTGCAACGCGAAATGCTGGGTTAAATGGGTAGGGCGCCTTTCACGCTGCAAATGCGTTGTCTGCGCCCCTCAACCCCGGTCACTTAACTGATGTAAGCTCCCGGGGATTTCGGGTCTTGAAGCCTTTTTGCAACGCGAAATGCTGGGTTAAATGGGTAGGGCGTTTTTCACGCTGCTAATGCGTTGTCTGCCCCCCTCAACCCCGGTCACTTACTGATGTAAGTTCCCGGGGATTTCGGGTT
>NZ_JBMEZZ010000040.1:0-2851 GCF_048822415.1 Klebsiella sp. C360
GAGAGCATAAAAAATATTGGGGCAGCGTGAGCTATGCTGCCATCGCTGGTCCCTTCCCGTCACTTTGAAAACCCGGATACCAGCAGACAAATTTATCCTGCAGTTCGTTATTCAAAACGGCGGTCCGGGTCTGTAACAAATAATGAGCCCCTTTTCTGCTCCACTGCATCTGCTGCTTTTTGGCCATTCGTCTGGCGATCACTTCATTGATCGTGGATTCCACAAACGCGGTTGATACCGGCTCTCCGTACCGACGCATTTCGCCGTAGTTTGGGATCATCATCTTATTATTCCGGATGTAGGTATACATTTCATCCAGATGTTTTTGCAGGGATTTCAGGCTAGGATAGCTGAGTTCAGGGTCATCGCAATACATAACGCAATTATCAATATGTTCCAGCGCAGCGACAACATTGCCATGCCAGAGATATCGTTTAATGCTTTCCAGCAGTGCCAGAACTTTACTCCCCGCCTCTGGATCTGATACCAGCAGTCCCCGGGCATATTGCATGAGCACCGTCAGCCTCATGGTGATATGAAACCAGTCCAGCACATGCGTTGACTCAGGGTACATACCGAACTGGAGGTCCCTGAGATTATCCGCGCCGTCGGACAGAAAAAATATCTGCTGGTTGGCCTGCATTCCCTGCGCTGAAAGGTGGGTCATGAGCCTGCGTTCCGGATGACAGTCATCCTTCTGAACAAAACCGAAGCGGCGGGTGTCAGCAGGCGCACCAACGGAAAAAGACTTCCCGGCAATAATTTCAAAATTACGCTTTTTGTCATCCCGATCGCGAACATAACCACCATCTATACCCACCACAAGCGGTTTTCCTGGCCTGGGCAGGTTCCCCCAGTCGCGGGGGCAGCCGGAAAGAAAACCTGAATGAGCTTCAGCCTCAGCGTCAAGACGCTGCGCCACCTGGCATAAATGATTCCTCACCGTTGAGGCATTCAGGCTGTGGCCCACCGGCAGAATATCTTTCAGCAGACGAGTCGTCATTTCATAGGAGATCATCGAGGCCCAGCGGGTTTCAATATATTTCAGTGCCGGGTGAGAATAATCGCCGGCCCAGTCGCTGAGCAAACTGACTGTCTTTGTATCACTCTCTTCACAACGGCACCGGTACACCCGAAGCCCGGATACCGGAATAACGCCAAACAGCGTCCGGTACCGTATTTTCTGTTTGCCTTTGATTCTGCGCGCAGCAAGGCAGTGAGGGCACCGGATATGGTGTTGAGTATATTCGTCTGCCTGCAGCTGGACCACCGACTGCTGGACCGTATTCAGCAACAGCTTGGATTCTGACACCGATAATCCGATGTCGTTCCGGGTCTCCCCTGATTTCTGGATTGTCATCAGTTCCTCCGTTCGACTGGAGCCTGATTCATCGGTGATGACTATCTGGAGCGTCAGTTGCATCATTGCCTCCTGCTGTGGTGGATGACTATCTCCCGGCTACTGGTTGTTCATCTGGTGACGAAGCTTATAATATGTGGAAACGCCAAGGCCCGCATGGTCGCAGGCGATCCTGAGCCTGACCCCTCTGCTTCTGAGTGCGTCAATTTCCTGGATCTTTTTGATATCGGCGCCGGGGCGCCCTGTTTTTTCACCCCGTGCTTTTTTCGCGGCGATGCCGTCGGCCTGCCTTTCCTTCAGTAAGGCTCGTTCAAACTGGCTGAATGCCGACATCATGTGCAGCTGCAGTTCCTGCATCGGATTGTTTGTGCCGGCGCTGAACGTCAGCTGCTCTTTCAGAAAAATAAGGGTAACGCCCTGGTCACGAAGCCGGGTGGTGACAGCGCACATATCCGACATATTCCGGCAAAGGCGATCGATGGAATGAACCAGAAGCGTATCACCAGGGCGTAATTGCCCCAGGAGTTCCTGTAACCCCGGGCGGTTTGTGTCCTTCGCGCTGGCATGCTCAACACAAATTTTATCAGGCTGAAAACCCGCCTTTGACAATGCCTCTTCCTGACGGGCCGTATTCTGATCGGCCGAGCTTACCCTGATGTAGGCATATTGCACGCAAAACCTCCGGAAGGTCTTTAAACATCATAGAGATTTAAAGAATAATCCATAAACACTGATTTAGGGAGGTTTATAGACATTTTTTCGGGGATCTGAGAGGCATGCTGAAAACGTATACCTTTATAGACATCAGTCAGCGACGACGGCCCAGCCAGATAACTTCAGGCTCCAGTACCGGAGATGCAAGGTCGAGCCTGCTCAGTTGCCGGTTGATTTTGTGGCGGTTGAACCTGACAGCATCCAGGTCGTCAGCAAAAGGGCGGATCTCGCCGACCGTTGTTTCATCATCCGCATTAACGATAGCTTCAAGAAACGCCAGGGTTTTATCGAACTCATCCGCAGCTGTGGCTCCGGGCATACCATGGCCGCTTATACAAAACGGCGCTTTCAGCGTAGAGTTTTCATAAATGGCCTCAACACGAATGTCATGAAGCCAGTGCTCAAAGAAATTGTATTCATAGGTAAAGCGATCGCCAGCATCAAAAGCAAAATCATCAATCACGACCCGGAACGGATTATCGACAAAACCGATGCCTCCTTCGTAGGAGATACCGTAATCTTTGCCATAAATGTGAAATTGATGGAGATGGTCGTCCCCCCAGCCCTGCACTATCTGGAAAATGAAGTGAAGCGCGGCCAGTGACGTGTCGGCAGCAATTCTCAGCCGACGCCAGACCATCGGACTGACTCCATGAACTGCTATTTTGATGACGTAGATCTTCATAGTCAGCAGGTATTGTTATGAAATGATGGTGGTTATTTTAACCCCTGTAGATGGCATCATTCGATGGCTGCCCCGAGGTTTTTCATGCTCTC
>NZ_JBMEZZ010000041.1:0-2808 GCF_048822415.1 Klebsiella sp. C360
CGAGAACCGTGCACCCGCCTGTACCTCACTGGTCTACGTCGACGATGCGACGAGCCGCATGATGCAGCTTCGTTTCGTTAAATCGGAATCGACCTTCACCTATTTTGAAGCCACGCGGGGCTATCTGGAGAAGCATGGCAAACCCGTGGCGCTGTACAGCGATAAAGCCAGCGTCTTCAGAATCAACAATAAAAACGCTACCGGTGGCGATGGTTATACCCAGTTTGGCCGTGCGATGCACGAACTGAACATCCTGACTATCTGCGCCAATACCAGTTCAGCCAAAGGCCGTGTGGAACGGGCCCATCTGACGCTTCAGGATCGCCTGGTAAAGGAGCTCCGGCTCAGGGGCATTTCTTCAGTGGATGCAGCCAATGATTTTGCTGATGAGTTTATGACCGATTACAACCGGCGCTTTTGCAAAGCACCCCGGCATGACTTTGATGTTCACCGGCCACTTGAAACTGATGATGATCTGACCGCATTTTTCACATGGCGGGAACCGCGCCGTGTTTCAAAATCCCTGACGGTGCAGTATGACAAAGTGCTCTATCTGATTGAAGACAATGAGTTAAGCCGAAGGGCTATTGGCAAGTACATTGAGATCTGGCATTACCCGGATGGCCGGAAAGAGCTCCGGCTAAACGGGGTTGTCCTTCCCTACTCCACCTATGATCGCCTTCAGGAAATCGACCAGGGGGCTATCGTGGACAACAAGCGCCTCGGGCGTACACTTGAATTTATCAAACTGGTACACGACAAACGCGACAATAACCGGTCACAGGCTCTCCCTGCCGGAGATGGCCCCTCGCGCCGACGCAGGAAACCCACAGAGAAGAAATCCCAGCGATCTCTGGACGAAGACGATATGCTCAATGCGCTGAAGACATTACAATCACGTTCTGACGAGATTTTCGGTACAAGGAAATGACATGGAGATGATGGCAGACATAATCCCATCTTCATAGAGCTGCAATGCAAGAGAGCTTAAGGTCCGCTTTGAGCGAAGCGGACTTATCCGTACAAGGCTTACCATCCAGAAATGGACGTTCCTCCAAAAGGAAAACACTCGCAAACCTTCTAGACAACCTTTTCACGAGCATTTAGCCTGAATTAAAATTTTAATATCTGTCAGGCTAGTTCATTATGAAAAATGATATCAGAACCCTCGACCTTAACCTTCTTAAGGCCCTTGATGCATTACTGGATGAGGGAAGCGTAACTCGGGCTGCACAGCGCCTCTCCCTGACGCAGCCTGCCGTCAGTGGTATGCTTATTCGCTTGCGTGATTACTTTGACGATCCACTCTTTGTTCGCACCAGCCACGGTATGGTCCCCACAATGCGGGCCAACGAACTTTCTACGCCGGTAAAACAAATCCTCACCGATATCGCTATCCTGCTGAAACCAAAGAAATTTGATCCCGTGACGGTGGAACTGACTTATACCATCGTCGCAACGGACTATGCACTTAAGGCTGTTGTCGTTCCGTTGATGGCTGAGCTAAAACAACGTGCACCGAATATTAAAATCGCCGTGCGGCCCGTGGACAATGAGCGAATGTATCAGCAGTTGTCTCGGGGTGAAGTTGATCTGGCTTTGATAACACCGCAAACAACCCCCGAAGACCTGCATGGAAGAGCGCTCTATGAAGAAGATTATGTCTGCGTAGCACGACGTCATCATCCTCTGGCAGCGAGTTCAGAAATGACGCTCGAACAATTTTGCAAACAGGAACATATTCTGGTGTCATCAGAAGGTAACTTCACCGGTGTTACAGATGAAGCACTGGCTAAGCTCAGTCTGACACGACGAGTAGGCATGTCAGTTAATAGTTTTCAGGTGATACCTGATATATTGCAAGTAACTGATATGATTGCAGTTGTACCTCGCCGCATGGTCTTGACTAACAACGATATCATCATTCTCCCTTTGCCCCTGAAAGTACCCGGCTTTACCAAGAGCATGGCCTGGCATGAGCGAACCCATCGTGACCCAAGTCATCAGTGGATTCGTGCTTTATGCGCAGAAGTAAGCCAACATCCCGCGCCCTGATATAATTTATTTTATTAAGAATATAAGTAATGACAATTCGACTTATAACTCCATTGCACCAATAATCACTGTCATCACGTTACTGCCGTAATGACACACGCAGTACACTCAACTATAGCAATTGGAGAAATTTATGAACGCGAATAACTGGCCTGAAGGCTTTATTCCGGGTTTTACCGATAACTTTGTTTCTAATGAAATGATCATCTCAGGTCTGAACGTCAATGATGTCTGGCCGCTCCTGAGTCAGCCATTGCTATGGCCGGAATACTATAAAAATTCCGCCGATGTGCGCTTTTATGACAACAAAGGTCCAGAATTGGAAAATGGGGTTCGCTTCTACTTCAGCACGTTTGGTTTCCCAGTTGAAGCTCAGGTTGTGGAGTTTGTTCCACCTGCTGAAGGTAAACCTGCTCGCCTGGCATGGCACGGATGGGCCGGTGAAAAAGATACCGCTCAACGACTCGATGTCCATCATGCGTGGCTACTGGAGGATCTTTCCGGTCACAGGGTCCGTATCCTAACGCAGGAAACACAGAACGGAGTCCCGGCAATAGATCTGGCAAATACCCGCCCGAACCCAATGCTTAATGGTCATCAGGAATGGCTTGACGGCCTGATTCGAGCAGCAAAGAAATAATAAACCGCTTTCCACAGTCATATCACTGAGGCTGCACTTCCCCGCAGTCTCAAGAATATTTGCTCGTTTGCTATTGCACTTGATTACAGGTAAATCATGTAACCCCCGCAAGT
>NZ_JBMEZZ010000042.1:0-2756 GCF_048822415.1 Klebsiella sp. C360
ATCGGCTGGGCTTCGCGGTGCAGCTCTGCTACCTGCGCTTTCCCGGCGTCATCCTTGGCGCTGATGAGCCACCGTTCCCGCCATTGCTGAGACTGGTCGCCAACCAGCTCAAGGTCGGCATCGAAAGCTGGGACGAGTACGGGCAGCGTGAGCAGACCCGACGCGAGCACCTGGTCGAGCTGCAAACGGTGTTCGGCTTCCAGCCGTTCACGATTGGCCACTACCGGCAGGCTGTCCAGTTGCTGACCGAGCTGGCCATGCAAACCGACAAGGGCATCGTGCTGGCCAGAGCCTTGATCGAGCACCTGCGGCGGCAGTCGGTCATTGTGCCCGCCCTCAACGCCGTCGAGCGGGCGAGCGCCGAAGCGATTACCCGCGCCAACCGGCGTCTCTACGACGCCTTGGCTGAGCCGCTGACGGACGTGCATCGCCGTCGCCTCGACGATCTGCTCAAGCGCCGCGACAACGGCAAGACGACGTGGCTGGCCTGGCTGCGGCAATCCCCGGTCAAACCGAACTCGCGGCACATGCTGGAACACATCGAACGCCTCAAGGCGTGGCAGGCGCTCGACCTGCCCTCCGGCATCGAGCGGCTGGTTCACCAGAACCGGCTGCTCAAGATCGCCCGCGAGGGCGGCCAGATGACGCCCGCCGACCTGGCGAAGTTCGAGCCGCAGCGGCGTTACGCGACCCTGGTGGCGCTCGCCATCGAGGGCATGGCCACCGTCACCGACGAAATCATCGACCTGCATGACCGCATCCTGGGCAAGCTGTTCAATGCCGCCAAGAACAAGCATCAGCAGCAGTTCCAGGCATCCGGCAAGGCGATCAATGCCAAGGTGCGGCTGTTCGGGCGCATCGGCCAGGCGCTGATCGAGGCCAAGCAAGCGGGCCGCGATCCGTTCGCCGCCATCGAGGCCGTCATGTCCTGGGATGCTTTCGCCGAGAGCGTCACCGAAGCGCAGCGGCTCGCGCAACCCGAGGACTTCGATTTCCTGCACCGCATCGGCGAGAGCTACGCCACGCTGCGCCGCTACGCGCCGGAATTTCTCGACGTGCTCAAGTTGCGGGCCGCGCCCGCCGCCAAGGACGTACTCGACGCCATCGAGGTGCTGCGCAGCATGAACAGCGACAACGCCCGCAAGGTGCCCACCGACGCGCCGACCGAGTTCATCAAGCCGCGCTGGCAGAAGCTGGTGATGACCGACACCGGCATCGACCGGCGCTACTACGAACTGTGCGCGCTGTCGGAGCTGAAGAACGCGCTGCGCTCCGGCGACATCTGGGTGCAAGGCTCGCGCCAGTTCAAGGACTTCGAGGACTACCTGGTGCCGCCCGCGAAATTCGCCAGCCTCAAGCAGGCCAGCGAATTGCCGCTGGCCGTGGCCACCGATTGCGACCAGTACCTGCATGACCGGCTGACGCTGCTGGAAACGCAGCTCGCCACCGTCAACCGCATGGCGCTGGCCAACGAGCTGCCGGACGCCATCATCACGGAGTCGGGCCTGAAGATCACGCCGCTCGATGCGGCGGTGCCCGATACCGCACAGGCCCTGATCGACCAGACGGCGATGATCCTACCGCACGTCAAGATCACCGAATTGCTGCTGGAGGTAGACGAATGGACGGGCTTCACCCGGCACTTCGCCCACCTGAAGTCAGGCGACCTGGCCAAGGACAAAAACCTGTTGCTGACCACGATCCTCGCCGACGCGATCAACCTGGGCCTGACCAAGATGGCGGAATCGTGCCCCGGCACGACCTACGCCAAGCTGGCCTGGCTGCAAGCCTGGCACATCCGCGACGAAACCTACGGGGCGGCACTGGCCGAGCTGGTCAACGCGCAGTTCCGACATCCCTTCGCCGAGCATTGGGGCGACGGCACCACGTCATCGTCGGACGGCCAGAACTTCCGCACCGGCAGCAAGGCCGAGAGCACCGGCCACATCAATCCGAAATACGGCAGCAGCCCAGGGCGGACGTTCTACACCCATATCTCCGACCAGTACGCGCCGTTCCACACCAAGGTCGTGAACGTCGGCGTGCGCGACTCGACCTACGTGCTCGACGGCCTGCTGTATCACGAATCCGACCTGCGGATCGAGGAGCACTACACCGACACGGCAGGGTTCACGGACCACGTCTTCGCGTTGATGCACCTGCTGGGCTTCCGCTTCGCCCCGCGCATTCGTGACCTGGGCGACACCAAGCTCTACATCCCGAAGGGCGATGCCACCTACGAGGCGTTGAAACCGATGATCGGCGGCACGCTCAACATCAAGCACGTCCGCGCCCATTGGGATGAAATCCTGCGGATGGCCACCTCGATCAAGCAGGGCACGGCGACGGCCTCGCTGATGCTCAGGAAGCTTGGCAGCTACCCGCGCCAGAACGGCCTGGCCGTCGCCCTGCGTGAGCTGGGACGCATCGAGCGCACACTGTTCATCCTGGACTGGCTGCAAAGCGTCGAGCTGCGCCGCCGCGTGCATGCCGGGCTGAACAAAGGCGAGGCGCGCAACGCGCTGGCCCGCGCCGTGTTCTTCAACCGCCTGGGGGAAATCCGCGACCGCAGCTTCGAGCAGCAGCGCTACCGGGCCACGGTCAAGCCGTCGATGACGGCCTGTTGCAGTACCTGTCGCCGCTCGGCTGGGAGCACATCAACCTGACCGGCGATTACCTCTGGCGCAGCAGCGCCAAGATCGGCGCGGGCAAGTTCAGGCCGCTACGGCCGCTGCAACCGGCTTAGCGTGCTTTAT
>NZ_JBMEZZ010000043.1:0-2437 GCF_048822415.1 Klebsiella sp. C360
GCCGCTTGCGGCCGGGCGAGTCCGGCGCAGGGTGTGGCCTGCCAAGCGGAGCGCGGAGGCCGAAGGCCGGAGGCGTTAGCGGCCGCTGCCCGCGTAAGCGGGGCGAGACGGGAACCGGCTCGATGCGCAGCACAGCAGAGCGGCCCCGAAGGGGTAACGCCCTGTGTGGCATCAGGATTTAGCACAATGTCAGAACATAAACTGGAGAGATCACCGGCAAGCAGCTGCAAAGGGGCGGCACAGCCGCCCCGATGGCTGTTACTTGTCTTTGTCGCGTAGCACTTTGATTAGGCCGGTTACGGCCGTAATCAGAGCGGCCAGCGAGGTGATGATTTGCGGTAGGTTTTCGAGGATGGTAGAGGTCATATAGCACCTGTAGAGAAGTTGGCGGGGTGTCGTTTCCGACGGCCGCACTGTAACCGGGCGAATAAGGCAGGTTGTCAACAGCTTGAGCGAAGCGTCTGTTGACAACCTGCCGCGCCCGGTTTCACTGCGGTCATAGGCGGAACGACCCACGCCAACGGAACGGCTTTATGACCGGGCAGCTGAGATACCGGCGAACCTGGCTGGCGGCTGACGCCAGCCGCCAAGCGCCAGCGCGGAGGGCGAAGCCCGGAGGCCAAGCGGAGCGCGGAGGCCGAAGGCCGGAGGCGTTAGCGGCCGCTGCCCGCGTAAGCGGGGCGAGACGGGAACCGGCTCGATGCGCAGCACAGCAGAGCGGCCCCGAAGGGGTAACGCCCGGAGTCTGCCGCTGTTTATCTCTCGTTCCATCTGAAATCGGCGGTAAGGCCATTAAAAGGGTCAGTTTATCAGGGGGGCGTTAGCCCCCCATGTTGTTAATCATCAGGCAATATCGTCTTTGTAGCAGGCATAACCGAAGCTAAGCTCTGTTTTCATATAGTGGCGGGCAAAGTCCCAGGCATCGTGGCCGAAGTCCTCATAATCTGCCAGGACGATTTCGCGGGCTTTGTGCCATTGCTGTACGGAAGAAAGCGGCAGAACAGGGCAGGGAAGCGACCAGTCAGTGACGGTGTTGCAGATCATATCTGCCAGACGCTCCAGGGAGCCGTAAACCAGCTCTGTGCGCAGATCCGCCACCATGCGTTGTTTACGCAGTGATGCCAGATAATCAATCTCTTTGGTTATATCAGAATTTAAGCGGGTCTGGTAATCCATGATGTACTCCTTTGCGCGCCGATACCGGCAATTTTGCGGGCGACGGTGTTGCCTCCCGATGATTTAATTATCGGTGATTATGTCCTCAAAGTCAATATAAGTACTGAATGTGCATACAAAATTTTATATCTTGCAAAGCGTTCATAGAGTGCCTGAATCGCTTTCTGACAGCCTCAATAAAAAAGGCGGGGATTACCCGCCTTTTTTCTTACAGCTGCTTACGTGGCTTTTTACGCGTCATATACAACGGTATCGCGCAGTCTACCGCGTACAAAAAGCACGCCAGCGCGCCGCAACCGTACAGAAACGCAAGCGGCTTATTATCGAAGTAGCTGAAAACCCCTGTCGCCGCACACAGGCCCAGAACAGAGACGCAGGCGCAGGTGATCTGCACCAGATCCCTGTATCCCGCACGAACGATAAACCAGGGCAGGGCAAGCGCAGCGGCGCTAAAAATTAATGCGAGAGGGACAAAAACGAGATAGTGATACATGTGAACTCCTTGATGGTTGCCGATACCGGCGATTGTTCGGGCGGCGGTATTGCCACCCGATGATTTAATTAGAGGTTTTGCGCGTCCAGGAGATTGACCTGAGCCGGGGTAACGTGAAACTTTTCCCCTTTATGGATCACGTTATGCGGGGCGCTAATTTCATCACTGATAAAGCTAACCGGGTAACGTTTTTTACCGCAAATCCGCTCGCTAAACCACGCCACTTTTGCCGCTGGCCGATCCACTGGATGAACAATCACACCGGCCATGCTGCAACCCGTTGCGGGTTCGTCCAGCGTAATGCTTACCGGGACTGTATCCCGGTAAAAAAACTTAACCGGCGGCACACCTGCCTGCGTAGCGGCTGCGACAACTGCAAGCCCGATAACCGCTATCCGATTAATAAGCATTTTATTCCCCTTACTCATGCTGATATCACCTTGCCAGCTGTTACCAGTTTACGAAATTCGCTTTCATGAATTTCACGCCCATGCTCAAGCGTTGAATACACGTTGCCGATAAGCCAGTTACCAGCCGTTTTTGTCTCGGTATACCACCATGCTTCTGTCAGAGTAAGCAGCGGTTCGCTATCCTCGCCCTTCTCATAGATCCAGATTTTAGTGACGTCTTTACCCGTTTCGTTGCTGCCCTGAATGGTAGGGTCAAAGGTATGTTCAATCTCTATATCGAAGTAACGCTGAAGGAAGTTAGTAAAGTGCATGACGACTCCTGTAAGCGCCGATACCGGCAATTTTTCGGGTGGCGGTG
>NZ_JBMEZZ010000044.1:0-2317 GCF_048822415.1 Klebsiella sp. C360
CTTAGAGAAATCACTAAGATCTTCCATCTGTTTTCCCATTACACCCAGAAGCCCACCCTCCCAAACACTATAAGCTCTCTCTCCATTTAACATATACACGTTTTCCGGAATTGTTCTTAATGTATATACGGGGTTTTGAATACCATATTCCTGCCCAAGAGTTTTAAAATACTCTCCTTTTAAGTAAAACTTATCTTTCCCTCTGTAACTAAGATAAACCTTACTAAAATCATAATCTTTCACTTTTTCAGCAAATTGCAGCATCACCCTACTAACATCCAGTGAACTATTTTCTGCAGAAACAGAACGAAGGTCATAATTAATCTCGGAAGAGTTTACAAACCACTTATAATAAACCCAAACGCTAATACCATCATTCCTTGGATCTTCTTTCAGAACCTCATTCATGTGCCTTTGAAGAAAAATGTAGTTGGCAGATAAAACACCACCACATAAGAGTACTATTAATATGATTGCTGTATATACTTTTTTCATTTCTATAATCCATCTCAACTGCTCTAAAGTTTACCCTGAGATTTTTAAGCTAAGGTGCCATAAGTTAGCAAGGAATTAAGCATCGATTTACCATAACGTCTTCTTACGCGCACCGCGAAAACGGCCTCAGGGCGTTTCTGCGCCTTCAGCCACAAAAGAGCACGTCTTACCCCCAGAAAACCGCCCGGAATCGCTCTGGTGAGTTTTACGGTGGCGAATGACTATGCACCGGAGTGAATACCACGCTGTTTCGCCCTGAACTCCCCACAAAACCGACGAAAGTGGCAATCAGCGACGCGGCGCCCGCGGACGCGACCAGGTAAATTCCGCCTGCTGCCGCTCCTCCTCACGCGCAGATCGCTGCCGTTCTGCCTGGCGCTGCGATTCGATCTGTGCACGAGCCCTGTTAAGGACAATGTGCCTGTTGGGCTGATTCAGCTTCTTGCCTGACGCTCTCTCAGCGGCGGCAACAGCATCGTCGAGAAATCTTTTCTCGGCAGGCGTCAGGTTTATCAGTCGTTTCATGGCGTTCTCCGGTCAGAATAACTCTGCACAGTCTGCCAGACACGGCGAACCTCATGAAGAACCTGCAGCCGGGAACGGCCCTGAGAAACGGTGAACGGGAACGGATTTTAATCCGGTGCCGTGAAGCGTTGGCGGGGTATCGGGGCGCAGCCCTGAGATATCGTTTTGGTGCCGGCATCATGATGGCGGTACTCCAAAAACACATCTTGTCCCGCTTTCAGTTTCTGAATTTGCGGGTTCCGGGCGCAGCGCCGGACCAGTCACGTAGCGCTAGCGGAGTGTATACTGGCTTAATATGTTAGTTGGGCGTGGTGGCTCAGGGAAGTGCTTCATGTGGCAGGGGAAAAATGCGGCTGCGGTGCGTAAGTGCAAAATGCTGATGATGGTGAAATGACGCCTCCTCGCTCACTCGGTCGCTACGCTCCTGCCGTGAGACTGCGGCGGGCGTTACCTGCTCACGAATGACGAGGTAACGAAATGAAGCTGAGGTCAAGAAGGGCCCGAAAAAGGATGCGGCGCTGCCGTTTTTCCATAGGCTCCGCCCCCCTGACAAGCATCACAAAATCTGACGCTCAAATCAGTGGCGGCGAAACCCGACAGGACTTAAAGATCCCAGGCGTTTCCCCCTGGTGGCTCCCTCGTGCGCTCTCCTGTTCCTGCCTTTCGGTTTACCGGTGTCATTCCGCTGTTATGGCCGCGTTTATCTCATTCCACGCCTGACACTCAGTTCCGGGTAGGCAGTTCGCTCCAAGCTGGACTGTATGCACGAACCCCCCGTTCAGTCCGACTGCTGCGCCTTATCCGGTAACTATCGTCTTGAGTCCAACCCGGTAAGACATGCAAAAGCGCCACTGGCAGCAGCCACTGGTAACTGATTTAGAGGAGATAGTCTTGAAGTCATGCGCCAGTTAAGGCTAAACTAAACGAACAGTTTTGGTGACTGCGCTCCTCTAACTAGCCAGTTACCTCGGTTCAAAGAGTTGCTGCTCTGAGAACCTTCGAGAAAACCGCCTTGCTGGGCGGTTTTTTCGTTTACAGAGCAAGAGATTACGACGCAACAGAAAGGATCTCAAGAAGTTCCTTGCTGTATTGCTACTATCCTAGAGATCTGACCCATTAGGGGCATTATCAGATGACGGCCTTGTAATCCACGGGGAGCAGGTCACACATCTAAAGCATCTACGAGTAAAAACACCCCAGTGACCAATGAGCGATTTGCGTGAGCTAATCGTCAATGTATACTGATCGCTTCAAATTAATCGCTCATGCTTTTAATGAAATCATCTAAGTACCAAGC
>NZ_JBMEZZ010000045.1:0-2282 GCF_048822415.1 Klebsiella sp. C360
CACAAAGTCAAAACCGCGGCCCCGGCAACTCAACGGGTGATGGTTTTAAAAGGCAGAAAAACAGACAAAGGAGAAAGCTGGATGAGCACACAAAACGTCAACGAAAAACCCTCCACCAAAGAAAGCACAACCCTCCGGACTGACGGTTTTGTGCGCAACATTCATTCCCGAAACCCGTTCGATGTTATCCGCGCCGATGTAGTGCTTGAACGTATCGAGAAAAAGGCTGGTCGGAGCTGCGGTATGCATTACGAGCTGTATCAGGCCCATCTGCTGGGTGGTGCGCTGGATTATCTGGATGCGCTGCCGTTGAAAGACCGTCCGGTGTTAATGGGCGCTGCGGCAAAGCGCGGCTATCTGCTGACGCTAGCCGAAGAGGAACGCGCGCTGGAAGCACGGGATGTACTGATGAGTGAACTGGCGGCAAACGACTGCTGAGAAATAAACACGGATGGCGGCGTATCGCTGCCATCCCTTAAAGACCAGAGGTAACGCAAAATGAAAGTATACGGCCATCAACACTCATCAGAGGCTTTCTTTCGGGAAACTTCCCCATCCTGTTTTGAACCAAAAGCGGAAAAGGTGATCGCTTTTCATGGAAAGGATGCCAGTTACGCCTATAACGTGCTGGCCGATCTGAAAGCCGCAGGTGCTTCATATACGCGCCGGAATATCATCGCCGATATGTTCCGCCGTCTGGGTGTGAAATGAGGTCTGGGCAATGGAACACGTGAAAGGAAAAATCCAGCAGGGGGCAGGGAACGCCTATTTTGCAGGGATGCAGTGGCGCGGTATTACACTTGGACACGCCGATGCTGCAGCGCTTAATCA
The DNA here is from genome assembly GCF_048822415.1 of Klebsiella sp. C360. Classification (NCBI taxonomy): domain Bacteria; kingdom Pseudomonadati; phylum Pseudomonadota; class Gammaproteobacteria; order Enterobacterales; family Enterobacteriaceae; genus Klebsiella; species Klebsiella sp. C360. The sequence goes on from NZ_JBMEZZ010000045.1 coordinate 832, forward strand.
GTTTGATATCGATATCAGCAAAGCTCAGGCACCCGAAGCACGCACCTGGTTGCTTCAGAACAAAGCAGAATTCATCGCTCTGATCCTGGGCATTGAAGTCGTAAAGGTCGGGTAGTGAGAAGCCAGCTAACTTAGCTCTTGAGCTAAGTTAGCTTTTGAGCTAATGTGTGCACATACGGACCAGAGATTACATTCATGTTCACAGTCATCTTTCATGATGAGGCTGAAAAAGAGTTTACGGCTCTGCCTGCTGCCATTCGTGCAAAAATGGCCAGGCTACTCATGAAGCTGGAAGCAAACCCTCGCCAGCTACGCGAGCCAGATACCAAGCCGCTTGGAAACGGCCTTTTCGAAATACGTACAATGGGGGCAGATATCGCCCGCGGAATCTGGGTATATCAGAGTGGTGAACGTATTTTTCTACTTCGGATCTTTATCAAAAAATCGCCAAAAACGCCCCCGGCAGAAATAGATCAGGCACTTCGCAGACTGGAGGAAATGCAGAATGAAATATAAAACCCTTAGCCAGGTTCATACCGAAGCAATGAACGATCATGAGTACAGCGCGGCATTCGAGGCAGAAGAAGCCTCGGAGCTACTTCGGGAAACCTTAGCAACATGGAGAAAAGAAGCGGGTTTGACGTCGGCACAGGTTGCAGAACGTATGGGCATCAAAGCGCCTACTATCTCACGTATGGAGAAGAACGCTTCGCGAATGAGTATTCAGACGCTGGTTCGGTACGCCAGAGCCTGCGGTGTTAACTTTAAAATTCAGCAGGTTTGAATGATTAGCGATGCCAATAAAGCGGTGAATGACCTGGCGAGTATTGTCCCTCTGCTGGGCGGCAGTTCGTCCCGCAAAGATTACGAAGAGGCACGTAAACTCGTTGAATATCTTCTGGAACATGATCCGGACAGCCCGCTGGTTGATATGCTGACTGCCCGCATCGATGCCTGGGAAGATAACGCGGTGGAATTTGAAGAATTTAATACGCGCTTCGAAGCAGGCAAAAACGGTGTATCGTTGCTGCGGGTTCTTATGCAGCAATACGGGCTTTCTCAGTCCGATTTCGAAAACGAGATAGGTAATAAATCGCTCGTCAGCCGGTTCCTCTGTGGTGAACGCAGTCTGACCTTTGATCACATGCGGGCGCTGGCAAATCGATTTCAAATCCCGGTCTCGATGTTTGTTGACTGATTCGGGAACAGAGCAGGCGAAGGGGGCATCGGTCCCCGTCTGGCCGCGCCTCGAAAGACCGCGCGCCTGCGGCGCCGGGAAAACCTGGCCGCGCTGACGCGCCGCCCGCATTTCCTTTCCGCGTCTTCCCTGTTTGCTGCCTGCTGTCTGCCTGCTTCCTCTTCTTCTCCCTGCTGTGATGCCTATTTTTAAACCTTAAAGGCTTTAAAAGCATACCCACACTGGACACCTTCGGCTCCCGGCCAGCTGCGCT
>NZ_JBMEZZ010000046.1:0-2228 GCF_048822415.1 Klebsiella sp. C360
ATGTCAAGGCTCAATTGAAATGTCCGTTATCCAGCTCAATTAAAATGACCACTTTGATCTCTCATTCTCTTTACTGATAGACTTTCCTCCGACTGAAACAACAGGATGATTGAGCCCATGCTTCGATACGAGTTAACGCCGAACAATGCAGGTTTTATACTGTGGGGAGATTCAGAAGCCCTGAATGAATTACATGAACTCATTCATTACATCGTGGATGAAAGCCCACTGATTAAAGTTAAAGACGGATTTATGTTATCCCTTGCCTATGATATTCGTAAAGCACGGGAAGGTAATCGTCGTGTTGAGCAACATCAGTATGATCAACATGATACATATAAGCTTTATGGTGTTGAGCTTTTATGGCCTCTGGTCCTGGTACAGTCCTCAATACTCAGAAACTCAATGGGTTATATTCAGACAGACAAAAACCAGCTGTCTGTCATGTATGCCTTTGAATACCTGATAGAATCAGCATTAACAGAGTCTGAGAGAACAACGTCGAATGATATTATGCTAACAGTAAAATATGCATCAGACTCTGATTTTAATTTCATTGAGGATAATATTGACAGCAGGTGCTGCTATTTTATCAGCCTATCTCCGGAGCAAAGAAAAAAGCAGTTAATCAGTATTGTTCGTTCTTTTCATTCATTATGGGGTAAGTATGCCCGTGAAAAGCAGGACATAAAGATGCTGAACGAAATGAATAATACATCATGGGTCTGGCCGGACAATATCAACTGGTGAGCAACCACTGTCCGGCCAGTGAGTACCATCAGCGGGCTCTTTTACCAAAAATGTCCTCTGAACGTGACTGAAGCTGTTTGAGTGCTTCGAGCATGTCATCATTATCCAGTGAGCGCTGGGATTTCTTCCCTTCCTGCTTTGGCCGTCGTCGGGAAGGGCCATCTCCAGCGGGAATTGACTGAGAGCGCGTGTTATCCCGCTTGCTCTGCACCAGACTGATAAACTCCAGGGTTCGGCCAAGACGCTTGTTATCGACAATCGCGCCCTGGTCGATTTCTGACAGTCGGTCGTAGGTAGAGTAGGGAAGTAGCGTACCGTTCAGGCGCAGCTCTTTTCTGCCATCAGGATAGTGATACACATCGATATATTTACCTATTGCACGGCGACTCAGTTCGCTGTCTTCAATCAGGTACAACATTTTATCATATTGTATCGTCAACGATTTTGAGACTTTACGTTTTTCACGAACAGTGAAAATAAGCCCCAGGTCCTCATCATGTTCTACAGCACGGTGTACGTCAAAATCATGTCGCGGTACTTTGCCAAAACGGCGGTTATAGTCAGCCATATAGGCCTCAGCGAAGTCATTTGCAGCCTCCATTGAACAAATGCCCTGTAACCGCAGCTCTTTGACCAGACGATCCTGTAAAGTGAGGTGAGCTCGTTCTACACGCCCTTTGGCGGGACTGGTTTCTGCACAGATAGTCTGGATGTTCAGTTCATGCATGGCTCGCCCAAACTGAGTATGCCCGTCTCCGCCTGTGGCGTGTTTATTGTTAACACGAAAAACACCGGCTTTATCGCTGTACAGTGCCAGCGGTTTACCATGCTTATCGATATAGCGCCGCGTGGCTTCGAAGTAAGAAAACGTGGACTCCGATTTAACAAACAACAGTTCCATCAGTTTGCTGGTTGCATCATCAACATAGACCAGCGCGGTGCAGGCCGGGCCACGGCCTTCAAACCAGTCGTGATCACAGCCATCTATTTGTATCAGCTCACCAGTACACGGACGCCGGTACCGTGGTTGAGGGATCCTTGCGGCACGTTGTTTACGGGGAACCCATAAGCCAGCCCGCACCATGATGCGCCGGACAGTTTCTTTGCCAAGAAACAGTCCGTGGAGTTCTTCGAGCTTTTCACGCGCCAGAGTCGGACCGAAATCAGCATAACGCGTCTTGATCAGTTCCAGAGCCTGATCTGCGAGCCCGGGTGGCAACTGGCGGTTACCACGCATGCCACATCGTCTGCTGGCCATACCAAGCGGTCCGCCTTCACGGTAACGGGCAAGAAGTCTGCGGCATTGCCTGTCGCTGATACCGAGGTGCTCGGCCGCACGGCGCGTTGTGATGCGACGTTCAATGACGTCCTGTATAATCTTGATCCGGTTGATCTCTTTCAAAGTAAACACTCCTGAGCTTTCTGCGCTCATGATATGCCTCCCGGTAGTTTAAACGGACCAGTGAAGCTTACCATAG
>NZ_JBMEZZ010000047.1:0-2096 GCF_048822415.1 Klebsiella sp. C360
CCGGCGATGTCCGAATGGGGAAACCCAGTGCAATTCGTTGCACTATCGTTAACTGAATACATAGGTTAACGAGGCGAACCGGGGGAACTGAAACATCTAAGTACCCCGAGGAAAAGAAATCAACCGAGATTCCCCCAGTAGCGGCGAGCGAACGGGGAGCAGCCCAGAGTCTGAATCAGCTTGTGTGTTAGTGGAACGGTCTGGAAAGTCCGACGGTACAGGGTGATAGTCCCGTACACCAAAATGCACAGGTTGTGAACTCGAAGAGTAGGGCGGGACACGTGGTATCCTGTCTGAATATGGGGGGACCATCCTCCAAGGCTAAATACTCCTGACTGACCGATAGTGAACCAGTACCGTGAGGGAAAGGCGAAAAGAACCCCGGCGAGGGGAGTGAAAAAGAACCTGAAACCGTGTACGTACAAGCAGTGGGAGCACCTTCGGGTGTGACTGCGTACCTTTTGTATAATGGGTCAGCGACTTATATTCTGTAGCAAGGTTAACCGTATAGGGGAGCCGCAGGGAAACCGAGTCTTAACTGGGCGTTAAGTTGCAGGGTATAGACCCGAAACCCGGTGATCTAGCCATGGGCAGGTTGAAGGTTGGGTAACACTAACTGGAGGACCGAACCGACTAATGTTGAAAAATTAGCGGATGACTTGTGGCTGGGGGTGAAAGGCCAATCAAACCGGGAGATAGCTGGTTCTCCCCGAAAGCTATTTAGGTAGCGCCTCGTGAACTCATCTTCGGGGGTAGAGCACTGTTTCGGCTAGGGGGTCATCCCGACTTACCAACCCGATGCAAACTACGAATACCGAAGAATGTTATCACGGGAGACACACGGCGGGTGCTAACGTCCGTCGTGAAGAGGGAAACAACCCAGACCGCCAGCTAAGGTCCCAAAGTCATGGTTAAGTGGGAAACGATGTGGGAAGGCACAGACAGCCAGGATGTTGGCTTAGAAGCAGCCATCATTTAAAGAAAGCGTAATAGCTCACTGGTCGAGTCGGCCTGCGCGGAAGATGTAACGGGGCTAAACCATGCACCGAAGCTGCGGCAGCGACACGATGTGTTGTTGGGTAGGGGAGCGTTCTGTAAGCCTGCGAAGGTGACCTGTGAGGGTTGCTGGAGGTATCAGAAGTGCGAATGCTGACATAAGTAACGATAAAGCGGGTGAAAAGCCCGCTCGCCGGAAGACCAAGGGTTCCTGTCCAACGTTAATCGGGGCAGGGTGAGTCGACCCCTAAGGCGAGGCCGAAAGGCGTAGTCGATGGGAAACAGGTTAATATTCCTGTACTTGGTGTTACTGCGAAGGGGGGACGGAGAAGGCTATGTTAGCCGGGCGACGGTTGTCCCGGTTTAAGCATGTAGGCTGGTTATCCAGGCAAATCCGGATAATCAAGGCTGAGGTGTGATGACGAGGCACTACGGTGCTGAAGTAACAAATGCCCTGCTTCCAGGAAAAGCCTCTAAGCATCAGGTAACATCAAATCGTACCCCAAACCGACACAGGTGGTCAGGTAGAGAATACCAAGGCGCTTGAGAGAACTCGGGTGAAGGAACTAGGCAAAATGGTGCCGTAACTTCGGGAGAAGGCACGCTGGTGTGTAGGTGAAGTCCCTGCGGATGGAGCTGAGACCAGTCGAAGATACCAGCTGGCTGCAACTGTTTATTAAAAACACAGCACTGTGCAAACACGAAAGTGGACGTATACGGTGTGACGCCTGCCCGGTGCCGGAAGGTTAATTGATGGGGTTATCCGTAAGGAGAAGCTCTTGATCGAAGCCCCGGTAAACGGCGGCCGTAACTATAACGGTCCTAAGGTAGCGAAATTCCTTGTCGGGTAAGTTCCGACCTGCACGAATGGCGTAATGATGGCCAGGCTGTCTCCACCCGAGACTCAGTGAAATTGAACTCGCTGTGAAGATGCAGTGTACCCGCGGCAAGACGGAAAGACCCCGTGAACCTTTACTATAGCTTGACACTGAACATTGAGCCTTGATGTGTAGGATAGGTGGGAGGCTTTGAAGCGTGGACGCCAGTCTGCGTGGAGCCAACCTTGAAATACCACCCTTTAATGTTTGATGTTCTAACGT
>NZ_JBMEZZ010000048.1:0-1656 GCF_048822415.1 Klebsiella sp. C360
AGCAGGCGCTTTTTCAGGGAGGCGCGTTCTTGCGGGTTGCGTCCCTTGTGATTGGCGATGCGATCCGCCGTGGCGGCCTGGCGCTTGACGGGCCAGTAGGAGCGGCCATCCTTGCCCATCGACCAGACGCTGCTGGCCTGGTTTTCCAGCAGGGGCAGATGGGCGCTCAGGGCTTCGGGCGACGCGCTGGTCAGCGCCGTGCGCTCACGGGTGCGCCAGCGCTGATGCCAGAGCTTCTTGTCCTCGCGCTCGCTGCCGCAGGTCGTGTGCCCGACGATGGGTGTTTTGCGGCGGCTGCGGCTCATAACGTAGTGGTCTCCAAGAACATTCAGGACTGATCCCAGGCGTCGATGGTCAAGACCTGATCGGCAGGACAGGCGGCTACGCGGTCGGGAACTGGATGGTGTTCAGTCTCATGCCGACCCCATTCGATTGATCGCGTCGCTTGCGGCACGCTGCGACGCAAGGAGGTTTGCGACCTGGTTTAGCAGCCGTGTCCGCTGCATGTCTGTTACCTATCTCCCCGACCGCTCATTGGACCAACTCCAGAGATTGGGCTCTATCGCTCAGCCAATACGAAACCGGCATTGGCTGATGCCACAACCGAGACTAACACAAATGGCTCGGTACCTGTATTTCGCGCCCCGTGCACTTGGCCCGGTCTTGCCACGGCTATCTCACCTTCCCTGAGGGCACGAACAATCCCATTGCCCTGAAAGTAATCAGCCATTCCCGACAAAACAGTCCACGTGTCTTGGCCGTGAGGATGAATGTGAGCCGCAATTTCCTGCCCGGGATGGACATGCCAAACCACGATAATTGAGTCTCGGGTTTCAAGCACAACGGAACGAATAGGCTCGCCTTCGGACGGCTGAACATACTCGGCTACAGAAAATATTCTCGATTCAACAGTCATCGGAGATTCCTCTTTCACAGTTGTCGTTACGGTCTTCATCGTCGGCATCCTGACGCACGGCGGGCAATTGCTGGAGCAACGCCGGCAGCCATTCCTGTACCGTCTCCCACACCACATCGAGGTTGATGTCGAAATAGCCGTGAGCCATGCGATTACGCATATTGCGCATGCTGCGCCACGGCACGTCGGCATGCGCCTGGGTGAACTCGACGTAGCCATCCATCACCTTTGTGGCCGCCTCGCCGATGACGATCAGGCTCATGATGACGGCCTGCTGGGTGCGCTTGTCGGCCAAGAAGTCGTCCTTGGCCATCCCTTCCACGAAGCTGCGCGCATCGGTTGCGGCCTGCTGAATGTGGTCGAGGTAATCGGGCAGGCGGTTCTCGCTCATATCGGTTGCGCCTCCGCGAGCACCTTGGCCCGGAACTTCGGCGGCAGGTCGCCGGGAGTCAGCAGATCGACGTCAACGCCGAGCAGCGATTTCAGTTCTTCTTCCAAATCGCCCAAGTCCAACAACGTGGCACCGGGCAGCGCATCGACCAACAGGTCGAGGTCGCTGCCATCCCGGTCGGTGCCATGCAGCACCGAGCCGAAGACGCGCGGGTTCGCGGCGCGAAAGCGGCCTACCGCTTCACGCACTGCGCTTCGCTTCATGTCAAGCACAACAGACGGTCGCATGCGCATCCTTTCTTATCGAAACTCGTTGAGATGATATGCAATCAAGAATAGAATTTCAAGAA
>NZ_JBMEZZ010000049.1:0-1602 GCF_048822415.1 Klebsiella sp. C360
CCCTTGGCGAGTTCCGCCTGAAGCAGACAGAGAGCTGAACGGGGCCGGTGAGAGTGATTGCCCTGTACAGGAGAGACTGCACCCTGGTCCGGTATCTGACCGGATTTTTCACCTGCACCGCATTGTTTTACAACGTTATCTTACCCAGTCTTCCAGCACCAGATCCGGCACCCGCTCAAACTCCCGCACATTATTTGTCACCAGTACGGCGCCGGCCGCAATGGCATGCCCGGCGATCGCCGTGTCGTTCGGGCCTATCGGCGTTCCGGCGAGGCGCAGCGCCACCTTAATCTCCGTGGTGGCGTCCACCGCAGCGCGGTCCCAGGGCAGGATGGCATCGAGGCGGGCGCAGAACGCGTCGACCAGCTGGACGTGGCGCGGCGAGGCCTTCGGGCCGGTGGCACCGAAGCGCATTTCAGAATAAGTGATGGCCGAGACCACGATACGGTGGCCACGCAGCACCGCCTGCTCCAGGCGCTTCAGCACCGCTTCAGGCTGCTCGCGCATGATGAACGAGCAGATGTTGGTGTCGAGCATATAGATCTTGTTCACAGGTTAAATCGTCCTTCGTCGCTGACAACGTCCTCGCGCTCCGCCATAAAGTCCGGATCGGCTTTTTCGAGCTGCGCGAACGACCCCCAGGTCGGCCGGACGGGACGCAGGATGATGCTGTCCCCTTCCCGGACGATCTCCAGCTCGCTCACCCCCTCAAAATCCAGATCGCGGGGAAGGCGGATGGCGCGGTTGTTGCCGTTTTTAAAAATAGATACGGTTCTCATGATTCTCTCCCGGGTAAGTGTGGATATGTGATGCATATCCGGAATGAGGTTGATTGCACCGGGTGTGTGCATATGTTCAGTATATGCAGATGCAAAGCATATGTATAGTCATAGCATATGCAGATGGTAAGTATATGCGTATGCCACACCTATGCAGATGCCCGGCATATGGATATGTTGAACCTATGTTGTATTCTCTCTTTTCCCGGTCAGATCCGAAAAAAGCTAGTTCCGGATCTGCCGGAGCCCTACCGGCGCTCAGTGGCCAAGAAACACAATATGCAGCGGTGTTATTAGCTTCTTTGACGCTATATGTTGTATCCCTCCCCTGCCCAGAGATCGGTCGCTCAGCACCAGAAAAGGGCGGTGTGGTTATTCCCTGACCGTGGTACACTTCCGGAAAGTCTCAGATAGCGTAAAAGTCGGATCCACCAGAAACCGGCATCCGGTAATTTACTGGTGTTGTTATAAGGTTGCTAATTATTAGATAATGAAAATGTTACGACAGGGAGAATCACCTAAGTGACAGTGAATGATGCTGCACATCATAATTGCTCTGAGTGATTATTAACCTGCAAACCAGAAAGGAGGTCAGTATGGGACGTTCCGTTAAGGTCAAAATCGGTGGAAGGGAGTTTGCGTCCAAAAAAGCCGCTGTGGACTATTTCATGGATCAGCGTGAGGCTGTAAAGGGATCTGGCCCGCTCCGGGAAGGTCAGTTCTTTGATGAGCTGCTGGAGCTCTATACACGGTACTGTGAGGTCACAAACTGGGAGTTGAGTAACAGAGTGATTTACGCATTCAGTGTTGATTATGAACCACG
>NZ_JBMEZZ010000050.1:0-1337 GCF_048822415.1 Klebsiella sp. C360
TTAATGAGATGGTCACTCCCTCCTTCCCAGTACTATGCTGAGGACAGCCTTTCATTCGGAGAACCATCATGGAAAACATTGCGCTTATTGGTATCGATCTGGGTAAGAACTCTTTCCATATTCATTGTCAGGATCATCGTGGGAAGGCCGTTTACCGTAAAAAATTCACCCGACCAAAGCTAATCGAATTTCTGGCGACATGCCCGGCAACAACCATCGCGATGGAAGCCTGTGGCGGTTCTCACTTTATGGCACGCAAGCTGGCAGAGTTAGGGCATTTTCCAAAGCTGATATCACCGCAATTTGTCCGCCCATTCGTTAAAAGCAACAAAAATGACTTCGTTGATGCTGAAGCTATCTGTGAAGCAGCATCACGTCCATCTATGCGTTTCGTGCAGCCCAGAACCGAATCTCAGCAGGCAATGCGAGCTCTGCATCGTGTCCGTGAATCCCTGGTTCAGGATAAGGTGAAAACAACTAATCAGATGCATGCTTTTCTGCTGGAATTTGGTATCAGCGTTCCGCGAGGTGCTGCCGTTATTAGTCGACTGAGTACCCTTCTTGAGGACAGTAGTTTGCCTCTTTATCTCAGCCAGTTACTGCTGAAATTACAACAGCATTATCACTATCTTGTTGAGCAGATTAAAGATCTGGAATCTCAGTTGAAACGAAAGTTGGACGAAGATGAGGTTGGACAGCGCTTGCTGAGTATTCCCTGCGTTGGAACGCTGACTGCCAGTACTATTTCAACTGAGATTGGCGACGGGAAGCAGTACGCCAGCAGCCGTGACTTTGCGGCGGCAACAGGGCTGGTACCCCGACAGTACAGCACGGGAGGTCGGACGACATTGTTAGGGATTAGCAAGCGGGGCAACAAAAAGATCCGAACTTTGTTGGTTCAGTGTGCCAGGGTATTCATACAAAAACTGGAACACCAGTCTGGCAAGTTGGCCGACTGGGTCAGGGAGTTGTTGTGTCGGAAAAGCAACTTTGTCGTCACCTGTGCTCTGGCAAACAAGCTGGCCAGAATAGCCTGGGCACTGACGGCGCGACAGCAAACTTACGAAGCATAAAGGCAGAAATACACCAGTTTAAACAATCATTCATCTGGTTTTGCGAATACTGATATTGATGATACTAACGGCCCACCGGCCTGTTGAGGAACCTGTAAAACGGAAAGGCTCATTGAAGCCGTATATTTTCTGGAGGTTCATCAGGCGCGGAACTCATCGAGGCGCGGGAATAAAATCCCATTCAGACGCCGGATAGATTCAAGCAAGCCAACTTGTCGTCAAAATCGGTGTTGCAAAAACGGGAGTGACCATAGATTCCGTTTT
>NZ_JBMEZZ010000051.1:0-1277 GCF_048822415.1 Klebsiella sp. C360
AGGAACGTAGGCCGGATAAGGCATGTATGCCGCCATCCGGCATAAATGGAGCGCACCAGTCGTAGCCCGGCTAAGCGTAGCGCCAGCCGGGAACGCTCCTTCGACAACGCTATCGCATCAGAACCACGCCTCAAACATCCCGCCGACGTTCAGCGAATCCAGCTGCTGGTCTTTGGTGCCGTTGACCTTCGCGGTATGCTCGTTGTCCACCTGACCGCCGGTCACGTAGAAGCGCAGCATCGGACGGAACTCCGGCCCCATGCCGATGGCGATGTTCTGCGACAGCGTCAGCTTCCAGCCGTGGTTATCCCCGCCCTGGTCGTAGTCCACGCGCTGGTAGCCCGCTTCCAGCCAGGTGGAGTGCACGTCGTTCCAGAAGTACATCGGCCGCACGATGGCGCCGTAGTTTTTGCGGTTGTCGGTATTATCTTTGCCGTTGTCGTAGTCGTGGAAGGCCAGCAGATATTCCACCTGCGCCTGCTGGGTGAACTTATGGCTGCCCTCGAAGCTGGCGTAGACCGTGGTCAGGTCGTCGGTTTTGTTGTAGACGCTGTTATCCGAGTTGTCGGAGTAGCGCAGGATCACCTTGTTCACCCCGCTGTCGTTGGTGTGGCTCAGCACCAGGCCGCCCTGCCAGGCTTCGAGACGCGCGTCGCTGTCCACCGCCTTCGAGTCAAAGCCGTAGTTGGCGTACACCTCGACGTCGATCGGCCCGGCCTTGATGTTGTGGGTTTTGGTGGTCAGCGCGTAGTGGCCGTTGTCCCCGGTGTCGGAGCTGCCGGTACAGGTGATGCGCGACGGGTTGGTCTCGTCGGCCATCACTTCCGGGCTACAGGATTTCACCTGCGACACCGCCGCCACGTCGAACTGCACGCCGCCGATATCAAAGTTCTTCACCCCGGCGCCCTGGCCGTCGTGGTTCATCCAGAAGTAGTCGTTGATCCCCTGTTGCGGACGCTGGTGGAAGTCGCGGCCGGCCCAGATATAGGCGTTGGGATTGGATTCCAGCACGTTGGTGACGCCGACGTAGGCCTTCTTCAGGTTAACCTCGTCGCTCCAGTGGTCGAACATGACGTTGAGATCCCAGATAGCCCCCTGCGCGCTTTTGAAGGCTTTGCTGATCTGGAATTCGCCGCCGTTGCTTTCGTTGCCCAGACGACCGATCGCCGAGGCGCCGTTATAGGAGCCGTCGACGCCGACATATTTCTGGTCGCCGGTCTGGAAATGGGCGCCATAGCGGGCATAGCCGCTGAACTTGAGGCCGAACGGAATCGCCA
>NZ_JBMEZZ010000052.1:0-1157 GCF_048822415.1 Klebsiella sp. C360
CCGTAGAACAAGCAGGCATCACGAAGCCCGCCACACCGCACACCCTCCGCCACTCGTTCGCGACGGCCTTGCTCCGCAGCGGTTACGACATTCGAACCGTGCAGGATCTGCTCGGCCATTCCGACGTCTCTACGACGATGATTTACACGCATGTGCTGAAAGTTGGCGGTGCCGGAGTGCGCTCACCGCTTGATGCGCTGCCGCCCCTCACTAGTGAGAGGTAGGGCAGCGCAAGTCAATCCTGGCGGATTCACTACCCCTGCGCGAAGGCCATCGGTGCCGCATCGAACGGCCGGTTGCGGAAAGTCCTCCCTGCGTCCGCTGATGGCCGGCAGCAGCCCGTCGTTGCCTGATGGATCCAACCCCTCCGCTGCTATAGTGCAGTCGGCTTCTGACGTTCAGTGCAGCCGTCTTCTGAAAACGACAAACAGCCAGAAAGGCTGTTACAGGCGATTTGATCTGCAACCTATTGGTTAAATTAATGTATCAAAAACGATGGTTTTTGTGACAGTCTTGAAAAGTCCTGACTTCTCCCGAAAAATGACTCCCCTCATGTAACAAAACTCGTTACTGTATCAACATAACAATAACCCCATAACTAATTAGCGAGAAAAGAATGAAAATCGGCTATGCACGTAAATCTACGCATCTTCAGGATGTGGCGCACCAGGTTGACGAACTAACAAAAGCTGGATGTGAGCAAATCTATCAGGATCAGACCTCACGTAGCGGCCCAAAGCGCGACAAAAAAGGTGCGCCGGAACTGGAGAACTGCCTGAAAGCATTGCGCGAGGGAGATACCCTAGTAGTTTGGGCACTAGATCGGCTCGGCGGTTCATTGGGTCAAGTCATTACTTTACTCGACGACCTGAAGAAACGCGGAATAACTTTCATAGCCATCAAGGACAGAATAGACACAAATGCGCCAGTTATAGGGGAAATCTATACTCATCTGATGGCGATATTCTCTAGCTTTGAACGCAACCGCAATATTGAAAGAACGCGCTCAGGCCTTGCAGCTGCACGCGCAAGGGGCCGTGTGGGAGGGAGAAAACCGTCACTTTCTGAAGAAGATGTTAAACAAATTAGAATCTTACTTGCTGATCCTGAAATGACAGTTGGTGCAGTTGCTAAGCGCTTCAACGTTTCTCGCATGA
>NZ_JBMEZZ010000053.1:0-1085 GCF_048822415.1 Klebsiella sp. C360
TCGGACGAAAAATGAATACCAAGTCTCAAGAGTGAACACGTAATTCATTACGAAGTTTAATTCTTTGAGCATCAAACTTAAATTGAAGAGTTTGATCATGGCTCAGATTGAACGCTGGCGGCAGGCCTAACACATGCAAGTCGAGCGGTAGCACAGAGAGCTTGCTCTCGGGTGACGAGCGGCGGACGGGTGAGTAATGTCTGGGAAACTGCCTGATGGAGGGGGATAACTACTGGAAACGGTAGCTAATACCGCATAACGTCGCAAGACCAAAGTGGGGGACCTTCGGGCCTCATGCCATCAGATGTGCCCAGATGGGATTAGCTAGTAGGTGGGGTAACGGCTCACCTAGGCGACGATCCCTAGCTGGTCTGAGAGGATGACCAGCCACACTGGAACTGAGACACGGTCCAGACTCCTACGGGAGGCAGCAGTGGGGAATATTGCACAATGGGCGCAAGCCTGATGCAGCCATGCCGCGTGTGTGAAGAAGGCCTTCGGGTTGTAAAGCACTTTCAGCGGGGAGGAAGGCGATAAGGTTAATAACCTTGTCGATTGACGTTACCCGCAGAAGAAGCACCGGCTAACTCCGTGCCAGCAGCCGCGGTAATACGGAGGGTGCAAGCGTTAATCGGAATTACTGGGCGTAAAGCGCACGCAGGCGGTCTGTCAAGTCGGATGTGAAATCCCCGGGCTCAACCTGGGAACTGCATTCGAAACTGGCAGGCTAGAGTCTTGTAGAGGGGGGTAGAATTCCAGGTGTAGCGGTGAAATGCGTAGAGATCTGGAGGAATACCGGTGGCGAAGGCGGCCCCCTGGACAAAGACTGACGCTCAGGTGCGAAAGCGTGGGGAGCAAACAGGATTAGATACCCTGGTAGTCCACGCCGTAAACGATGTCGATTTGGAGGTTGTGCCCTTGAGGCGTGGCTTCCGGAGCTAACGCGTTAAATCGACCGCCTGGGGAGTACGGCCGCAAGGTTAAAACTCAAATGAATTGACGGGGGCCCGCACAAGCGGTGGAGCATGTGGTTTAATTCGATGCAACGCGAAGAACCTTACCTGGTCTTGACATCCACAGAACTT
>NZ_JBMEZZ010000054.1:0-989 GCF_048822415.1 Klebsiella sp. C360
GGTTCCGCTCGCGCATTCGACCAGATCGATAACGCGCCGGAAGAAAAAGCTCGTGGTATCACCATCAACACCTCTCACGTTGAATATGACACCCCGACTCGCCACTACGCGCACGTAGACTGCCCGGGCCACGCCGACTATGTTAAAAACATGATCACCGGTGCTGCGCAGATGGACGGCGCGATCCTGGTTGTTGCTGCGACTGACGGCCCGATGCCGCAGACTCGTGAGCACATCCTGCTGGGTCGTCAGGTAGGCGTTCCGTACATCATCGTGTTCCTGAACAAATGCGACATGGTTGATGACGAAGAGCTGCTGGAACTGGTTGAGATGGAAGTTCGTGAACTGCTGTCTCAGTACGATTTCCCGGGCGACGACACTCCGATCGTTCGTGGTTCTGCTCTGAAAGCGCTGGAAGGCGACGCAGAGTGGGAAGCGAAAATCATCGAACTGGCTGGCCACCTGGATACCTATATCCCGGAACCAGAGCGTGCGATTGACAAGCCGTTCCTGCTGCCGATCGAAGACGTATTCTCCATCTCCGGTCGTGGTACCGTTGTTACCGGTCGTGTAGAGCGCGGTATCATCAAAGTGGGTGAAGAAGTTGAAATCGTTGGTATCAAAGAAACCGCGAAAACCACCTGTACTGGCGTTGAAATGTTCCGCAAACTGCTGGACGAAGGCCGTGCTGGTGAGAACGTAGGTGTTCTGCTGCGTGGTATCAAACGTGAAGAAATCGAACGTGGTCAGGTACTGGCTAAGCCGGGCACCATCAACCCGCACACCAAGTTCGAATCTGAAGTGTACATTCTGTCCAAAGACGAAGGCGGCCGTCATACTCCGTTCTTCAAAGGCTACCGTCCGCAGTTCTACTTCCGTACTACTGACGTGACTGGCACCATCGAACTGCCGGAAGGCGTAGAGATGGTAATGCCGGGCGACAACATCAAAATGGTTGTTACCCTGATCCACCCGATCGCGATGGACGA
>NZ_JBMEZZ010000055.1:0-926 GCF_048822415.1 Klebsiella sp. C360
GCGCAAGTGGATGAGCAAATGAAGCTCTCCTTCCATCAGCACATTGCGCTGTTCTGGATGATCGGTGCTCCGGGCGTCTTCGCGCCCGTGATCGAGAACGCCAAGCGGCCCGATGCCGGCGCCGTCATGGCGTGGGGTGTCGCGATCGTGGCGGTGATGATCCTCTTCACCCCTTTGCTGCTGCGCTGTCCACCATTCCGGCGCTGGTATGGCCGGACGGATGCGCTGTCGGAGCGGCAGCGCCAGGCGCTTGCCGAGCGCGGCCTGCGCCGCTACTACCAGACCGCTTTCGATGACGGCTACGTGCCCCGCGTGATGCCCTACGTGTGGCGCATCATCTGGACGGTCGGCGGGTTGATGGCTGTGACCGCCGTACTGCCTACCAACACCGGACGGCCAGCCTTCGATGCCTTGGTGGTCTTCTCGACCTGGTATCCGATAGGCGTGATGCTGCTGGTTTTCGCGTCGAGGCCCCTTGGCCGGTTGATTCGCCAAAGAGCACAGGAGCGGCGGAAATGAGCACGTCAACCATCGAGGCGCTGGCCAGCGCCTGGGCAAGGATTGCCGAGGAAGCGGAATTCCCCGCTGACTACGAGGGGACTGCCACACCACAAGCGCATCGGGCTAGCGAAGCTATTCAGGAGCAGATTCGGGAGCGCATCGTCGCCACCAACGACATGCGGCTGTTCAGCCTGCTGCACCTGCTGGGTCAGGCGTCGCTGCGCATGGAGCAAGCGCTGTGGCCGGAGGATTACGAGCGGATGACGCGCGAGGTTGAGGAAGCCCTGCGGCAAGCCACCGACGCCAACGCCAGATCGTACACCCACGAAGAAGTGATGCAGGCGATGCAGGAACGCATCGACCGGGCGCGAGACAAGCCATGTTGATTGGCTATGCGCGCGTCTCGACGCAGGATCAGAACCTGG
>NZ_JBMEZZ010000056.1:0-825 GCF_048822415.1 Klebsiella sp. C360
CATTGACTTTAAAGGCGTAATCACCGATAATTAAATCATCGGGAGGCAATACCGCCGCCCGAAAAATTGCCGGTATCGGCGCTTTAAGGAGTACACCATGACTGATATTACGACCCCTTCTGTTTATGTTGGCACTTACCATAAATACAACTGCGGAAGCATTGCGGGAGCCTGGCTCGATCTGACCGATTTTGATAGCTCAGAGGAGTTTTACGAGCGCTGCCGCGAGTTACACGCAAATGAGGCTGATCCAGAATTTATGTTCCAGGATTGGGAGGGTATTCCGTCTGATATGGCGTCAGAGTGCCATATCAACTGGGATTTTATTAACGGCTTTAAACAAGCCCGCGAGGAAGGAAACGAAGCGGCGTTTGTGGCCTTTGTTGATCTGTTTAATAGCACTGATTTCGACCTGTTTAGAGATGCCTATATGGGCGAAGCTAAGGACGAAGAAACTTTTGCAGAGGAATACCTGAATGATAGCGGTCTACTGAATGAAATTCCTGAATCCGTAGCCCGATATTTTGACATCGTAGCCTATGCGCGGGATCTGTTTATTGGGGATTTCAGTTTACATGACGGACACGTATTTAACATGACTTGCTGAAACCTAGTCCCCCGCCACGCGGGGGATATTAAACACCGCTCTAATTAATCGCCGGTATCGGCAAACAGCCATCTGGGCGGCTGCGCCGCCCCTTTGCTGCTGCTTGCCGGTGATCTCTCCAGCTCATGTTCTGCCATTGCGCTAAATCCTGATGCCACACAGGGCGTTACCCCTTCGGGGCCGCTCTGCTGTGCTGCGCATCGAGCCGGTTCCCGTCT
>NZ_JBMEZZ010000057.1:0-769 GCF_048822415.1 Klebsiella sp. C360
GGTGATGCTACCAACTTGCTGATTTAGTGTATAATGGTGTTTTTGAGGTGCTCCCGTGGCTTCAGTCTCCGTCTGCTGTCCCTCCTGTTCCGCTACTGAAGGCGTGATGCGTAATGGCAAAAGTACTGCCGGGCATCAACGTTATCTCTGCTCTCACTGCCGTAAAACATGGCAGCTCACCTTCACTTATGCCGCTTCTCAGCCCGGTACACACCAGAAAATCATTGATATGGCTATGAACGGCGTCGGTTGCCGTGCCACCGCACGACTAATGGGCGTGGGCCTCAACACCATTTTGCGCCATTTAAAAAACTCAGGCCGCAGTCAGTAACCTCCCGGATACAGCCGGGCAGTGATGTCATTGTCTGTGCGGAGATGGACGAGCAATGGGGCTACGTCGGTGCAAAATCACGTCAGCGCTGGCTGTTTTACGCGTATGACAGGATACGCAGGGCGGTGGTAGCCCACGTTTTCGGTGAACGCACTATGGCCACACTGGAGCGTCTTCTGAGCCTGCTGTCAGTTTTTGACGTGGTGGTATGGATGACGGACGGCTGGCCGATGTATGAGTCACGTCTGAAGGGAAAACTGCACGTCATCAGTAAGCGTTACACGCAGCGAATTGAGCGACACAACCTGAATCTGAGACAGCATCTGGCAAGGCTGGGCAGGAAGTCCCTGTCGTTCTCAAAATCGGTGGAGCTGCATGACAAAGTCATCGGGCACTATCTGAACATAAAACACTATCAGTAAATTGGAGTCATTACCG
>NZ_JBMEZZ010000058.1:0-725 GCF_048822415.1 Klebsiella sp. C360
GTCCAGCGGATATCAGCGCTGAAAGATGATGGCTGAGCGTGGAGGCAGGAATCTCAAGGTGCTTCTGCAGTTCGCCAACCGGCAGGCCTTCATGACCCGCCCTGACCAGCTCCCGGTATATGCTGAGACGTGTCGGGTGGCCCAGTTCTCGAAGTGCGTTTGCAGCAGTGTTTAAATCCATAATACCTCCTTTATCTATATTTCCAGAATAATAGAAATATAGCCTGCGTCAATCGTTTCTGCCGTGAGGGTACCGCTTTCCCAATCATGCTCTGTCCGCCAGGTTATGGGGGGCAGAGCCAGAGCACTACCGAAATCCTTGCGAATACCCGTGCAGGGAATAATTTCCGCCCCCTTTATGGCCGGAAAAAAAACTGATAAACGTCGCCTTTTCAGAAGGTTGCTTTCTTAACGTGGTTTTTCGCATGGTTGGACCTCAGACCCCATATAGGCAGCGCTAAGGGCAATCCGTGGGTACAGGATATTAACCACCGCGTTACTTTGTGGTTGCCCTGGCGGATAGGCTTTGTACGAGGAGGGAACCATTCTATTGCCAGCGGCGTTCTGGCCGGTGAGGGTGAGGTAATACCCGATACGGTTTATGATATGCGGTATTTGCTCGATATTGTCAGCACTGACGGGTATTACTGGTACATGAGCGGGAAGATCTGCGAGAGAGTCAGTGACTACCGTACAGCCGCCTTTTTTGAAATAGGCCGCCTGCT
>NZ_JBMEZZ010000059.1:0-710 GCF_048822415.1 Klebsiella sp. C360
AAAACATCTTCGGCGTTGTAAGGTTAAGCCTCACGGTTCATTAGTACCGGTTAGCTCAACGCATCGCTGCGCTTACACACCCGGCCTATCAACGTCGTCGTCTTCAACGTTCCTTCAGGAGACTTATAGTCTCAGGGAGAACTCATCTCGGGGCAAGTTTCGTGCTTAGATGCTTTCAGCACTTATCTCTTCCGCATTTAGCTACCGGGCAGTGCCATTGGCATGACAACCCGAACACCAGTGATGCGTCCACTCCGGTCCTCTCGTACTAGGAGCAGCCCCCCTCAATTCTCCAGCGCCCACGGCAGATAGGGACCGAACTGTCTCACGACGTTCTAAACCCAGCTCGCGTACCACTTTAAATGGCGAACAGCCATACCCTTGGGACCTACTTCAGCCCCAGGATGTGATGAGCCGACATCGAGGTGCCAAACACCGCCGTCGATATGAACTCTTGGGCGGTATCAGCCTGTTATCCCCGGAGTACCTTTTATCCGTTGAGCGATGGCCCTTCCATTCAGAACCACCGGATCACTATGACCTGCTTTCGCACCTGCTCGCGCCGTCACGCTCGCAGTCAAGCTAGCTTATGCCATTGCACTAACCTCCTGATGTCCGACCAGGATTAGCTAACCTTCGTGCTCCTCCGTTACGCTTTGGGAGGAGACCGCCCCAGTCAAACTACCCACCAGACACTGTCCGCAACCCCG
>NZ_JBMEZZ010000060.1:0-629 GCF_048822415.1 Klebsiella sp. C360
GGCACTGTTGCAAAGTTAGCGATGAGGCAGCCTTTTGTCTTATTCAAAGGCCTTACATTTCAAAAACTCTGCTTACCAGGCGCATTTCGCCCAGGGGATCACCATAATAAAATGCTGAGGCCTGGCCTTTGCGTAGTGCACGCATCACCTCAATACCTTTGATGGTGGCGTAAGCCGTCTTCATGGATTTAAATCCCAGCGTGGCGCCGATTATCCGTTTCAGTTTGCCATGATCGCATTCAATCACGTTGTTCCGGTACTTAATCTGTCGGTGTTCAACGTCAGACGGGCACCGGCCTTCGCGTTTGAGCAGAGCAAGCGCGCGACCATAGGCGGGCGCTTTATCCGTGTTGATGAATCGCGGGATCTGCCACTTCTTCACGTTGTTGAGGATTTTACCCAGAAACCGGTATGCAGCTTTGCTGTTACGACGGGAGGAGAGATAAAAATCGACAGTGCGGCCCCGGCTGTCGACGGCCCGGTACAGATACGCCCAGCGGCCATTGACCTTCACGTAGGTTTCATCCATGTGCCACGGGCAAAGATCGGAAGGGTTACGCCAGTACCAGCGCAGCCGTTTTTCCATTTCAGGCGCATAACGCTGAACCCAGCGGTAAATCGTGGAGTGA
>NZ_JBMEZZ010000061.1:0-601 GCF_048822415.1 Klebsiella sp. C360
CCACACGGCACCGGCGCCCGGCAAGGTGGGGGGATTCCCACACGGCACCGGCGCCCGGCAAGGTGGGCGGATTCCCACACGGCACCGGCGCCCGGCAAGGTGGGCGGATTCCCACACAGCACCGGCGCCCGGCAAGGTGGGCGGATTCCCACACAGCACCGGCGCCCGGCAAGGTGGGCGGATTCCCACACGGCACCGGCGCCCGGCAAGGTGGGCGGATTTCCACACGGCACCGGCACCCGGCAAGGTGGGCGGATTCCCACACGGCACCGGCGCCCGGCAAGGTGGGCGGATTTCCACACAGCACCGGCGCCCGGCAAGGTGGGTGGATTCCCACACGGCACCGGCGCCCGGTAAGGTGGGCGGATTTCCACACGACAGCGGCGCCCGGCAAGATGGGCGGATTCCCATATCGACATGTATGTAGCTTGTGTTATCCGTGGATTGTGCAGCTCAGCGGGTCGCTGGTCGTATGGCGTAGTGTCCCCCGTAACCGGCCGCGTGCGGCCGCTAACTCGCAGTACGGCGCCGCGACCCGAAGGCGGGCCGCCGTTCCCGCGCGCAGGCGCGCGGCGCCCACTGCGCACCCCCGTGGGGGACA